>JAHHIA010000029.1 GCA_019359045.1 Scytolyngbya sp. HA4215-MV1
AGTATCTTAAAGTAGCTGAAGTCGAGGAGTATGAGGCAGCGATCGCCCGTGGTAAGCAACTCAAGCAGATGGATCGGCAGATTGAGGCTCTACGCCAGCGAATTGGCAAGATTGAGACTGCGATCGCGGCGATCTGACTTTTCTTGTTATATCCTTTTGTTCCAGGGGTAATGACTTTAAGGATATTGATTTTGTGCAGTCAAGAGCTGGCGTTCCAGAATGCGAGTTGGAGTGTTAAACATCAAGAGTTTCGCTGTTGCCCGACCGACTGGTGTCATGCCGTCGATCCTGCCATTGTCTAGCAGGAAGTGTTCTATCCAGACTTGGTTCCGGGGATTGAACAGTAAGGTGACTTCGCCAGTAGCAGGATCAAATGTAGCTAGATCTGTCCCTTTATGACGATTGCAGGAGAGGCAGGACAAGGCCAAGTTATCAGGTGTTGTTTGACCGTCATGTTTCTGGGCAATGATGTGATCTACCTCGTGGGTATAAATGGAAAAATCTTGATGAAGCAGGCAATATTCGCACTTTCCTTGAGCACGATCTCTCACCATCTGGCGCAGGTCAGCAGGAATTTTGGCGGATGTCATTGATTGACCGAAGCGCTTGCGCGTGCCTTCATCAAAATCATCAAATGCTCAAGTTGCTCGTAGACATCAAGTTCCGCTACCTCAGCATCGGTGAGAGAACCCTCTCGATTTTTGTCAAGGAGCGATCGCAGGCGTTCCTGGGCTGCGGGTGAAACCTTAAAGGCGACAATATTTTGGGGTGTTGGGCGAGTCATCAGGAAATCGAGGACTTCGAGGTAGGCTTGGGGAATTGTTGGCAGGTTAGCGGTGGCGGCAAGGGTAGAGTGCAATTCCGAAGGGACGGTTAAGGGGGGCACTGCTGAGCTATCTGAATCTAGAAGCTGACTGAGTAATTCAGGCAGTTGGCTGCGGAGAGGTTCTAACCTGTGGGCCAACTCGTCTGGGATTTGGATTGTAATTTCAGCCATGACAAACGGCCTCAGAGCGATGCTTCAACTATAGTTTGACTCGCAACCCGATGACAATCAAGTACTGTCGCGGGTGATTTTTTGAAGGATGAAGCCGTGCCAAATAGAATTTTGTGCAACGTATTGAGGTGTCTCTAGTAATTTGAGAGTTTTACAAAATGACTCTGAAAAGTATGAGTATAGTAGTGCCAAGCATTTCATCTTGTATTAAGCTTATTGGCAATGATAGCCCCGTCAATCATGGTATGGGCGGATTAATAGTTGTGGATGGATCAACAATTGCATTCAAAGCTGTTTGAAGACGCTCAACTGTATCTATCGCGTCTTGAATCTCCTGTCTAGGTGCGCTTACAAGGTGAGCATGGCTTAAGGGATTCATGATAAAAGTGCGGTATAGCTCAATCTTTGAGGCTAATGCTTCACTGACATACATCGAGGTATTGTCTCGTTTTTTAGCATTTTTGATTGGCTCCCAGAAGTCGTTCGTCGCCAGGTCTTTCGGTTTTTCCCGGTACTTGATAGGAATATTCTTCTTCTCACAGAACCATTTGATTTTTACCTCAAAGGCTGTGCGTAAATAGATAGCGGCTGCTTTGTGATCGTTCGCCTGCAAATAAAACTTAGCCTTATCGAGATAGTTTTTATTCTCGACAAGGATAGGCATTTCGTAGTCACTTCCATGACCTGCATAGAGTTCGATAGTCTTCCAGGAAGGGAAGTTACGCTTGACAATCTCGTACCATTCTTTGTCGTAAGTCATCAGAAAAATCTGGTAATCATCAAACTTGCTCTTGAGAATGTCGATAACAGGGAGACGATTGGACATATCTAGCCCAATTAATACGTCATCCAGCACTAGAACTTTGAGGGCACTGCTAGGGTTAACGCGCAAGGCAGCTAAATAGACTGAAAGGGCGATCGCAGACAGTTTCGCTTCATTAAGAAATTGATGGGCAAGGTGAAACTGAATTGCCTGAAAATCAATCCGTAAGCCGATTTCATTTCCCTGCATTAGTTTCTTGTCAGGAGTTAGAGTTACTCCATTGAATGAGAAATCGAGTGTAACAGGATAGTTGAATCCTTGAAGAATGTCTGAGGCTTCAATCTTTAACTGGTTTAAGGTGCTGCCTAACCCCTGATTAAAAGAGTTCAATCTCTGCTCAAAATTTTGAATTTTGCGTGTATGGCTTGCGCTTCGAGGAATATTTTGCTGAATGTATTCCCACTCCTCACCAAACCGTTGCCCCGTCAAGCTGTTGATGCTGTTACTGAGGAGATTAGTCACCAGGAGGTTGAACAGATTGATTTCGAGGTCTTTGGGATGAAGAAAATAGACCTCTAATAGTGCCTTGTAATCGAGACTGCCTTTCGTTTTCGAGGCATCTAGAATGACTGGAGCATCAGTTTCGCGAGTAGTGGCAGACCATTCATAGGTTGTCTCTGGAGCATTTTGGGCAGACCGCATCGAGATTTTTACATAACCACTTTCAGTATCAGGCACGAAGAAATTACGATGCTTGGCAAAAGCAATATCACGGACGTGAGAATCAATAAAGAGTTCAATTGCTTTCAGCAAGGAGGATTTACCGCTGCCGTTTTCCCCATAAATTAGTAAATTTCGTCCCTTTTTTCCTAAATCAATTTCATGCTCGGCATAAAAGGCGCGGAAGTTTTTGAGGGCAATCTTGGTGATTCTCATTTCAGCCCTCGGATTGTGCGAACAATCGGAACGCTATCTAGAAAAAAGATGCCTTCTCTAATGGGGTGTTCTCGATCAAACAAGCGTCGAAAGATTTCTCTAAGCGCATTCATCTTATCGCCCTTGATTTGCTCTAGCTTGGGAAGCTTTTCCTGTTGAAGGTGATGCATGAACTGTTTGCCGTAGCTATGAAGTTCATCTCTCAGATATAACTCCATCACAAGGGCATCAATCAGTTGCTCAAAATAACTCAGCATTAATTTGTCATCAGCAGTCGTCATCAGGTTTTTCCCATGATTGGGAATATCTTTGAGTTCCGTTGCAAGGTAGAGGATATAGCTAACAAGTGTTTCAATTGTCAATTTTTCATGTTTGGCAACTTTAGGAATTGGAACCTGTGTTACGTACATTGGTTTAAATTCATAAAAACCACCTTGCCTAGAAGCAGCAATTTGTTGTATGAACCACCACATGATCTGAGAGTTGAGAATTCCTAAAACAAATTCAACATGCTCAGTAACACAAATGTTTGTTTTATCGTTACCGTAATACCCAAAAGAATCTGCTGCATAGTCAGCAGCTTGAGCTATAGCTGGGATAAAAATCTTGGGTTGCTCAAACTCCTGCCAATAAGCGATATTGTCCTGGATTTCATACCATTCGTAGCTTCCAGGCTTTCGACCACCAGGAATTCCAGGAATAAGACGATCTCTAAATTGCAATAAGTAATTATAAATTGCGGGATATTTTTTTATATCAATTCCACGCCGAGTAAAAATTAGCCATAAATCCTGGTACTCGACTGTCCATCGTTTTACATCCCTTCCTCGAACAAATGGCTTTAGAATTTCAGCAGAGGAAGGATGTTCTTCAATCAAACGATCACGAGTCTCTAGATCGACCACGAATGCATCATTAAAACCAGTGACAACACCCCGGTAAAATCGATCTTTTACATATTCACCCAGCGGCGTTCCTGCTTTACGCAACCGTTCCATTAACCTTAATGCAGTATCATCAGCAAACTGCCATCCATCTGCATTCAGTTCCTTCTGAGGCATAGAAAAACTTTGAGAGTTCACAACCTCTTCAAATTTCTCAATCGGTTGTCCCATCTCCCAGTTCAAGGCTCGAAAAGTCTGATTATTATCCTTGATCTTTTCAGTGACAACGATCGTCGGGTAGGCGATCGCCGTAAACACTGGAGCATCTCCAAAGTCGATGACCTGGTGAATCCGTGATTGAGTGGTAAGAAACTGGCGTAACTTCTGCCCATAGGCTGCCCGAAAATATTTATTCGATGAAATGTAGGTTAAAACGCCATGCTCTTTGAGTAGCTTGAGTCCACGCTCATAGAAAAAGACATACAAATCGGCTGTACCCGTGAAGCAGTCATACTGCTGTTTGAACTGATCCTTTAAGTGCTTAATCTGCTCCTGGCGCACATAGGGCGGGTTGCCAATCACCACATCAAACCCATCCCTAACCCCAAACATCCACTCTGGATCAAAGAAACCCGCAGAGGCATTCTGATCGTAAGGGTTCCACTGAGCAATCTGCGTTGCTACCTGATCCAACCAGCCTTCTTGCTTCAACAAATCAGCAATTTCTTCCCGTAACTGACGATCCTTCTCTCGATATTTCTGCTTCGTTGTCTGCGTTCGTGCTGTAAAAATTCGGTGGCGCACCTCTGCCAGTTCTTGCTCCTTTTCTTGCACCGCATAAGCCCCTAAACTCATTTGGGCTGGACGGTCAACACTCATTAAGGTATTGGCGGAAATAAATTTTGTCTCTAAATTCGGTAAGGGCAGAATTCCCCGATTGGGGAGCGTTTCATTGACTCTCTGCTCCACAATCAGCGAAATGAAAAACCGGAGCTTGGCAATTTGCACGGCGATCGGCTGGATGTCCACGCCATAAATGCAGTTCTCAATCAGAAACAACTTGCGTGGGTAGTCCATCTCGTTGTCGCGGAAATCCGCCTCAATCTGCTGCAACCGCTCCTGAAGCTGGTTGATCGCCGCTTTTCTTGCCGCCTCATAAGAGATTTGCTTTGCCTGCCGAATATCTTCCAGTAAAGGTAGAATTTCCCGCTCTTTCTGCTGGTGTTTCCATTGCTCATTGTTGGGGTCGAGCTTGCCCAGAATAAACACTAGCTTCTGCAACAACCCCATTGGAAACGCACCCGACCCCACCGCTGGATCAAGGGATTTCAGTTGGTCAATCGCCCGAATTAGAATGACTACTTCATGCGACTCAAAGGGTTGGCGATCGCTCTTGTAGTCTAGGAGTTGTCGCAGGCGTTGTTCCAAGTCAGCGCGATCGGCTGCATCGATCAAATCCGACTCCATCACTTGCGTTGCCAGATAGACCAGCAGTGACTCATCCACCATATAGTCCACCACTTCGCGGGGGGTATAGAACGAGCCAGTCTGCTTGCGCGCCGTCACTCTTGTCTCAGAGTTATAAGCTGCCAGCAGGTTCTCAAACACCTTGCCCAACAGTTCCGGGTCGAGAGCAATTTCCTCCTCGATCGGCGTGTTTTCCGTGATGGTGAACTTGTAGCTGTTAAAAATGTCAATCAACCCCCGCACCTTAAACCGCTTGTTCTTCGTCCCATAAATATCATTCAGGTCTACGTCCTGCTCTTCAGAAAAGAACAGGTAATTTGGCACCGATAGCGGATTGTCATTCCGGTCAGAGAAGCCATCCACCCGAACGGTTTGCTTAGGATGATCGGGGGCAGGATGATCCAAACACTCAAACAAACCACCATTGAGAAACGGCACCTGTTCAAAGAGCGTTAACGCCGCTTCCGGCTGCTTAAACATTGCCTTATAGCGATAGACGTTATGCACCATGTAGTGCTGATCGCGTGTTTTTCCCTTATGGCGAAACTTCCGGTTCTCCGGTTTATCCGGCGTATTCATCTCCTGGTTCAGTGTGGCAAAAAACAGATTTTGCAGAATCGCTTTGTAGTAGGTGCTGGAGTTGGGATCATCAAAGTGAATGAGCTTGGCAAGGCGCGATCGCTGAAACAGCTCCTCTGGTACCAGCGGCTTATCCCCCAATGATTTCTCCTTCAGAAACCAGACAAAAATCAGCCGCGTAATCATCCGAATCACACTGGTGGCATTGCGGACTTCCTCATCAGTCTCTGTTCCCGCTGGGAACACCACATGCAGCGTCGCCCAAAAATACCAGTTCGCCACCTCGCGGAAAAACCGCTTGTTCAGTTCCGAGCTATCTAGCGTCTTCTGCCACGCCTGGTGTAGCTCCACAAAATTTGTAAACTTGTGCGCTTTGTAGAGCTGCTCCAACGACAGATCAAACAAAATTTCGATGTGGGCACGATGAGGGCTGGCAAAGGCAATGTCCTTAATCAGCGTCACCTTTTCCAGCACATCCTTCGACTCATCCCGCTTATGCAACCGCCGATTGATAATCGACAGAGTAAGTGTTTGGTATTTATATACTTAACTCACCACGCCGACAAGCCCAGATTTTACACCAATTACAACAAAATATCTAAACTGTCAGTTTGAACCCTGTAAAATCGTGTTTTATTTTCTAAAAACAAGCGCGATTTTTTGTGATATTTGTATAAAGCAATCCTGTTATACTTGGCTCACCAAAACAACTGAATTAAAATAGATATATCAAGCAATTTACTTCAGTTTGGTGCCTCAAATGAGTGAAGTTTTAACCCAAATCAGAACTCTACAAGAAGCGGTTCAATACTTCTCTTGCCCTGACCGTTGCTTAAACTACATCGCTTCAAAGCGTTGGGAGAATGGGGTTGCTATTTGTCCTCACTGTGGATGTGACAAAACAGGTTTTATTTCTACTCGTCGCATGTGGAAATGCAAGAACAAAGAATGCCGCAAGCAATTCTCTGTAAAGCGTGGAACGATTATGGAGGATTCGCCATTAGGGTTAGATAAGTGGCTGATTGCTATTTGGTTAATCGTTAACGCTAAGAATGGCATTAGCTCTTGTGAACTTGCTAGAGCTTTAGGCATTACGCAAAAATCAGCATGGTTTTTGCTGCATAGAATTCGCTTAGCAATGCAAGCTGGAAGTTTTGAGCTATCTGGTGAAGTTGAAGCTGATGAAACCTATGTAGGTGGAAAGGCTGAAAACATGCACAAAGACAAGCGCGAAGAGAAGATTAAAGGACGTGGCGGCAAAGGTAAAACAATTGTTTTTGGGTTGTTGGAGCGTGGTGGAAAAGTCAAAGCTAAAGTGATTGCTAGCAATGACAAGAAAACTCTACACAAAGAAATCAAAGAAAATGTTTCTACTGTGACTAGAGGTTCTGTTAGCGACCACACAACCCAGATTTACACCGATGGGCATCCAGGATATGAAGGGTTAGACCTTGATTACTTACATTCCATTATTGACCACACGATCGAATACGTTAACGGTAACATCAGCACAAATGGTATCGAGAACTTTTGGACGTTGCTTAAGCGCTCCCTGAAAGGCACCTATGTAGCTGTAGAGCCTGAACACCTATTTCGCTATGTGGATGAGCAAGCCTTCCGCTTCAACAACCGCAAAGGGAAGGATGGCGATCGATTTGTTTCAGTACTGGGTGGAATCCAGGGTAAGCGGATTGCCTACAAGAAGCTGATTGGGAAGAAAGACTAGCTATTATCTAGAGCATTCTGGATTTAAATTTGTGATGACTTTATATTGTTATGTAATCAATGTCACTACATTTTACCAGGCTTGATATGACTCAAAGCGTTTTACCTCTAGGTCCAAAATTTTCTGGCAACTTTATTTATCGTCATGCTGGAAGTATTGCCTTAAATCCTGAATTCGCGGTTGTGGAGCTTGTCGCTAACTCTTGGGATGCTGGATCAGAAAAAGTAGAGATTACCTGGCCGAAAGCTGAAAATACAATCTTCTCTATTAAAGACAACGGTGAAGGTATGACGGAAGAAGAATTTTCATCTAGGTGGGATAGCTACTATTACGAAAGAAATAAATATCAAAGTAGAGAAGTTCTTGTATCGGGAAGCGCAAAAAGGAAAAGAACTACCTTTGGGAAAAATGGTTTAGGTAGGCATGGAATGTTTTGTTTTACGGATGAATACATTATTGAAACCAGCTCCAGAAAGAGTCCTTATTTGACAAAAGCATCTGTTGAGTTATCAACAGCAGATGTAGCTTCCAAGCCGTTTAATGTAAAAATCATTGAACGAAAAGAGACATCTTGGCATGGCACTAAAATATCATGTAACGCTATTAGAAATTACGAACTTTACAATCAGCAAAAAATCATGGAGTTGATTGGTTCTAAATTTATTGCAGATCCAGAGTTCAAAATATCTGTAAACGATGAAGTTATAGAATTTGAAGATCTTGAGTCAATGTCTGAGGTAGTCGAAAGTAGAATACTTGAAGAAGGTTGCATTTTATATATAAAAAGATTTGATACTCAAGCAATAGGAAGAACTACCAAGCAAAATGGCATTGCTTGGTGGGTAAATAAAAGACTAGTTGGAAAAGCAGGATGGTCTGGTCGTAAAAGCTCTATCGTAGATGGAAGAAAGTCATTTGCCAAACGTTTTTCTTATATAATAGAAGCAGATTTTCTCGAAGATTTCATCTTTGAGGATTGGTCAAGTTTTAAGCACGATGAAAAAGTAGAAAAAGCAGAAGAAGTGGCTTATAAAATTATAGAGAATGACGTACAAAACCTCACAAAAACCAGTAGAAGAGAAACCGCAAAAAATGCCATATCTGCTCATCGTAGCGAAATAAAACGACTATCTCCTGTGTCTAGGCAGCAGATAGCTTTTTTTGCTGAAAAGCTTAGTGATGCCTGTCCAAGAATCAAGCAGGAAGATATTAACAATGCTATTAAAATCCTAGTCGATCTTGAAAAAACTAGGAGCGGTTACGCTTTATTGGAAAAACTAGCAAAACTTTCTTCGGAAGGTTTAGAAAATTTAGATGTTGTTCTTGGTCAATGGTCTATTGATGATGCAAGAAAAGTTCTGGACGAATTGCATTTTCGCTTAAAACTGATTTGCCAGATTGAAAAATTGGTTGATCTAAAAACCACAGACGAACTTCACCAGCTTCAACCACTTTTTTTGCAAGGGTTGTGGATATTTGGCCCGAAATTTGAGTCTAAAGAATATACGTCTAATAAAACCTTGTTAACGGTTGTCAAAAAATTACTAGATAAAAATTTTAGTGAAGTCGAGCTTATAGATGGCGGACGAAGACCCGATTTTGTAATCATCCCCAATCGCGAATCCGAGGATGGACCTTCTTCTGTAGGTCTGTGTGCAAGATCATCTTACGGGGAAAACAATGAAGTTAATGGAGTTGATTCAATTGTTATTGTTGAACTCAAAAAAGGCGGTTTTCAGGTAAAAACCAAAGAAAAGCGTCAAGCACAAGATTATGCTAAGGAGCTTATTAAAAGTGGGAGGGTTTCTTCTTCAACAAAAATTACCTGTTATGTCTTAGGATCTTCCATTGAAAAAACGGAGCATGAACCCTTAGAAGAAGGAAATACTATTGTTTACCCCTTAACTTATGGAACGGTTTTAAGTCAAGCTCATGCTAGAACGTTTAATTTAATCAATCACTTAAAAAACATAGATGGCGATGAAGTTGAATTTATCTCAAGGGCTGACGACAGCACTTGGAAAGAGGTAGAAGATTTGATGCGAGAAACAGGTGTTATAGAAGACGACAATCCCTTATTTCCGAATGAAATAATAGGGCTTTAGGGTGTCTAAGCAATTAGTTTTGTTCTTTAGTCTTCTTCCCTTTATAAGACTTATCTTTTTTCCTGATTTTTATTGATTGCTCAGGAGCCAATTGAAATAGCTTCCCTACAGCGTCATCAAATTGCTGAAACTCAGGGCTTTTACCTTGCTCGTTTTGAGACTGGCTAGACATAACACTCATCTCTAAATCACTTCATACCGCTACGATACCTGATTCAGTCAGATTAGGCATCCTTCAATAGACCTTTAGCTTTCGCCTCATCTACAGCCTTTTGAGCCAAGGTAACAAGCATATTCGACATAGACCTATTCTCAAGGTGACATAGTGCCTCAAAGTCGCTCTTGAGGTCTGCTGGCATGACGACATTAATCCTTGGATTCTTTGCAGGCATTCGTAGTAACACCACATCACACATTTATTCTGCCACTCCAACACATAACCGTTATTAAAGTGACATCTAGGTAACGTCACTTGTGTGGTATTCTTCCGCATTAGGGTGCAAATACATTCAAAAACAAAGCCAGTCCCCGTAGTTTTGCTGGCTTCAAGGACTGGCACCCCTTTGTATGGAGTAAAACCATGATGACAGACAATGTTCGTTTTAAGGTTGATAGCTTACCTGATCAGCCTGTTGTTGATTTGCGCGATCGTCCTTCACCTGAAGTGTTGCGAGTGCTGGCGATTGGTACACCTGAGGTAGTGCAAAACTTTGTGATGACGCTGTTTCAATGGGGATATGCTCGACCGGATGAATGGTCTAGACAGCTTCCCACTGTAAACCCTGGTGAGGTGATGCGGATACTGACCAAACGGATCACCCTGGTTGATTAAACCGTAGCTTCAATTTTTTGCAAGTCCGGTAAACTTACCGGACTTTTGCTGGCAGCTTAGGCGATGGACAATATAAGTATTTTAAATCTTGAACGAAAAAGTGTAATTGTTATGATTTTTTATCGATTGCATTAAAATTTATATACCAGTTTTCTTCGATTACGGCTTGCGAATATCTTTCAGGGTTAGCAGCTTTGGCTTCAATGGATTCTTCATCCTGCTTTTGTCCATCTTTTGAATGATGAAGCGATGATCTAGATATATATTCTTCTTTATTATTTTTTATTTTACGCTTCATTTAATAATCCCCAAGAAAATTCTTAATATCTTTGGGAGTAAGATTATGCTTGCAATATTCTCGTATCTGTGTAGCCCTGCCTGACGATGTGGCTTTTGTGGCAAGTGAAGTATTATCACTAGCTATAGAAAGCGTATATTCTCGTCCATCAACTAGTTTTGTCCATGACTTTTTAGAGTCAGCTTGGGAGAATTGCCAGTCTAGGGTTTTGCCATCTATTTCGGCTAATGCGTTTGCTACTTCAATTGTGGCATGGTATCGACGATTTGGTTCAGGCTCAAGACACTTCCTGATGATTCTACGAAGTCTTTCTGGAACATGCTCTAAAAAAATAGATCTATTAGGAAAGCGTCCATTTCTAACATCAAACCTAAATCCATCTCTGTTAAAAGAAGATGGCGTAATTCCATACTGATTAAATTGCGTATAAAAATCTTGATTTCCATTGCACATTCTATAAAGAGTTAATCCAAGCTGATATATATCAAATAACACTGTAAACTCACTGCCATTCAGTGCTTCTGGGGGGAGCATCTTAAAATACATCCTGTCTTGAGAAGCTTTTCCGAAAAGATCAGCGTGTTTGGCTAATCCGAAATCGGATATTAATGCTTCGCCCCTATCAGACAACAATATGTTATCTGGTTTGATGTCAAAGTGGATGAGTTTTTTTGAGTGAATATTGTGCAATCCACTAGCTATTTGACAACCAAAAACAACAATTTCACGAATAGTCAAAAATCTGGAATTTATAAGACTATTAAGAGATCCGTTTTTATAGTACGGCATGGCAATATAGATATTGTCATCGTCTTGGCAAGCGTAATGTATTTGTACAACATTTGGATGACTACTAAGATATAGTATTTTTGATTCGTTGAAAAAAGCATCTACAGAGTCAAGTTTTTGTTTTTCAATTTTCTTAATGACAATCTCTGCGCCAAGTTGATGATCGTCCGCAATATAAGTGCTTGAGTTCTTACCTTCCTGACCAATTTCAGTTTTCAACTCAAAAGATACTTGCGCTAAATTGTAAAGGTTAATCATGAATAGCCCCCAACGCTGAGAATACAGCCTCTCTTTGACTTTCAGAAAGAGACTTCCAATTCTCTACTTCTTCAAAATTTAACTGACCATTAATATATTTTTTGAAGTCACTTCGTTCAATGCCAATTCTTGCAGATATAGAAGATATTTGTCCAACGTAATAGTATTTCAATGCACTACTTGCAAAAGCCTCTTGAATAACTCCTTCAATTTGAATCCTGTCAATATTTAATCTTTGAGCATTTGATTCTGTAACTCTTATGCCTGCTCTAGAAACTTGATATTCCCTAAGAATATCAAGCAAATTACTCCTGATATACTTAAGCGCATCAGGAATTGTAAATGCTAACGGTACTTTTATGTCTTCTACGTTAATAAGCCTTCTTTCGTCCGAGTCATAGATGGCAAATGTAATATTTTTTGGAGCGGCTCTTATTCCCATCGAACGCATAAATGCTTCCTTTAAATATGATTGCAAAATAATATCATTGTTTGTTAGCTGATTTTAGTTTGCGTACCCAGCGTTTTGCAAAATCTTCACACCAAATACAAGGATCAGCTGCAAATTGGTTTCGGAGTATGCATAGCTACGACTTTACTACCTAGACACAATTGAGAAACACCACGCTTTCACTCGTTTAGTTTCGATCAGAAAAATAAATCGTGGTGAGTTAAGTATATAAATACCAAGTGTTTGCCCGTGAAGAAACACTAACATCACAGGCATGGGAAACAATTTGTTAATTTCGCGGGTAATCCCAGCCAGTTGAGTGCGCGTGTATGTACTGCCTTTGAGGGCGATCGCAAAAAACAGGTAAGACTCAATAATGGTGTTGTCTACCCTGGAGCTATCCCCAAAGGAAATCCGAAGCTGATTACTGCCCGTAATTTCATCCTTGGTCAACTGGAACAGCAGGTCCACAAACTGCCAATCCTTGACCAGCGCTGTTTCTCGGTTGAACGAACGCCCGTCAGCAAAACTATGCAGAAAGCTCTGAGCCGTTGGGGCATCCAGGCTGGTACTTTTATCGACTCGGTAGCCCAACGTCCCAAAAAGCGATCGAGCATTGTCTGCCAAATTTCCCGTGGCAAAGCGGTTGAGTGATTGGGCGATCGCCTGTTTGGTCTCCAGCTCATTCATGGAAGTTCGCCTCTTACCTGCCTCCCACGTTAACCCCAATTTTTGATTACTAACCAGGTAATCAACTCAAAATCAGTGGTTTTCTCAATTTGGCTTCGGGCGTCCATCAGCACAGCACTGCGGCTCGATTGCAAGTTCGATAAAGTCCGTTTTCTAAAGGTGCTGACAATCGAGGCGATCGCTGCCTGAAGCAACTCGTTGTAAACGCTCATATCATTACCGTGGCTAGTCTGCTGGTCGAACAAGTTGCACAGTTGCTCATAGGGTGTAGTCTTTTCGGCACACAGTAACCGATAGATCTCCAGAATCTGCTTGGGTTGGATAAAGGTAAACCGCACAACCCGGTCATCCCGCACATACACTAGAAAATGAGGCTGCAACGGATTTACCGTTTCGCTGCCCAAACTTGTACCCTTCTGCCTTAGACAGAAGATAACTCCCGGCGCAATGAAATCATAGTCAGGATGGGGTGGAACGACAGCATAGAGTCCTAATGGAGCATCTTGCAACAGTTTGCGATTGCTCTCAATATACTTGCTAAGTTCAATCCGAAAATCATCAAGCGTGAAGTCAGTGAGCGATACTGTCTCATTGAAGTCTTCCAAATCCAGCACTTCATCCTTGAGCCGCAGCAGTTGCTTGTCTCGATACTTCAGCTCATCATGGATAATGTCTTCCACATTTGCCAGCAGATTATCCTCTTGGGTTGCAGCAATATCAACCAGTGCCATCCGGGCTTCCACCCGGTTCTTGAGGTTGATGTACTTGTTTAAGTCTTCCGTCGGCCAGAAGTTAACCATTTGCACCGTAGCACTGAGACTGCCGATGCGATCGATGCGTCCAAATCGCTGAATGATCCGCACGGGGTTCCAGTGAATGTCGTAGTTCACCAGGTAATCGCAATCTTGCAGGTTTTGTCCTTCCGAAATGCAGTCTGTCGCAATTAGCAGATCAATCTCGCTCTCTTGCGGCATTGATGCCATTTTGGAGCGCTTCTTGGCGATCGGAGAAAAGTTAGTCAGAATCTGATTAAACTCCGACTTACCGCAGGTCGTTTTGTTACGGGAAGAGTCCCCCGTTACCAGCGCAACATGAATGTTAAGTTCACTCCTCGCCCAGCTACTCAGTGCTTCATAGAGGTAAACAGCCGTATCCGCAAATGCGGTAAAGACCAACACCTTACGATTTGGCTGCTCCTGCTTATTGATCGTTGGATGTTGCACCTTCTGGGCAATCAGCTTCTTCAGCTCAGCAAGCTTCGCATCCCGATCGACCGAAATTGCTGCTGCCGAGTTGTACAGCCCAACTAGTTGGTCTTTGTCCCCTTCCAAATCCTTGAGCCACGCCTCGACATCCAGATGTGCCATTTGATAAACCAACTTCTGCCCCACCTGCATGGCATCTCGCAGCTCCTCATCGTCTAGCTCTGCCACCGTCATTGGTGGGGCTTCCACTTCAGCATTTTGGTTATGGAGCGTCTGAAACCGCTTGATCCGTTCCTGAAGCGCCTCAATTTTTTGAATCGTGTTGTCCATCGTGATAGCGAAGGCAGAAACGGAGCTTTCTAACCGCTTCAAGAAGTTGACCTTCATCATGCCAATCAAGAAGTGTTCGCGATCGCCCTGGCTAAAGACCGATCGCCCCTTGTTATAAAGGGTTTGATATTGGGGCAAGACATACTTTGCCGGGTTGAACAGCGACAGTTGATATTCTGAAATCTCGTCGTTGATTTTGTCGTAGGAGGGAAACCTGCCCCTTAGGTCGATTTTGGGATAGATCGGAATCGGTCGAAGCCGCTCTGGAAAACCGCCTAATGCAGCAATGGTGTCCTTGTAATACCGCTGAATGTGTTTCCGAGACCGGGAGATCGTCAATTCATCCAACAGCTTGAAAAAGGCAGAACTCAACTTCTCCAGCAAGTCGCTTGTTTTGCGTTCTCCTGTTTGTTTTGACCAGTTGGTAAAAGTGCGCTGAGCCGTTGCCAGCGCTTCTTTCAAGCTAGTAACGCCAAAGGATTCTTGAAACGCCTCGTCTCGTCCTTCCGTGAGAAAATAAAGCTGGTTCCGCAGGTCTTTCAGATCATTATTGACTGGAGTGGCTGAAAGCAGTAGCACTTTCGTCTTGATGCCAGTCTTGAGAATATCCTCCATCAAGCGCTCGTAGCGGCTCTTGCGAATGATATTGCCTTCTTCATCCCGCCTGCTGCTTGTGTTGTTGCGGAAGTTATGCGACTCATCAATCACAACCAGGTCATAGTTTCCCCAGTTAATCGTTTCCAGGTTAATGTCACCCGAAAACCCTGAATCTCGACTTAGGTCGGTGTGTGAGAGGACAGTATAGCTGAAGCGGTCTTTAACAAAGGGATTCAGCTCACTGTTATTCTGTGCCTGGTAAATTGTCCAGTTCTCTCGCAGTTTTTTGGGGCAGAGTACCAAGACGCGATCGTTCAGCAGCTCAAAGTATTTAATGATCGCCAAGGCTTCAAAGGTTTTTCCCAAACCAACGCTATCAGCGATAATGCAGCCGTTGTGGGTGCGAATCTTGTTGATCGCTCCTTTAACCCCGTCTTTCTGAAACTCAAACAGTGTTTTCCAGATTTCGGTATCGACAAGTTGGCTCTTTTCGCTCAGTAGCCCACTAGCATCCTGGTCTGCCAGAAACTTCTCAAAGATGTGGAATAAGGTCTTGTAGTAGATAAATTGAGGACAATGATTTTGGTAAAGCTGCTCCAAGTATTGCAGCACCTCATCTTTGACATCCTCAACCAGTGCCTCATCCTCCCAAAGTTCATCGAACCAGGCTTTCAAGTCCTGGCGATCGCGTTTGCTATCCACTTCAAGGTTGAGTTCAATATTGTTGCCCGCAGTGCCTAAACCTAAGCCTCGCACCGTGAAGTTAGAGCTGCCCATAATGGCATCTGCTACCCCCTCATGGTCAATGTGGTACATCTTGCCATGCAGGAGATTGACCTGCTTCACTGACCGGATTTGAACTTTTGCCTCGATCCAATCCGCACATTCTCTAGCAACCCGCTTTTGCTCCAGGCGGTTCTGAAGCTGCAAGCCCTCATCTTCGATCTTGAACGACTTCTTATCCGTTCTCTCTGGGTCGAGCGCACTAACAAAGCGAGGCTCACCGAAGAGAAACTTCAACTCCTCTATCTCTACGAGCTGCTGCTTCAGAGCCTCAAACGCATAGATGGTGAAGTAGGCAGAGACGATCGAGAGCTTGGAGCCTTCCTGAATCTTTTCTTTGAGAAAATCACCAACCGATCCTCTTGGTTCCCTATTGTCCCTAATGCCAGAGCGCTGAATCGCGCGATTTCCTGGGCTAGTTTGGCTTTTTGCGACTGCCATTTATATTTGCTCCTTACGCAGCAATTTCTTCGCTGTGCTTCTCAAACGCTTGACGAATCAAGAAGATCACATCCTCTAGCTGGCCTAAAGACGAAATTCCTACTTCTACATCACCATTCCCCCATCGCCCCAAGTCTGTTACATCTCGACATAGCCCCATAGGATCATTTACCTCATCAAAGCGCATGTTCAGAGATAGGCGAAGGCGACTCTTCTGAGGCACGACATCCACAAAGTTGGTTGTGGTCTTATAAGCAATGTAAAGCTTCTTGAACTCCTCTCGTACCGAAGCATCCAGATTCAAAATTCGTTTGCGGAGTGCTTCAAACAGCACTAACATATCTCCCTGAAGGTACTCAGCATGACGACTACGCGCAGTCTCTGCAACAAGTGCTTGCGCAAGTTCTGGCAAGTGATAGTTGATATAACTGCTGGATGCCCACCCTTTGAAAACCTGGTAAGCATGGCAAATTGCTGACTTCCATGCCTCAAGGAACGCTTCCGGCAAAACAGTCATCCGGTTCCAGGATATCCGTGCTAACCGAATGTCTTTGTCACCCGCCCATCGAGCCGAAAAGGTTTCCAGCTTTTGGATGTCAATCCCATCAAAATGATGTCCCTCAGTACAATCGATCGCAAACAGGGCATTTAACCCACTGCCCCGTTGCTGAAATCCCAGCACCAACCACTGACCTAAGTTGACTGAAATTGCACGATCGTTGCGACCCGTGATCGCTAGAATATGTTCGATTTTGTCATAGCCGATTAGATCGACCACTTCCTGCACATAGACCTTTGCTGTATCAAAAGTCTCTTGGTCTAAAAATATATCCATCAACAAGGCTTGCAGATCAAATTCTTGCGTCTGAACGGTGCTTTTGGGATATGCCCAAATTTGAACGGCCCAGGATGCCAATTCTGCCGCTCGATCTTTGATTGTCTCCTCATTCCAATGATCAAGTTGAGCAAGCCCCTGAGTGAGGTAAAGCGGGCTAACCTTAAAGCCCCCTTCCATGTCACGTTTTTGTTGAAAAGAGCGATCACTGTATTCCGAGTTGTAACCTGTTAACGTCAGGTTACCAATCGTGTGCAAATACTTTGCCTGAATTTCTTTCCAGTTTTCACCTAAATCTGCTTGCCAATCCGTAGACAGCTTTTGATTCTGGGGCATGATGTGCTCAATCGTGAAGTTCTCAGGATCTACTAATTCTTTCGTTCGCTTAAAGTTTTCCAACTTCCTGAGCAAATATCCCCGGTTACGAAAGTTGTAAATATCTTTGACCACCAGTTCTCGCCTGAACTCTTCATCATCAGGAAATCGGCGGTACGCCTCTTTCCGTAAAAGTGCGAGTTCCGTACTTTCTAGATAGTGGTTGCGATCGATTTCCCGACTCAGGGTAGCAAACGTTTTGTTCATAGAGTTCGTAGGCACCCCAGCGATCGCCCGCCGAAATACGTAACTTTCCACTAACCGCAAAATACTGATGAAGTCTTGCCGAGTTAACAAATTTTGAGCATAGTCTTCATAGACCTCTAGCAAAAAAGGATAGGCGACATCTACTTTAAGGGTGTTGATGTCTCTTAGAGCCTGCTGGATTTCGGAGTCTGGTTCTTGGTCAAGCACCAACTTCGCATAATGCTTTGAGTAACGATAGACATCTGGCATAACGTCAGAAATCGAAATTTCCTTTTGGCGTTGCACATAGGTCTTAAAGCTGGTGTAAACATCTCGAATGTTGGGAATCGCGCCAGACCGGGATTTAAGGGTGAGGTAATCTCGCATAAAGCGGTCAAATAAATCAGTTTGGGCATCCTGATCAAATAGTTGTTCCATCGGATACCAATAGTGCTTATAGACCTTCTCCTGAGCTTTTGGAGCCAAACCCATCAACACATAGTTTCGGATTAAATCAGCCTGGGAGAGGTCTAGCCCTGTCGAGTTCAAGCTTTCAAAAATAAGCTGAGGGTTGTCGCGATCTCGTTCCAGAGAAATGTTCACAATAATCAACTTGCTGATGCCCCGATAAACGCTGCTCAGGTCAGTATCCTGTCTTCGCAGTTGGCTTTCAAAGTATCGATAGTTTTCCACAATCCGCTTGGAAGCTTCGGTTGGCAACTCTCGATCCTCGATCAAGCGAATAAAAGTTCCGCGATCGCCCTGAGTTAGCAACAATTTATAACGGTCTTCTCCATCCTCCTCATTATTGAAGAGAAAATAACTTTCAATCTTTTTTCGAGTTGTCTCCAGTGGAACATTTAACTCCTCAGCTACTTT
>JAHHIA010000032.1 GCA_019359045.1 Scytolyngbya sp. HA4215-MV1
CCATTGTCATCAAAGGCCCCCGGCTCACCAATGTCGAGCAGTGGCATTGTCCCGACTTTCAATACACGCGTCGGATCCGAACTTGAGACATCGACATACCCCGGACGACCCCGCCCCTTGTCATCCAGGCACGTCAGATAAACACGGATGACATCATCGTCAAGTCGATGAGGTATCGGCCCCATCGCATGGGTTCTGGCCCAATCGAGAGTGCCATCTGGCGTCCAGACAACACCAAGTTTTTTCCACTTCATGTGCGGACCTTGAAAAAGCGTCGTGCGGTAACCCTGGCAGGCTCCGGTTGCTCGGTTTTGAAAAGACAATCAGGATCCGTGTTCTTGAGGATATTGACCCCGACGCCCAACCAATTGTCGGCACCTATGACAACGTTATTGGCAATTGCCGAGTTAACGCCAATGAACGTGTTTTCGCCGATCGTACAAAACCCGGAAATAACAGCATGAGAGGAGATAAAGCAATTGTCCTTGACCACCGAGTGATGACCGATGTGGTTTCCACTCCAAAGCACGACATTATTGCCGATTTTGACGAAGGGCTGGATTGTATTGTCTTCAAAGATAAAGCAGTGTTCGCCCAATTGCGCATTGGGCCAAACAAATGCACGGCTACTGATATAACTCGCAGGCCGGTATCCCTTTGACTTCATCGCTTCGTACAACCGCGTCCTCAGCCGATTAAGCTGGGAATAAACGAGTGCCGCATAAAACTCGACTTCGAGGGGAGCAAAGGATTGCTCAATCTCCTCAAGTGCCACGACAGGCAAACCGAACAACTCATTTTTTTCAAGAAATGCCGACTCGACAGAGAAACCGACGACTTCGTATTCAGAGTCGTGAGTAAAACACTCATAAGCGACTTCAGCGAAAGCACTGTCACCCAGAATGACAACCTTTTTTGTCTTTAACATGTCCTGCTCTCAAGGTCTGCTGATGAGAATATCTTCACGCCGGTTCGCCATCGGAAGTGCAGGATCCTGTGGCAAGAGATAGGCATCGAACCCTTGGCTCCGGGCCCGTTGAATGATCGACATCACGACAGCATCGTCAATCTGGTCGGGCTCTATTTTATTGAACTCGACTACAGGTGCCTGATCCGTCTTCATATGATCTTTGTGGAAACTCACACCGGTTTCACTGGAAAAGAAACGCTTGCGCTTGGAGATATTGGGAATGTCGCCAATCAACATTTGCCCACCGGGAGCCAACAAGGAAAGCGATACATCGAGAAATCGAAAGAAACCAACATCGACAAAGACATAATGCAGCACGCTGTAACACAGGATCACGTCGACCTTGCCTGCCATTCCCGCCACCCATTCAGGGCACTGTGGATACATGGCCGGCACCTTTTCGATGAAAGGCGCGCTCTCAAGCAAATCCAGCATTTCCTGGCTGTCGATCAACGTCAGCGCATGATTATGGGATGCACACTGATCAATCAGCATCTTCGGTAGATCGCTGCAGCCCGGGCCGATATCGACCACTTGCTGACACGTCTTTTCCAGATTGGTCAGCTTTGCACAAATATCCTTGAAGATAGTTGCTTCATAACCGGCACGATATGAGTCGGGAAACCCGATGCGCTCATATTTAGACATCGACTCATCCTTTGCGGAGCGTCGGAAATCGTCGAAGTTCGCATGCTCAATTCGGTCAGGTGGCGCCATGTTCAATCCTCTAGAACAACACATTCCCATTACGCTGCAACGCTCGGGCCCATATCTTTAATGTCACAGGCGAAAACCTGTAGGGATCTCGGAAAGCTGAAACGCCTCCCGCCATTCAGGGCAGAATCCATCAGCTCTGGGATCGCAGAACTCCATCATCCCAGAAAAGGTGGGACAATCCGAGGCGGCCCACGGAAAAATGTCATCCAGTTGCTCGAACGAGAGCTGAATGCGCGTTATGCAACGCTGAAGAGTCCGCTGCTGAATCGCTCGACCCGGGCGCGGAAGACGGAGTGACCCCTATCGGTCGGATCTTCGCCAATCTGTGCAGTTATCTGATCGTTGATTCAGACCACCTTCACCTCGCAAACGCGTCATCACAATCACTGAAAACGAAAAAGCCCCCGTAATCAGCAATGATTACGGGGGCTTCGTCTTGTTCAATAATGGCGGAGAGATAGGGACTCACCATTCGTAACCACGAGACCCAACAAACGCCGTATTCACTGGCTTTCCCAGCGATTTTACGTAGACTCTTTACGTAGAATGAGTGGAGCAAGTCACCATGCCGAAGGCCAACAATCTCGAACTTCAAGGCGGCACCTACCATGTCAGGCTGGACGTCCCTAGGGATGTTCGGGACTCGTTCGGAGGTCGCCGGATACTGTCCCAATCGCTGCGGACAGGGGTGCATAAGGAAGCCCTCGACCGCCGCCTGCCAATCCTTGCCGCATGGAAAGCCCAGATCAAAGCTGCACGTGAAGGACGAGCACTCCCAGAGAGTTGGCAGGAGGACGTCTCAGCGGCAATTGATCAGGTTGATGAGTGGACGCAACAAGCTAAACGGGCAAGGATCGGCGAAGACGGGACGGCAATGCCGACACCAGACCCTGAGGATCTCAGGAAAGCGATGGAAGATCCCAAGCTAGTTGCTGTACTGACGAGTCTGATCGAACGTCGCCGAAGCGAACCCATGGGAATGATCAAACTGGAAGATGACTTAGCCGCTCTCGGCAAGCAGTTTATCGAGCATCAGATTTCCAGCTCACACCGGCTATCTGCCCAACAGAGCCAAGAACTGCAAACACTGGTGAAAGATCCGGCCAGCTACAAGGCTCGCTCGCCGATTACGAAGGCACGGTTAGCCTCATTCCGCACCTACAGGCTTGAGCATCACGTCGCACTCAAGACGGTGAATCAGCAGGAGTCGAAGCTGTTGAATCTGTCGGAGCATCTGCAAACGACTAGCACCAAGCTCGACTTTGACTCGGTGAGTGCTTGGCTACAGGGCATGAAACTCAGTTCGAAGACCAAGCAACAGTACCTGCTTGCTGGTAGTCAGTTTTGGCAATGGGCAATGACGCATGAGCCACAGTGGCGACAGACCTTCAAAGGGCATGTGAACCCATTTGAGAAACACAAGCTACCAACCCTTAAGGGCAAGGCCAAACTAGATGTGAAGCGGAAAGGCTTCACCATCGAGGAAATTGGCGTTCTGCATGCGGCAGCGAAGCAACAGGGCCTTGATACACTGGCAAACCTAATTCTTCTCGGTGGCTACAGCGGCGGAAGAATTGAAGAGCTGTGCCAGCTTCGCAAGGAACATCTGATTACCGTAGATGGGGTGAAGATGTTCGATATCGTGGACTCGAAGACCGTTGCTGGAATTCGACAGGTGCCGGTGCATCCCAACCTAATGGTGCTGGTGGATCGACTCAGCGAATCGTCTACGGATGGCTTTCTGGTGCCTACTGACAGCAACAACAAATACGGGATTCGGTCGGATGCCTTATCCAAAGCGTTCGGCAGATTGAAGACAACGATGGGCTTTGACCGCTATCACGTGTTTCATTCGATCCGTAAAACAGTAACCACTCAACTCGTGCGAGCAGACGTGCCAGACCGGCTGATCAAAGAGCTAGTAGGACATGAAACAGGAACAGTGACCTTCGACGATTACAGTCAGGGTTCGTCACCGAAACAGAAGTTCGACGCCATCGCGAAGCTGCCCACCATACCAACTGATTAAACGTCAGCGCCGCTGACGGTGGTATTCCCTTTGAGCTAACGCTCACCCAGCGGGAACACCTCAACGGAACGGGTTCACCTCGACCAGATACACCACCTACATAAATCAGCTTGTGCTCTTGATCTTGTCTTGGGTGCAGACACGACAGCGAACGCTGTCAGGGTTACTTGTGACCGAAGGTCACAGGGGATTACACGTCAGCTCCCGCTGACAACGTGGGGGGGGTAAAAGCAACGACTCGGCTTCGCCTGTATATATTGCTGCGCTATTCCACCAGAGCATTACAGACAACCCCTTCAGATCATCGGAGCATAAACGCCCCTACTCTCCTGAAGGCAGCGATGGCTGAGGAAACTTGGCGTCTGGAAATTCCTTTTTCAAAGCAGCGTACAACTCGACAGCGGCTTTATCCAACGTCACCACCGCGTCATCCACCTTCACAATCAACGATCTGGTTTGAGCAATTAGCAAGGAAAATAGTCTAGGCCCCAGCTCTGCCTCCAGCACCGCGTAAGGCAAAGGCCCACCTTTGGGAATGATCCGTTCTAGCACCGGCTGCACTTCCACTAGGTGGAGCGTGGAGCGCCTCTTGATCGTATCTATGGCGTCTAGAAATCTTTGCTCCGCAATGGAAAGGGTTTCCAAAATTTGGGCGTTACCCAGATCAAGGAAGAACGCCAAACCATCAATATTGAGTCGCCCTGCTTCGTCCATTGGGTAGTTGATCGGTGGAAGAGCAATAGGCGCTGATGGGCTATCGCGGTACTCACTAACATAATCAATCTGGATCTGTGCGACCACGTTCACCTGACGCCAGAGCGTGAACATTGCACGGGCACCTATCCCAATACGGCGCTTGCGCTCTTCCTCCTGTGCTGCGGCTCTGGTGAGTGACGCACCAAACCAAACACCCGCGTAAGCAGCAATTAAAGTGGCTGCTGCCGGAAGGAAATCTTTAGCGAAAGCGGCTAATTGGGGAGTACCCAAAGGGGCGGTGAAGCAGGCAGTAATCAGCACCAAAATGAACAGTGTAAGAGGATGTATGAGCCTTCCCATTCCGTTTTTGAACATGAGCACGATCCCTTTTGGAAGAGCGCGATGCTAACACGCCACTACAGAGCTAGCGTGACACGTAGGAATGCATATGACCTGATGCCCCCACATCCGAAAAGAAGTGAGCATTTCCGCCCATCGAAACGAGCACTGATCGCGCCCTCTATATAGAAGGATTTTTGTGGAAGGGTTCGCTTGCGCAAAAAAGATGCAGGCTCAGAAATCAGTGACAAAGGGTCAACGCCAGCGGATTGACTGCTTTCTCACTTTCGTTACACGGGGTTATCCACAGGCAGTACGTTGCAACACCCACCCAAAACACATTATCTTGTGTTCGCCTCCCTACGAAACCCTACATGCTGGGGTTTACGCCTCTTCGGACTCTCATTTTGTGAGAAAGCTCTTTCATCGGAGGGAAGGAGTTCGCCTCGAAATACCCTTTTGAGGGCCTCTTCAGGGCCTCTTGAGGGGCTATAGGAGCGTTTTTGACGTCAAAGGCGAATGACGAGGCGGTCAGGCACAGAAAATTGCTCTAAATGCGCTAGAGGGGCTTGCAGAGGAAATTCGAAGTCTATATATTCCACAGGAACGCAGAAACCGCCAACTAAGGCGGTCTCGGCTGAAGATGTTCACGAGCAGTCATGTCACGTTTTCTGAGGACAAAGACGTAACTGCTCGCCCTCTTCCGCATGCGTTAGCACGGTCAAGAGAAGGTCGCCATTAAAAGCCAATTGACGCAATTGCGTCAATTGGTGATTGATCGGCGGTCGTCTCCAGACAAGTGCGACTTAACTTAACGTACTGGAGACTGCCCTAATGGACATGTCGATTGGCTTCACCCGCAATACAACCGTCGGTGCTAAAACTGTACCGGTTCGTCAGTATCGCCGGTTCCGTTACGGCGAGTGGGAGGATGTGTGTCACCACCACCGTAGCCCACCACGCTGACGGTTAGCGACAAGCCACCAAGCTTGTGCTGATTTGGTGGCCCTACCCGCACAGTATTTCCAGAACCTGCCCCCCGCCAGAATTCACTGAGCACTCTCGCTCAGCTTCTGCGTTTGCGTCTGAAAAATAAGATTGGCTCGGTCTTGCCTACGCTGTTAAGCGGCCTGCGGCAGGGGCTTATCCAAACGCTGAAAAAGTAGAAATAACCTGACGCTCTGTAGCGCTCTCAGACGCCGTCAGAGGCACGCAATCCTAGAGACGATGCGAGCTGACAGAGACAACAAAGCCCGCTCAAGGCGGGCTTGGGTGCAGTCCTGAAACGGCTAGAACACGAATTCGTGGTAAGTGGCATCAACCTCGGCTTGGGTGATTCCTATGTAGGCCATGGTGACAGCAGGACTGCTGTGATTCAGCACCCTACAAATCAGTTCGATTCCCTTACCTGCGCTGTACATGAGCCAGCCGCGAGTCTTCCGCATTGAGTGCGTGCCAAGCTGGATACTCATCTCATCACCGACAGCCTTGAATGCAGTGGCTACGGCTACACGACTGACAGCCTTGCCCTTGGCCCGATTGCTGTTCACTTGAAACAGAAAGATGTGGTCAGGGTTGGCCTGACGACGGCGAGCAATGATCGCCTTGGCGCCACTGTTCAAATCGATTTGGCGGGTCTTACCTGTCTTCGCTTCCTTGATCACCAACTTGTCACCTTGCACATCTTCAAAGGTGAGTGTGAGCAAGTCGCTGATACGGAGTGCGGTGTTGATACCGAACTCCCAGATGTCTGCGTACAGGGTGTTCCCTTTAGCGTTCAAGGTGAGCTTGCGGCTGACTGTCCTAGCCTCGCCCTCTGTTTTCACCGCCTCAACGATATTCATTCTACTTAACACCCCGCTCACCGGATGACGATGTGTTAATTAGAACATGATAGCCAGAGCCGAGGCAAGGCTTTTAAAGGGCTGCCTAATTTACACAATTGTATTCTGTTAATTAGAGCGCAGTTGACTACCCCACCCTTACTGCATTGATCGCATCGATCAGCGCCTGACTGTGCAAGTCCAATCCTTCGAGCGCCACTAGGGCGATGTCGGCGGCGACATCGCCACCTTGGCTCGCCACCCATTTGGCGAGTTCTTCAACAGCAGCGGCAATGCCGTGTTGCTGGTGGAGCAGCAGGGTTAACGCGTCGGCCATTGCCACAGCCTGATTCTGGGAGGTCATGGGGCGTCGTCCTTGAGGGGTGGTGCAGGAATCGTAGCCCAGCTCTGGACAGACTGGAGAGGGGTGGTGTGCTTTTGCAGAATTCGGTGATTCCGGCTCAAAACTGCCGTTTTGGCGAAGAAACCTCGGATTTAAGCGCTCTCACCGGATCGAGCTTATCCATGGATTACTGAAAGCCTCGGAAATGCTAGCTCTCAAGGGAATGGCCTTTGAACCAACGTTCGCCAGCCACACCTGTGAGCGGGAGTTTTGAAGGGGTTTCAAACTAGTTAAACGACGTTTCGAATCCACCCGCGACCTTCACAGTTCTGCCGGTAGAAGCCGGGTTGTTGCCGATCTGAGCAGCAAACGTTACGAGCCTGATTCGCGCTGAATCAGCAGCGCTTTCCAAAGCTGTGATAATCCGCCGCTGAATGGAGGGTCTAATGAACGTGTCATTGAAACGTTTTTGCCATACGGTATCTACGTTTTCTAGCTTCTCCCATTCATCAGCCTCTAGCACGGCATAAAAACGGGTGCGCTGGTCATCATCAGCGTTCGCAAGGTCTAGCGATAGCATGCAGTAAGTCATGGTCACGTCCCTATGTCATTGATTACACCGATAGCAAGCGTAGACGATGTATCAATGAGCCACTACCAAGGTGGTATGGCGATGGCACCTCAACGGCTATGACCTCTGCTGCTTTACAGCGATATCACGGATTGTCTGGATGTTCTGGTGAATTGCGGAAAGCGCGAACCAGATACCCGATGCAACACATCCAGCAGCAAACCCGGCAAATGCACCGATATATTCGTAGTTCCCACGAGAGGCGTAATACCCAAATATGGTGGCAATGATGATCCCTATCCAAGCGATGATATCCACCACTGTGATGACGATATTCTTAAACTCCATTGCTCACTTCCTTATGCAGATTGATGTGAGCAGAAGCGTAGCACTGCGCCAGCATCCAGCTCAGCGGCGAAGCTGACAGGCGCTGGTAATGTTGCCACTACCCTTGCTGGGCGCTGCACTCTGAACACGATTGGCTTGTACGGCGGGATACGCTCTACAGCTCCGCTGTGGCGCTCCGCGAAGGCTTCCAGCACTGGGCGAATTGCATCTACATCCTTCCCATGCAACACATCAAACAGGGCCTGTAGCTCGGGTGATGACATAAAGTCTGCTGGCACCCACCTCACCAGTTCAGCGATTGAACGGAAGCAAATGACATCGACTGACCAGCCACTAAAGAAATGCCCCGCTGCCACATGGATCATCTTCACCACTTGGGCCAACTCTGGGCGGTACTGAGCATGGCGCTCAATCTCCCAATACAACACTTCACACTGTGTGTAGGCACGGGTGGTGATTTTGAAATCGCGTCCTTCCTTCCCCTCGATACTGGCCTTAAGGGCTGTCAGAGCCTTTGTTGTCATGGTGTCGAGGCTTGTTAGCCATGTGTGGTGCTGACTGTTGCTCGGGTCAAGGTGAGCGCGGAGCCAGGTTAATACTGTGACGCGCTTAGATGGCTGCATACCCGAAAGCTTCGACGCTTGGGCAACTGCTTCAGGGCCGATGAACTTGATGATGCGTTGCACGATTGCCTTTTGTGTTTCTCCACGCTCAACGGTGTTTCGTGGGTTGAGCTTGTTGCGATCAATGCTCAGGCCGTGACCATAGTGGCGGGTGCCGTGACATCTGTTCATGTCCTTAGGTGCCACAGTCAGGTTTCGTGGATGGTAGAGACCGACCGTGTTTTCACCCTGTGACGGAGCAATGTGTGACAGCTCGAAATCCTTGGCTTCGCCGAAGCGGTTTGCACGTAGCTTGAATGCGTACAGGCGGTAAAGCTCAGCGAGGGATTCAGCATCAAGGCCGGTGAAAATCTCCAGCGTTCCGGCACGTTGAGCTTCAAAGGCCAGAGTCTGGAAGAAGGCACTGTCTCTTGCTCTCTCGGTGTATCTGACGCGCTTCTTGGCGGTGGCGGCGTTCTGTTTGCACTCACGTGTGCAGTAGATGGCTTTGATACTCGTGGTGCGGAATTGCTTGGAGCAATGTTTACAGCGTGGACGGCGAACAACTTTAGTTCTCTTACTGGTCGTATTCGGTGCTGTTGAATTCATTGGTGACTCCTTCATGGGTCGTCGGTTTAGTTTGCTGGTAGTGATGGTGGGCGATGCGGCATGTGCCAGAGCAGAACGGCATAGGCTTTCTCACGGTGAATTCACGTCCGCAATGGCGGCAGTTGCACTTCTTCATGGGTGTTACTCCTGTTGAATGGGATTAGCTGTGTGCTTACGCACACCGTTAGGATTTGAGTCAGGCAAAATGGCTACAGCCCTTGAATTACTTAGCCTGTAGCGATGTACTGAGGAATCACTCAGATACATAGGAGAGTGTTAATTCTTTTCTGGAACTGCTAGACGGTGATCACTCAGAATATTGCACTGTGCGAGTTCCTCCGTTGCACCTGCGAGTAGTGATGACCACAGCGTATCCAACACAGCCGGTAGTTGATGTACTACAGACTCACCGTAAGTCTCAGCGACATAAAGGCCGCAAGCGGCCCTGTAGTCTGATTCATTGACAATCTCATCGTATTTCATTGTGTACGCTCCTTGGGTAATTGCGATAGACGCAGCTCAATCCGCCTGTCCATCCATGTATGAAGATTCTCGCGCTCCTGAGAGCGCTCGACCTGTAACGCGTTATATTGCAATCGCAGCACTGTATCGGCGTACTGCTCAGCGACAACACCAGCATAATTGAACAAGTAGGTGGTGAAGAATGCCCCCACCACCATTTGCAAAATGCATGCGAAAAAGATGGTTTGAATAATCGATTTCATCATTCAATCTCCTTCTGTTGTGCTCTAGCCTCTTGGAGGATCTGTCTCATCCTGTCGTCAACTTTCTTTCCAACAGCCTCTCCTACAGCCTCGCCTAAGGCATTTCCATTTGGGTCAAGAGCGTTAACCGTTACGTCAACTTTGATATCCGTGTGCGTTGACTGATCGATGTTTCCGCTATGGCTTTTGCCGGACGAGGTATTACTG
This sequence comes from Scytolyngbya sp. HA4215-MV1, assembly GCA_019359045.1. Classification (GTDB taxonomy): domain Bacteria; phylum Cyanobacteriota; class Cyanobacteriia; order Leptolyngbyales; family Leptolyngbyaceae; genus Scytolyngbya. The sequence goes on from JAHHIA010000032.1 coordinate 9,980, forward strand.
TAATCACCGGGAGCGATGTAGGCCGGTTGAACAAACTGTCCGGAGCGCACTTTCTCATTAGCAGCTTGCATAACGTCGCTTGATGTAATTGGCTGGTAACGGAACTGCCTCAAACTTCCATCAGCCTGATTCTCAGGATCTTTGCCAAGATCAGGAGAGCCGATACGAAACACATCAAAATTCATCAGCTCAACAGGCTTGATACTTCCTGCCCAGCGCTCTCGGTTTTCATCTGCTTTCGCCTGATCGCTTGCAACGGATTCGCCTGTGAACAGACGACGTAGGCCATTCAACAATCCGGGCTTTGCACGCTCATCCAAATCTGCTTGAGCATTCGGCGATGCTGATTTCAATCTTGGGCCAAGAGCAGCACCAACTGAGCCGGGAGTTGGATTAGGATCTTTCGACATTGCATTT
>JAHHIA010000030.1 GCA_019359045.1 Scytolyngbya sp. HA4215-MV1
CCTTCGCTGCCGCTTCAAGTATGCCTTGGTCAACAGCATCGAATCCCGGTTCGTGCTTTCGTCGCTTGCCCGGCATTTTATCCCGAGCGTCAGCCTGCTTCACGAGTTCGCTTCGTACACCCGACCGCGAGATGCTTTCCGTCAGGCATTGTTCTGGTCTACCTCTTCGGTTTTCTCTGCAAACCTGACTCTGCAGAGTGCGCTGGACGAATACCCTGATCTGGACGAGACAATCGCCCACATCATGCCGCAAGGACGTTGCGAACTCCCATTTGCCGCTCTTGATGAAAAGGCGCGCAATGCTGAAATAAAGCGATTGATGAATGCTCTGCGTCCATCGTCCGTACCTGCCGATGCCTTCCTCGTCATAGGCGCTGGCTCAGTGCAGTTGCGAAAGGGGGTAGATTATTTCATCGAGTGTGCGAGCCGGATCCTGCGTGCCAATCCCGCTCGCAGCTTCCGGTTTGTCTGGATCGGGCACGGTTTCGACCCTGACAAAGATGTAGGCTACTCGGTTTACCTTGCGGATCAGATCCAGCGGGCAGGCATCGAGGAGCACATAACGTTTCTGAAGGACACGTCGGAGCTTGATTTCGTCTACGAGCAGGCTGATGTCTTGTTGATGACGTCCCGTCTGGATCCGTTGCCGAACGTTTCCATTGATGCGCTCTGTGTGGGTTTGCCAGTCGTTTGTTTCGAAAGTACGACCGGGATCGCGGATATTCTCTCCGAGGAACAACTGGGAGATACCTGCGTTGCGGGCTATCTGGATACAGCCGATATGGCGGACAAGTTGCTGAATCTCTCCAGCGATCCTCAGCTCTATCAGCAAGTGGTTTCCCGCTCGCGAGAAATGGCGTCCAGACGTTTCAACATGGATGCCTACGTAGAGCAGCTGGACCAGTTGGCGGGTACGTTGATCGACAAGGCGAAACAAGAGGCCGAGGATGTTGCGCAGATTGCCCAGGCAAATTTACTGCGCTCCGATTTCGTGAGCCTGTCTGAGCGCCCTGAACAGACTCAGGACGAAGTCATTCGCGAATATGTACGCGCTTGGGCTTGTGGCGTCGATCAGCGTAAACCTTTTCCAGGTTTCCACCCGGGCATCTACAAAGAGCAGCATGAATCGCTCAAGGTGGATCCGCTTGCAGACTTTATACGCAAGGGTCGCCCGCAGGGGCCTTGGCTCGCTCCCGTCATTACCCCTGAAGAGCGGACAAAAGCCATCCCGCGCGTGAAGGTAGCGCTTCATCTTCATGTATCTCATCCAAAATTGTTGGGTGAAGTACTCGGCAGATTGAAGCACAACAAGCTTTTACCTGATCTGTTCATCAGTTCGCCAAGCGATGATCTGCGCACCGAGATCTCCCGCCAGTTGTCCGGTTATGCAGGACGGTTGGTCGAGGTGCTGACTGTGCCGGAAGATAAAGCTGATATCGGACCGTTTTTCGGTACATTGGGTAGGAAAATCTCTCAGCAATACGACTTCATCGGGCATCTGCACACCCAGGCAAGCGAAGATGCTGACGACGATTCTGAAGTCGAGGCAGGTTACAACTTCCTTCTGGAAAACCTGCTGGGTGGCAAGTCTGGTGCCATGATGGATCGCATCATTTCCAGAATGCACGATGATGCAACGCTCAGTATCGTGTTTCCGGACGATCCCAATGCGGAAAGCATGGGCAGCCTTCGACCGATTGTGCAGCACTGGGCAAAAAATATTGAAATCGAGCCATTAAGGGAGTACCTGTACTTCCCAGTCGCGGCGATGTTCTGGGCGCGTGCTGATCAGCTGGAGGCGCTGTGGGATCTCGCGGTTCAACTCCCTGAAGATCGCGCTTCGGTTGAAGACGATGTCGCTCTGCATGCAATGGAGCGGCTCATTCCCCTGTCTCTTGCCGGCCCGAGTCAGCGCTGCGCGGTAACCAATGTATTGGGTGTGACTCGATGAAAATTGTAATCTTTGGTGGCGGTGGATTTATCGGAGCGGCAATCGCGGATCAGCTGCTTAAAGATGGACACCAGTTGCGAATTTTTGAGCGGCCGCGTGTACCTCCTTATCGTGAGTTTACGGCTGAGGAATCGGTTGAGTGGGTCACCGGTGATCTCATGAGTTCCAGTGAAGTCACCGAAGCAGTGGAGGGTGTCGACGTAGTCCTGCATCTGGTTTCCACGACGCTTCCCAAGACCTCCAACGATGATCCAATCTACGACGTCCAGACCAATCTGGTCGCGACCTTGCAGATGCTCAATGCGATGGTCGCCAAGAAAGTAGGCAAGATCGTCTTCATCTCTTCCGGGGGAACGGTTTACGGTTCGCCCAAGTATCTGCCGATTGATGAGTCCCATCCGACAGACCCGCAGGTTTCCTACGGCGTCACGAAGCTGGCAATCGAGAAGTACCTGCTGATTTACCAGAACCTGCACGGTATCAAAGCCAATATCCTGCGGGTCACCAATCCTTATGGCGAGCGCCAGCGCGTAGAAACCGCTCAAGGTGCGGTCGGCGTGTTCCTGAGTCGAGCGCTGCAGGATAAACCGTTGGATATTTGGGGTGACGGCAGTGTTACCCGTGACTATATCTATGTAGGCGACGTTGCCACGGCTTTTGCAAAAGCGGTCACGTATGATGGTGAACATTCAGTGTTCAATATCAGTTCCGCGTCGGGCACCAGCCTTAACGAATTGATTGGCGTGATCGAAGGGGTTACCGGGAAATCCATCGCGCGTAACTATTCGCCAGGTCGTGCATTTGATGTCCCTACGAGTATTCTGGATAACTCGCTGGCCCAGCAGGAACTCGATTGGCAGCCGAGCACTTCCCTTGAGGATGGTGTTGCCAAGACTTGTGCATGGATGAGGAAGGCGCTGTCCAAGTAAAGCAGGGGTTGATGATTCCGTTGGTTGAAGTAGTCAGCGTGGCACTTCAAAAGCTAATAAAAACCCGCCTCTTGAAGGCGGGTTTTTTTTGGGGTTCTGGAATTGTCGCGATGTTCAGTCAACTGGCTTTTTGATTAAAAGCTTCCGTGCGACGGTATCGACTCGTTTTACCCACCAGTCGTCAAATTTAGCTAGCGGAACAGCCAACATGACTGATGAGAGAGCGGTGACAGCAAGCACGATCATCAGACTTGTCTGGTTGTTGATGCCGTGACTTGTTAACTTGAAATAGGCATAGCTGGATAGCGAGCAAATAATTAATGTGTGGACAAGGTAGAGCGGGAAACTGATTTTACCGATACTGGCCAATAGTTTTCCATTCAGGCTCATGAATAATTTTTGATTGGTCATGGTCGCAAAAATTATGCAGGCCGATCCTAGTGTGTGGAACAGTGTCTGCGAATGTGGCTTTAGTGAGGTCGGTATTATAGAGAACCAAGTGTATGATTTTTCCGGGATCATATATCCGAGAAGGTATAGGCCCAGGATGATAAAGCCGATAGAGGTCATGAAGGAAATATGAATTTTATTCTTGGCTAGATAGGCAGAAAGAAAGGCCCCGACTACAAATGGAAAAACAAGATCGTTATAAAACAAGGCAGAGATTGAAAGGATTGCCAAGGCGTAAACCAAATGGCGATACCCCAGGATGACGGAAATAAAGCATGCAAGCATGTAGACTACCATGCTGCCAAAAAACTCTGGCTTCATTGTCCAGAGGTTTGTGTTGTAATTCGCCGCTCCTGTAAAGAAAGTAGTCACGCCTTGGAACAAGGCAGCCAGAAAGTTTGGCTCAAAATCGGGAGTCAACCCGAAGGCAAACGCGGCCAGCCATGGGCTTGAACTAATCGCGGCGGCCTCGCGAAAATAGTACAGGTTCAGTTTGAACAGGCAGTAACTTGCAATCGTTGTTATTGTGACGATCGCAACCAGTCGCGGGAATCTTTTAAGAAAGGCCAGAAGTAACTTCTGTGGGTTTTCATGATTGAAATAAGACCAGCACAAAACAAAGCCGGAAAGTGTGAAAAAAAAGCCAACAGCCCCGGTGCCATTAAAAAAAGCAAAAAAAGGTTGGCCTATCAAGCTGTCTGCGTTTCTGACGTCTGGCAATAGACCTGTGGTGTACGGGGAAAATGCCAGGAAGAAGTGATGAACAAGTACGATAAAGGCAGCAATTCCTCTATAAGCCTCAAGTGGAATTAATCTATTGCTGCCATGTGTGTTTTTTTCGGGCATGTTAGACCTTGTGTTGAATTTTTGAGCCATCGGATTTACATGGAACATATTTTATCGGAGTGAATGCCGCTCAAACCAGTGTGCGATGCACGGTCGGCTCTATCGGCGTAGGCTGTAGCGCATTAGGTGTTCAGGCGCTTGTCAAAAAAACGGCAAAAAAATACCCTGCGAAAATTTTTGTTTCCGCAGGGTGTGGCGCTATGCGATTACTTCTTCTGTTCGAGTTTGATCAATACCCAATTCGTGTCGACGACTTTATTGTTGTCCAAGACGATTCGGTAATTTCCATCTTCTGCTACTGGAAAACTGACAGTGGCAGGTTCTCCAGCTCTGATAACCTTGCGTTCGGCAATGGCATCATTCTGGTGGTAGACCGTGAATCCGGCAACCGCTCCTCCACGCGCAAGCACTTCCTTGGGAACATTTGGAGATATGGAGGCGGTCAGTGTAAGCGATGTAACACCCCATTTTTTGAATGTGCTCGGGTCGAGCTCAAATGTTGTCGGCTGTGTCTCGCCCGGGTGAGCGAAGATAGTATCCGGAAACTCATCGATGCGCAAAATCCCATATTTATCACCCAGCACCGGTTTGGTAATAAGATCGATCAGGGGGGTATCAATAGAGGCGCAAGTTCCATTGTCTGAGCACGTTTTAAGTGTGTGGTCAATATTGGTTACTTGTGACAATACGTCGTTTCTGATGTGAACCCCGAACGGGTAGTTTATGCCGGCTTTTATTGCGCTGTTGAATATTTTTACAAGGGTATATTTATCCCCTAGCTTTCCTGTGTCGCTGATGATGATTTCCGGAAAGTAGGTGTCAACCAGATTATTGCTTTCGTAATGACGGTTCAGAAAGGAACTGTCTATTGTATACCGTTGCCCAAAGAATGATGGGCTACCCCAGGGCGACTGTAGTTTGAAATTTTTAGGCGTGTTTTCATTAATCCATTTGCCGGCATCGGTTCGATCTTTCTCGAGATTCAAATATGTTTTAACGCCGGTGGTCGATTGTTTGCCGATTATATATGATTGCGTGACTATATACCCAAGAAGGAGAATGAGTGCTAGCTTGATAACGAGAGAGTATTTGGAACTGATGTTCCAAATAGTTTGGGCGCCCAGTGAACCAAAAATGAACAAACTGTAGAGAGCTGGTGTTGCGTACCAGTCGTAGCGCTCGAGAGGAAACTTCAGGCTGTAGGCTGTCAGATGGGTAATAATCAAGCCACCCAGAAAGATGAACAGCGGCAGGGATTTCTTGTTTAAGCCCAGTAGCGCTGGCAATGTAAGAATTGCAAACCAATAGTGGTTGTTTTCAACGAGCAGATATTTACCGAACCACTGCCAGGTAATATACGATTGTGCATTCTGAAAAAAGGTTTTGGTGATGAATGAGTTTGGTACAGGCAGTCCAAAGTAGATCCAGGCAAAGCCGTACCAGGTAATGGCAATGGCAGCGGCGATGGCTATCGTTTTTACCGGGATGGAGCGAGTCAGCACGCTCCAGGCGCATATCAGAAAGAAAGCAGCTGGGATCAAATCGAGCTTTTGTACAGTGAGCAGACCTGCCGCAACACCCACGTGAATCCAGCTATTGCTCCGTAGCAGTGCCCATAAGGCATAAGTGAAGACAGTAATGGTCAGTGGCGATTCCAGCCCGGCAGTTCCGGCGTACCACATGAAGAGTCCGTCGGACGAGGTCGCCGCCACAAATAATATGCCAGCAACATAACCGAATCGTTGTACCAACACCCAGCCAGCGAAAGTGAGAGCCAAACAGCCCATCAAGGCACCGCCGCCGACCAGCGCAACGATGGGAGACGCTCCCAGTTTCATCAGGAGTGCCAGGTAAAGCGGATAAAGCGGAGACGATGCGCCCCAGATTGGAGACTCTCCCAGATTCCAGACCCAGAATTGCCCATGCGTCATGTTCTCTGCATAGCGCAAGAAGAATGATCCATCATCGGCGGTCGCTCCGCCCCAGCCTGCTTGCAGCCCGTATACGTAAACAAAAAACGCTACCAGTGCAAAAAACAAGTGGCCTTTGGTTCGTAAGAAGCTCTCGGCGGGAGTTATTCCAATTGGTGTAGTGTTGCTTCCAGGGGTCAGCATTTTTACCTCGTTGTCATATATGCTGTTTCGGCATTGCTGAATGCTTGTAGGGCTGTTGAGCCCAGTTGTATCAGTTTTGCTGGGCGGGGGGTGGTGCTGATTCTCTCTTGGCGACGCTCAAGCAAACCGAGCCAATGCCAACGGCGTACCACAGTGTTGCGAGTCGTATTAATACTGTCGCAGCAACAGCATCCGCGTTATGCATGCCATTCCATATCAGTAACGTGACCATTACCGCTTCGGCGCCACCCAATCCACCAGGCATGAAACTTATTGCGCCCGCAAGCATTGCAAGCGCATACACGAACATTGCAAATTGCAGGGTGATGTCCGCTCCCATCCAGGTAAGAATCCAATAGAAAGCGACAGCCTCCGCACCCCATGAAACAACTGCAAGCAGCGTGGTGAGAGCCAGTACATCAATTTTGTGGCAACGCTGGGCCTCTTTGAATATATCAATCAGGTGGCCGCTTATTTTTGCAAGTCTGCCTTCTTTTTGATCGATGAGTTGCTCGGCCCAGCTATGGATTTTTTGTTGTGAAAGTATGAGTAGGACTATTGCGATACCGATCGCGCCAAAAATAATCACCGGTCGCGCGTCAGGGTACAGGGTGAGGCCCAAGAAGCTCAGTAATACAATGCCAATGAGGTCTGATAATCTTTCACTGAAGAAGGCCGCAAAGCTTTTTCCGTATGGCGTACCCCACGGTTTCAGCAGAACACCTCTCAATGCTTCTCCGGCCTTTCCCGGAGTTGTGGTCAGTGCGAATCCGGCCAGGTAGATTTTCAGGCTGGGTTTCCAAGGAATGGCATGCCCGAGTACCTTGAGGTAAATCTGCCACCTGAAGAATCTCAATAAATAATTGAAAGAAGACATCAGCAGGGCAATGACTACCCCGAACATGCCAACTTCTTTTACCGAATTTGCAACTGCATCCCAGCCGCCCCACATTGAAAAACCGAGATAGCCTATCGCCGACAACACGACGGAGAGAATAAGCGCACGGTACTTCCAGCCAGACAAGTGAGTTTGCACGATCACAAGCTGAGTCTCTTGAATATTGCCTGAGGAATGCACCGGATGATAAGCATGATCAAAGCCCAGAAGCCGGGTGCATAGAGTGTTGCAGCTTTGCTTTCGATGCCGTCAACGATACGACGGGCAACCTTCTCGGGGGTGGCCAAAAGCAGCGGTGGCAAGTTCAGGCCTTGAGTCATCGGGGTATCGACAAAGCCCGGTTTGATCGTGGTGACATTGACGCCGACCTTGTAAAGGCGTGCACGCAAGCCCTCGCAAAACGTCGATACGGCTGCTTTTGCTGTGCCATACAGATAATTGGAGGGGCGACCACGGTCCCCGGCTACCGAGGAGATGACAGCGAGACTGCCGCAACGTTGCTCCTCGAACTGATTGGCCAGCAGGGTAAGCAGGGCAATTACCGAGGTACCGTTGATGGCAAATTCCCTCAAGGCCACGTTGACGTCCTGTTCACAGGCTTTCTGGTCCGGGAGAGTGCCGTGGGCAATCAAGGCAATATCGATCTGCCGCAATTCACTCAGGCAACTGCTCAGCATTACTGCATGCGAGGTGAGATCGGTCGCATCCATGGCGTGGAGCGTTACCCCCTGGGCGCCGCGAGCTCGAAGATCAGCAGCGGTTTGCTCCAGTTTTTCCTGGTCGCGGGCCACCAGAAAGAATGTCCCACCCTGCTCGGCCCAAAGGCGGGCACATGCAGTGGCGATGGCCGAGGTAGCTCCAATGATCAAAACTCGTTTCATGCGATTACTCGTTTCCAGAAATGGGACATCAATGTTGGGTCACGCAGCTCTTCCAGCTTTTCCCACTCTGGATAGGCCTTGCGAAATTCATCCCCGCTCATGTGTGCATCTTTGGCTGGATACAGGCGACCGCCAGCGTCACTCACAATGGCATCCAGGCGCTTGAACAGTGGCATGAGAGCGGCCTTCTGGGGGAAGTCCAGGGCGAGTGAGGTACCTGCCTGGGGGAAGGACAGCAGGCCCGGCGACTTGATGTCACCACAGCGTTTGAGCACTGCAAGGAACGAGCCTTGCCCGGAATCGGCAATGGCGACCAGCAACTCTTGCATGGCTTTTTCGGCGTCGATGTCGGGGATGACGCACTGGTATTGCTGGAAACCTTTGCGTCCGTAAATGCGGTTCCAGTGCAGGATGCTGTCCAGAGGGTAGAAAAACGGATCATAGCTGACGCGTTTTCGCGTGCGCTGGATCGGGTGTACCCGCCAATAGGCCTCATTGAAGGCGTGCAGGGACAGATTGTTGATCAGTGACACGGGGGGGGTAAGCGGTACTTGCTTTTTAGAGCGCTCGCAAACTTCAAGAGTCCCATAACGGGCGTGGTCGCCAACGATGAACACCCCGCGTCCGGTGTTGGCACCCTTGGCCAGGCAATCGATCCACGCGACGCTGTATTCATGTTGATGATCCAGTTCGGCAGACAGAGAGAAAAACTCGCTCAAATTGTTGAAGCGGACCAACGTACTGTCAATCTGGCTGGACTGGATTGGCATCAGCTGGATTTCTGCCCAGGTGATCACGCCGGTCAGCCCCAATCCTCCAATGGTGGCGGCGAATAGTTCGACATTTTCGCTCGCAGAGCAGGTCAGCAGTTCCTGATCATGACGCAGCAGCCCGAAGTGGCGCACATGATTGCCGAAAGTGCCTCGCAAATGATGGTTCTTTCCGTGAACGTCGTTGGCTATCGCTCCGCCAAGGGTCGCGAATTGCGTTCCTGGCGTGACAGGAAGGAACCAGCCCTGTGGGATGGCAATGGCCAGAATCTCGCCGAGGGTAACGCCTGCCTCCGCAATGACGATGCCGCGCTGCCAATCGGTCTGGATGAAGCGATCGAGAGAGCGCATGTGCAGCACCTGATCACTCGCAGCCAGGCAGCTGTCTCCATAACTACGCCCGTTGCCATATGCAAGGGTGCTGCCGTGATCGGCAGCTATTTGCCGAAGCCTTGCAGGGACCTCGCTTCGCCAGCTGCAGGACGCGGCTGTCTGAGGTCTATCCGGGTATCTGCCCCAGGAGTAAAGAGGTGCGCTCATGCCGCTATCCAGAACACGAGTCCAAACATTATCCCGACTACCAGACTGACGCGGTCGCGGATGGCAAATACCACAGGGTCGTCATGCATTTCACCTCGATGGGTAAGCATCCAGACCCGGGTAATCCAGAACAGCAGCAATGGACAGGCGACCCAGATCACTTGTGGGTAGGCATAGAGATTTGCAGTGGCCTGATCGTGGATGTACAGGGCCAGAACCATGACCGCGAGGTAGCCGGAAGAGGCGCCCAGTGAGGAGATCATTTCCAGATCCGCAGGATAGTAACCCCGGCCCCGGGTTTTCTCGGTTTTACCTTTGCTCCGTGCCTCGTAGAGTTCGGCATAGCGCTTCACCAGAGCCAGGCTGAGGAACATGAACATCGAGAATGCCAGAATCCAGAAAGTCAGCGGCAAGCTGAAAGCCGCCGCCCCGGCGATGATGCGTACTGTATATAGAAGGGCCAGTGCGATGACGTCGACGGCCATTTTCCGTTTCAGAGATAACGAATAGGCCAGTGTCAGTACGTAGTAAGCCAACAGCACTGCGCAAAACTGCCAGGGCAGTAAAAGCGCCGCACCTGCAAAAGAAGCCATCAGCAACAGGGGGAAGGCAATCAAGCCTGATTTGATTGACAGCCGGCCCGATGCGAAGGGGCGATTGCGCTTGCTCTTGTGATGGCGATCATCTTCCAGATCAAGAAGGTCATTGAGCACGTAGACGCTGGAGGCGCATAAGCCGAACAGCACAAAGGCCAGAATTCCCTGCAAGAGCAACAGGGGATTGGCCAATTGATGCGCCGCCAGTAGTGGTACAAAGATCAGTGCATTCTTCATCCATTGATGAAGCCGCAGTGCTTTCATCCAGTCCTTGGGCCGGGACTGGTTGGAGTTTATAAGGTGCTCCACATTGCCTTGGGCGCGTGCACGTCGTTCCACGCCGGCCTCGGGGTTGACCACGTAAGCGTGTCGTGCGGCAGCCCATACCGGAATGTCATCAAGGGAGTTGCCCGCATAGTCAAAGCCGTTTTGGCCATAGTGCTCGACCAGCAGATCGCGCTTGCGATGCGCTGACAGATTGCGATTGGCGTCGGAGGCTAAAACCTGGTCAAACAGTTGAAGGTGGTCTGCAATGCGTTCTGCCAGCGAGCAATGGCTTGCGGTAGCCAATATAACTTTGCGTCCGTTGAGCCGCTCCGCTTCGATCAATTCGATGACCGCTGGATCGTACGGTAAAGAGGTGACATCAATCCGGGTGGCGGTGGCAAATCCCTCCTTCAGTGCAGCCTTGCCCTTGAGCAACCAGCTCAGGGGTTTGAACATTTGCAGTGGCTGCTTGCGAACGAACGCCATGCCGGTTTCTAGCAGCAGATCGGAGCGCAGCAGCGTGCCATCCAGATCAACGACAAGAGGAGGTGGGGTAGTCGCCATAATACTTCCCTGAAAGCGGAGGTCAGACTGTTTCTGACTGGGATGAAAATTACAAATCGAACGCTTTTGACTTTCGCAGCCAAAATAAGGCAAATGTATTCAGCGCTTGAATTGACTGTACTTGAAATCTTTGTCCTGATCGCGTGCCCATGTGATCTGATCGAGAATTAGAGGGTGCTTCTAGTGTGGGAGCTCAGCGGCGCAATTGCCGTGTTTCGTTCTAGAGTATCTTCTCGAAATTGACATGTAACGGTGCTTCAGGAGATCGCATCTGTCTGGAATGTTTTTGCAGCCGGGAAGGTTACGGTGGTGGTGGCAACGCTGCAAGTACAAAGCTTTGATTGATGCTCGTCCAGGCGTGATTTTTTGGTGGGGAGGGGGGCGGTCGTTTGGATGCCGCTGCGCTCCGGAGTGGCGCCTGGATCCCGGGTGCCTGTGGATCGTATGCCGGTGTGGTTCTTTGTCGCGCAGAACTGAAGCCGGGCGGGCAAGGTAAGGGGAGGGCGCGGGCGCAATGGGAGTCTTGCGGGCGCCGCCCGGTCTGATCAAACTGACGGTGAGTTCATCAGCTCATCAGGCAAGGGCGGGCGCCCGAAAACATCATTCGCCGAAATATGCTCGAGTCACGGTCGCAGGGTCGGCATCCATCTTGATTTTGCCGTGCTCCAGCCAGATGACCCGATTGCAGGTATGCATCACCAGTTCACGAGAGTGGCTTGCAATCACCAGAATGTTGGTCGCTTCGACCAGCTCATTCATGCGTGCTTCGGCTTTGTGCTTGAAGCCTTCATCACCAACCGATAGCCATTCGTCCATGATCAGGATCTGCGGGCGGATTGTGGTAGAAACCGCAAAGGCCAGGCGCAGATGCATGCCCGAAGAGTAGGTGCGAACTGGCATGTCGATAAAATCGCCCAGTTCGGAAAACTCGATTATCTCGTCGAGTTTCTCTGTAATGTCGCCTTTTGTCATGCCTAGCAAGATGCCACGCATGAAGATATTTTCCCTGCCGGTAGCTTCAGGGTCTATTCCCAGGGAGATATCGATCAGGGAAGCAACTTCACCCTCGATTTTAGCGGTGCCGGCGGAGGGGGCATAAACGCCGCTCAGCAGTCTGAGCAATGTACTCTTGCCTGCGCCGTTGTGGCCGAGCAGTCCGACCCGATCTCCATCACTGAGAGAAAAAGTAAGGTTTTCCAATGCCCTTACGGTGACGCGTCCTTTTTCGTTGGCGCTTATCTTACCGCCGGTTGCGACTTCAATAAGCCGTTTTTTCAGGGAGCGACCGTTTGCGTTGTAGATGGGGAAGTCAACGCAGGCTTGTTGAAATTCAATAGATGCCATAATAGTTTTCTTCTCAGATCCAATATGCAATGCGGCGTTTGTAGCTGCCATAAATGATGATGGCAATGCTCCATCCAAACAGTGCCATGCCGCCTGCTACCCACCAGCTCAACGCGCTGACATCTTGTCCGAGCAAAGGAGCCCTGACAATTTGAATAAGATGATAAATAGGGTTGAAGTCCAGCAAGTAAGTTCCTGAGCGACCTGAGATCAGCGAAGGAAGCCACATGATAGGCGTCAAATAAAATGCAACTTGCAAAAAGCTTGCAATGATTTGTGGAAGATCACGGTATCGCGCGCAGAAGATGCTTAAAATCAAACTTGCCCATGCCAGGTTCAGGGCGAGCAGGGCAAAGCCCGGAATACTCAAGAGCGCCTCGAAGCCCAACGGCTTTTGAACTGCCAGAAGTACAAGTGGGAAAATTACAATGTTGTGTGCGAGAATCAGGGTGTTGCGCCAGAGTGTACGCAGGATGTGTACAAATAATGGAATGGGTAGTTGTTTGATAATGCTTTCTGCAACGATGAGGCTGGTGCATCCCTCTGTCAGGCAGGTAGCAATGAAACTCCACAAAATCATGCCCGCAGCGAGAAAGGGCAGAAACTCTTTCATCGGAGAGTTGAATATCTGGCCAAATACCAAGCCAATAGTGCCGATCATGATGCCCA
>JAHHIA010000031.1 GCA_019359045.1 Scytolyngbya sp. HA4215-MV1
CCGGTGGGCTACGGGATCTCGAAGTTCTCGCTGGAGCGTTGGAACGACTTGCCGAAGAAGCGCGTTGCGAACTACGGAAGTTAGAAGAAGGAGTCAGGAGGCAGGAACGATCGCTGAACGATAGCGAACGGTAACGACATTGGCAGGTCTCCCCCGTTTATAAGACTTTCCATATCGATTCAAAACACTCCCTTACACCCCCCAAGTACAAACACACACCAATCAATCAAGGCACTCACAGGATTTTTTTCAAACTGGTGCGTCTGTACTGCGCTGCGGTACACTTCGGCTACAACTCGACTCACTTTCCGATGGCACCTGGTCTTCCCAACTATCAATGTGCTGCCTACCGCAACCAGCTTTCAGCCTGGCGGCTGGTGGATGATGTCTACTCCGCTGCGTGGCTACAACGCGACGACACGGGGCGGATTCCGACGACGGAGAAGGCGAAGACCTATCTGCCGCGCGAAGCTGCGGAAGATGACCAGGATTACTCGACGCGGCTGCAACGATCGCCGTTTGACGATCGCTTCGCTCGCAGTCTCCGTCAATTTGTGAACTTACTGCTCGCGAATGGCATCACCCTGGAAAACATTCCCCCCATTCTGGAGAATCAACTTCCGAACATTGATTTGCATGGCTCAACGCTGCGGCGCATGACCCAAGAAATCGCCTTGGCAGTGCTGCGGCGCGGACATACCTTTGTGCTGGTAGACTTCCCGGCGGGGGGAATGCCGATGAATGAAGCGCAGTTCGCCGCGTCGGGGCGTCGTCCCTATTGGGTGCATATTCCGGCTACGCAGGTGATTGACTGGATTCATGATGGACGGGAACTGAAGCAACTGACGCTGATGGAAACTGCGACGATTCGCGACGGGGAGTTCAGCGAGAAGCAGGAAACGTTCTACAAAGTGTTTAAGCCTGGCAGGTTTGACAGCTTCACCGTGGTCAAGAACGATCGCGGTGAAGAAGTGGCGATTCACCATCCCGATCGCTCCGGGGTGATGGGCTGGGTTCTGCCTTCTGGACTGGTGGAACCCTTCCCCTTCATCCCGATCGTCTGCATCTACGGGGGCACGAAGATCGACGTGTTCCAATCGCGTCCTCCGTTGAAAGCGCTGGCTGACCTCAACCTCACTCACTATCAGGTGCGAAGCGATCACCTCCGCAAGCTGCATCTCTGCTGTATGCCAGTCCCCGAACTGCGCGATAGTATGCGTCCCGATGGCGAACCGCTGAAACTGGGACCCACTTCGTTTGTCCATATTCGCGATCCGCAGGGCAGCTTTAACTGGAAAGAACCGCTGGCAACCAGCATCGAACAGAGTCGCCGCGAAGTGTTGGATTTAGAGGCAACGATGGATTTGTTGGGTGCGTCGTATCTGCTCAGTCCCAGCGATCGGCAAGCCGCTGCGACGACGATGGCGCAGGTGGTGGAGTTAGAAAGCGACCTTCAGGGTTTTGCCGATACTGTCTCTGAAGGAATCACCGAATGCCTGGCGCTCCATGGGCGTTACTATCGCCTCCACTCCGGCGGCTCTGCGACGTTGAGCGGCAATGTGATTAAAGACCAGGGCAAAGACGCAAATCTGCTGATTGCCTACAGCAACCTGGCAGACAGAGGACAAATTGATGCTGCCTCGTTACTCACCCTGCTCAAAGACCAACAATTCCTACCCGAAGACTTCGACATTGCCAGAGCCACGCTGCTCAACCGCGACCCACGCATGTTGCAACGCCTGTTTGAACTGGTGCAGGGGGATGCGATTACCAAGCGCGAATTTCTGACGCTGATTAAACAGTTTGGCTATTTGCCTGCCGAGTTTGACATCGATGCGTCGATCTCCGCGACCGGGGAAACGATTCGCATCGCTGCGGTGGGCGTGACGAGAGCGCAGCCGACACCGGACGATCGGTTTTTGCCGCCGCCGGGAACGAGTTTGAATGGGGCGTAACGTCCCTGTTGAGCGGATATAAGCAATCTTTGCATTATCACCAGAATCTCTCAAAAGCCCGTTCCAATAGGGACGTTATGCTGCCTGCTACCATTTCATTAACTTTATCCTTTCTCTAACCATTTTTCTATAGCCAAAGCTGATAATACATCCCAGAAATCTAGCTTCTCTGGACTGTCTCGACATCTTAGGTATCCCTCTATTGCAACTGGAGTACGCGATTTACTTGATAAGCTCTCCATCATGTAAGGACGTTTTTCAACTGGCATCTGCTCCCATTCCAACCTTGTTTTCATTTTGCCCAACCCCTCTGGTATATGACCTATGTGAGAAATTGTTTGTCCATTAGTCCAAATTCGAATACGACCAATGATTGGCTTCTTCGAATCACGCCATAAATATGTATTTGGGGTTGGTAACCACAGAAATAAGACAGGCTTTTGTGACTTTTGCTGAAAACATATCTCTGCACATAGCCTTGTCTTTCCAGAGCCATATTGTATAGTTTTCTTATCAAGAATTTCTTTCATCCGTCGATTGCAAGAAAGGACTTTGCTTCTCACTTTCAGAAAACCTTCTTGCTCTTCTTTCGTGCAGCTACTCAACCATTTAATTAATAGTTCTGGAGGTTCTGGAATACCTTCAACTGCTGAGATTTCAATTGGTTTATATGGAATTAAATGCTTCTTGAGATTAAAGTCTTGTCCCAGTTCTTTGAGAAGAAAATGAAAACCTTCTTCATCTTTAATAATAGAGAATTTAAGAAGCTCAAATTTAAGCTGGCTGTACTCTGTGTCAATTAAGTTATGCCGATGATAACTCGGCGCGATTGCAATAAGTCGAGTTGAGCGAGAATAATCAACTTCTTGAGAAAATGGTTTTTCTTCTAAAAGATTGGCATGGTAGCGAGTTAGCTGCTGAATTAAGTATCGATCTTCTACATTCTTTAACTCTAAAATGACAAGTCCTTTATCGTCATCTACAGCAAGAATGTCACAGATTTCACCATTAGAAATATATTGCTGCTTAAGGGGAATAATACCAAATAGTTGCTTGAGATTTATCCAGATAAATTTCTCTAATGCTGCTTCACTTATAAACCCCCAGCCACTGGGAGTTTTATGCAACGCTATTCCACTGATCACAAGTAATCAACTCCAATACCCAAATAAGCACAAAAACTTCCAGATGACTTAACTTTACACACGAGACAGGCAAGCTTCAAACTGCCACCCTACCGATCGCCCAGCAGAATAACAATTTAATGTACAGAGCTGCTCTGTATATCCCACCTGATTGAAGAGATACCCAAGCAGCCGGCTGTATATCCAGCTAAATGAGATAAATGAACAGCAAAACAATGAATTTGTATGTCCCCAAGGTGAGGTGGATATACAGAAAACCCCTGCGTATTCCCCAATCAAAATAATGCGGTTCCACTATAGCGCACGCACGAAAAAATGTGCGTCATACGCATGAAGGTTGGTGCGTAGACGCATCTCAGTGATGCCCTAGAGATAGTACCGGGGGACTTCCCCCGCGCCCCCGCGAATCTGGGGGAGTTAGTCCCCTGCCCCCCGAAAGGTTTGGCTCGTGAGCCTTGTGAGGGTTGGTGGAGTTTCGATGTGGGTGAGTGCTACAACGTATGTGCGCTGATGCGTCAGCTTAATCCATAAGATGAGAAATCGCACTTCGACATCGATGCGTCGATCTCGGCGACCGGGGAAACGATTCGCATCGCTGCGGTAGGGGTGACGAGAGCGCAACCGACCCCCGACGATCGATTTTTGCCGCCGCCAGGGACGAGTTTGAATGGGGGGTAACGTTGCCCATTACCCCCCATAGATAGCTTTTGATACTCACAGACAACCTCTCAGCGGTCGGTGTGCATAGGCATTGTTAGGCTACGACCATTTGCTACAAGGAATTTATGAGCATGGTACGTTCCCAAAAATCTATCGCTGGGATACGAGGTGTTGTATTAGGGAGCGCACCCCATAAGACCGGCGATAGTACTGTTGTTAGGCTTTCGCCAGCTATGCTCATTTAACAATAAATGCTTTATCTCTTAAGCTCATCTGCTGATTGGCGTAAGGCTGTTACGACTAGCGAGGAGATTGACGTCCTTTCGGTTGGCGCTGTGGCAGAGACGCTTGAGAACACCCTGTTGCGTCTCAGGTGTCCAGAAAATCTTCAGATTCTCACGTGCCCGCGTCACGGCTGTGTAAAAGATGCTGTGCGTGATGTCATCTTCATTGGCATCAGTGATTACGATTTTGACGGAGTCGTACTCAAGTCCTTGTGCCTTGTGAATCGACACAGCGTAGGCTATCTGAAATGGCACGGTAGTGTTCAGAGAGTCATCATCTTCATCACTAGTATCGTATCTATAGACCTTAAAGCGAACGGTCGAGTCACCCATCCATTGGAGCTCATCACCATCAACGTCGATTTCGCTGAGTGATCGATCTAGCTCGACATCGAACTGAATCCAGTCATAACTATGCTCGATGCCGACGATTTGCCCCTTCAGGTTGTTGTAGATAACTGGACGAAACCTCTCAGTCTCGTTGAAAAGAACAGGATCACCAATTTTGTACGTGGAGACACGCCAGGTAGTCGCTGCACCAGGATTGCTGCTCTGTAAAAACCGGTTGATGTTATTAATGCCATAGAGACCGTCGTAGTTCAGGCAAAGGATGATCTCGTCCTGTCTTTGGGTCTCGAACAGTGACTCGTCGAGCACGGTTGAGTACCCGTTGCGGGCCATGACCTCAGCGATGTCGTCTTCGATGGATCGAACCTTGTTCCAGAAGCCCAAGAGTGCGTCGTTTTTGGTTCTGAAGGGTGTCGTCAGCTCGAACACTGACGTGCTCGGTATGAATGAACGAATGATTCCGAACCAGTTGCCAAACTGGATCGACTCAATTTGATATACGTCGCCAACAAGTACAAGCAGCTTGAAGGCGGTCTGATCCAGCACCTTGATTAAGTCTGCGTTGCTCACAGTGCTGCACTCATCAATTATGAGGAGGTCGTACTCCAGATCGGAGGCACGCCTGCCGATCTGGCTGCTGATCGTCCGGAATTCCGATCTCTGCGCAGTTACCTTGCGCTTGAGGTTGTCGATCGCTGGGTTGGTGTGCGCAAGGAAGAGCTTCTCCTTGTCGTTAAAGTATTGTGCAATGTGGTCTACCATCGTTGACTTACCAGTGCCAGCCGCCCCGTAGATCAGAACGACGCGCGACTGGCGGAACAACTGCTTGAGTGCATCCTTTTTTACTGAGTCGTCAATGGGACGAGGTGTTTCATCAAGCCAACGTTCAACGGCTTGAGTATAGCCGTCGATCCCAGATAATGCGTACTCTTGAAGCTTCTTGACGATAGAAACAGTGTCATTCTCATATTCACAAATAAAGACATGTCCCTTATCGTTCACAAGCTGACGACGCTCACGATGTTTGTGATAAAGCTTTTCGTTGTATGTGCGGATTATAGCGTTGACGTCCCCGAATTCCTCGAGATCGACCTTTGGTGTATAGAGGATTCCATGACGCTCCACGTTGTTCTTTACGTGTCGAGCGAGCAGTTCATGGCTTCGTCCCGTTACATCGAGGCTTTCAACAAGATCCCAGTAACGGGGATTATGCCTCGGTAGCGAGGTACAAAACGGCATGGTGTCGAAAGGGATACAAGCATACTGAAGTTTCATACCGGAGAGACGGGGACAACAGTCTGAATGGTACGGAAGTTTAAGTATCTTGTTGTGCATCCGCAGCATAAGATACCTGAGAATGTTACAACCCGGAGCTGCTGAACGCACAATGTGACGTGCTTCATCCAGCGCGGGGAAGATCTGCGGCTTAACGACGTTGGCCGTACCTTCTGCCCTCACCTTTACGTACTTGTTGTCGGGAATATCCATCAAGTTTAGTAGGCTGCCAGAGCTAACTGTCAGCCTCCGCATCAAATAGCTATACTCACTCGATCTGGTTTGAACTTTTGTGGACAGGCCTAAAAGCCGCGCGAAGCTGTCGAACTCGCATGGGCGGATTGAGACCGCCCACTCGCGGATAATCATGATTGGCATTGTCTGGCCAAGCACTCTAATTGAGTCTCGCTGGAGTATCAACAGTGCCGAATACTTGTCATTTACATCAATATGAGTAAAGGCGATGATGCGGTCGAACTTGCTCACCTTGTTGATGGCACTGTAGAAGGTGACTTCGTAGTAGATGCGCCCGCCGACAAAGAACGGGCGCGTTTTGTGTATGTAGTATCGCTCCCCGGGGCTGCTGTCTGGCCGATTTAAACGAACCGCCTCAATTCTTGCGGCGATCTTCTCATGGTACTCTCGCAGCGATGGGTCGAGGTCGATAGGAAAGGCCTCGAGGTTCGCCAGCACTGTGATTCCACAGTGATCTTGGAGCAAACTGCGGACACGGTGGAGATACTCGTAATACTTGAGCATCAAACGCTCAGAAGCATCCCCATCCATGGTGTAATGGGAAGCACTTTTCTGGATTAGATTGTGAAACTTTCCGAGGAAGTTAAATTTTGCCTTGCTCTTGACGAAGGCGAGCCCCGCCTCTATCGCATCGTATTTGAATTCGGCATCAGGTGAATTTGTGTGGAGACGAACCGCAACTCCCTCAACTAGGTTCCGAAGCTGTGAGAGAACGTTTTGGGAGAGTAACGCTCGCTGCTCAGCAAGCGATTCAATGTTCTGGCAGATCGCCTCATCAGCGCTTTGAAGTTGCTTTGTGACTGTAATCATTAACTGTCAAATCCCGCTTGATTAAAGAAAGTCATGGGCATCCTATTCTTATCTCATAGCCATACATCTGTAATCTCATCTTCGAGCAGGTAATGAATACTCAAGCAACTCACGTTCTAATCAGTCTTAATAATTTAATGTACAGAGCTACTCTGTATATCCTGCCTGGTTGAAGAGATACATAGACAGCCTGCTGCATATTCCCCCAAGATGAAGTAGATATACAGAAATATTCTGCATATTCCCCAATCAAGATAATGCGCTTCCACTATAACTCACGCACAAAAAAACGTGCGTATACCCATGAAAGTTGGTGCATATACGCATCTCAGCGATTTCCTGAAGATGGTGCCGGGGGACTTCTCCCCGCACCCCTACGAATCTGGGGTCCTAACTCCCCAGCCCCCCGAAAGGTTTGACTCGTGAGCTTTGTGGCGGTTGGTGATGGTGCGTTTGTAGTGGCAATGCGACCTATAAGAGCGGCGATCACACTAATTGCATCATAGAGAGTCTAGCCAGCCAAGGGGTAAGCTCTATGATGCTCATAGGACTTCAATTCTTAACGAATAACTCGTTTTGCTAGGTGCTGAGACTTCAACAATATAATCACCGTTTTCAGGTAATACTCCCTTCCATGAAGTATTACTTTTACTGATTTTACCAAGTAATTCCTCGTCAAAAAAACCTAAAACTACTTCTACATTCCCCTCAAGTACTGTCATAGAAAACTTTTGACCTTTCCAACATGTCAACTTATAACGTTTACGATCATTGGCAAAAACTTGACCATTTAAAGTAATATCTGATGTGCCAGCAGCAAATTCAACTTTTTCTGAGATTAATTCATACTCTGGAAATTTAATCGTTCTTGGCTCTCCAACTTTAACTTGATCGCTACTAAATAGCGGTTGTATTCTCCAACTAAAATCCGTCGCTCTCCCAATATCTGTAAAACTGGCTATTCGTATAACTTCTTCGCCATTTTGTTTAACCATTTTCGCATCACGACAAATAAAGCGAGATCTGACCAAATTATCATAACTATATTTAACATAAACAGGTAAAAAGGTGATCTTAGATGTTAATTGGCGACGAGAACCAATAGAATCTCCACACTGATTAGGTTCGTCCAATATAATTTCTTGAAAATTGATATAAGAACTTACTAAATGGCTGGAAAAAGCCTGTTTAAAAACAAGCTTAGTGTCTATATTATATATTAGAAAAGTTAAGGCTCCAATAAGTCCTAAAGCAATTACTATTTTAAGGCTTCTTTTCACTTTATTCACCTATCCAGATAACTACAGTAGTAAAGAAAACTAGTCCTAATAAAACAGGAATAATAACACCTTGAATCCATTTCAAATCGCCATTATTATTCCAACCTTGATCTCTTACAAAAGAAGGCGTAAATACAAGTATTAGTACGAGAAATAATATTATTAAAACAGCCATAAAAGATTTAGAATAAACGTGTTCAACTTCTTCTTTGAAATTTTGAAGTGCTTGAATAGATTGAGTTTCTCTTGTCAATATAGTTCCAGTTAATTCCTTTACTTTTAATAACTTTGACGCCAAATCAATCATACCTGTTACAAATAAAAGAAATGCAGATGCAAGTAAATCGAATCCAATAGCATAATCATTTTTCTCGATTCTATAGCCATCCTTTTTACTTATTGCTTTAAATAAAACTGTAACAACTAGTGCAACTAATGGAATGCATATATTTTTGAAATAAGAATGAGTTAGTACCAATATTAATGTTTCCATACACGGCTCTCAAAACTATCTCATCAGTTTTTTTCTATGGGAATCAATCAGTTTGTGAACAGTCTGATGTCCTAGCCATAACACAAGCAGTCGAACAATTATTTAGACTAAAACTCTTTGTTCTTGGTAGTGCAGAAAACTTTTCTGAATCTCAAAGTAAGATCAGTAGCGTCAACATACGAACCATCCTGAAGCCCTCTAAGTTCGTTAATCTTTTAACACTACAGCAAACAAATTTTGTATTATTCGAATCGCAATTTTAATGGAAATCCTTGTGTATCAACGCTTCCAGGAGCTTTCTGCACCACTAAGCTCTCTGTCTAAGCTCTCATAGAATAATTAGGCAGAATCATTCTGCACAACACCCTGCATTAGGTAGATAGGCGGACAATTCCCACCCATATTCTCCACTCAGCAACAATGCGCTTCCACCATAACTCACGCATCTAAAACCTGCGTAATACGCATGTACAGAATACGCATGTACACGCTATCCTTGTCTCATTGAGTCTTGCGTGAGACAATCCCCCATGCCCGAAATCAGCGACGACGAATACACCCGCCTCAAAAACCTTGAGACTGAATCCAAACAATTAAAAAGCCAAGTCACCCAACTCCAAGACCAGGTGACCCAACTCACCCCCCTACAACAACAACTCACCACCCTCACCTCCGAACGCGACACCTACAAAACCCAAGCCGAAACCCTCGGCACCCAAAATCAAAGCCTGCGCCTGGGCGCTGCCTTCGACAGTGCGCTCAACGCCGCCGGAGTCCTACCCCAATACCGCGATCGCTTCGCCGACCAAATCACCCAACTCAAACTCGACGGCGACACCGTTCTCACCCAAGACGGTAAACCCCTCACCGAATTTGCCGCAGGCTTAAAAACCCAATACCCCGCCCTCTTCGCCGCCGAAAACAACCCCACTGGATCAGGCACCCAACCTACCACACCGACTGCTCCCGCATCCTCCAGCGTCGTCAGTGGCACCGATACCAAAATCGTCTCCGGGCTAAATCCCCAAGACGTAATCGACGGCAAAGTTGCCGTCACGTTGTAAGGAGACATCATGGCTTTAGACGACAGAACTTTTACCCGCATGGCAGCAACGATCGTCCAATCAGCGCGCCAAAACTGCGTCACTCCCCGCTGCATCAACCGTGACTTCGCCGCCTCGCTTTCCCAAAAAGGCAAAAGCGTAGACGTACAAATCGCCGGACAAGTCCCCACTCGCGACGTGACACCCGGTCCCGTTTCCCCCGGTGCGCCAGAACCCGGCGCGAGTTTCGTCAACGTTCCCTTAAACTTCTGGAAAGAAGCCCCCTTCAAAATTTCAGATTTGGATCTGGGTGGGCTGGATACTCCCGGTTCCTACATCAACACCCAACTTACCGAAGCAGGACGCTCGATCGCCAACGACGTAGACGGCTCCGTCCTCGACCTCTACAAAAAAACGCCCTTCTACGCAGGCACCGCAGGTACGACTCCCTTTAGTACATCGACCGTCGAGCTGCAAACCGCTGAAGGCTATCTGATTCAAAACCTGGCAGAACCGGGAAATCGCAAACTCATCCTTGACCCCTTTGCCCACGTCAACGCCCTCGGCTTACCCGGCTTCCAAAATGCTCAAGCCTTCGGCTCTACTGATGTCATTCGCGAAGGTCGGATCAGCCGTGCCCTCGGCTACGACTGGGCGTTTAACCAGAACATGAAACAGCACACCCGAGGAACCCTCGGCGGCGTGCCCCTGATCAATGGCGCTCAAGCCGTAGCAACTACCCTACTCGCCACCGATGGTTGGACAGCCTCGATCGCTGGCATCCTCAAAGCGGGTGACATCATCAAAATTGCCGGGGATAGCAATCCCTATGTCGTCATCGCTGACTGCACCAGCACTGCGGGTGGTGTGGTGAACATCCCCATCAGCAACGGACTTGCCGGGAAAACAGACGGCTTACTCGTCGCCTGCGCTGACAACGCCGCCATCACCATCATCAATTCTCACCGGGTGAGCTTAGCACTGCACCCCAACTTCGCCGCCTACGCTGCGCGGGTCAACGAAGACGTGTACGGCGATGTGCCTGGTCAACAATCCCGCTTCCCTGGTTTCCGCATGACGTGGGTTGATCCGGTTTCCGGCGTGCCCATGTTGCTTAAAGCCGTCTACCAACACTTTCAGACCGAATTCTCCGTCTCTTGCCTGTGGGGTGTGAAGGAAATCTTTACCCAATACGCCGTGAGGATCTTAGGATGACCGACCTGGCACCACTGCCCGTTCCCGATAGTCCGTTTGCGATTCCGGCTGAATTGCCCACGATCGAAGTGGTGCATCCGACTGACCCAACCCAGTCGATCGTCATCAATGCTGAAGACTTTGACCCCACCAAACACCAGAGATGGAGTGAGCAAAGAATTCAGGAGACAGGAGTCAGGAGTCAGGAGAAGAAAAAAGATCAGCCGGTGCGTGAGAAGCAACCCAAACCGAGGCGGGGTCGTCCGCCCAAATCGGCGCGATCCACCTCACCCACAATCGCGGCGGTGCCAGAACCGGAAACCCCAACCGAAATTCTGGTGGATGCCGCTGTCTCCGTTCCGACCGCTGCCGTCGAACGCCTCGCCGCGCTCGAAGCAATGGAGGCATCAGACATCAAAGCGATCGCTGAGAAGCATGGTATCCCTCGCCCTCGCGCTGGCGGCTGGAAAGCTGCAATTCCCCGCATCGTTGCCGTGGAGTTTCCGGAAGATGAACCATCAGCGGCAAGTTAAGTGGCAGGTGGGCAATCACCTGGTCGGTCTCTACAGCCTGCATGGTGTGGTGCAGCCTCCCGGCAACAGTGCGCCACCGGGGGCGGTGCATGTGACTTGTGCCGATCGCAACGGTTCGATTTTCGTAATTGGCTCTCAGCGATCGCTCGAAGCGCTGGGTTGGAAGAAGGCAGGTGCAGGGGGAAAGAGATGAAGGAGTGAAGGGATAGAGAGCAATCAATCCAAACTCACCAGGTCTCCCCACCGATCAGCCCTTCCCTCTCGAATCAACCCACACCCGGTTCCCCAACACAACCATCCTCCCCTCACCCCAAACCACCCACATATTTTTAAAATCCACCCCCTCTCAACCCCCACCCATCCACCTCTTATTCGGGGGGTCTGGGGGAGTTAGGACCCCAGATCGGGGGTTTGGGGGGCATCCCCCCAATGCCTTTCACCCACAACTTTTGCTAATGACTGCCACCAACCGAACCGAGCAACTGATCAACACAGTGCTGATCCCCGCGATTTGTAATCTGGGCGGGACAGTGCCGCCGCGTCCCAAAGTCACCAACCTGGAAGACTACCAATTCCTGCTACTGCAAGAACTGGTTAACCATCTGGTCAATACCGTCAACACCGTCGCTTCAGTCTTTGGCAGGTCGGGCAATGTCGTCGCTCAAGCTGGCGACTACACCGCTGCCCAAGTTGGCGCTGATCCGGCTGGCATTGCTGCCGCTGGCGACGCGACCCACGTCGCCGCGACCGATCCGCATCCCCAGTACGCAACAGATAGCGATTTGTCGGCTCACACTGGAGCTGTCGCACCTCATAGTGGACATGCCACAACGACCGCGCTGACCGCGCATACAGGCAACACCAGCAATCCTCACGCTACGACTGCTGCGCAAGTCGCAGCCCTGGCGATCGCCAATAATCTTAGCGACCTATCCAGCGCTGCGACCAGCAGGACCAACCTCAGCGTTCCTGCCATCAGT
>JAHHIA010000003.1 GCA_019359045.1 Scytolyngbya sp. HA4215-MV1
ACCATCAGCACCCCGAACCAGCCCACATACAGGCGGTTTTCGGTGCTGGTGACCCAGTTGCAGAACTGCTGCCATACATTTGCGCTTTCGCGTCTCTGTAAGGTCGTTGTCATGATGAATGATTGCTTGATGTAACTTTGGAATGAATGGGCAGTTTTTACTACCTGTTTAGTAGTGTAAACCGTAATGTTTCATTTTGTAAAGCGAAAGGCTCAGATTTTGATGGCGCGCGCCTTTAAACAACGAAATATCAAGAAATTGAAAGATTTCCCAAGCTTAATTTTGTAAATAAAAGTCAAGACTTTACTCACTAGCGATAATCGCTCTAGGCAAAAGTGAATCGAAAACCCCGGAGCTTTCCAGGGTTTTCGATTCACCTCAGTGTAATTTTTGACAAAGAGAACAATCTTCTCCTACGACGATCAATTTTTATCTTAAAAATAGACCCGTGAGAATCAAGGATTTTTAGGAGCACCGCCAAATTTGAGATTTTTTGCAATTTGCTGCATATCCTTTTCTAGAAAGCGATCGACTGCTAAGTAAACCCAACTATAAGCTCTCTGCTTATCCGAAGAAATTTCTTGGAAACCCAGCACCAGCTTCAGTTCCTCATACATGGGGTGAACAAAAGCAGAGTAGAGATCGCAAAGGTTAGGAAAGTCTTCACGGACTCGGAGCAATGTCTTTTGAGTATCTTCTAAACAGAGATGAAGACTCTCACGATTTAAGAACGACATGTCGATCGTCCAGGCACGGATATAAGCAGCTGCACAGTGTTCATCCCCAACCACCGCAGCCTTAAATGGATCGACCTCCGTATCTGAGGTCAAATAAACCCCTTTACTAAAGGGTTGATAGAAGATCGATTCCGACTCACTGGCAACCGGATAAATTACAAAAATTCCCACCGGATTGTGGTTATCAGTCCTTCGTAGTACTCGTATCCCTTTTCCATACTGCTGAGACCATCCCCGCAAAACCTTCACAATTTTATGTGACGCCATTAAAGGATCTTTCAGGCTACGGTTGGACTGAATCAGCTCTGCATAAGCACGAGCAATTAAATTAGCGGCTGGAATCGCATCAGTCCGAGGGTTGAAATCATCCATCTCTAAACTGATAGTCCGCTTTATCTGAGACGGAGACACCAGCAACTCTGGCAGTTGCATGATTTGCAGGCAAAGGGTTTGACCATCAAATCGCTTTTCCAGCAATCCCAATGCCACCAAGCGATCGATCATCATCCCAGCGGCACGATCGCTCCCGCGCTCCTGATTGCCATAAAACACTTCAGCGGCTTCACGATGCGTGCAGGCAACCAAGCCTTCAGGCGGATAAAGCTGAGTCAAAGGCTTGAGGTTACGCCCTTCCGATTCCTGCTTTTGCTTCAGCAAAAGATATCCCCATAAACGCACAAAATACTCAGCCCGTCGCCGTGTCAAGCCACCTCGTTTCATCAGCAAAGAGACATAGCTCACTTGCTGTTCAGCAGGGAATAATTGGTCAAGACTTTCAGGTTTCATGCGATCGCGCAATTCTGCGATAAAGAGAAAATAGCCTCGAAGTACAACTAAACACGATTGACATTGACGGCGAACCGGTCCAGGTACCCAATTAGTCCCAACCGTCCATCTGAACAATTCAGATCACTCAAACGAGGCACAGTAATAAAACAGCGTTTCAAAAGAAAATACTTCATTCTGACTGCAACGATTTCCTGAATCAAAGGCAAAAAGTACCCAAAAGGGTGAATGCTTTTCAAGCAACTCAGTTCAGAATCTTGATATGAGAGATAGATACAACCAATCGAGATTTTTGAGTTGTGATTAGACAGAGATATCTCAGGAGGTTCCCCATTTAACAAGAAATCTCTTCAGCGATAAATTATTTTTTGACTCGCTAGTCACCTTCAATCGTAGCGAATGTCAAGACATAGCTGCCGACGGTCGGTGATGCGCCATCATTGCCCAGATTGCTGCCTTACAAAAGAAAAGGTAAAAACTTCACCCCACTTCAGTAAACTTCACTCTACTTCAGTCTACACGACCCTATTACAGGTGGGTAGATGTCATTGCATTTTACTCATTGCACCTTCATAAGTGCGGGAAGCAAAATGTTTCCAGTACTTGAGGGACATGGGTTTATGACAGCTCGAATCTTTCCAATCTTCCATAGCTTTCTGCCATCCAACGGTTCGTCAAACGATAGTCAGTTTGTCAACGCTGCCCCCATTCGTGAAACCAATCATTTCAATCGAGAAGGGGCGCCCAAGTGGCTCTCTCCTTCGAGAGAGCAGAAGAGCTTGGTTGCAGTTGAGCAACTGAAAAAACAAATCGCCGGAACCGAAAACATCACCGAGCCACTTTGGGATGCGTTGGTCAATGCCCTCCAACAAGGGATGCTCGTTCTTTCGCGGAATCTGCAATTGGTATACGCCAACGAGAAAGCCCGGGAAATTTGTCAGATGTTGTTAAGTGAACAGCAGATGGTTGGGCTACCGTCCGAAGTTTCCGAAATCTGTCATCGCCTGACCAGAGAAGGCACAAGCGATGGAGATTCTCTGGTTGTTGAATATCTTGCCCCCAATCACCAAACCATTCGCCTGTATACCTGCTGGCTTGACTTGGAACCGGGTGCGACGACCGAACCTGCCTATATTTTGATCCGCATGGAAAACTGCCATGAAACTTTGTTGGAAGAATTGCGGATTGAGCGCAAAAAATATGACCTGACCGAGCGCGAAGCGGAAATCTGGCTATTGTTGCGGCAAGAGTGCACTTATCAGGCGATCGCCAAATCGCTTCAGATCAGCCTTAATACCGTTAAAACCCATGTCAAAAATCTATACGCAAAAAAGCGTAGCTTTCAAGGACAAGAGAAAGTCGTGGTGTTCTAATGCCGGAACAGTGCCCCCTGAACCCGAGCAAAATCGGTCAAACTCTTGATTAAAGATCACGAGTTCTTCCACCCATGATTGCTTTCTCTCGCACGGTTACTTACAGTCCTGCTTACACTGTGGTACCGACCTATGAGTGCTTTAATCGCTGCTCTTATTGCAATTTCCGAACCGATCCAGGAAAAAGTCCCTGGTTAACTCTGGCAGAAGCAGAATCGCGTCTACAGATGCTTCGAGCACAGGGTGTAATTGAAATTTTGATTCTCAGTGGGGAAGTCCATCCCCAGAGCCCCCGGCGGTCTACCTGGTTCCAACACATCTATGATTTAGGTGAATTGGCGCTTTCCTTGGGATTTTTGCCGCATACCAATGCTGGTCCGCTGAGTCGGACTGAAATGGAGCGGCTGAAAAGCGTCAATGTTTCGATGGGATTGATGGTCGAACAAATTACTTCCAGCTTGCTGCAAACAGTGCACCGACATGCTCCCAGTAAAGTGCCTGAATTGCGGCTCCAGCAGCTTGCTTGGGCAGGAGAATTGGGAATTCCTTTCACCACAGGCTTGCTGCTGGGCATTGGGGAAACAGCAGCCGATCGCGTCGAGAGCTTAAATGAGATCACACAAATTCACCAGCGCTGGGGGCATATCCAGGAAGTGATCTTGCAACCCCACAGCCCCGGACAGAGCCAGCAGTGGCAGGGGACTGCGTTTGAGATTGAGCAGCTAGTAGAAGTGATTGCAACGGCTCGCCACATTTTGCCAAATAGCATCACGCTGCAAATTCCTCCTAACCTAGTCAGCCAACCCGAAGCCCTGCTTGCCTGCCTGGAAGCAGGTGCTCGCGATTTAGGTGGCATTAGCCCCCAGGATGAAGTAAATCCTGATTATCCCCATCCCCACATTGGCAGCTTGCAACCGATTCTGGAATCGGCAGGATGGCAACTAGTCCCGAGACTGCCCGTTTATCCTCAATATGATGCGGAGTTGCCAGCCCATTTGCAAACCAGAGTAAAACGATGGCGATCGCGACTTGTCCAGCCCACTTTGGCATAAGCGAAGAATTATGCAATGATCCAGGTCAAAAACACTGCAATGAAAATCTGGCAGCGCACAACGCCTCTTCTAATCGCCCTTGTTCTAATGTTGCTCTGTTGTACAGGCACTGCTTTGGCGGCAGAAGAATCCCCAGCGATTTCTCCGCCTAAAGTGACGCTTCCCCAATCCCCAATGGGTTCTTTTTGGGACAAGTTGGAACAACTGCGGGGCGATCGCCAGCTTCAGGAGCTAGTGGAAGAAGATTTAGAGAAAAGTATTGTTATTCGGGGGCAAATTCAAGAAGAAGTCGATCGTGCCTTCAATCACACCACCACGTTGATTAACGTTTTGTTAGGAATTTTAACCTTCCTGCCAGTGTTGATTGCAGTCAGTGTGTGGTTTATCCGTCGCAGTGTTATTCACCAAATTGTGGGGGAGACGAAGCAACAATTAAAAGCAGAAGTTGAGAAACAATTTGAGCAAGAAATTGCGGCTGAATTGAAAGAACAGGCAACTGCTTTTAAGCAAGAAATTGAAAATTTGAGAACAGAGTTTCTTGACCAGTTAGGTCATCTCAAAGATTTGATTTCAGATACTCAAAAAAAGAAAGATTTGATTATTCAAGAATTGGCTCAGATTACCCCTTCTCCAATTCGAGAATCCGCTTCTCCTGAAACCCAGGAAAAAATTCAAGCTTTGACGAAAGAATTGGAATTACTGAGTTCTGGAAATACTCAATTACAGTTTACGGCTAATGATTACGTAGAACAGGGCAAAGCTTTTCACGTGGAAGGACGATTTGAAGATGCTCAAAATTGCTACGAAAAGGCAATTCAACTGGAGCCTAAAAATGCGAAAGCCTGGTTTGGCAATGCAACAGTGTTAACCAAACTGCACCAAACAGAAGCCGCGATCGCGGCCTATGAACGCGCCATTCAACTCAAACCAGATTTCTCAGAAGCCTGGTTTGGGAAAGGAACCCTTCTGGGAAAATTGCAAAAATTGGAAGATGCGATTTTGGCTTACGACAACGCTACACGATTGAAACCTGATTTCTTTCTTGCCTGGTTTGCAAAAGCTCGTTGTTATGCACTACAGAATAATTTGGTGTTAGCGTTGGAGAGTTTAAAGCAGGCAATTCATCTGAATGGGGATAAGCTCAAAGAAGCCGTTAAGGCAGATGCTTCTTTTGATGGGCTGCGGTCCTATGAACCCTTTAAACAATTGATGGATGGATGATAGGTGATGGTCAAGCAACGCCAAAATTGGGCGATCGCAACCTTTACTGTGGGACTGCTCATCCTGGGCAATGCGATCGCCCAAATGCCTTCTCCTTACCCTCAAATTACCCCTTCGCCAACGCCTTCGTTCACCCGACAACAACAAGAAACGATCGAGCAAATTGTGGATGAGCGATTTGAGAAAAGCTCACGCGTGAACGATCGTATTCAATCCACAGTCAATAACAATTTTGGTTGGGCGATCGGATTACTGACTGCATTGATTGCAGCCTTGGGAATCATGCCCATTATTATTGTGGTATTGGTATGGCTGTTACGAGGCAGTGTTATTCAACAGATTGTTTCAGAAACTCAAAAACAAATTGAGAAAGACATTGCGCAAGAAGTGAAAGCGCAATTGGAATTTGCAGTTGCTCAAGAGCTATCGAAACAGGTTCAAGCATTCAAGCAAGATTTGGAAAGTCTTAAATCTGACTTTATTCATCAATTACAAAATCTATCGCTCTCGGCTCAAACCGAAAAAGATCGAATTTTTCATGAACTCTCTAGTATTACACCTTCTTTGATTCAAACTGAATTTGTCAGCCCAGAAGTACAAAAGAAAATTCAGGATTTGACCCAACAGTTAGAAGCCCTCAAGGTTGAGAATCTCCAACTAACCCTGTCAGCAGAGGATTATGTTAAGCAGGGAGATGCGCTCTATTTTGAAGGGCGCTACAGTGAAGCGATCGAGTCTTTTAATAAAGCGATCGCGCTAAACCCGTCCCTATTTGCTGCTTGGATTAGCAAAGGCAAAACGCTCCGAAAAGCCAAACGCTATGACGAAGCACTCAGCACGAACCAAGCTGCAATTCAACTTGATCCCCAAAATTACTGGGGCTGGTTTGGTCAGGGCTATACTTTGACCGATCTCAACCGATACGAAGAAGCACTGGCAGCTTTTGATCAAGCCATTGCATTAGATCCTGAGCGACACTATAGTTGGCGCAATCGTGGGTATGTATTGACTAAACTGCACCGATATGAAGAGGCATTTGCCAGTTTAGAAAAAGCATTGGCAATCGACCCCACCTCTTCAAGCACCCATTCTTCAAAAGCTTATTGGTACCTCACGCAAGGGCAGACTGATTTGGCAATTGCAAATTTGAAAAAAGCGATCGAATTGAATCCAAGGCATCAGGGATGGGTCAGAACTAATCCTGATTTTGATCCGATTCGAGCAGACGATCGCTTTCAGCAATTAATCCAGACAGACAGCCAAGAAAAGCTACCCCTATGATGATTTCTTACAACATGAAAGATAGCGGAGCGTGCAGCATATGGCTTCCGCTTCAAGATCAGAGATATTTTTGAAGCAACAGTCTTAGTTTCTCCTTGGTGGATGCAGCCACTTTATCCATCGGGGTCAGGATGGCGTATTTCAGTGCCGAGTGGGCATCGGAAGGGGGAGGATTTTCGGTCAGGCGACGCACCGTCTCCTGAATTACCTTTTGGGCATTCACCGCATTGCGTTGCAGGTTCGCAATCACCATTTCCACCGTGACACTGTCGTGATCGGGGTGCCAGCAGTCATAGTCAGTCACTAAAGCCAGAGTCGCATAGGCAATTTCGGCTTCTCGCGCTAGTTTTGCTTCAGGCAGGTTGGTCATGCCAATGATGGTTGCGCCCCAACTGCGGTAGAGGTGAGACTCGGCTTTAGTCGAAAAAGCAGGACCTTCCATACACACATAGGTACCGCCCCGATGCAGGACAACATCCTTCAGATTTTGGCTTTCGACCGCATCAGCCAGTACATTCGCCAGATTAGGGCAGACCGGATCGCCAAAGGTAATGTGCGCCACGATGCCATCGCCAAAGAAAGTAGAAATGCGATTTTTGGTGCGATCGAGAAACTGATCGGGCACCACCATATCCAATGGCTTCGCTTCTGCCTTGAGGGAGCCAACCGCTGAAGCAGAGATCAAATACTCCACACCCAGGCTTTTCATAGCATAGATATTTGCCCGAAAAGGCAGTTCTGACGGTAGCAGGTGATGGTTGCGCCCATGTCGCGCCAGAAACGCCACACTTGTCCCAGCCAACGTCCCCAGGATCAATGCATCTGAAGGCTTGCCAAAGGGAGTGTCAATCACGACCTCTTCCACATCCTTCAAGGCTTCCATTTTGTAGAGCCCACTGCCGCCAATGATGCCGATTTTTGCCTGAGCCATACTTCTCCACTCCCCGATCGCCGAATACCTTGTCATTCTACAGGTTGAGGCTGGGAGATAGCAGATTCGAGCAAGGAGATCGGGCATTCAAAAAAGTCCGAATGTCATACCATTTTGGATTTGAGAAATCTATACAGTCATGGTTTCAGTTTGTTATCTGAGTAGCTAAGGGCGATCTCGATCGGATTGCACTAGCCAGAAGCCAGTGTAGGTCATGCCGGAGTCGTCGGGTTGCACGAGGAGAAAGTGCAATCCCTGGCTCTGCTGTTTGCGTTGCTCAAACATTTGAGCAGCAGTTTTCACTTCAGCATCTTCAAAAGTAGCCACAACCCAGCGATCGATCAACCCTGCTTCAAGAATTAGACCATCGGGTTGACCGGCAATAAAATTCAGTGCAAAAGGGCGCGCTTGTTGCAGCCATCGGGCAAGCCGCATCGATTGTCGTCCACCATCAATCACCACACCAGGGACAGGCGTCGTGGAAGCCAAACCCAACCTCAGGGGCAATAACGCTTCAGACATCTCCAAAATGGGAATCATTCTACCCGAAAAGGTCTCTTGTAGATCGCCCGCAGGGAGGCTGGCAAAACGCCATTGCTCTCCCCAGAGGTTTTCGGACAAGGGGACAGGCGGCAATTGCTCTAGCAGGAGTGGATGGTAGGGTTGCCCAGAGTAGTTGGGTTGCTGAGGGTACTGTTGCGCCCGTTGCTGGAGCTGACGCTTGAGTGCGAGCGTATGCCGCGTGGGTTCTACTGCAATGCCTAGAGTCTGACAGGCAAGTTCGACAAGAGACAAGGTTGGTGGACGAAAAACTTGGACGCGAGCTGGGAGCGATCGTCCTACGGCGGCTATTTGAAATTGTCCCACCAACCAATCGGGCTTTGCCTCAGATTGGGGGCAGAATGCAATGAATTCAAAAGAATTGTCCGAATCACAAATCAGGAGTTCCCACAAGGGATTGCCCAACTCATCCTGGAGGGGGCGGCGATAAAAATCAACCTGCCAAATGTGCATGAATGACTGATAGTGTTTCAAAGGTGTTGTTGGTATTTTTGAAAGCTGTGCTGAGCACAGCTTTCAAAAATACCAACAACATGTCTAGAACATAGTCGAATGACTCAAGTCGGGACAATGGAAGAATCTAGAGGAGCAGCAGACGAAGGACTGACGTTTTGCTGGCTCAACCATTCGGCAGAAGCTGAAGGTTGAGGCAGGTTTGCCAATGCTGGCGAAGTTGGCGCCCCTGCCAGATGAGACACTGCCTGCTGCACGAAAGATTGCAGAAAAGCCCCGCGCTGATTTTGCTGGAATAGCTGTTTCAGAATTTGGGTAAGCCAATCGAGCTTGGTAGCGTCTATCGTGGCAGCATCCTTGCCCGATTCCTGCATCTGAAAATATTCCACCAGGCTCAACCCCGCCAGACGAGTCAGGTAAGCAGCACTCACACCTTGCACCGCTCCTCCTGCAACAAAGGTGGCAGCATTACTTTTGAGCACAGCGGTTACTGCTTGAGTTGCCAGTTCCACCAATCCCAGTTTCAGCAACAGACTCGCCAAAGTGCTTGCGATCGTCTGCGCCTGTTGCAGCGAAAACTTTTGTTGATAGAGGCGACTGACATCCAGCACCATCTGACCATTAATCGCAGCCGTTGCCAACAAATCCACCGCTGGGAAGGGACTGGCAAAAGCAGTCGCCGCTGCAATCCACTGGTATTTCTCAATCACAGGCAACGCGCGTGCGCGTCGCACCGCATTCAACACATCTTGCACCTGCACTTTCAACCCCTGTGCTTGGTTCCAGGAACTAGCCAAAACCAGTTGTTGACCTTCTTGCACTAAAACCTGGTTCAGGCGATCGGTCAGAGCGGCAATCTCTGGTTCAGGTTGTTCCAATCGTTCTTGTACCGTGCCATCCGGTTGGTGCTGCCGGACTTTAATTGCACCTGGTTGGGCAGCGATCGCCACCACATCAGACTGATCCAATACCCCTTGCAAGCGCTCTTGCAGACGCTGTACCACTAACCGTTGCTCGGCTGGCAAATATTGGTCTTGTTTGTTGAACACCAGCAACACCCGTTTGCGGGCAGCGCGCAACTTCTGCACAGCTTGCAATTCCGGTTCCATTAAATCGCCCGTGGTAACAAACAGCAACAGATCACATTCCAGAATGTGCTGCCAAAGCTGTTCCTCTTCCGTTGGGGTAACTTCGCGCCCCGCGAACAGCCCTGGCATATCTTTCAGCGTGAGCTTTTGACTTTTAGGAATTGCCCAGTGAGTTTGCAAGAGGCGAAACAGAGAAGACTTGCCCACTGCTTGCCCACCGATCACCGCTAAGCGAAGCCTATCCCGATCGAGTTCTGCCACAACTTGGCTGATCTGAGTTTGCAACGCCGCCATTTGAGGAATGGGAAAAGAAGATGCCCCATCTGGCCTCAGTGCCTCTTGCTGCAACTGCTCCACCACTTGCCTGACTTCTGCCAGGGTGGTTTCCACGGTACTGCGATCGACCGACATTGAGAGGTCAAGCTCTAGGTTGCCAGCCATCTGCCGCTGCAACCACCAGTTGCCAGCGCCGACCAACCCCACCGCCAAAACGCTCAATGTCCCCCAATGTCCCAAGGTGTGATTCAAATTCTCAAATAGCAAAACTGAGAGCGGTAACCCTAGCCCTGCAATCAACACCGATCGCCGCACACCAAGCACCATAACAGCCATCCGGGGAATTCAAGAGTTCAAGAAGGCATCTAGCACCTAGCCCATACCCTCCACACAAAGTATAGAGGTTGACGGGTTCAGGTGACGAGGAGGTTCCCAGTTTAGTACGTTCATTCTAACCAAGCCATAAAAAACTGCTCTCCAAAAATTGATATTTATTGGGGAGCTGCATCAAAAGCAGAAAATTGTATATGCAGAAAATAGCCCTGTGAAGAATTTCACAGGGCTACCGTTCAGTGGTGGCGGGGCATGGATTTGAACCATGGACCTTCGGGTTATGAGCCCGACGAGCTACCAGACTGCTCTACCCCGCGTTGCTTTGACTAGTATAGCGAGATAAGTGCAAAAGCGGCAATTTATTTTCACCGTCATTCCGAAGTTACGCTGGATTCACCTCACTCCAGCCAGATTGTGCCAAGATCGCTGACAAGACCCAACACATTCTGACAGACATCTGATGGAGATCTTAATCGTTGAAGATGAGGCCGAAATTGCCCAATTGATCCAGCTTTATCTAGAAAAAGAAGGATTTTCTTGCCGTACCTGCCGAGACGGGATCAACGCCCTCCAAATTTTTCAAGAACAAAAACCGGATCTCATCATTTTAGATCTGATGATCCCAGGTCTAGATGGTTTAGAGGTTTGCGCCCGCATTCGCCAAAAACCAGAAAGCAAAGATCCTTACATTCTGATGCTGACTGCAAAGGGAGAAGAAATCGATCGCATCATTGGTCTCTCAACTGGCGCAGATGACTACATGATCAAACCCTTTAGCCCCAAAGAACTAGTGGCGCGCGTCAGGGCACTTTTGCGCCGTAGTATGCGCCAGGGTGGGCAAAGCCAAACCTATCGTACCCAGCACTTTAGCCTGGATCTTGATCAACGCTGTGCCTATCGCTCTCTGAAGCCTGGCGAAACTGAACTGCTGGAACTCACCACGCTGGAGTTTGATCTGCTATCCACCTTTATTAGCTATCCCGGTCGGGTCTGGAACCGCACCCAGATTATCGACAAGTTGTGGGGCAGCGATTTCTTTGGCGACGAGCGAGTTGTCGATACCCACATTGCCCGATTACGCAAAAAAATCGAACCTGATCCGGCAAATCCAACCTTTGTGAAAACAGTGATTGGCGTAGGGTATAAGTTTGAGGACTTAAGCGCAGGGAAGGAGTAAGGGAGATGGAAAAGGGAGAGACGCAGGGACAGGAGGAGAGGAGGGGCAAAGGTGTCATGTCTAGCATCTACAGTCCAGAGTTCAGAGTCTCACTGCCAGGTCGTGCTTCAAAGGTGTTGTGGGTATTTTTGAAAGCTTTGCTGAGCAAAGCTTTCAAAAATACCCACAACATGTCCAGAACATAACCCACTGCCATGCAAATAAGCAAAATCGGATTACGCGCACGGCTTTTTTTCTCTCACATTGTGGTCATGGTGGTGGGATTGAGCACGCTCGTGATTGTGGGCAAATTTTATACCCCTCGGCTGTTTCTCATTCACCTTCAGCGCATGGAGGTAAGTGAGTTTGGCATGGTGCTGATTCGGAGGAAGTTGGTGGATGGGTTTGAGTCTGCCTGGAGTCGAGGAGCACTGTGGTCAGTCGTGGTGGGTGGCAGTACTGCGGGGGCGCTCAGTTATCTAGTCTCGAAGCGGATTGTGCGTCCTCTCGTACAAATGGAGGCAATTACCCAGCGTTTTGCAGAGGGGCATTTGGAAGAACGCCTACCTAGTCAAGAAATTCCAGAACTCCATCGTCTAGCAATTAGTTTTAACCGGATGGCAGTGGGGTTAGAGGGAGTGGAGCAGCGGCGACGGGAGTTGGTCAGTGACTTGACCCATGAATTGCGGACTCCCTTGACTGTAGTAGAGGGGTATTTAGAAGGGTTGGCGGATGGGACGATCGCTCCTTCTTCGGATATCTATCAACGGTTGGCAAAAGAAACCGTGCGCTTGCGCCGCCTGGTCAACGATTTGCAAGAACTTTCGCGAGCAGAAGCGGGGTATTTACCGATTCATGCCAGAGCGATCGCGATACGTCCGATTCTGGCTGCCATTATCGAAAAGTTTTCTGACCAACTCTTAGAAGAGGGACCAGCCCTCCAGCTCGAGTGTCCACTGGATCTGCCCTTGGCGCTGGCAGACCCCGAACGTGTTGAGCAGGTCTTGATTAATTTATTAAGTAACGCATTGCGCTACACCCCAACAGGGTCAATTACACTCATTGCTTGGGCAGAGGTTGGGCAACTCTGGATTGCGGTCAAGGATACGGGGCAGGGGATTGCAACGGAGGATCTGCCTTATGTGTTTGAACGGTTTTGGCGCGCCGATCGATCGCGAGATCGTAGCTCTGGTGGCACAGGCATCGGCTTAGCAATTTGTCGTCGCTTAGTCGAACTTCAGGGAGGTGAAATTCAGGTAGAAAGCCAATTAGGGCAGGGCAGTACTTTTCGGTTTTCGCTGCCAAAGGCATGACAACAGCCCCAAACCGAACCCAACGTTCAACTGAACGTGACATGCGATTCACAAGACCGTCAAACGGGTTGTTTATGCTGTCAGCATCAATGATAGGTGGGTTTTACCAATGTTATCTCTTCCTGTCGCCTTGCTCATTGTCAGTCTGTCAATTTTCTCTGGACTATTTCTGATTCATCGTCTCTTCCCACGCAGTGAACGTTTGTAATTCTCAGCCCACTCTGGCTGGATCAGACCCCATGCAGGGTGTGCTGATTAGCCTGCAAAGCGTCCAATTGCATGTCTGCCACACAGCAGGACAGGCTCCCGCTATTGTGTTTATTCACGGTGGGCTAGGTAACCGCTTCAACTGGCGCTGGCAATGGGAGTTTTGGCAGCATCGGGGAAGGCAAGTGCTGGTGTATGACTTGGCAGGTCATGGTGACTCGGCTGGCTATCGTCGTTATTCGATCGGTCGACATCGTCGGGATTTGAGGCGACTGTTGCATCATTTTCAGATCGAAGCGCCGATTTTGTGTTGCCATAGTTATGGTGTTCCGATCGGTTTGGAATGGGCAAAACGACATGCAATCAGCGGGTTAATTGCGATCGCAGGCGGCAGCCATAACCTAACACCCTGGTGGGAAATTCCCCTGGTCAAGTTTTTAGCCGCAGGGGGCGCCCGACTTTGCCAGAATTCCCAATTCCGTCAGTGGATAGAAGCGCAAATGAGCCGTCACACCACCGAACGGATGCAGCGTTTTTTTACCGAAAGTCCCTTACCTCAAGTGCCTCATCCCTATCAGGCGATCGCCTCCTTTTGGGGCTACGACGGACGCCCCACCCTCCACACGATTGACTGCCCAACCATCGTCATGACTGGCGAAAACGACCCAACCTTTCCCCCAGCCATGGGAGAAGCTCTGGCAAATCATCTGCGACAGAGCAACGATCGCAGCCAACATTGGGTTGCTAAAACAGCGGGACACCTTGTCATCGCAGAAGCTCCAGATCTCGTCAACCAGGCAATTGCTCAAATGCTGGCTTGGGTTTAGGTCAGGGTTGATTGGCGATTTTCTTCAATTCTTCAAACACTTCACCTGCGGAAATAAATTGAAACCCGTTTTCGACTTGGCTTGTCCGAAAAGTTGGGCATCCCGGAAGCGATCGCCCACAAAACTGAGTGAGTCAGCCAGATGCTGATGCCAGTAGTTCCAGCCCACATCGGCACCATGGAGACCGTGCCCACCGGGAAAAGAATGGAACACATTGGCAATTCCCAGGCGATCCAATTCTTGATGAAATTGGCGCGATTCGGTCAGGTATTTTTTATCGCCTTCCCCTGCATCCAGGTAAATGCTCACAGAAGCACGCTGTGCTGAATTCAGCATATGCACATAAGCCAGGGGACTATTTTCAGCCCCGCTCTTGTCTGTGAAGTAACCACTATGGCTAAACAAAATCGAGAAATTTTGCAAGCGATGGAGACCGATGTTCATCGCTCCCCAGCCCCCAGACGATAGCCCACCAATCGCCCAAAACTGGGGACTGGGTTTGGTACGATAGCGACTTTTCACCACTTGCACCAGTTCATCCCCGATCGCAGTGAGCACCTTCCCGTGGGGACCATTGATATACTGGGGGTCCCAAAAGGGACTGGAGCCGCGCAGGTCATTGCCATCCGGTGTGATGAAAATCGCAGCCGGTAACCGCTGTGTGTTGTAAAGCTGCTGGATGACCGGCAGTGCATTACCTTTGAGGTTCCAGTCGGTAGCATTCCCATGTCCACCATGCAGCAAAAAGATCACCGGATACTGCTGTTGAGAATG
This sequence comes from Scytolyngbya sp. HA4215-MV1, assembly GCA_019359045.1. GTDB lineage: Bacteria > Cyanobacteriota > Cyanobacteriia > Leptolyngbyales > Leptolyngbyaceae > Scytolyngbya. The sequence goes on from JAHHIA010000003.1 coordinate 14,370, forward strand.
CTGCTTATACCCAGGCGGTAACACCAGTCCGTAGGTGCGCGACATGCCTAGCACTTGGCTGTTGTAGGGTACCAGTTGAAAAGCAAGATCCGTTGCCTCGGCTGCCTGAGCACTTAGAGCATTCAACGGGGCACACCCTTCAACAAAGAGATACCAGTATCCTCCCACTGCCAGGGTAGATACGAGCGCCACCCCCATACCCAAAACTCGTTGGAACTTCATGATGGTGACTCAAAACTAACTACGAGCGCTGCTTCAGCACAACAACAAAAGATAGACTGATTCAGAGGTCTAAATGCCGTCTCATGCTTGGTCTCTGAACCGTTTAACAGAGAGGATGAGCATACATTCAACCTAATGAGTGACGCTGAAAGCAACATAAGTAGGTCTTGGGGAAGTACCAGAAGCTGAATCAAAACTGACATAAATGAAGTTTCTGGCAACAGCCAGGCAACATAACAAAAAATTTCTTTCAAAGTCTAATTAACCCATGTGTCAGCCATAAGTCAGTTACGTGGACAAAAAATGTCAGTTTCTATCTCCTCCACCTTTTATCCTGCTTCTTCAAAATCATGTCTCATCTCCACCTGTATCTCATTCGCCATGGCTTAGCCGCAGAGCATGGTTCTTATGCCAATGATGATGAACGACCTCTAACAGAAGAGGGGCGTCAGAAAACTCGGCAAGTGGCAAAGCAACTGCGGCAGTTGGGTTTACAGTTCAATTTGATGCTGACCAGTCCGCTGGTTCGAGCCCGGCAAACCGCTGATATTTTGCAGAAAGAACATTTAGCAGCAAGGCTGGAAGAGTCAGCCCTGCTGGCTGGGGGAGTTGATATTCGGCTTTGGCTGGAGTGGTTAACCCAGTGGCAGCGGACTGACCCGGCTTGTTTGGCGCTGGTTGGGCATGAACCGGATCTGAGTGCCTGGGCGGAAATCTTGCTCTGGGGCGAAGCGAGCGATCGGCTAATTCTCAAAAAGGCAGGGGTGATTGGCTTGCAGCTTCCTGATCGGGGCGATCCCATTGGCAACAGTCAACTCTTTTGGTTAACCCCACCCCGCTTTTTGCTTTAACCAAGCAAATTTGGTTTGTCAGGTCATTCCCTATCTCTCTGTCGTTAGGGTTTCAAGTTGAAACTGATACCGTAGGAGAGGTACTTTTGCGATCGCCAAGCTATGCCGACTCCTGCTGCACCTCCTCCCCCAACCCCAACTCGCCCATTACCTCGAGAAAATGACTGGCGATTGCTCCTGCGTCTATTGCCTTATGCCCGTCGTAATCGGCGATTGCTGATTATTTCCATGACGTTATTGCTGCCCGCCTCTGTGGCAGGCGCCATTCAACCGATTCTCATCGGGCAGGCAGTTTCCTTGATTCGGGGTGAACACACGGTCTACACTTTCCTGCGAGATCGTCCGCTTTCGGAAGGACTCAACCTGCTGGCATTGATCTTGATGCTAACGATCGCGATTCGCTTGGCTCTGGATGCCACTCAGGGCTACCTCGTCCAAAAAGTAGGACAACGGGTCACTGCCAACATTCGGGAAGATCTGTTCCAGCATGTCACCTCCCTGGCTGTTCGTTTTTTCGATCGCACCCCGGTTGGTCGCCTGATCACGCGCCTGACCAGCGATGTGGATGCCTTGGGCGATGTGTTTTCCACTGGGGCGATCGGTATTGTCGGCGACCTATTCTCCATCCTGGTGCTTGCTGTCACCATGTTTTCCATTCAGTGGCAACTAGCGGCAATGCTGGTGTTGATGTTGTTGCCCGTTACCGTGTTGATTATCTACTTCCAACGCGAGTACCGCAAAGCCAACTATCGGGCACGGGAAGAACTCTCCTCCCTGAATGCTGCTTTGCAGGAAAACATCACGGGTATGGCAGTGGTGCAGCTCTTCCGGCGAGAGAAGTTCAATTCAGAACTGTTTCGCACCATCAACCTGCGCTACATCCACGAAGTAGACAAAACCATTTTTCATGACTCCGCCATCTCTGCCACGCTGGAGTGGATTTCCCTGGTGGCGATCGCGGCTGTCCTCTGGCTGGGCGGCATTTTTATCCTCAATGACACACTCACCCTCGGTACGCTTTCGACCTTCATTCTGTTTGCCCAGCGATTGTTTGATCCTTTGCGTCAGTTCGCCGAGAAATTTACCGCCATCCAGGCAGGCTTTACCGCAGTAGAACGGGTCAGCGACATTTTGAATGAACCGATCGAAATTCGCGATCGGGAGCAACCTCATGAAGATGGAAGAATCCAACCCACCCTCATGCCTGATGCCTCCTTAGTTGCAGGCGAAATTCGGTTTGAGCATGTCTGGTTTGCTTACAAGGGCGATGAATACGTCTTGCAAGATCTAGACTTCGTCATTCATCCTGGTGAAAAAGTTGCTCTTGTGGGACCGACCGGAGCCGGGAAAAGCTCGATTATCCGCTTGTTGTGTCGGCTTTACGAACCTAGTCAGGGCAGAATTTTGTTGGATGGGGTCGATATTCGCGATTTGCCCCAGCAAGAACTGCGTCGCCGCATGGCAGTGATTTTGCAAGATGGCTTTTTGTTTGCCGGCGATGTCAAAAGCAACATCACGCTGGGTGAAACCTACAGCTTCGAGCAGATTCGCACTGCGGCGGAGCAAACCAATGTTGCGACTTTGATTGAGCAGTTGCCCCAGAGCTATGACACACCTTTGCGGGAACGGGGCACCAATCTGTCGGGCGGACAAAAACAATTGCTGGCATTTGCTCGGGCGGCGATTCGCAATCCCCATATTTTGGTACTGGATGAGGCAACCGCAAGTTTAGATGTGGGGACGGAATCGCTCATTCAAGAGGCGCTGGAAAAGTTGCTGGTAGGTCGAACAGCGATCGTCATTGCCCACCGCCTGTCTACGATTCGTAATGTCGATCGGATTTTTGTGCTGAAACGGGGTCATTTGGCTGAGTCGGGGAGCCATGAAGAACTGCTGCAACAGGGCGGGTTGTATGCCAGTCTGTATCATTTGCAGTTGCTGGGGAGGTAAGAGTAATGAGGTGATGGGGTGATGAGCAAGAAGTCCAAAATTCTGGAAGAACATTTGATCTATCTTTCCTTCAACATCGGCTAGAATTTGCCTAAGGATTGTGAATTAAATAAAATCGACGATTTGGCAGTAGTAGAGGCGCGGCATTTGGCAGATCAATTCTGCAACCCCTGCCAGGATTTTTGCCCAAATGCCACGCCCTTACAAAATTCCATCTTGCTTAATTTCTATTCCTAAGCAGATTGCACTCCGCTTTCTTTTTGCCGATGCTTGATCTTACGAAACTCGCTCAGCAGATGCAGGGGATTAGCCAGCATCTCAGCCAGGAAGCCACTGCGACTCGTCAACGACTGGAATTGGCGCAGCGGTTGTTGCAGCAGGCACAATCTCGACAAAGTGAACTGGTGGAGCAGCAGCAGTTGTGGCGCGATCGTATGGGGTTTAATGCGGCACAACCGATCGAACCGCTCAGCACCCGTATCCCCATCAATCCGCCTCCGACTGCTCATACGGTGCTGGCAACGGATGGATCGCAAATTGCCCCCAGTCATCATGAGATTGCTTATTGCTACCTGATTAACGTTGGACGGATCATTCTGCACTATGGGCAAAACCGTTTGCCATTGCTGGATAGTCTGCCGGAGGTGTTTTATCGGGCTGAAGATCTCTATCTGTCGCGTCAATGGGGAATTGGCACGGAGGAGTGGATGGGATATCGCCGCACGGTTTCAGAAGCGACGATGCTGGCAGAACTGGCGCAGGCGGTGCAGGCGAATAACAGCATGTCGGATGATTTCGCTTCTCCGACGATAGCTCAGCCGACGATCGCCCTGGTGGATGGTTCCCTGATCTACTGGTTTCTAGAAGCGTTGCCCAGGGAAGCGCGTGAGCAAATTCTGCCACCCATTCTGGCTGCCTGGGAGCAACTGCGCCAATTGAGAATTCCGCTGGTGGGTTATCTGAGTGCGTCGCGCAGTGGCGAATCACTGAATTTTCTGCGTCTGCCTGCTTGTCCCCATCCGGCTCCAGACTGCGCGACCTATTGCACCGGACAAACCGATCGCGCCCCCTGTCAGGTGTTTGATCCGTTACGCGATACCAGTCTCTGGGCGATGTTGTTGCAACCCGGCGATCGCAGTCCACTCTGGCGCAGTTCCGCCCGTATTCTAGATGATTATGGCGCACATCTGGTATATTTTTGCTATGCCCACGTGGGGGCAGAAATTGCCCGGATTGAGTTTCCTGCGTGGGTTGCAGAAGATGCTGATCTGCTCAATTCGGCACTGAGTCTGACGCTGACTCAGGTACAAAAGGGCTATGGCTATCCGGTAGCGCTGGCGGAGGCGCACAATCAGGCAGTAGTGCGGGGGGGCGATCGTTCTCGCTTTTTTGCGCTGTTGGAGCAACAGATGATTAAGGCCGGTTTGAGAAATGTGGGAACGTCCTACAAAGAAACCCGCAAGCGGGGCAGTATTGCATGAGAAGGAAATGTGGTGTTGCTGATTCAAAACATGAATCGATGGTTGAAAGCCGTAAAACTCACAGATAGAAGATAGCCCAACAAATGCTGATTATGCTCTTGGTCAGTGCTGCAAGGAAAAAGCAATGCTGGGTTTCGTATCGTCAACCCAGTCTATGGCAATAAGCGATCGCACAGACAGTTACGTTCTCAACTACTGTCATTACAGATAACTCAAGCGGCATCACGATCCGCTTCACCTGCCGTTGAGATAATCTCGATCTTAACGGATCTTCCATACGGTCAGGTGCAAGCGGCTTGTTGCGCTGCTGACAAAACGACACATTCTACTGAGCTACCAACTAACACTACTCATTTATCAACTTTGAAAGAATTTCCTCATACATAATCTTTTGGATTTGGTGTCCTGCGCCATTTGCCCAATCGTAGGCGAGTTCCGCCATAACCTGATTGGTCGTTGTCAGCGTCACACCGTGGTCTTTCATTCTCTGCGCCGAAGTCTCGTCTGCCACTTGCGTTGGCGATCCGCCTGCATCAATCACAACTTGCACCTCGTAGCCGTCTTCAGTTGCACTGATTGCCGGAAAGACAATGCAGACATCATTTGTCAAACCAGCCATAATTAGTTTCTTCTTGCCAGTCGCTTCCACCGCTTTTTTGAACGGCTCAAATTCCCAGCAATCAACAATGCCGGGACGTTTAACTCGTTTTTCGTATTCTTCGGGCGCGAGTTTTTGCAAATCTTCAAGCAGCAATCCTTGAAAATTCTCCTCCTCACTACTGGTTAAAACGAGCGGCATTCCGGTTTCCTTTGCTGTCCTTACCAGTGCCCTAGTGTTCTGTACGATTTGATCGTAAGCAATGTTTTTAGCAAGTTTGATTGTGCCTTGCTGATGGTCAATCAACAACATTACTGAATCCTGAACAGTAAATTTATTTTTCATTCTCAGCCTCCTAGAATCACGTATCGATTATGTTGTAAATGCCTTCAAACAAGCAAGTAGGCACAAAAAAGTGCTGTACCTACAAAAAAATATGCACGAATCAGAAGAACCCATTTCCAACCTGCTCGACTCTCACCCCTACCTACGGCAAACCCTAGACCTTGTTGCCGATAAATGGGTCGTGGCGGCTTTGTATATTCTCTCCCACGGTACAAAGCGCTATGGTGAGTTACAGCGAGAGATTGGTAATATTTCCCAACGAATGCTCACTCGGACTCTTCGCGATTTAGAACGGAATGGACTGGTTGCCCGAAAAGTGTATCCCGTTGTACCACCAATGGTTGAGTACTCCTTAACCCCCTTGGGAAGAACTTTAAGCCAAGTCATGGAAAGTCTTTGTGAATGGGCAACAATCAACTTTCAAGACGTAGAGGTTGCAAGAAGTCAATATGACCTCTCAAACTAATGCCACAATCTGTAAAGCATTACAACGATCTGGCTGAGCGGCTGCAAGTAACTTTTTCAACACCACCCAGATCTCTCAACAATCCGCTCTAGTCGGGTTGTTATGCTGCCGACGCAACCAGATAACCTAAAATCTCCTTCTACTGCTTATGAAATTGTCCAGTCTTAGGGAAAGACGCTATCTCGATGATGTAAAGATTCACCAATGATTTGCAGCAATTTTGTTCCAGGCTCTTGGGTGTAATTGTGCTGGATTTCACCTGTAAATCCTGTCCAAGTGGTGAGAATAACACCTGCCTGTACCATGCGCATCCAAGCCGCTTGTTCATTACGACTATTGAGCGTCCCAGAAACATCAATGATGGCATAGACCTGATACCCAGCCGCAACCGCTGAAATTGCAGGAAGACATAATCCGACGTCAGTTGCGAGTCCAGCCATCGCTAAGGTTTTGCATCCTGTTTGCTCGACTGCGCGAACAAAGTCCGGGGTTTCCCAAGAATTGTTGGTTGCGTGTTTAATCTGAATGGCATCCGGTAGGAGGTCTGTTAATTCAGGCAGAACTGTACCGCGATCGCCCACAATATCTGCCGCAGCAATAATCACAGGCAGTTGAAGAATGGTACAGACTTTAGCAAGTGCGATCGCATTCCGTTTGAATTCCTGTTGATCCATTGATTGAATTGTGCTGATTGCACCCAGTTGCATATCAATGAAGACTAGGACTGTATCTTCAGAGTTCATAGTTTTTAGATTCTGTGTTCCTGAAATCTGCTATTTAATTGCTCGATTGTTGGCTGAATAAGGGATATCAGATATGTTGCAGTGGAGTAAGATCGATATAAATCTTATAATCCTTAACTTGGGTGCTTTCCAGTTCAAGGACGTCAACGTAGGGTATCGTGACTTGACTCCCATCTTTGCGCGTGTAGGTTACTTCGGCTTCAAAGATGACTGTTGTTTCATCCTCCCAAGCTTTAATCAGATGATGCTGTAGTCCTTGGATTGTGGAAAAGAAGGTCGTGATCATCTGGAATACGGATGCACGCCCGGTTATTAATGGATTGCTACCCAACCGAAATTGCACATCTTCTGTCAGAAGAGCAACAAAGGACTCCGCATCAAGGGCTTCATCAGCGGCGTAAATTTGTTGAATTAATGCGGATGTACGCAAACTAAGGGCTGTTTCTCGTTGGCTCATGGGCATCTCCAGCTACTTTCAGTACTTTGTGTAGACGTTAACGTTGGTTTAGCGTTCATCACTTTGCCTGGGTCATGACTGAGCTAGTGGTTAAAATCCCTGAGAGGTAATCCAGTAGGCGATCGCTATCGGCAATACCCCCACGAAAACCGATATACCAATCAGGACGAACCAGGTAAAGGCAGGCAGAAGCGACCCCATACCGTTCATGGGCAAAGTGTTCGCCATCCATCAGAATCGAGTTAGATGCAGAAAACGCTTGTGGCGGCAGCAGTTCTGGCACAACGAAGTAGGAGTGAATTAACCGACCATACGCCTGACTCACCTGTTGTTGAAGGCTCAAGAGTTTCTGATAAGTTTCAGCCGTGGCTTTTTGTCCCGCAAAGAGGAGTAATGTCCAATGCGTTCCTCGCAACACATCAAATAACTGGATCGTTGCTTTATCCGCCAGTCGAACAACGGTGGCATTGGGAGCGCGATCGCCTGCACCTGCACCACTACTGCCAGCATGATCCTCGATAATTGGGCTGGTGTCTCGATAGCTAATATCCACCTCTTCCAACGTGTGCATCAACTTGGTGCGAACCACTTGCTGATTGACAATGAAAGGACCCAACAGCCGCACCGCAGTCTGCTTCAACTCATTGGGATGCAGAATGATGCGATAACTTTTGTCAGTTCCCGCTAGCAATGCTTCGGCAACTGGAACCCGCTCCGCATTGTAACTATCCAATAGGTCAGGCGTAGCGTGGCTTTGCACCGTGTAAGCCAGTTTCCAGGCGAGATTAAAGGCATCTTGAATGCCTGTATTCATGCCTTGTCCACCCAATGGCACATGGATATGTCCCGCATCGCCTGCCAGGAAAATGCGTCCGTCTCGAAAGCGATCGGCGCGTCGATGGGACGTGCGATACCGCGCTAACCAGGTAGGATCATACAGCTCGGCATCAAGTCCACCGAGAGCATTCAGCGCATCTTGCACTTCTTGTAGAGAAGGGGCATCGTCACTTGCTCCATGTTCGTCAACGGTTGCATCCGTCGGTTGATCGGGCAGTGAGATAAACACTCGCACCTGATCGTCCGGCATCTCAATCACCATCATGTAACCTTCACGGGTCAAGAACAGATGGCTGATTCCTTTCGGTAGTGTCCAGCGAATTTTGGCATCCGCTTGAATGAATTGCTCGCCTTCGTATTTGCCGCCTTCAAAGCTGAATCCCAGTTTCTTCCGAATCATGCTATGAGCGCCATCACAAGCGATCAGATAGTGCGATCGGATGACTTCTTCAGTTCCATCAGGATGACGCACGGTGACTGAAACCTGGGTTTCATCCTGTTCAAAGCCGATCGCTTCCGTTTGCCATTCCACTCGTCCGCCTAATTGATGCAAATGCTCTTCTAAAACATGTTCGGTGCGGTCTTGTCCCAGAATGACGGGATGTGGATAAGGACTATCCGCAATTTCAGAATGCAAATGTCCGATAATCTTGCCGTAGGCGCGCAGAGAGATTTGGCGCATGGGCACACTGACTGACTTTGCAGCAGCGATCGCACCCATGGCATCAAACACTTCTTGCGTGCGAACATGCAAGATCAGTGCCTTCGAAATGTTTTTTGTACCCGGATCTTTATCGATAATGCGGCAAGCAATCCCATAGCGGTTTAACTCAGCAGCCAGAGTAAGACCAACGGGACCTGCACCCACTACCAAAACATTGAGCAAGTCAGAAGACATAGTGCAAGCCCTTAATAGATCAAGCTTGATGCAATATTAGTTCAAACTTGATCTATCTTGACTGGGTGGCTTGTAAACTTCAGGTTTTCTTCCAAATCCTGCCTTAACCGATCGACCATTTCAGACAGACTGGCTTTTTCTGCTGCAGATAAAGATTCAAACAGTTGCCGATCTAAATCCTGCGCCTGCTGGGGCAAGCTATCCTTTAACGCTTTGCCCTTAGAGGTTAGCCAAACTCGCCAGATTCGGCGATCTTTTTCATCGCACTGACGCTGGATATATCCCTGCTTCTCCATCAGGGGCAAGGCAACAGTCACATTGCCGCTCCGTTGTTGTAATTGCTTGCTAATTTGAAGCGTGGGCAATCCATTGGTTTGCCATAGGCAGCAAAGAATTCCCCACTGCAAAGGAGTCAGCCCAAATTTGTCTAAGATATCTTGGAATCGTCGCTCAATCACCAGACTGAGAAGCTTCAGCCGATACCCTAAAGCATTCGGAGGTAGAATATCTCGATATTGAACAAAAAACTCATCATCTGGCTCGACCAAGAATCGTTAATCCAAACTTAGACAACTCTCAAATCTTACATGATGGTACCAGTAGATCAGCTTGAAACATGCCTTGTCCATCACTAAAAGTGGCCTAACGCCCCCGTTCACCCGCCGCAAGCAACCTCTCGGGCTCAATAAAGAGACTATGTACGGTCGGTGTGCAACGGGATTGTTAGACCGTACCTCAGCGATCGCGCTTGGTTAACCTTAGATAATTTTGGAGTTTTAGGCAGCGTTATAGAATAATCCTTGCTAAATCAATCCGTCTGAGACTTTATTTGAGACTTGATGAAAGGCAATTTAGGAGCAAGAAAAAACCCCACTAGACTCGCAAATAGAATCGGAGTGAGCGGCGAAAATCCAGTTAATTTGGTTAATAACAGAGTTGTGCTGATCGGTGTGCGCGTCACTGCGGCATTAAGCGCTGCCATCACTGCGATCATTGTTAAAACAGGATGAAGCCCAGGGACCAGCAGCGCGATCGCTTTACCGATACACGCCCCGGTGAAAAAAAGTGGAATAATAAATCCGCCGCGCCATTCCCCGTTGACGGTGATTGCGATCGCACTCATCTTGGCAAACGCCAAAATCAGCAAAAATAAAGCGCCTTCACGACTCTCGACGACCCTATTAAGCTCTTCATGCCCAAAGTAGCGGGTCAGAGGAACGAAGGTGGCTAAAATTCCGAGTCCCAAACCTGCCATCGTCGTCCGAATATAAACAGGTTCAGGCAGCTTTGCAAACAGCCACGCGCCACTTTTAACCAAGCCAATAAACACCCAAGCCGCGATCGCACCGACCACACCAGACGCGATCGCCAGCGGGAAATCATCAATGTTATTAACGTGATATTGAGGAAACGTCCAGGTCGGACTAATCCCCAAATGAGTAATGAATGCAAAAACCAGGTAGCTTGCACAACTCGACACGATCGCAGGCAAAACCGCCTGATAATATTCGGCAACGTACTGATGATGCAGAATTTCCAGTGCAAAGAAAGCCCCACCCAACGGCGCACCAAACAATGCAGTAAAGCCCGCTGCCATGCCTGCAACACTTAGCGATCGCACATCTTCACCTTGTAGCTCTAAGAAATCGGCAACCCACGTTCCAAATGACCCTGTAACCTGAACCATTGGAGCTTCAGGACCTAAGCTCCCACCCGACGAAATGCTGACTAAAGATGCAAGCACCATGGATGGGTTTTCGCGGGTATCAATCCGTCCTCCCCGCGAATGAATGTTATCGACGATTAAACTAATTTCACCAGGATTTCCTAGAACATGAATGATCAGTCCGATCAATAAACCCGATAGCGACATCACAATCAATAGACTGATGCCCTGAAACGATCGCAGAAAATGGGTCAACAGTTCTAAAACATTCCAATACAAGCCAGCGAAAAGCCCACTCCCAATCCCAATCACTGCCCAGCAAACCACCCAGCGAGATAAAGTGAAAGGATTTCTAGCTGATAAATGAGAGAGCCAGCAAACCGCCCAGTTGTGTTGGTCGAAACGATGCTTTTTGGGAGCCATTGTTCAGGATGGATTAGCGTTTATGGCAGTCTGAGCAGAATCTTAGATACAGCTAGTACAGCAAACTGAAAGTTTTGTTAGGGGTGAAGGGGTGAAATCCCTTCTTAGTGGCGAAGCCCCCAAACTCCCATGTTGCAGAATTTAGTGTTTGCAACACTAGATTCAAGCAAACTTGTTGAGAAAACAATCCGCTAGTACAACAAGGCGTAAGTCTATGTACCATTCCGATCCGCTCTCATCCCCCAACCCCCCTTCGACTTCGCTCAGGATACCGCTTCTCCCAAAAAGGGAGAAGGGGAGTTCCGGATTAAAGTCCCTCTCCCCAAATGGGGAGAGGGATTTAGGGTGAGGGCGGATCGGTATACGAACTTACGCTACTAATCCGCTAGAGAAATTACTACAGCCAATGCTTCGGATAGGTTCTTTCTGCCGCTAAGTTATTGAAGATCACAGCACAGAATACCAAGATCATCGATCCCTCAAAGGCAGGTGTGAGCAGAAATTTCCAGTCAGGCTTCGTCATCATCACAACTAGAGCAACGGCTCCTGAAGGCGGATGCAATGTTCCGGTGATCTGCATGAGGGCGATCGCACTTGAAACCGCAACGCCCATTGCCCAAGGAGAGGCACCCACACACTGCAGAACAACCAGACTGATCAAAGCGGCTAAGAAATTGCCTCCAATTACATTGCGAGGTTGAGCTAACGGACTGTCAGGCACACCAAAGATCAAAACGCTGGTTGCGCCAAACGGAGCCATCAGCAAGGGAGAATTTGTTTTGATTGCCAGATACGAGGTTGCGGTAATCCCCAAAAAACTTCCAAACCAACTCCAAAAAATGTGCCGATGATGAGGTCTATCAACTGGACAGGCTAAAGGGCAGGATCTCCATCGGCCCAAGACTTTAAACCAATAACTTTCCCATTTCAGCCAAGCATTTTTCAGATTTATCATGAAATCACACTTTTAGAGTTGCCTCGCCCAGACGTTGCTAAAGTCAGAGTACCATGACATTTCTAAAATGATCTAAATTCAGTATCAAGCTGTACAGACTTTTTTTACTTTAAATGGATAAAGCAGCAATGATTGGCAAAAAGCTCAGCATTCAATCTTTCAAGGGCGACGGTCAAACTGATTCAGGTAGAGTTTTCAATTATGGGCATACAGTTGATACAGCGATACCTTGCAGGTCTCTCAATGCGATCATTTATCTAATATCGACTCGAAACGCACAGGCTAAGGCCCGGCATCAGCCGCCGCGCATGGACTGCGGAGAATAAAATCAACACTCCCTCGAGATCGGCTGCATGCCGTTGTTAGGGGAGCATACGTAGTTCAACTCTCATCGCCATCTTTACTGCTCTCGATAGGGGATGTCCGTAACCTTACTAAGCAACCTGCCTAGCTCGCCGTGATCGAGATACCCTTTAGCTGGGCTGTTTAATAGAAATTTGCCCTTGTTCCCATACATGTACAAATATTGCTTCCTCGTCCCCCTATCATCCCTCTTCATTTCCAGCTCGATACCTTGAATGTCACTCAAATCTATCACCTGCTTCTTGTTTCTAAAGACGCCGCTGACTCTTCTCATCAGAACCTTTGTAGTTGGATCGATCTGAATCCGTTCTCGTGTGGCGACGAATTCCAAGAAGATCCAGAGGATGAAGAGACCAAAGAACAAACAGAAAAATTTGCCATCAGCCTCAGTCCCGCTGAAGAGATGAAACAAAGAGTAGGCTAATGGAGGAAGGCTAAAGAGCGCGGCGACAAAAAACAACAAAAGAGGCACTTGCCTAATAACAATGTGTGATCCATGACGGCTTACTAAATTCATACTTGAAAAGATGTAGACGATTTAATCAGAACATAACAATTGAGATGAGTCGCCGTAGATAACCTCTGATTCTTACAGACAACCTCTCGGCGATCGGTGTGCATTGGGGGTGTTATGTGCCGATCTCTCACCAGTCGCTGCTTCTGGAGCTTACTTGCTCACTGCATAGCAATAACAGTCTCGCGGCTCTTTAGACATATTTGGGTGAATGATCCACCGCTTTAATATCCCTTCTCGCTGCATTCCCACCTTCTCCATGACCCGTGCTGATGCAGGATTTTCGAGATCACAAACAGCCCAGACCCGATAAATCTCATCTTGTTCTAGTGCCCAGCCTGTCAATACTTGGACGGCTTCTGGCACATATCCTTTACCCCATTCTGATTTTGCAAGGACATATCCTAAATCTGCTTTAAAGTTATTGAAGCGAATCTCTACCATACCGATGAGTTGAGCATCTTCCTTACGAATCAGGACATAAGGAAATGCAGAAGCATCAACCCACACCGAGATACATCGGCTGACCCATTTATGTGTTTCTTCAATTGATTGATGAGGTTGCCAAACTGTATATTTAGCTACTTCTGGATCTTGCGCGTACTGTTTGAAGATTAATGCTGCATCTTCAGCAACTGGTTGCCTTAAAGATAATCGCTTAGTTTCTAGAGTTTGTGGTAGTTTCATGGCGTAATCCCAATTTCCAGACTCAACTCACAGTGTACTAAGCTCTCTTTGCAATCAACCTCAAAACACTACCACATAGCAATTCATGCTAACTTGGCCTCGAACACCAACAAATTAGATTTGGGTTACGCCCCCACCAAGAACTAAGCGGCATAACTGTTAATAGGCTAATTTTTTCCGCCTAACATTCCAAGATGGGCAGATAGGCAGAATGATTCTGCATAAGATTCCAAATTATTACTTATGCCGATTACTTCCGCATAATATGCCGTTTAAGCCGATTAGCCAGAATCTTTCCGCCTATTTTCAGATTTCTGACAAAGAGGCAGGTGCGCCATTAGATACAATGTTCATTTGTAATAGTTGAAACTTAATCTGACAGAGCGGACTTAGCGGAAACTGAGAGGATATCTGAAAAGTGTAGATTCTTACGCTAGATCCCCCCTAGCCCCCCTTAATAAAGGGGGAAACAGAACCAAAGTCCCCCTTACCAAGGGGGATTTAGGATCAGAGATTGGCAACGTAGCCGAAAACTACTTTTCAGACAACCTCTGAGAATGGTGTCAGACCTGTCTTATTTATTGCTCTCTCTTCTACGTGTTTCTCACGGTCTTCTTTGCTCTCCATCGGACCTTCAAACTGTTGATCCAGTATTTTCTCCTTGACCAAGTGTTTGCTGTCAAAAAACGTCTGCATCGGCGTCTTGCCATAACAAGAGCGTCTAGAGTGTGGACGGGTGCAATGGTAAGAATCCATTCAATCATCCATATCATGCTGCAACTGCTCCACGCTGCTGTACCGCTTTTTGCGGAACGCCACCTGGTAAAACTCTTCCAATATCGTCCGGTGAAACCGCTCAAGTAAGTGATCGCTCCTGCTTCACAGTTTCTTCCTAGCGATCTCGCTGTTATCGGGCATACGTTTTGTGTCCAAGTTAAGCAATTCAACCATTTCACTCATCAAAACAATCATCGTCTTGCTAGAACCAGCCTAAATTGCCCAAATACAAGAGGCTACAATGTCCATGCAATATCCATTCGTGCGTGAACTTTACGACGCATTTCAAACAGGTGAGTTCGTTCGTTATGACGCACTTGTGTTCGTTATGACGCACTTGTGGCAGAAGATGTCCTTGTCAACTCAACAATGGGGCGTGACATTCGAGGACGTGAGGCGTTAAAAAACTGGGCTTCGCAATTCGTCAACGCGCTTAAATCTCGTGTTGATCTGGTCGATGAATTTGAAGCGATTGATGCAGCGGGTAATGGGCGCGCCTTCTTCACCATGTGCTTACATTGGAAGCAGGAAGAAGAGTTCATGGGTCTGAAACCGACAGGTCGTGAAGGCACCTCAATTAAAACCATGATCCTGACTGTAAAAGACGGCAAGGCTGTGCGGTGGATGTTGCCGACAATACTGTAGAAATTAATATCTACTTCTGGGAACGGGGTTGGGCAATACCCCACAATGTCCATCCTGAGATTCTTGTGAAAGGAATTGAACGTCGCATAATGGTGGGATAAAACGGCAAACTCAGGTCAATAGTGAATCCGTTCTTGCTGTTAATTCGATTTAGAAAAGGAAGCAACCTCTATGAAAATCGGAATAATCGGATCAGGCAACATTGGCGGAACATTGGGGCAACACTGGGCAAAAGTGGGACATGAAGTGATGTTTAGCTCCAGAAATCCGGAAGCACTGAAACCGATCGCAGCAGAAGTGGGTGCCCAGACGGGAACGGTTCAGAAAGCGGCTACATTCGGCGATGTGATTTTGCTGGCAATTCCGTTTGGCAGAATTCCTGACCTGGCACAGCAGATCGGACGATTAGACACCAAGATTCTGATTGATGCGACCAATCCCTATCCACAGCGGGATGGGGATGTGGCTCAACAGGTGATTGAGGACAAGTCACAAACCGCAACAGGCTACGTTGCCCATCAGTTTCCCGGTGCTCAGACGATTAAGGCGTTCAACTCCATCTACTACAAAGTATTGGAAGAAAAGGCGTTTCGTGACGGCGATCAACGCATTGCAGTGCAGGTGTGTGGTGATGACGTACAGGCAAAACAAACGGTCAAACAATTGATTGAAGACATTGGGTTTGTGCCTCAAGATATCGGTGATCTCAGCAGTGGTACGGTCTTTGAACCGGGTGCGCCACTTTATAACAAGAACCTTCCGATTGCTGATGCAGCAGCTCTATTGAAACAACTCTCTGGATGAATATGCAAGCGAGAGTTGCTGCAACCTTACCCCTCCAAATATCGCAGTTAAAGTTTTACAACGCTAGGGCTTACACAATTATGATCAAACTATTCTACGCTCCTGGAACCTGCGCTCTTGCCCCTCATATTGTCTTGGAATGGATTGGCAAACCCTATGATCTGCAAAAAGTGAAGCCGAGCGATCCAGAGTATCTCAAGCTCAATCCCTTGGGACAAGTTCCGGCCATTATTGACGGTGAGAGCGGCGTGATGAATCAGGCGGATGCTGTGCTCAAATATTTAGCCCGAAAATATCCAGAGGCGAAGCTGGGCGATGACGGCACATTGCAGGATGGGTATGACCTCGATCGCTGGCTTGCCTTCCTCACGGGTGATATGCATCCCGCTTTCTTTCCATTTTTTGTGCCAAATCGTTACTCAACGGATAGTAGCGATCTGGCTAAGCAATCAATAAAGGAAGCCTCCTATAAACTCATTGATCGCGTGTACCAGCATTTAGATCGACATTTAGAGGATAAAGATTATGTGGTGGGAAATCGCCGCACGATCGCAGATGCCTATGCGTTTGCGATGATTCGTTGGGGGCATAGTTTGCCGAATGGTTTGGCAAATTATCCGAATCTCGATCGCTTCTATCACCATTGGCGCGAAGACGAGGGAGTAAAACGGGCGATGGAGCAGCAGCAGATTTATTGAAATGTTTTCAGATTTAATCTTGCGAGTTAACCCGATGATTGATCGACCCCCAAAAAGGAGCTTTTATGAAAATTGGCATTATTGGCAGTGGCAATATGGGACGATCGCTCGGCATTCTCTGGGCAGAACGGGGCCATGAAGTGTTTTTTGGTGCCCGTACTACAGAAAAAGGTCAGGAGGTTGCTGCAAACGCAGGTCACAAGACTCAGGGCGGTTCCAATGACGCAGCCGCAGCGTTTGGAACAGTGTTGCTGTACACGGTGCGCGGGGTGAATCCGGCTAAAGTGTTTTCGGCAGTCAGCGTTCTGGATAACAAAGTTCTGATTGATTGTAACAACCAGGAAATTCCAGAGAACTTTGCATATCCAGCAATTACACAGTCTCTGACTGAGACACTCGCTGCCGAAGTGCCCAAGGCACGGGTCGTTAAAGCTTTCAACACGATGGCACAGGAATTGTTTGAACTGGCTCCAGACCCACTCAAAAGTTATAACGTCTCAGTGTTTATTGCTAGTGATGATGCATCGGCGAAACAAACGGTGATGCAGCTTGCGAATGAGATTGGCTTTCAGGCGATCGACTGTGGCGAATTGCGACACGCCCGGTTAATCGAGGGTGCCGGAGATTTAATCCGCTTGTTGATGATTCAGCAACAGATGGGATCAACTGCAACAATCTCTATCCATACCTTGCCACCTGCTCAAACGCAACGTCTCGGAGGGCGACAAGACTCAAATCTTAAGTGAGCGATCGCTCCTGCTTCACAGTTTCTTCCTAGCGATCGTGCTGTCACCGCGCATACGTTTTGTGTCCAAGTTAATTAATTCAACCATTTCACTCCTCAAATCAATCATCGTCCTGCTAGAACCAATCTAGACTACCCAAATAGCGGCGGCTGCAATATCCATACAATACTGAGATTTTGAGTCATGAATGAACCTCATGGCTTTCAGAATAGATCAAAGTAGTCAGATAAGTACTTGGCCATTATTGCTCTCACACATCAGGCTAATCAAATAATTGTTTAATTACTTGAGGCGAGTCATGAAAATCGGTTTCATTGGATTGGGAAGCATGGGACAGCCAATGGCTCGTAGTCTTCTTCAGGCAGGGCATGAATTGACGGTTTATAACCGCACTCCGCAAGTGGCTGAGCCGCTTCGCCAGCAAGGTGCTACTGTGGCGCAATCTCCAGCCGAAGCGGCTCAGGACGTGGAAGTTCTGATCACGATGCTAGCGAATGATACCGCTGTTGAGGCGGTGCTGTTTGGGGCGAATGTTGCAGCAGGAGCGCTGAATGCGCTTGCCAAAGATGCCATCCATCTCTCAATGAGTACGATCAGTGTCTCGTTGTCTAAACGACTGGCAGAAACTCACGCTACAGCAGGGCAGGGTTACCTAGCAGCCCCAGTTTTTGGGCGATCGGAAGTTGCGGCACAAGCAGCATTGTGGATCGTGGCAGCAGGCGAGGCTGAGAATGTCGAACGTTGTCGGCCTCTTTTTGAAGCGATGGGACAGGGCGTGTTTCATGTTGGCACAGAGGCTTGGATGGCAAATTTAGTGAAACTCACCGGAAATTTTATGATTGCGGCGGTGTTAGAAACGATGGGAGAAGCGTTTGCCCTGATGCAAAAATCGGGAGTTGCACCAGAGCAATTTTTAGAGATCGTGAACACGGCTTTGTTTAAATCACCGCTTTATCAGAATTACGGTAGTTTAATTGTTCAGGAACGGTACGAACCTGCTGGATTTAAGCTACATCTGGGATTGAAGGATGTGCAATTAGTCTTGAGTGCAGCAGAATCAATGGCTGTACCGTTGCCGCTCGCCAGCCTGATTCGCGATCATTTTCTCACGGCAATCGCTCAGGGGCAAGGTGAAATTGATTGGGCAGGATTAGCACAAGTCGCTGCTGAAAATGCTGGTTTGAATCAAAAAAATAGAAAGGCTTGAGCTAATGCGCCTGATTTTTCTCGTTTTTGCCTTGCTTGCAGGTACGCTTTTACCGACTCAAGCTGGCATTAATGCTCAGTTAGCAAAACAGCTTGGAAATCCACTACTCGCGGCGACGATATCTTTTTTACTCGGAACACTGGCACTATTGTTATTTACGGCAATGTCACATCCCTCCCTCCCTACATTTGAGCGATTGATTCAGATTCCTTGGTATTTGTGGCTGGGAGGACTACTCGGTGTGATGTATTTAACCGCAACCATCATCTTGGCTCCTTTATTGGGTGCTGCCTCTATGATTGGGCTGATCATCACAGGACAAATGCTGGCGGCGATCGCTCTAGATCATTTTGGTTTAGTTGGTTTTCCCATTCATCCACTGAGTTCCTGGCGAGCGATTGGTGGAGTTTTGCTAGTCGCTGGCGTAATTTTGGTGCAACGGACCTAATGCGATCGCCCCAACTAATTGTCTTCAAGTACCGCCTACATCGGTAACTCAAGTAACCTAACCATTATTTAGAACATGATACATACTCGGAAGTTAGGTCAAGAATTAACAGTCTCAGCCATTGGCTTAGGCTGTATGGGCATGTCTGAATTTTATGGTTCACAGGATGACCAGGAATCGATTGCTACCATCCACTATGCGCTTGAGTTAGGCATCAACTTTCTGGACACCGCCGACATTTATGGCATAGGGCACAATGAAAAGTTAGTTGGACAAGCCATTCAGGATCGCCGCGATCAGGCGATTATAGCAACCAAGTTTGGTGTTATACGCGGACAAGACGGCAGTTCTCAGGGCTTCAACGGACAACCAGAATACGTGAAAGCAGCGTGTGAAACGAGCTTAGAGCGTTTAGGAATCGATGTCATTGATTTGTACTATCTACACCGAGTCGATCCAAACACCTCGATCGAAGAAACCGTGGGTGCAATGGCAACGTTGGTCAAGGAAGGCAAAGTCCGTCACCTTGGTTTGAGCGAGGTTTCGCCTGAGATGCTACGCCGCGCTCATGCGGTGCATCCCATTACGGCACTGCAAACTGAATACTCGCTTTGGAGCCGTGATCCAGAGGATGAAGTTTTATCTGCTTGTCGCGAATTGGGGATTGGTTTCGTCGCTTACAGTCCTCTCGGTCGAGGCTTTCTCACCGGACAGATCAAAACGCCTGATGATTTAGCTGAAGATGATTGGCGGCGGAAATCCCCTCGCTTTCAGGGAGAAAATTTCTACCGCAATCTAGAGTTGGTTCAGCGGATTCAAGAGATTGCGGTTGAGAAGGGATGTAAACCGTCACAACTGGCGATCGCCTGGGTATTGGCTCAAGGAGAACACATTGTTCCCATTCCAGGCACAAAGCGACGTTCTTATTTGGAAGAGAACTTGGGCGCGTTGTCATTAAAACTGAGCGAAGAAGAGTTGGCGCGGATCAATGAAGTTGCACCGCAAGGTAGTTTTGTGGGAGCTTCACGAGCATAGTTCGATGTAATTCAGCAGATAAATCGAAGTTAAAGGAGTTAGAGATGCGATTGGCCAATCAAGTTGTGGTTATAGTCGGAGGTGGTTCGGGAATTGGCTTGGCAGTGGCAAAACTAGCTCACCGTGAAGGCACAAACACAATCATTTTAGGGCGAACGCTCTCTAAACTTGAACAAGCGAAAGATTCTATAGGAGAGAATACCAAAGCGATCGCGATCGATGTCATGGATGAAGCTGCCGTAACCCAAGCATTTGACAAGATTGGAGATTTCGATCACCTATTTATTTCTGCTCAAGATGCTTCTACTGCCTCCTTATCGACAACTACGATCGAAAAACTTCGTCCTACGTTAGATAGCAAAATCTGGGGAGCTTTACAGGTCGTTAAGCACGGCGTTTCGCAAATGAGGGTTGGGGGTTCAATCACCTTTATCTCAGGATTGGCTGGTCGTCGCGGCTACCCTGGATTTGCCGTTGCTGGTGCTGCAAATGCGGGAATCGAAGCTGTAGCCCGCAATCTGGCTGTAGAGTTGGCTCCAATCAGAGTGAATACCGTTTGTGCAGGTGTAATTGATACTGAAATGCTCGATAAAGTATTCGGTGAGAAGCGTGGAGAAATTGTGGAAGCGATCTCCAACAAGCTTCCAGTTAAGCGAATCGGTAAACCTGAAGAGATTGCCGATGCCGTACTTTTTTTAATGAGTAATGGCTTTGTTACAGGAGCTACTTTGCTAGTAGATGGTGGCGATGCTTTAGTTTGACATGCATTAAAAAAGTTGACAGCAAACCAATTAGAGGAAGTAACTCATGAACATATCCATTGGTGCGCAGTGGCTTAACGATTACGCTTCGGCATTAGAACAAGCTGACTCGCAGGCGATCGCCCAACTTTTCCATCCAGGACTAGCTTACATTGTGAATGACAAGTTACATCAAGGTTCGGCATCTTTTTGTAATCAAGCAACTTGGCAGTTGATCTTTACCAAAATCGAATTTAGGTCAGCCAAGGCTCACAACCTGATGGAGGTTTATCCAGGCCACATCACGTATCACGAAGTATTAAAGATTCGGATCAAGCTCAATGGCGAAGAGTTAGAAGGACACTTCGGCGACCAATCCGTTGTGAATAGTGACGGAAAAATGTTGCTAATTAACCGCATTGCCGATCCTGCCTATTTCACTAAATTCACTTCAGCCCTGACAAACAATTCATAGGAGTTCAATCATGCGCTACAAACTATTGGGCAACAGCGGTTTGCGA
Source organism: Scytolyngbya sp. HA4215-MV1 (assembly GCA_019359045.1). Classification (GTDB taxonomy): domain Bacteria; phylum Cyanobacteriota; class Cyanobacteriia; order Leptolyngbyales; family Leptolyngbyaceae; genus Scytolyngbya. The sequence goes on from JAHHIA010000003.1 coordinate 35,447, forward strand.
GTTTCAGATCTGCCTGTTGATGATTCAGCAACAGATGTGATCAACTGCAACGATTTCTGTCCATGTCTTACTGCCTGCTCAAACGCAGCGTCTCGGCGGACGACAAGACTCAAAGCTCAAGTGAGAGCGCTACCATCTCAATCACTTCATTGAATACTTCGTTGTGAACACTGAATTATCTTGTGCCAGTAGCTTTAAGGCAGACTTATCCAGTATCAAAGCCTGGACATTTCAAGACTCGCTGTTTGAACTCTACCAGTATGCTCCAGGACCGCCGGAGGTATTGCCAAAACATAGCCACGACGAATATCAGTTCTGCCTCAGCTTCGAGGCTCCGGGGGAATATTGGTACCAGGGTAGTCGCCTTCCTGTACCGCCTACCAGTCTCAGCCTGATTCATCCGGGCGAAATTCATGCTGCTCGTGATGTTGAGGATCGATTGAGCGTTGCCACTTTTCGCATGCTGTATGTTGCGCCAGCCTTGCTGGAAAATGTTGCAACCACGATCGCCGCACATCCTGCGCCATTGCCGTTTTTTGCTTCGCCGATCGTTTTAGATCCCTCATTAGCACGGCAATTTCTCGAACTGCATTTGGCAACTGAAACGGCTGCCTCAACCCTAGAACAGGAATCTCAATTGCTGTCGGTATTGACCCAGTTTATTCTGCGTCATGCAGAGCCGCTATCGCCGAAGCCTGTCAAACAAGCTCCTTTGCAGGTGCAGCGAGTCCGGGAGTACTTGCGGGAAAACCTGAGCGAAAACGTCTCGCTCGATCGCCTTGCCCAAATCACTGACCTGAATCCGTATTATCTCCATCGAGTCTTTTGTCGAGCGGTTGGGATTCCGCCGCATCGCTATCAAACTCAATTGCGAATTGATCGGGCGAAACTTCTGTTAGCGCAGGGAGGGTCGATCGCGGACGTTGCCGCAGCAGTGGGATTTGCTGATCAGAGTCACTTAACGCGGCAGTTCAAAAGCCTAGTGCGCTTCACGCCAGGGAGCTATGTCTCTAGGTAGAGCAATAACCTTCAAGACGCTGTGAGGTGAGCTAAGTAAGCTGATACTCGACAGTCCTTTATCTAACGACGCAGCAGCGAAGGAAACTATTATGTCAGAGGTATCACGTCGTCAAATGTTAACGGCTGGAGCGATGGGCGCGGCAGGAATTGCAGCGACGACCATTGCCCAACAGGTTCAAGCAAATACGAAAGTACCAATCGCCTCTGAAACAAAAACCAATTCTCAAGGCAAATTTGCCAATAAAGTCGTCCTAATTACCGGAGCCACATCAGGAATTGGCGAAGCCACCGCACGAGCCTTTGCCAAAGAAGGAGCGATCGTTCACTTCTGCGGACGGCGAGAAGCTTTAGGAAATAAAGTTGCTCAGGAAATTACGGCTCAAGGAGGACGCGCCAGCTATCAAAAAACTGATATCAGGCTTGAGCAAGAGGTGAAAGCCTTTATCGATACTTGTGTGCAGAAGTATGGGCGTATTGACATTGCATTTAATAACGCTGGCGTTGAAAGTTCTCCTAAAACTATTGCAGAACGATCGCTAGAAGAATGGCTGAATGTCATGGCAACCAATGCGACGGGCGTGTTTCTTTCAATGAAATATGAACTTCCCCATTTGCTAAAACAAGGTGGTGGCGTGATTGTCAATAATGCTTCGGTTTCCGGTCATGTTGGGTTCGCCACGATCGCACCTTACAGTGCCAGCAAGCACGCAATTGTGTCGTTAACGAAAGTAGCGGCGCTAGAGTATGCCGATAGAAATATCCGGGTGAATGCGATTGCTCCGGGTGCAGTTGACACCCCAATGCTACGGCGTGCCCTGGCGGCTTGGAACACAAACTTCGAGAAGGTTTCACAAGAGTATCCGATCAAGCGCATTGTTATGCCTGAAGAAATTGCCAGAGGCGTAATGTTTTTAGGCTCTGACGATGCAAGCTGCATCACAGGTATGGATTTGGATGCAACGGGCGGCTATTTAACGAAGTAAGTTAGCGATACAAGGGAAAACAAAATGGACGGAATAGAAATTATTAGTGTCGTCAACCGCATCGCTATTCTGTCTGATTTGCGCGATTGGGCAACGGTGCGTCAGTGTTTTACCGATCAAGTCGCACTCGATTACACCTCACTTACGGGAGGACAACCTGAAACGATCGCCGCTGATGCCCTGGTGCAACGCTGGAAGTCTGCATTTGAAAGCACCTTCAAAACCACGCAACACCTATTAGGAAGTCACGCCGTTACTATTCAAGGCGACACTGCCACCTGTTTATCACACTTCCAAGCGCGACACGTTGCCCTTAATGCATCAAAAGGAGTATGGACATTGGGAGGACATTACAATCATGATTTGGTCAAAACTTTCTCTGGTTGGCAAGTTCGCGGCATGAAAATGACCTGGACATGGGAAGAGGGCACACGCCCCTTCTAATCGAAGTTTGATCCTGTTCTTTACTGCATTTATTAACCATGATTCCTAATCTCACAATTACAGAAGCGTTGCAAGACCGGCTGAAAGCGCAAATTTTGCAACTGAGTGTAGATACGCTGAAATTGAACGCTGTCACCTGTACTGCCTAAGGTGAGATATTGGGCACTTACATCATTAACTACAAAGGCAATCGCTTTCGTCTTTCACTCGAACAAACCTACGCTTTTCTCAAATTCGTTCAGGAGAATTAACCATGCGCTATAAACTTTTAGGCAACAGCGGCTTGCGGGTTTCAGAACTGTGTCTCGGCACCATGACCTTTGGCGAAGATTGGGGTTGGGGTGCATCGTTGGACGAATGCAAAACCATCTACACAGCCTTTCGTGAAGCAGGCGGTAACTTTATCGACACTGCCAATATTTACACCAACGGCACCAGCGAGAAGTATGTCGGTGAACTGATTGCCTCCGAACGAGAGGCGATCGTCGTTGCCACCAAATATTCCAACGGCACACCCAGCAATGATCCCAATGGTGCAGGCAATCACCGTAAGCGCATGGTGCAATCGGTTGAAGCTAGCCTCAAGCGACTCAATACCGACTACATTGATGTGCTGTGGGCACATGCCTGGGACTTCACTACACCGCCCGAAGAAATGATGCGATCGTTTGATGATCTCGTCCGTCAAGGCAAAGTGCTGTACATTGGCATCTCCGACGCTCCCGCCTGGGTCGTGGCACAATGCAACACGATCGCCGCTTTACGAGGTTGGACTCCCTTCATTGGTCTGCAAATTGAGTACAACCTGCTGCAACGCACAGTGGAACGGGAATTAATCCCAATGGCGCGATCTCTGGATATTGGCATTACTGCCTGGTCACCGTTGGCAGGCGGTATGCTCACTGGGAAATACACCAAAGATAACGGCAGTGAAGAACCAAAACGGTTCGATAGCAAAGGGATGCCGGATTTTGTACAGCAGGATGAACGTAAGCAGGCGATCGCCCACGCTGTCGATGCAGTTGCAGCTCAAATTGGCTGTCGTTCCTCTCAGGTGGCGCTAAGTTGGCTGCTGCATCAGGGTACTATTCCCATCATTGGTGCCCGCAAAGCATCACAAGTCAAAGATAATCTTGACTGCGTGAACGTGAAATTATCAAGTGAACAGCTTGCGCAGCTTGATCAGGTGAGTCAAATTGAACTTGGCTTTCCCCACGACTTCTTCAATCAGGAAATGCCGCAATCGTTCATTTTTGGAGGACAGTTTAAGGCGATCGACAATCACCGCTACACGCAAATACACTAAACATCAAGCTTTGAGGTATAACGATGGGGGTTTGAACCGCAGCACTCGAGTTCAAACCCCCAAGTTCTCAGATCAGAGGTGCAACTGTTGAGTTCAGAAACCCAATTATCGAGTCCAGAAGTCCAAATTCCGACTTCAAGGCTTCACGTTCCGAGTTCAGAAGCCCGAACTTCAAGCAAAAAACTGCAAATTCCGAGTTCAAAGCCCCACTATTTGAGTTCAAAAGTCCAAGTTCCGAGTTCAAAGCCTCGCTAATCCAAATCAGAACTTCAATCCTCTTCTCTAGAACCAAAAGAATCAAGCTCAGAGGCTCAACCGTCTCGTTTAGAAAATGGTCTTAATTCAAGAGTAACCCCTGATGACCCTTACCAAACCCATAGTTCTGATTCTAGGTGCAACAGGCAAAACCGGATCTCACCTCGTCAACCTACTGGAACCAGACTTCGATCGTCTCGAACTACGGATTGCCATTCGTAAACCGAAGCAGGCGGATCAATTCTCGAAACGCGGCATTAGCCACTGTGCATCTTGATCTGGATGACCTTTCCACATACGCAGCGGCACTTCAGGGCGTTCAACGCTTGTTCATGGTCACGGGCTACACCGTCGAGATGATGAATCAGGGTAAGAATCTGACAGACGCTGCCAAGGGACAGGGGGGTTGAACACATTGTTCATGTCAGTACATTCCATCAACCGGGTCGTCCTCAATCCAAGCTGATTCGTCACTACATCTGGCATCAATTAATTGAGACCTACATCGAAGCCAGCGGGCTCGGTTGGACGCATCTGCATCCCAATGCTTTACGCAAAACTTCTTTGGTGCGGTGCAAGATGGCAAACTGCGGATGTTTTTTGGACAGGAACGAGTGGGGTTAGTGGATTATTTTGATCTGGCACGGGTGGCAGCAGCAGTGTTACGGGAACCCACCAAACATGCCGAAAAATACTACTTCTTAAGTGTGGAAGCACTCACCATGCCCGAAGCTGCCCAGGAATGTAGGATGGGCACGCGTTGCTTTGCCCATCTATTTTTATGTTCTTGATGGGCACGGGCGGATCGCCATTTGCCCATCCTACAATTGAGCCAAGCTGCCTATAACCCTATGCTCCTATCGTAATTTTGGTAATACTCCTGGGTATTCCTAAACTCATGGACTATCGACGCTATTATCAACCAGGCGGAACCTATTTCTTTTTCGTTGTTACCGCACATCGGCAACTCCTGCTGATTGAACATATCGATCGTCTGCGAGCTGCATTTCGGCATGGGATGGACCGATATCCCTTCATGATTGAAGGCATTGTGATTTTGCCCGATCATCTGCACACACTATGGCGACTGCCTGAAGGCGACGACAACTTTTCAATTCAGTGGATGGTGATTAAGCGCAAATTCTCGGCTGAACTTAAAGCAGACAAAGTGAATCGATCGAAACAAGCCAAGCGGGAAAAAGGAATCTGGCGAGGATCAGGATGTATAGAGGAATTTTGGGGTTTTACGAGATACGTTCGATGAACGGCAACCAGATGAATGGTGCTCAGCCCACTTTAAGCGGTGGACGATCGTAGGACGATGATAAATGACGATCGCCCTGAAGCAGAAGTTGTTGAGTTCCCTGCATCAATTCAAACTGTAAACTCGGCGATCGCACATTTCATCAGAGCGATCGCTTGGCAACGATACACTCTACAGCCAGAAGACAGCCAAACAAATGCTGAGCGAAATTATGTTTTTGGTCAGCGCTGTGAGGGAAAGCAATGCTGGGTTTTCGATTATCACCCCAGGCTATAGGGATGAGCGAAAGCCGCTATGGATACTCTTGCTCAAGAATTAAACGAATTTCAGCTTCCAGTACAGGGATTTTATTGACTACAACATCCCAAACAATGTCATAGTCAACCCCGAAGTAGTTGTGAATCAGTCGATCGCGCATACCTGCCATAGCCCGCCATTCAACAGCATTGTATTTTTGCCGCAATCCATCTGGTAGCTGTTTAACGGCTTCTCCAATCACTTCGATACTACGAACGTAGGCACGTTTCAATGTCTCGTCTTGGACAAAGACTGATTTGTCCAGTCCCGCAGAACTCGTCATGATATAAGTTGTCTCGTCAAGAATGTGTTGTAGATACTCACGACCTGACGGAGACATACTCAACTTCATCCAGAATATGTGGACCAATGTATGGGCTTAAGGACTCGATCGTAACCAAATCAACCGCTCTACCAAAAAGATCTTCTAAAAAGAATGACAAGTGCATGAAGTTATCAAACGTTTTCTGCTCTGGCTCAAAAGCAACCAAGATATCGACATCGCTTTGTTCATGAATTTCAGCATCGTGTACAAACGAGCCAAAAATGCCACAGCGACTCACACCAAAACGATGTAATTCCTGTTGATGTTCTTGAAGCAGGGACAACACTTGAGTTTTTGTTTGCACAGGCATCATTTATACAGAGTATTCATCTCATATTGAGCCTAGTCTAAGCGCTGAAATGTAGTGATTATTCAGGTAGTAAGGTTAACTCAAACAATTAATTGATATTCAATTGTGATAATGAAAAAGACCCAACGATAAGCAAATAGCATATGCAACAGACTGCTACCAATGAACTTAATAAACCCAACGTTCTATGGATTTTTAGAATGAGGTTTATTTCTTCTATGATTTTTTTCATAGCACTTTACCTCCTTCGCCACCTTCTGCTGGTGGCATGCTATTAGACCTCTTACGCAGCTTAAGTGCCACGTAAGCAATGGGTGTAGCAATCTGTGAGATATGATGAGCTTCCGTCATTAGCCTTTTCCCCTCTGGGAGGCTCGTGGAACTTAGAAGTAAGAATCTTAGTTCAAATGTTCCTAACCATAGCATAACAAAATTAAGTCTTGTCATGGTTCTGGTTTTCACTACTCACTAAGGGGTAATAAACGCTTAGTTATTTCACTGCATTAAATAAACAAAGACTGAATGGGTACATATAGCTTCACATAGCCATAGAAAAAGTCAAGAGTAGATATCTTACATTTAATTACTACCCTGCCATTTTAAGGAAGTTGAATACTACCGCAACCGTAATTGTGAGGGAAACGTCTGGTAAGACAGCAAGTACATCATCATCCTTCAACAGTTTTGGCTGTTGATTGGGATGAAAGATGAGAATGGAGCGATCGCTGGGGTCAATTAGCCATCCGAGCTGACAACCATCTTCTAAACAATAAAGAATGTTACCAATCACCCGATTGGAGCTTTGTTCCGGAGACAGAATTTCAATTACCCAATCAGGTGGCAAGAAAAAATCGTCGGGGACTTCTCCGGCTGCATCAAACGGAATGCGCTCCCACTTAAAGATTGCCACATCCGGGACGATCGAACGAGTACCAAAATTACAGCGCAATTCTGGAAAAGCTGAGGCAATCTTTTGAGACTCAGCCTGTTGGTTAATTTGGTCGCACAGTCTAAGTTGTAGGCGACTATGCTTGCCTTTAGGCATGGGTTTTTGAATAATTTGTCCATCAATATATTCGCTAGCAGGTTCCGTTTCCGACAATTGCAAAAACTCTTGCAATGTCATTGCGTTAGAAAGTATGGTTGCCATCGGAATGACCTACAAAATGTGACAGCGAATCCTACCTGCTATTTTACTTTAGCGATTTTTGCTTTCTGCGTTCCTAACGACGATCGTAAAGGCACAAGGAGATCGTTCTCTTGATGCATTTTAACTGTGCTTGCTCAACCGCTGATACACCGTTGCCAGCGCATTTGCATCGCCGACATTGCCGGGAAATAGCACCACAGGCAAATCGGAAAATTGGGGATGGTCATCCGGCGTGCGGACCATCGAAACGCCAGCCAACACCTGTCCCAATAGTCGCGCCGTTCTCAATGCCAAGCCCGTACTGAGCGTATCGTTGGAAGTGATGCCGCCTTTGCTGATCAGGAAACCAATGTCGGCAGGCAGGTTGCGTAGGATCTCCATCAGCAGGGTGGAAACCGCTTCGCCAAAGTCCAGGCGGGTCTGCACATCGTCAAACGTGAGTTCCTGGCGACTAGTGTAGATCACGGGGGTTTTGCCATTGGTATGAGCCGCGTTGACCTGAGAGATCGCCTCTTTCAACAACGCCGATCGTTGATCCGTCGCCCGATCCAGCAAACGAGCCACCTCCAGCTCAATGCCCACCGTTCCTGCTGCCTGGAGCAATTGCGTCAACTGCTCCGTCGTTTTTTTGACATGGGAGCCGACAATCACCGCGCCTGGTTTGCCTTGCCGGACATACTGCGCCATCGCTTCTGGGGCGATCGGTTGCGGCGGCAAATTCGCCAAGGCTGTCAACAAACTGGCAGCGCTGCGAAACAGGAACCGTTTGCCCTGAGACGCAGCGGTAAGAATATCCTGGGCAAAGCGATTCAGATCGGCTTGAGTCTCAGCATCAACGACACCGCACTGGTTGTCGTGTAGGTTCAGCAACCGCTCCAGCACACCAGTCCGAATCTCTGACAGCAAGAACCGTTTGACCGACTCGGATTTGATGCGCCCACCCGTTTTCTCTTCTACATAATCGGGCAAATAGCTATGGCGGTAGCCGAAGACGGAATCGCGAGCAAACTCAGTTTCATGGACAGGCGTATCGACCCCATTCACGTTGAGGTAATGGATGCTATCACAGGTGGTACGCCCGCCTTCAAAAAAGGCAGGGGTAAGGAAGTGGGCATCGAAAGGACCCAGTTCTGCCGCAATCACATCGGTTTCGATCGGGTAATGTCCCCGCAGCGTCGAGTCAGATCGACTGACCACCAAAAAATCTTGAATGCCTTCTGCTGAGATCGCGGCTTTCAGGTTTTGACAAACCTCTCGCGTAGTATCAGCGGCTTTATCGGGAGTCAGCGATCGGGTATTGGTTAGAACGAAAAAAATAGGCGATGCATCGGTCAGCCCAAGTCTCAAGGTTTCCACATCCCACTGCATCAGTAACAGGCAACTGTGCACAGTTTGGGAACCCGTGGGATCGTCATCCAGAACAATGATTTTGGGCTGAGGCATGGGGCAGACAGTAAAGGATCAGGGGGAGGCAGAGTCCTCCAAAGCGTATTCCCTGAAAAGCCAGGGAATGCGCTTTGGAAGATTTGAGAATCGTCTTGTCCGTCTGCGATCGATTAGCGATCGACCGAACCCATAATCACGTCGATACTGCCCAGAATTGCCACAATATCAGCGACCTTCATTCCTTTTAACAGGTAAGGCAGGATCTGAAGGTTATTGAAATCGGCAGCCCGAATCTTCCAGCGCCATGGGAAGACGGTATCATCGCCAATTATGTAAATACCCAGTTCCCCTTTGCCGCTTTCCAGGCGCACATAATGTTCGCCCTTGGGAATCTTCCAGGTCGGAGCAATCTTCTTGCCAATGAACTGATAGTCAAAGCTATTCCATTCCGATTTTGGACCACCCTGCATCTTCTTGGCTTCCAGGTTCTCGTAGGGACCACCCGGCAGACCTTTCAACGCTTGGCGAATAATCTTAACCGACTCCCGCATCTCGCGCATCCGCACCACATAGCGGGCAAAAGCATCCCCTGCGGTTTCCCACTGAATTTCCCAGTCAAAATCGTCGTAGCACTCGTAGTGATCCACCTTGCGGAGATCCCACTTCACGCCTGAACCGCGCAACATGGGACCTGAAAGCCCCCAGTTGATCGCTTCCTCGCGGCTAATCGTGCCAATCCCTTCAATCCGCCGCCGGAAGATGGGGTTGTCGGTCACCAATCGCTCGTATTCATCCACTTTGGGCAAGAAGTAGGTGCAGAAATCTTCGCACTTATCCACCCAGCCGTAGGGCAGATCCGCCGCCACTCCACCGATCCGCCAATAGTTGTTGTTGACCATGCGGTAGCCCGTTGCGGCTTCCCACAGGTCATAAATCATTTCCCGCTCACGGAATTGGTAGAAGAAGGGAGTCTGAGCGCCGACATCTGCCAAGAAGGGACCAAACCACAGCAGGTGATTGGCAATCCGGTTTAGTTCCAGCATGATGACGCGGATGTAGCTGGCGCGCTTGGGCACTTCGATGCCTGCCAATTTCTCTGGCGCGTTGACTGTAATTGCCTCGTTGAACATGCCTGCCGCATAGTCCCAACGGCTGACGTAGGGCACATACATGATGTTGGTGCGGTTTTCGGCAATCTTTTCCATACCCCGGTGCAGATAGCCGATGACGGGTTCACAATCGACAACGTTTTCCCCATCCAGGGTCACAATTAGCCTCAAAACCCCGTGCATGGAGGGGTGATGGGGACCCATGTTGAGCACCATGGGTTCGGTCTTAGTTTCGATTAATGCCATGAATGAACCGTCTCCCTCTATAAAAGCGCGGTAAAACGTAAAGCGCAGTAAAACGTAAAGCGCGGTAAAACTACAAAGCGCGGCAAAACATCTATGCAATACTTCTTTAGATTATAGGGATTCATGCTGAAAGGTTGGTCGAATCTGCTCCAAATTGCTATTCGCTTTGCCATTAGCAACGATAGATTGTGTTGAATTGTTGGTTAACCGATCGAGGGTTGCTGCCATAATATCTGTGGTTTGCCCCGAAACACTGAATAATAGGGCTTCCCGATAAACTCGCTGAGCCGGATGATCGATCGTATTTGCCGCCCCCCGACTGACCACCACCGCAGCATGAGCACACCGCACTGCTAATTCGATCGCCCATGCCCGTAGGTTCGCCTGCTCTGCAAACACCTCCACGCTAGGTTTTGCTGAAAAAATGGCTTGGCGACAGTCTAGGAGTTCTTGATTGAGAGACTCGAACGCCGATCGGATAAAAGGGTGTTTTTGCTGGGGATCAGCCATTGCCAGGATATCCAGTCCGGCTCTGGCGCACCCCAACGCCAAAAAGCTATGTTGGAGCACATTCAGACGATCACTCTTTGCCTGGGCACTGAGGGGGCTGATTGCCACCACCTGATCGGTTGGCAAAAACCAGTGATTGAACTGTACCGTGACCGTTCTGGTGGAAGTCACCACTGCCAGGGGCATCGGCTCACTGCACAGCAATTCGCTGCCATCCGACTGTTGGCTAGACTGAAACGGCACCATGCCATACACCGCCCGCCCATCCGGCAAGGCTGCCGCCACAATAAATGTTTGAAAAAAGCCCCAACCCGTAACCCAGGGCGACACGCCCTGGAGCTGATAGCCCCCTGGAACTGCGATCGCCTGCACAGGTGAGGGATCTCGCCGCAGATGGGCAAAGCTAATCCCCACCAGGGCTTCTCCCGCTCCCATGCAAGGGAGATAGGTTTGCTGCAGTGCCTTATTCTCACTGCGTGCCAACATTGACCCGGCGCTCTGGTGTTGCGCTTGGAGAAACGCTAGCGCTCCCGAATAACGGGCAATCTGCTCCTGAATATACCGAAAAGTCGTCTCATCGACTTCTGCGCCACCCCAGGTTTGAGGCACCCGCAACGCCAGCAGCGAAACCCTACCGAGTTCTTGCAACGCAGTTCGAAGGGCTTCAGGCTGACGATCGATTTTCTCAGCATGGGGAGCAACCGATCGACGCAATAGAGGCTCCAACAATGCTAACGAGGCGGAATTTAATCCCATGGATATGAATCGGGATCAGCCACCCGCGATCGCCGGGACAATACTTACTTCATCCCCATCATTCAGCGGCGTATTTGCCCCATCTAAAAAGCGAATATCCTCACTGTTGACGTAGAAGTTGACAAAACGGCGGAGGTTGCCTGCTTCATCACACAATCGGGCTTTGATGCCGGGGCAATTTTGCTCCAGCGATTCTAACAACTCGGCAACATTGGCACCGTTGCATTCAACCGTTGCCTGGTCGTTGGTTAGTTTTTGTAGGGGAGTCGGAATGAGAACTTTGACGGACATAGATCAAAGATGAAAGATTAATTTTGCAATTCATTGACGATCGCCCTAAATCCCGCGCTTCGCGTCGCTAACGCTAGAAATAAGGGGGACTTTGAGTCAGGTCCCTCCTTATTAAGGGGGCTAGGGGGGATCTATGACTGCTCAACATCACAGCGAATACCTTTTCAAACAACCTCCCAGAATTACGCCAACCTTGGAGGTTGTAACCAAGAAAGTTGAGATTTCGACTTCAGATAATGGCTTAAACTGCCGAGGTTTCAGTCAGGACGACTTTATTAGACCAGGACTTGTTGCCATTCCAATCGATCAAGGGTCTGTGCCCGTTCCAGCGCTCGCTCAAAACTGTCGAGGCTGGGTTCAATCGTCAGAGGTTCGCCAATGTAGCCTTGAATCGCTTCCTGGGTTTTGAGACCATTTCCGGTGATGTAAACAACCGTGGTTTCGTCGGGATCGATTTTACCGGCTTCTACCAGCTTTTTCAGCACTGCGACGGTCGTACCGCCAGCAGTTTCGGTGAAGATGCCTTCGGTTTCAGCCAGCAGCTTCATGCCTTCCACAATTTCAGCATCGGTTACGGATTCAATATTGCCGTTGGTCTTGCGGGCAATATCCAGCGCATATACCCCATCGGCAGGATTACCGATCGCGATCGATTTGGCGATCGTGCTGGGTTTTACGGGAGAGATAAAGTCACGCCCATCCCGGAAGGCTTGGGCGATCGGCGAACAGCCTTCTGCCTGAGCACCGCTGAACCGTACCGCTTTTTCATCCACCAGACCAACTTTGACAAATTCTTGGAAGCCCTTGTAGATCTTGGTAAACAAGGAACCCGAAGCCAACGGTGCCACAATATGGTCGGGCAATTGCCAGCCCAACTGTTCTACCACTTCATAGCCCAAGGTCTTTGAACCTTCTGAATAATAGGGACGCAGGTTAATATTGACAAATCCCCAACCATGGGTGTTCGCCACTTCCGAGCAGAGACGATTGACCTGGTCATAGTTGCCCTTGACCGCCATCAGCGTGGGACCATAAACCAAGGTACCAATCACCTTGCCAGATTCCAGATCAGAGGGAATGAAAACGCAACAGTCCAACCCAGCATGAGCAGCGATCGCGGCGGTCGAGTTCGCTAAATTGCCGGTGCTGGCGCAAGACACAGTTGAGAAACCCAACTCACGGGCACGAGTCAACGCCACCGAGACCACCCGGTCTTTGAAGCTGAGGGTGGGCATGTTGACCGCATCATTTTTGATGAAAAGCTGGTTAAGTCCAAGACGGCGTGCTAACCGATGTGATTTCACCAGCGGAGTCATCCCGGTGCCCACATCAATCAGGTTATCGGTTGTGACGGGCAGAAAAGGACGGTAGCGCCAGATGGAGTTGGGTCCTGCCTGAATGGTTTCGCGAGTCACGGTGCGACGAAGTGCCTCATAGTCATAGGCAACCTCAAGTGGACCGAAACAATACTCACAGACATGCGTTGCTTTCAGTTCGTAAGTCGCTCCGCATTCGCGACACTTTAATTCTTTTAACGCAGCAGCAGTCGAACTTTTGGTTTGGGTTGCCTGTGGCATAGAATGGCTCTCCCTGAGGTTGTGAGGATGATGAGCGGAATTGCTTGATCGCTTTGGTGATAGTAACACGGGCTTTTTTCTTCCGTCAAACATACCCGACAAAAATAGTCGGCATTAAAAAAGGGAAATAAAATCCCCAGATCTGGAAAAATCTGGGGATTTGAGAAGATGACTTGAATGATTTAATCTTCCGTTCCACCACTGACGGGGGGAATCAGAACCACTTCATCTCCTGCTTGCAAAATCGTACTGGGTTCTGCAAATTGGAAATTTACACCAAATCGAGTGAGGTTTCGCCACTGAGCCAATTCGGGATGCTCTGTGATTAGCCGATCTCGCACCTGTTCCACTGTCGTGCCCACTGGCAACGCTAGCGAAAGCTCTGATACACCATACGCCTCCTGGTAAGCTGCAAAGAGCTTAACTGTAATCCCGATCGTCGCTTCAGAAAGACTCACGGCTCAATCCTTAAACTTTTGCCAGTTCGGGGGCAGGGCGCTTGCTATTCCGGACACCTTCGATCGCCTTGGCATAGTCCGGCGCATTGAAAACCGCAGACCCAGCGACGATCGCATTGGCACCCGCTTCCAGCACTTGCCAGGTATTGTTGCCTTTCAGTCCACCATCCACTTCAATCCAGGGATCGAGACCGCGCTCGTCGCACATTTGACGCAGCTTGCGGATCTTAGGAAGTACGGCTGGAATAAAACTCTGCCCACCAAAGCCAGGGTTGACGCTCATGATCAATACCAGATCACAGACATCTAAGACGTACTCAATAAAATCTAACGGTGTGGAAGGATTGAGAACGACACCCGCTTGCTTGCCCAATTCCCGAATCTGGCAAAGCGTGCGGTGCAGATGAGGCGAAGCATTATGCTCAGCATGGACTGAAATGATATCCGCTCCGGCTTTGGCAAAGCCTTCCACATATTTTTCTGGCTCGACGATCATCAAGTGTACGTCGAGCGGCTTTTTCGTTACGGGACGAATGGCTTCCACGATCAGGGGACCGATCGTGATGTTGGGAACAAACCGTCCATCCATCACATCAACGTGAATCCAGTCGGCTCCCGCTTCATCCACCGCGCGGATTTCTTCTCCTAAGCGGCTAAAATCGGCTGATAGAATCGAGGGAGCGACAACAATGGGTTTCTGAGAAGTCGGCTGAGTCATAGATGGCAAGTTCTCCTATCTGCAATTGTATCTATTTTAACTAAATGCTTCGGAAGCCTCAGTTCAATCATCCCATCTCTGTCGCGCCCAAATTTAAATGATGTTTAAAGATTTTGTGGGTAGTTCTGTGTCTCAACAGTTTTTCAGACGGTTAGCATGGGTCGTGGTCGGAGGGTTTCCCTTCTGGTCGGGCATCTGGATGGTCATGGCTCAGAATGATCCGCTGCGTAACCCGCTCGAAAAAAGTTCGGTTGGGGAGACTGGGATCGATGCACTCCGCTTGCACAAACCTCCTTACAATCTGACAGGTCGCAAAATTGCGATCGGGCAAGTAGAAATCGGCAGACCAGGACAATTCGGGATCGACAAAGAAGTTTCTCGCAGCCCCTGGCTGAATCCAGCGCGGGTCTTTTTCCGGGATGCCCCTATCAAAAGTGGCAAGGGGGTAGATGGGCACGCCCACAACGTTGCCAGTGTGATGATTAGTTTTGCCAAGGCAGCCCCTGGTGTAGCACCGGACGCTCGGCTCTATGCCTCAGCCGCAGGCAAACCTAAAAAAAGCGGGCAACCAGAAGAGTGTTTGGCGGCCCAATATATTGCCAACCAGAATGGGGGAGACGTGCGGGCAATCAACTTTAGTTTTGGCGAATCGTTGCAGCAAGACCCTCGCCCCGATGCAATTTTAGATGGCAATGCTCTGCTGACCCAGTGTATCGATTGGTCTGCCAGAATCCACAATGTCCTGTACGTGATTGCTGGCAATCAGGGCAAAGGCGGCATTCCCATTCCCACCGATAACTTCAATGGCGTCAATGTGGCGTTCTCCATGCGAGTGGATGGCATCTTTGCAAAGGCAGATTTTGCCAATTTAGGGGATATTTCACCTCTGGCGGTCGCACGGTTTGACGGAACGGAAAGCAACCTGGGTGCTCGACGATCGATCGGGCTAATCGCACCGGGAAATAACATTTTGATGGTGAATCTGGATGGCAGCTTGAGTACCTCCAGTGGGACAAGTTTTGCCGCACCGCATGTCACAGCCACCGTTGCCCTCCTGCAAGAATATGGCGATCGGCAACTGGCAACCTCTTGTAAATCCGTCTGCAAACTGCCCTGGGGACTCAACGCCCGCCAGCACGAAGTGATGAAAGCCGTATTACTTAACTCGGCAGACAAAGTGAAAGATAAAGGGGATGGACTCAACCTGGGCATGACCCGCACGATCCTTGATAAAAGTAACCGCAACTGGCTCGATTCCGATGCCTATCGAGATGCTCACATTCCACTCGATTTGCAAATGGGCACCGGGCAACTCAATGCTTACCGAGCTTATTTGCAATTCAGTCCGGGACAATGGAGTCCGGCAACGCCAGTTCCAACCATTGGGTGGGACTATCGCAGTGTTGGAGTCGCGAATCCTCAAAGCACAACGCCCGCTGCAGCTGAGCCTGGTTCTCCTGGTCTCCACCCCTCAGCTTTTCAGGACTATTTGCTCGAAAAACCTTTACAGGCAGGTAGCTTTATCTCTGTCACCCTGACGTGGGATCGGATGGTAGACCTGATTGATGCGAACCAAAATGGAGAATACGAGATTGGCGAAAACTTTCGCGCTCATTCCCTCAACAACCTGGATCTCTACTTAATGCGAGCCGAAGACAGCGACCCGCGTCAAGCCATTTGGTCTTCGGTCAGCGAAGTCGATAGTATTGAGCACATTTTCCAGAAAATTCCGAAAACTGGACAATATAAGATCCGGGTACAGTTCCACCAGCAACTGGGAGGAACAACTCAACCCTATGCGCTGGCATGGTGGGCAAAATCCGCCGAGTCAGCATCTCGATGAGCCATTCTGTGCTGTAGAGTTACAGTATGTACGATGAAGATGATCTGAGCGTTCTCGATCTTGAGGCTGAGCTAGAAAGTCCTCTGGACAAACTGGAGCCAGTCGATGCCGAGTCAGACGTTCCCAAACCTAATCCAGAAGCGATGCTGGCACTGTTGGATTCAACTGACGTGCAGCAGCGCATGTTGGCAGCGCGCGCATTTTGTGAGCTTCAGGATGAGCGGTCAATTCCTCATTTGATTCGCCTCTTGCCTGATCCTTGTCCGCTGGTGCGGGTCAGTGCGGCGTATGCCTTGGGGCGCAACCCCAGCCTTGATGCGGTTGTACCACTGATTGCTCAACTCGCAGATTGGAATGGCTATGTCCGCAAAGGCGTTGTTTGGGCATTGGGCAACTGTCACGATCGCCGTGCGCTGAGTCCTTTGCTAGATTCGCTCAAAACGGATATTTCGGCGGTACGCCTGTGGGCAGCCAGCTCTCTGGCACAAATGGCAACCGTCGGCTATGACTGCGTTATTGCAGCCATTCCTGCCCTGATTGAGGCAATGCGGAAAGATCCGATCGCTGCCGTGCGCAGCAACTGTGCCTGGGCGTTGGGTCAACTTTGTCGCGAACTACCTTCCAATGTGATTTATGCCACTGCGATCGATGCGCTGATTGAAACCTGCGCGGAAGACGAAGATGTGGGCGTACGAGAAGACGCCAAAGCCTCTGTGCTGAAAGTCGGCGATCCTCGTGGATTACAGGTGATTGAAGAATTGGAGCGCGACGGCTTCTTGTAACCGATCGCTGCTTCTGCAAGAAACTTTGGGCGAAAGATTCAAGTCTGTTAAAACAGACTAAAATGCTGGTTCAATCAGGTTTTTAACCCGCTTGTACGGATTGGAACAAATCAACACCCCGTCTAGAACATCACCCTCCGCGTTCTGGATAGGCTGTTCTCTTACAGGACGTCGATCATCGCTATGAACTCTAATAAATCTTCATGGTTTGTACTGGCAGGTGTGGCTGCGGTGGGTGGTGCTGCTGGGATGACCTATGCTCTGATGCAGCCCACTCCCGATGCCTCCCCGATCGCCAGTACCAGCCCAACCCCCACCGAATCTGCCTCGATCTCGACTTCTACCAGCCCTTCTGCTTCACCTGCTATCAAAACTGCGCCGATGCAGGCTGGGAAACCCGCCGCATCGGCAGCCAATTCTGCCTCGTCCCCCACATCGAACTCTGCCGCGAATCCGGTAAACAACCCCGATATCGCCCCTGCCCCGTCTGCCAGCGCCCAACGTATCAGAGTGGCATGTGAAACCCGGATGGCAATCATCGCTGACCCCAACCCACCACTTAATGTGAGATCGACCCCAGATGCCGAAAACAGCAAAGTGGTGGGCACCTTACCCAATAATACGTTCGTCACAGTGGTGAACCAGAACACAGGCTGGTTTCAAATCAGTGATCCGATACAGGGCTGGATTGCCAAAAACCGCACGGAGAGTAGCTGCAACCAAAAGGTTGAGAAGATCCAGTTTGGCAAAGGCAGTAACTCCGCAGTCATTCGCGATCGCTTCATTGGCACCGGCAGTCACGAATACATCTTGCAAGCCCAGCAAGGACAAACCATGACCCTCTATGTCTCCGAAGGTCCCTTCCCCTCTGTGTGGACTCCGGATGGCAAAGTGTTCGCCACAGATCTGGGAGACAAAGGACGCACCAATTGGTCTGATCAACTGCCCGTAGACGGCAACTACAAATTAGTTCTGGAATCGAACTTCAAAGGTTACGATTACTCTTTTGAGGTGGAAATTCGATGAGGCAGGGGTCAGCTAAAGACTGAAGCATGGGCAATCGGCAGGCTCAACTTTGCCAGCCCTAATTCCAGTTCTCCTCATTCAAATTCCTAATCGCTGATAGATCTGATCCAGATGCTTTAGGTGATGTTGCGGATCGAAGCAAGTCGCGATCGCTTCAGGGGAGAGATAAGCAGTAATGGCGGCATCTTGGCTGACCAGCGTGCGAAAATCGCCATCGGGTTTGTTCCATGCTTGATGAGCACAAGCCTGTACAGCAGCATAGGCGGCTTCGCGACTCATGCCTTTTTCTACCAAGGTCAACAACACCCGCTGACTGAACACGACCCCACCGTAGCAATTCAAATTGCGTGCCATGTTGTCGGGGTAGACTAGCAAGTTTTTCACCAGGTCGGTGATTTCCACTAGCATAAAGTGGGTCAGGATACAGGCATCAGGTAGCATCACCCGCTCCACCGAACTGTGAGAAATATCTCGTTCATGCCAGAGGGCAACGTTCTCTAGCGTGGCAACGGCAGCCGCCCTCACCATCCGTGCCATACCAGTTAAGCGTTCCGAGCGAATGGGGTTGCGCTTGTGGGGCATGGCAGAAGAGCCTTTTTGTCCTTTCGAGAAAAATTCTTCGACTTCTAGCACATCGGTGCGTTGGAGATTGCGGATTTCTACAGCAAACCGTTCGATCGACGCAGTCAGCAGTGCCAGATCGTTGACATATTCGGCATGACGATCGCGAGAAATCACCTGAGTAGAGGCACAGTCGGGTTGTAAGCCCAGCTTCTGACAGGCGATCGCTTCAATCTGAGGATCGACATTGGCATAAGTCCCCACTGCCCCAGAAACTTTGCCAACTGCAATACTGTGGTGCAGTTGACAGAGACGATCACGATGGCGGAGCATTTCAGCCAACCAACCAGCCAGCTTAAACCCAAAGGTGATGGGTTCTGCATGAATGCCGTGTGAGCGCCCAATCATGATCGTATTACGATGCTGCTGAGCCTGATAGCGGAGTGCCTGCACCAGTTCTTCCAGTTGTCCCTGGATCACTTCCAAACTGGCAACCATCTGCAATGCCAGCGCTGTATCCAGCATGTCGGAACTGGTCAACCCCAAATGGATGTAGCGTCCAGCATCACCTACATACTCGTTCACATTGGTGAGAAAGGCAATCACATCATGTTTGACTTCTTTCTCAATTTCTAATACCCGTTTCGGGTCAAAGTTTGCCCTTGCCTTGATTTCATCCACCGCCTCTGTTGGAATATAGCCCAACTCAGCCTGCGCCTCGCAGACGGCAATTTCGACTTGTAGCCAGGTTTTTAGCTTGTAGTCATCAGTCCACAGATCGCCCATTTCGGGCAGAGTATAACGCTCAATCAAGGCAGGTATGGCAGAATACAACCGTCATATTCTACCCAAGATTTTGACCTTGTGGGATGACCTGGGCTGAATCATCGGCTGCGATCGAGCTATCCTGCTATGTTGGATTTTAGATTGTTTGGCTAAAGCCGTGGGATCGCATGGTTAGTAAAACCCTAAAGCCTAAAGGGTGGGTTCGCTGGTAGGTTTAGGCGTCGGTGCTCCCGGGGTGGGCGGCTCGATCGGCTGACCAAACGCAATCCTGAGAAAAGGTGGCGCCAAAAAGGTGGTTAAAATCACCATGATGATGATGGAAACCTCCAGCGGTTTATCTAAAACACCACTGGCAGAGCCAATTCCAGCAAACACCAACCCCACCTCACCCCGCGGAATCATGCCAACCCCGATCGCCAGGCGGTTGATGCCAGGCTGACCAAACACCACCCAGCCAGTCACCATCTTGCCCAGAATGGCAACTCCCATCAAAAAAACAGCAATCCAAAGTCCAGCCCGATTCTCAGGCACTATAGGGTTCAACACTCCCAAATCCGCCCGTGCCCCCACCGTGACAAAAAAGATCGGCACAAACAGATCAGAGATCGGCTTCACCAATTCATCTAACTCATTGCGGGCATCGGTTTCATCGAGCACTAATCCGGCGGCAAATGCACCCAAAATTGCTTCCAAATGAATCGCATTGCCTAAAAATGCCATAAAAAAGGCAAAGGTAAAAGCAGGGACAATTACATTGCCGCGCGTTTTGAGCTGTTCGACGATCGCCACAAAACTCTGGTTAAATAAACCGCCCAGCAAAATTGAACCGATCAAAAAAGCCGTTGCACTGATGATTAAGTAAAGGACATTGGCAATATCAATCTCACCCGTTTTTGCCAAACTTGCGACCACTGCCAGCACAATGATGCCAAGCACATCATCAATTACCGCCGCACCGACAATAATTTGTCCTTCTTTCGACTTGAGTTGCCCCAATTCTGATAACACCTTAGAGGTAATGCCAATACTGGTTGCTGTCAGTGCCGCCCCTGCAAAAATTGCGGGGATCGCTGCAACATGAAACCAGGTCATCAAGCCTACCGTGCCTGCGGCAAAGGGCACTGCCACCCCAACACATGCCACGATCGTCGCCTGATACCCCACTTCCTTCAGTTGCTTGAGATCCGATTCCAGCCCAATTTCAAACAACAGAATGATGACACCTAATTCTGCCAGAACTGAAATCACTTCGCTTTGTGATTCAAAGACGCCAGTCAGCGCAGCAGGAGACAAATGATTGAGCCATTGCAACACGGACATGAGCAGCGAATCCGATGCGGATAATCCACCTTCAGGAAAAATCACTAAATGTAAAGCAGAGACCCCAATAATCACGCCTGCCACCAGTTCACCCAAAACAGGGGGGAAATCTAAATGCTTCGCCACCTCTGCTCCTAGCTTACTGGCGAGGTAAATCACGACTAGACTCAGCAACACGCCGGTCAGAACGATCGGTGCATTTTCTGCTTCAACCGTTGCTAGCAAGGGAGCACACAACCACGGTATCGATGGCAGTGAAGCTACGATCGATGCCAGAATAGGAGTCATGAGGTTGGACAAAAACATGAATTCGGTTAGAGAGGGAGGGACAATGCAAACCAATTGACATCTTAACTTGGTAACGTTTCTTTATAAAGATTTGTGGCTTTTTTGCAACAGCGCTCAACCCACCCGTTTAAGCGGAACCCGTCACTCAGATGTACCAGCAAGGGGTGGAGAAACAGGTAACACTACTAAGCTTTGGGTTGTTCATTCATCGAGCAGTGCTTTGACACCACAAAAGATTCACTGCCTAGAACATGTTCTCCAACCAACCGAGCATCAGCTTCGCAATCCACTCAGACTCTTAGCCTTGCCATAGAAAATCTTTGTCGAAGCTTATCTGACAGCGTGTTTCAAGAATCAGTAGGGCGAAAGATGCCACCTCCACCTCAGTGAAAGACGCTGTGCAGAATAGCAAAGTCCGATTGCGAACCTTCAAAACTGGCAGACCGCCACCCAAGTCATTCACCTTCCTGAGTTCAACTATGACGTTTCCTGCAGCCCGCATCACTGACCTAACCGCCACTGGCGATATCATCACGGGACCCGGTGTTCCTAACGTGCTCATTGGCGGATTGCCTGCCTCCGTCGTTGGCGATCTTGTGGCTGGCTCTGTAGTGGTCTCAGGCGCGATCGTCACAGGAGCCTTTACGGTCTTGATTAGTGGACGCCCCGCCGCTCGCATCACGTCCCAAGTCGCTGGAACGACTGCGGCTGGTGTACCCATCACGACCGTGGTTGCCAAGGGTCTACCGAATGTTCTGATCGGTGGATAAGTCATTGCTAGCGCATTCTATTTCCCACTCATCCGAGTTTATGGGATAGTAGTTAGCACTATGGCGCATCCTCAAGTTATTTTCCTCGATGCAGTTGGCACCCTGTTTGGTATACGGGGCAGCGTTGGCGCAATCTACAGCCAGGTTGCGCGTGAGTTTGGTGTTGAGCTTTCGATTCCTGAGTTGGATCAAGCATTCAAAGAAAGCTTCAAAGATTCCGTCCCTCCAGCCTTTCCAGGGGTTGATCCAGCCGATATCCCTGGCAAAGAATTTAGCTGGTGGCTGGCGATCGCGAGCCAAACCTTGAAACGGGCAGGCATGTTGCACAACTTCCCCAACTTCCCTGAATTCTTCTCCGTCCTCTATGACCACTTTGCCACCGAAGATCCCTGGATGCTTTATCCCGATGTTTATCCGGCGCTCCGTTACTGGCGCAAGCAAGGCATCGAAATGGGTATCATCTCCAATTTCGATTCGCGGCTCTACTCAGTACTGGATGCACTCAAACTTTCTCCCTTCTTTGCATCGGTCACCCTTTCGACCGAAGTGGGCAGCGCTAAACCCGACCCTCAGATTTTTGCGATCGCCCTGCAAAAACATCAGTGCCTGCCCGAATCTGCCTGGCATATCGGCGATAGCCTCAGCGAAGACTATCATGCTGCCAAAACTGCCAACCTGCGGAGCATTTGGCTCAATCGTCCGGTTCTGAAGCACAGTTGATTCTGAAGCATAAGTATTGTGAGTTGACTAAATCAGGCTGAACCAGAGCAGTGCAAATAGGGCACCCATGCAGAAAAACATCCTCATTTCGTCAATACTTCTCAAGAAACAGGAAAATCTGCACTCTAAAACCTAGAATCAAGATTGCTGCTCTCCACCCAATCCCATCTCATGCCGCTCAAACCTTCACAGGTGCTTGCCAAACTGCAAAATAAGCGAGACGATTTCCAAATCTTTGACCAAAAGACTCTCAAGGAATTCCAGCAATACCAGAAAGCATTGCAGGATGCTACTCAGCAACCCAATGCCTGGTTCCTGGAACAACTTGCAGGTGACTGTGGCGCTATCCCTCTGGAGCCTTTGAACCATACCCCTGATTGGATCGTCCGTTCTAACTTAGTTTGGCAAAGCCGGGAACAAAGTCTCACCTGGGTGAAAGAGAAACTTACCGGCATCGCCACCTTTGCCGTTGATGGCTCCCAGATCTATCCCAGCAAAGATCTTTCAATTCCCGTCGCTTTAGTGCAAATCGGCTGGTTCGAGAATCCCCACCTCCCCACTGGCAGTTACGAAAAAGACATCGAACTGGATGTGATGACCCCCGCCGATTTGCGTGCAGGTAACAGTGGTGAGCCAGTCGATCGTCGCGTCAGTATGCGTCGATTTGAGATGGAAACACAGCGGCTCATTACCTATATGGAAGAGCGCGCCCACAGCGAAACTTGCCTAGTTTTCTTTGATGGTTCGTTGATCGTTACCTTTGCCGAAGCTTTTGACGAGGAAACCCGCAACTTCTACACCCGCTGTGTACTGAAACTCCTCCAGGCAAGTGAAACCTTCCGTGTGCCTCTGGTGGCATACATCGACACCAGCTATGCCCGTGACTTGACTGTGATGCTGCAAACGCTCTTTGAACTGCCTGAATCACGATCGGTCCACGATGCCCAACTCTTGGGACGCAACATGCAATGGGGCGATCGCACTCCCTTGTTTCTCAGCCAACGTGCCGGAATTCTCGATCGCTATGGCGAACAAGCAGACAAAATTGCCTTCACCTATCTCAAAACCCACGATGGCTACCCAGTGCGCTTGGAGCTCCCTCTCTGGCTCTACGACGCTGGACTCAGCGATCGCGTCATTGACTGGGTGCGCGGCGAAGTCATCGTCGGCAATGGCTACCCCTACGTAATTGAAACTGCCGACCAGGTCGCCGTGCTCAAAAACGACGATCGACAAGTCTTCTATCGCCTCTTACAAGATTGGGCAGATAAAGAAGAGCTGAATCTCCGCCTCTCTCGCAAAATGGTTAGTAAAGCCCGACGCAGATAAACGATCGGAACGCATGGCGAGTGTCTAAGGAAAACATCACGATAGACTCGGCACATGGGATACGTAGGAACTTGCAGCTCAGACCTCCAAGTTTTTTTGGAAACCTCGGAGATCCGAACCCAGTCCATCTATCCACTCTAAAGCCTATAGCTCGAACCACTCCTTTCTCCGGAATCGATTGCGACAACGTGTAGTATGCTGTAGTGCGGATTTTGATCACTCTTTCCGCGATCGTCAGGGCGCGTAAAGCCTAATGCCCTAATCGTTTAATCTCTCATCCCTCAACCAGGAGGCAACCACCATGCCTTACGAACAACTCCCCCTCTCTACCTCAGCCCCCGTTCTTTCCTGGGCAAACCACGAGTTGGGACATGAAGAACTGAAAATGGCAAAAAATGTTGCCTCCCTGCCCTTCATTTTCAAACATGTGTCCCTCATGCCTGACGTTCACCTGGGCAAAGGTGCTCTGGTCGGTTCTGTCATTGCCACGAAGGAAGCGATCATCCCCGCTGCGGTCGGCGTAGATATTGGCTGCGGTATGTGCGCTATCAAAACGCCCTTTGTTGCCGATCAACTGGAAGGCAAGCTCAAGAAAATCCGTCAGGATATCGAAGCGTCCATTCCCGTTGGCTTCAACGACAACCCAGAAGTTGAAACCACCGCCAGCAATTGGCAAGGGTGGCAACGCTTCAAGGAACTGCACTCCGGTGTGCAAGACCTGCAAGTCAAAGCCATGAAGCAGATGGGTTCCCTCGGCGGCGGCAACCACTTTATTGAGGTGTGTCTAGACACAAACAACCAGGTCTGGCTCATGCTGCACTCCGGTTCTCGCAACATTGGCAACAAGTTGGCGCAATGCCATATCAGCACGGCGAGAGAACTGGCAAAACTAGCCGGCGACCGCTTGCCCGACCCTGACCTGGCATACTTTGTTGCCCAGACCAACGAGTTCGATGCCTACTGGCGCGACCTACAGTGGGCACAAAACTACGCCCGAATGAATCGCGAAGTCATGATGGCACGCTTCAAGCGCTTGGTAGAAAAGCACCTGGTTGGCGGCAAACCCACCAAGCCCTTGCTATCGGTTAACTGTCACCATAACTACGCTGAAAAGGAAGTCCATTTTGGCGAAGAAGTGTATGTGACCCGCAAAGGAGCAGTGCGGGCGCGGACAGAAGACTACGGCATCATCCCTGGCTCCATGGGGGCAAAGTCCTTCATTGTAAAAGGCAAGGGAAGCCATGAGAGCTATTGCTCTTGCTCTCACGGTGCTGGACGGACCATGTCTCGCAACAAAGCAAAGCTCCACTTCACGCTGGATGACCTAATCCAGCAAACCCAAGGGGTGGAGTGCCGCAAAGATCCTGGCATCCTGGATGAAATTCCGGGCGCTTATAAGCCGATCGACCAGGTCATGGCGAACCAGTCCGATTTGGTAGAAGTGGTCGCGACCCTTAAGCAAGTGGTTTGCGTCAAGGGCTAGACGATGTTTGGCTCGCGACAATTGACTATAGATAACTGCCCCAGTTCGATGGACTCATTTGACCATCCAATTGGGGCAGTTGTCTGAAGGAAGCGATGGAAAGCCCCGATCCTTCGATCGATCGTCTACACTGCGGATATTGCCCACTCCGTCTGTAAAGCTTTGATATAAAGCGACACAATCGGAAAACTCGATCGCGTATCTTGGAATCGGCGATCCGAGGATAGTTGATTGACCCCTAAAAACTCCTTTTTCCCACACCGATTTGAATCTAGCAACCTCCCTGATTCTCTTAAAAACCAATCTTTTGACAGTCATTTCATGTAAATATCTGCAAAGTCTTTGCAAAGACTACACAGTCCCTTCAATCTTCTTGAGAAATTTCAGGTTAGCTTAGGAAAGAATTATGGGGCTATCTCACCCAGGCTGCTCATTGCATAGATTGGCTAGAGATCAAGATTACAGGTTTTTGCAAGGCTAGATCGCCCCCCGTTCACAACGTCTACAGACAAGGATATTGAGGATGACGCAAGGGAAACGAGCGCTGATTACGGGCATTACTGGTCAAGATGGCTCTTACTTGAGCGAACTTTTGCTAGAAAAAAGCTACGAAGTTCACGGCATCATTCGACGCACTTCCACGTTTAATACCGATCGCATCGATCACATGTATGAGGACCCCCACAACGAAGGGGCAAAGCTATTTTTGCACTATGGTGACTTGACCGACGGCACCACCCTGCGTCGCATTCTAGAAGAAATCAAACCCACAGAAATTTATAACCTGGGCGCTCAATCCCACGTTCGGGTAAGCTTTGATTCTCCCGAATATACCGTTGATTCCGTGGGTATGGGCACACTCCGATTGTTGGAGGCAGTCCGCGACTACCAGCAACGCACTGGCATCGAAGTTCGCTTCTACCAGGCAGGCTCCTCGGAAATGTTTGGTAAAGTCCAAGAGATTCCTCAAAAAGAAACGACTCCGTTTTATCCCCGTAGTCCCTACGCCTGTGCCAAAGTCTACGCCCACTGGCAAACGGTCAACTACCGCGAGTCGTACGGCTTATTCGCTAGCAACGGCATTCTGTTTAACCACGAATCACCCCGACGGGGCGAAACTTTCGTCACCCGCAAAATTACTCGCGCCGTTGCCCGCATTGTGGCTGGCAAGCAAAAGAAACTCTACATGGGGAATTTGGATGCCAAGCGCGACTGGGGTTACGCCAAGGACTATGTCAAGGCAATGTGGCTAATGTTGCAGCAGGAGCAGCCTGATGACTATGTTGTCGCAACTGGCGAAACTCACTCTGTCGAAGAATTTCTTGGCATTGCCTTCGGTCATGTCAACCTCGACTGGCACGATTATGTAGAGTTTGATGAGCGCTACCTGCGTCCGGCAGAGGTCGAATTATTGATTGGAGACCCTGCCAAAGCCAAGCAAAAATTGGGTTGGGAACCAACCGTAACGTTTGAACAATTGGTCATTTTGATGGTAGAAGCTGACCTGAAAGCGTTGGGCTTGGTACCTCTGAATGGTCACAAACAACAACAGGTTCAAGATATTGCGACCGTCCGTCAGGGTGTGAGCGGTTTAATGTCCTAAGTTCTGGAAGATCCACTTTCAGAGAAATCCCCATTTCCAGAGATGCGATCGCGTCTCTGGAAAGTACAGTACGGTTATCCATAAATTACCTAGAATCTCTAGCCTATCCCCCTTTATAGGAGTGCCCCATGACCTCCACGCCTTTGGATCTGACCAACAAGCGCATTTTGGTGACAGGTGGAGCAGGCTTCCTGGGTCGCCAGGTGATTGCCCAACTCTGTCAAGCCGGAGCCGATCCTGAGAAAATCACGGTGCCGCGATCGCGCGATTGTGACCTGCGCCAGATGGAAAGCTGCAAACGTGCCGCCGATCAACAAGACATCATCGTTCACCTAGCTGCTCACGTGGGTGGTATCGGCTTGAACCAGGAAAAACCCGCCGAACTGTTCTACGACAACCTGATGATGGGCACCCAACTCATCCACGCTGCTTATGAAGCAGGTGTGCAGAAGTTCGTCTGCGTAGGCACCATCTGCGCCTATCCCAAATTCACCCCCGTTCCGTTCAAAGAAGATGACATCTGGAACGGCTACCCTGAAGAAACCAATGCCCCTTATGGCGTTGCCAAAAAAGCACTGCTGGTGCAACTCCAGTCCTATCGCCAACAGTATGGATTTGATGGAATCTATCTCTTGCCCGTCAACCTCTACGGTCCTGAAGACAATTTCGACCCACGTAGTTCCCATGTCATTCCTGCCCTAGTGCGTAAGGTGCATGAGGCACAACAGCGCGGTGATGCCCAAATCCCGGTTTGGGGTGATGGCAGCCCCACCCGCGAGTTTCTTTATTCGGAAGATGCTGCTCGTGGCATCGTCATGGGCACCCAGTTCTACAGCGACCCGGAACCGGTCAACCTGGGAACAGGTTACGAAATCTCCATCAAAAACCTGATTGAACTGATCTGTGAACTGATGGAATACAAAGGCGAACTAGTCTGGCAAACCGACAAACCGAACGGTCAACCCCGGCGTTGTTTAGACACTCAACGCGCAAAGGAAAAGTTTGGCTTTGTCGCACAGGTAGAGTTTAAGCAAGGGCTGAAAAACACGATCGACTGGTATCGCCAGCACGCTGCTGAGTAAAAATTCGCGAATTTTCTTCGCACCCTTGTAAAGATCCCCGATTTCTCAAACGCTCCTGCTTAGCATGGAGTTATAGCTGAGAAATCGGGGATCTGTCGTTTACAGGTCTCGATTGAATTGAAATATCAAAAATCAAGGATAGGAAAAAATGAAATTACAAAAATTGTCAGCGATCGGGTTAACTACTCTGGCGTTCTTCCCCAGCTTATGCTTGACTGCTCCTCAATCGGTTCAAGCACAAACTTGCAACTACTCTGCCGGTCGAGCCATCGGTGGGCAGAGTGTAAATGTTGATCTATGCTCGATTTCGCAAGCCAGTTCTCGCAGTATCGACTTTGTTTACTACTTGGGAAATGAGCGCGTTCAAAGTCAGGCAAATTGTGAAGCAGGCACCTGGACGACTTTTCCAGAACGATCGGTGCATCGTCCCCAATCTCAGGCAACCCAGAATATGTTGAAGGTGGTTTGTAGCTATCGGGCTTACAGCCCAACCTCTGATGTAGGCGTTGCCACCGTGTTCGATCCTCCTTCCAATGTCAGAACTGCCCCCAATGGCAAAGTTCTCTGCTCAGTTACAAAACGTACCAAGATTAATGTCTACGGTTCTACTGGACAATGGTATTACACGGATGCGTGTGGCGATATGGGAGTCATTCATTCCAGTCAAATTCGGTTTTAAGCGATCGTCCACTCGTCAAACCATCCGATAAGTTCGAGGATGTAAGCTCCACCAAACTCTGAAGTCAAACGCCCACAGCCTCATTGCCTGACGGCCGTAAGAATTGGATATTTTCGTCAAGCAGTTTAATCGGACACTCAAAATCAATACTTGCAAGTTGCAGGGTTTCACCTTCGCAGTAAGGCGTGAGTTCCCATTTGTCCCGATCGTTCAGGCGGAAAATATCAACACTGATACTATCAGAACTGATCAGGGCATACTCTCGCAAGCTATCTAAACGACGGTATTGGGCAAATTTACCCCCTCGGTTGTAGGCTTCGGTACTAGGGGACAGCACTTCCACCAATAAGCAAGGAAATTGCACAAATTCGATCGCCCGCCGATCGCGTGCATCACAGGTCACCAGTAGATCGGGATACAGAAAGGGACCTGTGGTAGTAATGCAGTTTGGCATCTGCCACGTTAATCCGGCAACCCTTGGCTCGGAGGTGAGGATAGAGCGATCGATAGAGATTCAGCGCAATGTCGTTGTGAGGGATAGTGCCCCCGGTCATGGCAAATACTTCACCATCAATATATTCATACCGAAGTTCTTGCCCAGTTTCCCACGACAGATACGCTTCTGGAGTCATGCGAGGCTGATTGGTCAGGGCAATCATGGCGATGTTCCTTTCTTCAAAATGTAACCAGGGATCGGGTCAATTAAATGGCATGTTAAACCGACGATACTTTTACGATAACCGTTCAGGCTTTCACCAGCCGCACTCTAAAATGGCATCAGTTTGGCTGGAGCGTTCATGAACAAAGCAGAACTGAGACGATCGCTCCTCCAGACCCGCCGCCAACTCTCCCCCGAAGTGTGGCAAGCCCAAAGCGCTCAGATCTGCGCGCACCTGCAAACTTCATCCCAGTTCCAACAAGCCAAAACCATTCTTGCCTACTTCAGCTTCCGACAAGAAGTGGATCTCAGTTCTCTATTCCGCCTGAATAAAGTGTGGGGATTTCCTCGTTGTGTCGAGCAATCCCTGTCCTGGCACCAATGTTTACCCACCGATGCGGCATCTCTCCGAACAGGCAAATACGGCATTTTGGAGCCTCTTCCTGATGCACCCGTATTGTCTCCTGAAGCGGTAGATTTGATTTTAGTACCCTGTGTCGCCTGTGATGATCGCGGCTACCGTTTGGGTTATGGCGGTGGCTTCTACGATCGTCTGCTCACTTCCCCTGAATGGCAAAGGATTCCGACGATCGGCATCACCTTCGCTTTTGCCCATCTGTCCCAACTCCCCATCGATGCTTGGGATCAACCGCTCCACGCCATCTGCACTGAACATCGCCTGTGGCAAATTTCTCCAATCCGGGCATTCTGAATCGAGGTGTATCGACTTCGAGCCATGATGCCGACTCAAACCACTGCCTGGGATACCGTTCTTGCTGCATTTAAGCGCATTTGGGGATACGAGAATTTTCGATCGCCCCAGGGAGAAATTGTTCAATGTCTGTTGGCGCAACAAGATGCACTCATCATTATGCCAACGGGTGGAGGGAAATCGATTTGCTTCCAGTTGCCTGCCCTGTTACAGAGTGGGTTGACGCTGGTGGTTTCGCCGCTGGTCGCCTTGATGGAAAACCAAGTTGAGGAACTGCTGCAGCGCCAGTTGCCTGCGGCTTTGTTGCACAGCGAAATGCCCAGAACTGACTATAAGCGGACATTATGGACATTAGAGCGGCATCAGCTGAGGTTACTCTATCTTTCGCCGGAAACCCTGTTGAGTGCAGCGGTTTGGGAACGGCTCTGTCAGCCCACCCTCAAGATTAATGGGTTGATTTTGGATGAGGCACATTGCTTGGTGCAATGGGGGGATACGTTCCGTCCGGCGTACTATCGCCTGGGAGCAGTGCGATCAGCGTTGTTGAAGTCGAAACCTGCTGGGAGTCGGATGGCGATCGCCGCCTTCACTGCAACAGCTGATCCGCAAGCGCAGCAGACGATTCAGCAAATTCTGAAGCTGGAACATCCCCAGATCTTTCGCCTCAATCCTTATCGCGCCAATCTGTATCTAGGGGTACAGACAGTCTGGACGCCACAACAGCGGCGGCAGGCGTTGCTCAAATTTATCCAATCTAAGTCGGGGCAGGCAGGATTGGTCTATATCCGCACCCGTCGAGATAGCGAAACTCTGGCAGATTGGCTCACGCAAAAGGGTTACCACACAGCGGCTTACCACGCCGGACTCAGTCCTCAGGAACGTCGCCAGATCGAACAGGATTGGATCACGGGAACGTTACCCTTTGTAGTCTGTACCAATGCCTTTGGCATGGGGATAAACAAACCAGATTGCCGCTGGGTGGCACATTTTCACTCGCCGTTGCTGCTAGCCGAGTATGTGCAAGAAGTAGGACGAGCCGGGCGCGATGGCAACCCGGCGGAGGCGTTGATGCTGGTGAGTGAACGGACGGGTTGGCTAGACTCGGCAGACCAGCAACGCCGACAGTTTTTTGAAAACCAGGCACAGGAACAACAACGATCAGCGCAACAACTGGTGCAGAAGTTGCCAAAGCAAGGAGCGGTGAATTCCGTGGCAAGGCAGTTTCCACAGGGAGCGATCGCGCTATCGCTCCTGCACGGACAGGGACAACTCGATTGGCTCGATCCCTTTCACTACCAAATCAAGCCGCAAAAAACCGGACACAGGGTGGTTGCCCAATCCAACACCCAAGCAGCAAAACAGATGGTGCAGTTTATCCACACCAAGGACTGTCGCTGGCAATTTCTACTCAAAAGCTTCGGCTTTCCTGAAGCGAAAAAGTGTGGACACTGCGATCGTTGTCGCTTTTGAGTCAGGCAGTGACTAGCTTTTTCAGAACTGGCATCAAAGCTGTGGAACAATTTGTTCCTTCTTCCGACAACTGCGCCAATTTACAGATTCTGAACTTCGCGTCAAACTGTTTACTGAAGAGGCCGCCACGGCCATTGGATAACTATCACGCGATGTGCACCTAAGGTTTTGCAAAGAAAGTCTCACCCTACGAAAAAGTATAATCAATCCGTTAGAGGCTCTAACGGAACAACGGTGAGCGTTTGTCTACCTATAGCAGACGAATCTCTGGGGAATTAAACTCGACTCTGTACCAGCTCGCGATAGATTTTCGCTAAGTTTTCCCCTTGTTTTATAGCGTTAAATTCTTGTTCTATATGGGCACGACCAGCAGTTGCCATCCCTTGCCACTGATTGGGATGCCGAATCAGCCAGCGCAGATGATCAAGCAAACTCGCAACATCTCGCTCTGGAGCTAATAGCCCTGTCTTACCCTGCTGAATTACCTCTGGAATATCACAGTGGGTTGTGCTGACGATCGGCATCCCCGTAGCAGCCATTTCAATCAGGCTTACTGGTGCACCGCCCTCTGTATCGCCACTGCTAGCAGTAATACTAGGCAAGAGAAAAACGTGATGGGCATAAGCAGCCTCAAGCATTACAGAATGAGGCTGGTAGCCTAGCAGTAAGGTATGAGACTGAAGCTGATGTTTTTCGATCGTTGCCAAAATTTTTCGTTTTTCTGCCAGGTTTTCCGGATGATTTCTAGCGTCTCCAATAATTGTGATTTTGAGGGGAATTTCATGCCGGAGTTGCCCCAGGGCTTGCAATGCGTAGGGGATGCCTTTTTTTTCACTGAAAGAGGCTGCAATCAGCACCTTTAAAGGTTCGCCACGATGCCAAATGCGGGATTGAAACGAAATCTGGTCAATCGCAATACCAAGATGGTGAACTCGCACCTTCTCTTCGGGACAACCAAGTTGAACAATGCATTGAGCCATGTGCGGACCTTCGCAAAGAATCCGGTCTACTCGCTGAAACAGAGTTTGGTAACGCTGATACCAGCGTTTGTCTTGGGTTGGCAATTCATTGACATCGTAACCGTAGAAGGTGACAACGTGTTTCAGCCCAGCACGTTTGGCAACTGCCAAATCTATCCAACCAATGTCACCAAAGTGGGAGTGGAGGATGGCAGCAGATTGCTGTTGGGCGATCGCAATCCCATAACCTAAATATCGACGCAGATTCAACTTGCGTAAACCCTTGTCCCAGATATAACGCCAGCGAGGAGCACTTGCCAGCGAGTGAATATTGGGGAGGTTAAATTGATCCAGATTTTCAGTGGTTTCGCAAACGATGGAGGATTCAATATCATCTGGCAGGTAGCGAACCTGATTGTAGAGCCAGGTTTGGGTTTGAGGTAGCCAGACTGGAAAACTATGGAGTATTCCAATCTGCTGCGATCGCTGGGATAATTGAGGATTCAATTTCTCATTCCTACGATACTCAAGGTTTCTTGCAGTTGCTCTCGGTTGAGCAACCAACTGGACAACAGATAGGTGAGACAACCAACTGGAATTAGGATACCTAGCTGCCAGACACTTGCTAAACCATTAGGAAGAATTAAACGTGATCCAGCAAGCACTGCAAGCATTAGTAAACTGCATAGAAAGGGTCGCCACAGTCCTGCCAGGAACTCTCGCATCGACAGACCAATCAGCTTGAAGGGAATGGCAAAACTGGGATAAATCAGCAGCGCACTAACGATCGCGTAGGCACCAGCAACACCCACGATGCCCCACTGTAAACCAATGCAGAAAAAACACACCACCAATGTTCCAGCAAATAGCCCCCAGCGGAGCATCCAATCAGTTCGCCCTTTTGCTTGGTAGATATCGCCTACAGTTGTGCCAATAGAGTGGATCATGCCAATTGGGCTCAAAATCAGCACCAGGAGAATGACAGGTTGCCAACTTGCACCAAACGTAGCTAAGACAAACGGCTCAGCCAATGCCCAGAGTCCAACCATCAAAGGGAAAACTACGAATGCGATGGTTTGTGTTACACGTAAATAGGCATAACAAAACCTGGTATTATCATGCTGCATTTGAGAAAAAGCTGGAAAAATAACCCGACCAATAACCCAGACAATATTCTGTAGTGGGTAAAGCATGATGCGATATGCCAGCGTATAGTATCCCAGTGACTGAACCCCCAAAAAACGCCCGATTAGAAAGTAGTCAGCATTCCTAGCAAAATAATTAAAAATACTAAATCCAGTTAGATTCAAACTATAACTAGTAATAGACTTTAATTCGTTCCAATCAAAAATAATTTTTGGTTGCCAACCAGTTACAAACCAGAGCAGAATAGTAGTTGCTGAAACGGATACAAGTGTTTGGTATACAAGACTCCAAGCTCCTGCCTGAAATAGTGCAGAAATAACCCCAATAATAGAACTGAGTAAAGTTACACCTAGTTCTATTTTGGCTAATTTACCAAATTCCAAATTTCGCTCAAGCACGGTTTGCTGCAGAGTACTTAAACCAGCGATAAAGAAAGTCAGAGATAGAGTCCCCAAAATCGGGGTAACTCTAGGTTCGTGATATATTCTGCCAATCAGGGGAGCACTCCCTAAGAGAATAGCTGTTGCAAGAAGCCCGAACATAGCATTGAGCCAAAAAATACTATATAAAAGCTCGTCCGAAATGTGTTTTCGTTGAATGAGAGCAGATGCAGTTCCGAGATCTTTGAATATAGCGATAAACCCGATCACAACTGTTGCCATACTCACTAATCCAAAATCTATGGGAGAAAGCAACCGCGCTAGAATGATCATGGTTACTATTTGCATTCCCTGCCGTCCAATTTGAGAAGCAGTGGACCATTTTACTCCCATAAAAACGGATTTTTTAAGGCTCATTAGAGCAGCTTTTCTCCAATATAGATTTGATATTTTTTTGCCCAGTTATAGGAAAGATATAACTCTCCATTTTCTTCAATCTGATAAATATGAATACAGGCATCTCTTGCTTTAACAACAAGGCTATCTTTATCAATGTCCACGATCGTACCGGTTTCAACCAGAACTTGATTAGTTAAATTTCGATTTGTTGACTGAATCTTGGTCTTCAGACACTGAATTCTGACATTTCTGAAGAAACAAAATGCTTGCTCTGTTCTGCACAAATTGTGAATTTCTATCGCCGTATGTAACTCCCAAAAAATACGACGATGAATTTCGCGATCGTTTCTAAAAAATGAAGCTTCTGATAAATTTTGTGGAATTGCAACTGAATCTTGATTTTGAAAAAACTGATCAACTAATTTGACTAAATTAGGAGTCTCCTGGATAAGTTTCTGGTAGAACTCGGCATAAGTACAATGCTCGATCAGGATTTCTAGCTGCGCTACGATATCACCATCATCAAGATTTTCAGTCATAAAGTGAGCAGTCATGCCACTAACCTTTTCGCCTTTGACAATCGCCCAGAAATGAGGGTGTGCTCCGCGATATTTTGGTAGAAGAGAGGGATGAAAGTTAACACTCCCTTTTTTAGAAATCGAAATGAGCTCTTTTGAAAAGACCTGGGGATATGCCGCAGAAAGAATGAGATCAGGTTTAGCCGCTCGAACCTGCTGTAGAAAACTTGCTTCATTAGCATCAGATACCTGCCAAACAGGAATTTGATAGCGGTGGGTTAGCTCACTAACAAATGCAATATCCGGTAATGATTTTTTTAAGAGCTTTAGCAGGGATGGAGGAAATTTTCGCTTGATGAACGCTTTTATATTATTCCAGGGCCTTTGCTGACTGCGGGGCTGATAGTAAATTTTACCTCCCAGCGCATCCCAGAAGTGCTGCCATCGTTCATCTGTGGCAACTACAACAGCAATCACCTCAAGATCTGATTCTAGAATCGGTTCCAGGTGAGCTAAGCCATAGGGTGACTTATGACCACAGAAAAATATTGTTCGCAGTTTCATGCCTTCAAAATATGCCTTACTGCTTGAATCACATCTTCTACATCGTCATCGGTGAGCTTTGCCGAGAGCGGTAGGCTCACTGTTTGGCGACCAACTTTCATGGCATGGGGACAATCTTCCGGTTTCCAGCCAAAGGTTTGCTGATAATAGGGATGTTCAGGAATACTCAGGTAGTGGACGCCAATACCAATATTTTCAACTGTCATGGCATCTAAAAACTGATCGCGACTGATTCCCGTTTTAGCTTCATCAATCAGGATTGTATAGAGATGGTAAGCGTGGCGGGTATCAGCTTCGGGTGCAGATGGCAAGGTAACGGGCAGATCAGCAAAAGCCTGGTTGTAGCGGTGCCAGATTTCCTGACGATGTAGCCAGTAGGTTTCAATGCGTTTGAGTTGATGGATGCCGATCGCCGCTTGCAGATCCATCATATTGTACTTGAAGCCACACTCCACCACCTGATAGTGCTTGTAACCCTCATCTTTGAAACGTTTCCAGGCATCTTTGCTCATTCCGTGCAGTGCCAGCACTTTGATCCGGGCAGCATCTTCCTCGCGACGGGTCAGCACCATCCCCCCTTCACCCGTCACAATATTTTTGGTCACATAAAAACTGAAGCAACCAAAATCCCCTAAAGTTCCAGCTTTACGCCCTTTGTACTCCGTTTCGATCGCGTGGGCACAATCTTCAATTAACTTCAGGTTATGGGCTGCTGCCAGACTACATAATGCATCCATTTCGCAGGGACGCCCCGCAAAGTGGACTGGAACGATCGCGCGAGTCTTGGTAGTAATCCGAGCAGCAACTTGTGTCGGGTCTATATTCATTGTTACCGGATCGATATCTGCCAGGACAGGCGTTGCTCCGGCATGGATGATGGCATTGACAGTAGCACAGAAGGTGAGAGGCGTTGTGATGACTTCATCTCCCGACTGTAACCCTGCTGCCAGCAAACCCAAATGCAACGCAGCTGTGCAGGAATTGACAGCAACGGAGTGCTGTACTTTCTTATAAGCTCCAAAATCTCGTTCAAACTGGGCAACCTTCGGTCCTGTGCCTAACCAACCACTTCCCATGCTGGCAACCACTTCTCGGATTTCTGCCTCTTCAATGGCAGGCGAACCGAAGACTAAAAAATTTTTGCGGGTGCAACGAGACTTGGCAGGTAATCGATCGGATGGCAAGGGCGAAATAGGTGGGGCTGGCATGGATTTAACTGGACACAGATTGGAGGTTAAGTCTTAAAGTGATTCTTTTTAGGATTCCCTATTCCGATAAAGGAGCGATCGCTAGATTACATCAGCAAAGGTTCGCTCAGTCTTGCGAAAGTACCAGATGCCACTTCCCAATAGCAACAGCACAAGGGTGGTCGATAACCCAAATCCTTGCCAATCCGGAGCGACGTTGCGTCCCAAAATTGCCCATCGGAAGCCATCAATTACACCAACCATAGGATTGAGGGCGTAAAGTAAGCGCCATTGGGTAGGGATAAGGCTGCTACTAAAGCCAACAGGCGAGATATACAAGCCAAACTGGACGATAAATGGCACGATGTAGCGAAAGTCGCGGTACTTTACATTCAAAGCTGCTAACCACAAGCCTGCTCCCATTGCTGCAGCAAAGGCGATCGCAATAAACACAGGCAGGGTCACAATCCGCCAGTTTGGCGTAAAGTTATATCCAATCATGAGTGCCAGCAGAATCATGCCAGAGATCAAGAAGTCCACAAAACTCACAATGACTGAACTGGCAGGAAT
The DNA here is from genome assembly GCA_019359045.1 of Scytolyngbya sp. HA4215-MV1. Taxonomy (GTDB): domain Bacteria; phylum Cyanobacteriota; class Cyanobacteriia; order Leptolyngbyales; family Leptolyngbyaceae; genus Scytolyngbya. The sequence continues at coordinate 72,687 of JAHHIA010000003.1, forward strand.
AATCAGCCGAGGGAAATAGACTTTAGAAATTAGATTATTGTTCGCAATTAAGCTATTGCTGCATTCTGAGAGGGCATTAGCAAAGAACTGCCAGGGCAACATTCCGGCAAACACCAAGATAGGGTAGGGAGCGCCGCTGGAAGGCAATTTAGCCAGAGTGCCAAAGACCACCGTAAAGACCACCATTGTGAGCAATGGGCGGATCAGCGCCCAAGCAATTCCGATCGCTGTTTGCTTATAGCGCACTAAAATGTCTCTCCATGCCAGGAAATAGAAGAGTTCTCGGTAGCGCCAAAGATCCTTCCAATACTGGCGTTCAATGCGTCCAGCTTCAATGACAAATTCGACAGAGAGTTGATTCATAAAAGTGGGATGACTTCAGCAACGATTCAGTCACTAACCCTTTCACTGCATTAAGCGCGATGACAGGAAGGTGAAAGAACTTTATGTCTGTGCTGTGATCCTGAAGGCTGAATCACCCATCTGAATCCAACCCCCATTTTTCGGGCGAAATGTCAGAATGGGATCATATGAGTGACCAGTGATGCGGAGCCTAATTGTGCAGAATTCTCAGATTACGTTAATATTAGTTAACATAATTAGAATTCTGAAAAACTCCGATAACAGACTTTTAAGGAGGATGAATCCCGGTGAATAAACGGTGGAGAAACGCTGGACTGTATGCCCTGCTAGCGATCGTTGTTATCGCCTTGGCAACAGTATTTTTTGAGAACAAGCCTCAAGCAGCTAATCCCTTGAGATATAGCGACTTCTTAAGCAAAGTTGAGAGTAAGTCGATTGATGCGGTCAGAGTCAGTGCGGATCGTACGCAAGCCGATGTCACTGCTCAAGACGGTACAAAATATCATGTCAACTTAATTCCGACAGATTCCACCCTGATCGATACATTGACTCGTAATGGTGTTGATATTGCAGTTCGTCCTCCCAGCGATGATGGCATCTGGTTTAAGGCGCTGAGCGGTTTGTTTTTCCCCGTTTTGTTGCTGGTTGCTTTGTTTTTCTTACTCCGACGCGCACAAAATGGACCGGGTAGCCAGGCGATGAACTTTGGCAAATCAAAAGCCAGAGTGCAAATGGAACCTCAAACCCAGGTCACGTTTGGTGATGTTGCTGGAATTGAGCAGGCAAAGCTTGAGTTGAGCGAAGTTGTAGACTTCCTCAAAAACGCCGATCGCTTCACTGCAGTAGGAGCGAAAATTCCCAAAGGTGTTTTGTTAGTAGGACCTCCGGGTACTGGAAAGACCCTGCTTGCCCGTGCGGTAGCAGGAGAAGCTGGTGTTCCTTTCTTCTCGATTTCAGGTTCTGAGTTTGTTGAAATGTTCGTAGGTGTGGGTGCTTCTCGTGTACGCGACTTATTTGAGCAAGCGAAGTCAAACGCACCTTGCATCGTATTTATTGATGAAATTGACGCGGTTGGTCGTCAACGAGGCGCAGGTCTCGGCGGCGGCAACGACGAACGCGAGCAGACATTGAACCAGCTGTTGACTGAGATGGATGGGTTTGAAGGTAATACTGGCATTATTATTATTGCTGCAACAAACCGTCCAGACGTTTTGGATGCTGCGTTGTTGCGTCCCGGTCGTTTCGATCGCCAGGTTGTGGTCGATCGCCCTGACTTTGCAGGTCGTTTAGAAATTCTCAACGTCCATGCTCGCGGCAAAACGTTGTCCAAAGATGTGGATTTGGAGAAGATCGCCCGTCGGACGCCAGGTTTCACAGGAGCTGACCTGTCAAACTTGCTGAACGAAGCCGCAATTCTGGCAGCCCGTCGCAACCTGACTGAAATCTCGATGGATGAGGTCAATGATGCGATCGATCGGGTGCTGGCAGGGCCCGAAAAGAAAGACCGTGTAATGAGCGAAAAGCGTAAGACGCTGGTTGCCTATCATGAGGCAGGGCACGCACTCGTAGGCGCTTTGATGCCTGACTATGATCCCGTTCAGAAAATCAGTATCATTCCTCGCGGTCGCGCCGGTGGCTTGACCTGGTTCACTCCCAGCGAAGATCGAATGGACTCAGGTCTGTACTCTCGGTCTTACTTGCAAAATCAGATGGCAGTGGCATTGGGGGGTCGAATTGCTGAAGAAATCATCTTTGGCGAGGAAGAAGTCACGACTGGCGCATCCAATGACCTGCAACAAGTTGCCCGAGTGGCTCGCCAAATGGTAACCCGCTTTGGGATGAGTGATCGACTAGGTCCTGTTGCACTAGGACGTCAGCAAGGCAACATGTTTCTAGGCAGAGATATCGCCGCTGAACGCGATTTTTCTGAAGAGACGGCTGCTGCGATCGATGATGAAGTGCGTAACCTGGTTGAGCAAGCATACCGTCGGGCAAAAGCGGTGCTGATCCAAAACCGCACGATTCTAGATGCACTCGCGCAAATGCTAGTGGAGAAAGAAACCGTTGATGCAGAAGAACTCCAAGACTTGTTAGCTGTAAGCGATGTGAAAGTTGCAGCCTTAGCATAGCGTTTCTTTCATTGCATTCTCCTTAAGTAAGTTGTGAGGGGGCAGCCAGACTGTCCCCTTTTTTGCCATCTGGAGCATGTAGACCCGTAACTTTAGACACTAGACTTGAGACTGTCTAAATTTTGGTCTCTGTCCATGCAAACGCAAACCTGGCTACAGATTCTGCGCTCCCATCGGGCAATCGCTGTGATCCGCACCGCCGAAATTGGGGTCGGTTACCAGATGGCACAGGCGGTTGCCAGGGGAGGAATGCATTTAATTGAAATTACCTGGAACAGCGATCGTCCGGCTGAACTAATTCGTCAATTGCGCTTAGACCTCAAAACCTGTCTGATTGGGGCTGGCACCTTATTGGATAGAAACCAGGCTCAACAGGCGATTGTAGCGGGAGCACAGTTTCTTTTTACGCCCCATGTTGATATCGATTTGATTCGATTAGCCATTGCTCAACAGGTTCCAATTGTCCCAGGTGCATTATCTCCCAGCGAAATTGTTGCAGCATGGCAGGCAGGAGCGAGTAGTGTCAAAGTCTTTCCTATCCAAACAGCGGGGGGGGCAACCTATCTTCGAAGTCTGCAAGGTCCTTTGGGGCAAATCCCACTGATCCCCACCGGAGGGGTAACGTTGGACAATGCAAGTGAATTGCTTGCAGCAGGGGCAATCGCGGTGGGGTTATCCGGTTGTCTATTTCCCAAGACTGCGATCGTCAATGCTGATTGGCAAACCATCACTCAGCAAGCTCAAGTCCTGACTCAAAGGCTACTGCCATATCAGGAAAAAGAATCCGCACCTGAGAGCAAGTTGGAGTAGACGGAAAGACCGAACCAGGAACCTAGAAAAAGGGAAATTCGGAAAAGTAGAGACGCAAGTCCTTGCGTCTCTACTTTTCATAAATTATTTAATCTATGTTCCTGAGTGAGGGTGATCATGGTGAGAATGATCATGGGCGTGGCGATCGTGGGAGTGATGATGCGAATGCACATGTTGTAGGTGCTGATCCCGACCTGGTTTTGCCGCAATTGACATCTCTGTCATGAGCGCCTCAATTTGAGGATTTGCCCACTCCGCTGCCATTTTCAAGAAGGCTGGATGGTCGTTGACGCAATCCATGCGTACATAAGTCACGTGAGGAGCTTTACGTCGTAATGCCTCGATGATGTGGTCAACATCCAAAAGGGTTTCGTGATTTTCGGTGGCAAACCCAATCGGCATAAAGACGACCGCGGTTGCGCCCAGATCAATCAGGTTCTTCGCTGCCAATTCAGCATGAGGTTGAGTCCATTCAATTAAGGGAGTTTGGTGATTGAGCCAGCCCACGGAAATCAAAGGATACTTATTGATTAACTTTTCTCGTACCCGTTCATAAAGCGCCTGACTTTCATCAATCCCCGAAGTAAAGCCTTTTGCTTTGTGCGGACAACCATGGTTCATCAATACAATCCCACTCTGAGAAGGGAGATGTGCCACGGCTAAATCTGTCTTAATCCGCTCTTCGACCAGAGTCGCCATCAAATTAATATAGTCAGGCTCGTTATAAAAAGAAGGGATGTAACGAGTTCCTTTGACCCAATATTCTGCCTGATCAGACAACTCTGCAAGAGATTTATTGACTTGTTCGACCGCAATTCCACTGGTAAAAATGGAGTCTACAACCAATAAGGGATAAATTAATAGTTTGTCGAATCCCTGTGCTTTAATTTCAGTTAAAACTTGTTTAGGCAAGAAAGGTGCACAAAAGTTAAAGGCTTTGAATACTTGTACACGATCGCCCCATTTTTCTTGCAACCATTGCTCAATTCCCGCTCTTTGTCGTTCAAAAATTGCATTATGGGGAGAAATGAAATGATCATGTTGATGGCTCCATTCATGGAGGTCGAATACTGCCAACAGTTTTGCCAGAGGAGGATAAATCCAAGTAGGAACTGGCGCAAACTTTGCCGTCAATAAATTGAGTGCTTGTTCATTGTAGTTCGCGAAATCTTCGTAGCTTTCTACTTCGCCATAACCCATCAAGAGCACAGCCACACGATCGGACTGAGCAGTCTTATTTGTAGTAGATTCTTGCAATTTTTCTGGAGTAGCGACCACAATACTCACCTTCAAATTCGTTGGTGGATAAAAGACTGAGCAACGTTCAGAGATTAAACCAAAGTCATGATTGAAGTAGAGTTTTTAAAGGGGCAATTGCGGATCGCGATGAAAAAGCATCACCAGACCTTTTTGTATTCCCTAAAAGCCCCCAAAAAACTTGAGTCTGCTTTGGTGTCCGTAAAGCAAATCACGAACAATCTAAGAAAACCTTTTGAGTTTTCTACAAGAACTTTTTAAATTCTCTGAGAACTGTTTACAGGGTAGCATCCTCCCTAGTGGGATGCAGGCACATCCTAATGATTTCTAGCAATTTCCCAATTGCCCTCGTCCCAAAGGTCGATTTTTGATGACGATCGTGCTCTGTCCAGGAATACACGAACCCACCTTGAGCCAAAGTTTTTTGACTCAATTACGACGTAGCTGGGCGATCTCGACAGAGCCATTTCCCCACACCTGTCTAGTCTTTCCATCTGAGCACTATCCCGCCTATTCAGGGTTTCATATCTTACAGTTTTTGCAAAGACAACAGGTAAGTCATGCTCATCCGCTGATTTTGATTGGTTTCAGTGCGGGGGTGGCAGGAGCGATCGCCACTGCTTGGGCATGGCAAGCTCAGGGAGGAAGGATAAGGGCGCTGATCGCCTTAGATGGTTGGGGAGTGCCACTCTATGGCGATTTCCCGATTCATCGAGTGAGCCACGATGCTTTTACCCACTGGAGTTCAGCCTTACTAGGCAGTGGCGAAAGTAGTTTTTATGCAGACCCTCCGATCGGGCATTTAGAGCTGTGGCGATCGCCCCAAACCATCCAAGGGTGGGAAATTTCTGATTCTCTGCATCCTACCCGTCGAGCAACTACGGCTGCCACTTTTTTAACTGCCCTAATCCGACGTTATCGCAACAATTTTGTGAGCTATAAGTAAAGTCGGTTCAAACCATTTTTTTACATATCAGTAAATTCACTTAAAAACGGGTGAATATATCTGAACACTGGCGTAATCAACCCACAAAGGCGCAAACTAAGGGAGGGAACTCCACTGTCTCTCGAATCATCTCGTCCTATGCTCCCAACCAGCCCATCGGGTGGCGGATTCCGCACTCTGATCCACAATCGACCGTTCCTGGCACTCTGGATCGGACAAATTTTGTCTCAGATTGCGGACAAGGTATTTTTTGTGTTGATGATCAGCCTGTTGACACAGTACAGACCCTTGCCAGGTCTAGAAAATTCAGCCCGATCGCTGCTGATGATAGCATTTACGCTGCCCGCTATATTGCTGGGTTCAGCTGCTGGGATTGTGGTCGATCGCTTCTCCAAAAAACAAATTTTGACTTACAGCAACTTTTTGCGAGGGCTACTGGTTCTCTCCATTCCCGTGTTGCCTAAAGTTTTCCTCGTGCTTTTGGTCATTACTTTTTTGGAATCTATTTTGACTCAGTTTTTTGCTCCAGCCGAGCAAACAGCGATTCCCCTCCTAGTAGAACGCCAAGGATTAATGACTGCCAACGCTTTGTTTACCACCACCATGCTGGGGTCGTTAATCGTGGGCTTTGCGATTGGCGAACCTTTACTCAGCCTTGCAAGGACTTGGGGACAGTTTGGCGAAGAGTTTTTGGTCAGTGTGTTGTATTTATTAGCAGCAGGGGTAATTTGGTCGATTCCGATGCGAGAAACCCAGTACCCAGAACAACAGGTCAAAATGCATCCTTGGAATGACTTCAAATCTGGGCTTAAATACCTGCGGCAAGATCGCTTGGTGAGTAATGCCATGCTGCAACTAGCTATCCTATACTCAGTATTTGCAGCGCTGGTCGGCTTGTCTATCCCACTAGTCAAAGATCTGGGGTTAAAGGATGAGCAATTCGGCTTTTTGTTAGCTGCGGCAGGCATCGGCATTGTTTTGGGATCAGCCGTACTGGGACATTGGGGCGATCGTTTCCACCATAAACCGTTGCCCCTGATCGGCTTTCTAATGATGGCAATTGGTTTGAGTGTTTTTACCTTCGTTGATAGTATTTGGGTTGGCTTGGGGTTGAGCACGTTTCTTGGCATTGGGGCATCGCTAGTCGGTGTTCCGATGCAAACCCTGATCCAGCAACAAACGCCTGAGTCGATGCGGGGTAAAATATTTGGCTTCCAAAACAATTTAGTGAATATAGCGCTCATTTTACCGCTCGCGATCGCCACCTCTTTAACCGATGCAGTGGGTTTACGAGCCGTCCTGATCGGAATGAGTATCATTATTATTGTGATTGGCATTTGGGCATGGAAGAGCACCCGCAACGTATTACAAGACGTCATTTAGGGTCCAGTTTTCCCAAGCAGCATAGTGGATGTCACAGTTTTTTGACGATTAATAATCTGCCTAAACTGGTAAAAATCAAACGAGGCAAAGAGTTTAGCGATTTTTCTGAATCAATTGTCTCGACAGGGATCGGGTTCAGCACTAGACTAGAGTTCTGGCTCTTAATGCATCATTAGATACAGAATAGATTTCTTGCAAAGATTCAGTCGGTCGCTCTAACGAGAGCAGATTTTGCAGAGATTCATTCCACTTTAAGAGTCTAAGTATCCTTCTAGCGGGTTTGGTGAGGTTTCCCAGTGCAACTGCAAAGTGTGGCTGTAAAGCGGGTAACTGGCGCTTTTGCCTTGATTGATAGTCTCAGAAGGCAGGGTGTCAAGCATATCTTTGGCTATCCAGGTGGGGCAATTCTGCCGATTTATGATGAGCTGTATCGAGCCGAAGCTGAAGGTGGAATTCAGCACATCCTGGTTCGCCATGAGCAAGGAGCAGCCCATGCTGCGGACGGCTATGCCCGTGCGACTGGGCGAGTAGGAGTTTGCTTTGCCACTTCCGGTCCCGGTGCCACCAACTTGGTCACAGGGATTGCCACGGCTCATATGGACTCAATTCCGATGGTGATTGTTACTGGGCAAGTCGGGCGAGCCGCGATCGGCAGTGACGCCTTCCAGGAAACTGACATTTATGGCATTACCTTGCCAATCGTCAAGCACTCTTATGTAGTGCGCGATCCCCAAGATATGGGACGCATTGTGGCAGAGGCTTTTCATATTGCCAGCACCGGACGACCCGGACCTGTTTTGATTGATGTCCCTAAAGATGTTGGGTTAGAAGAATTTGACTATACCCCCGTCAACCCAGGAGATGTGAAACTGCCAGGATATCGCCCTACGGTGAAAGGCAATCCGCGCCAAATAACGCAAGCATTGAAGTTGATCCATCAGTCGCAACGCCCCCTTTTGTATGTGGGTGGAGGGGCGATCTCCGCCAGTGCTCACGCTGAACTCAAAGAACTGGCTGAACGATTCCACATCCCGGTGACCACCACTTTGATGGGATTAGGAGTCTTTGATGAACGTCATCCCCTGGCTTTGGGCATGTTGGGGATGCATGGAACCGCCTATGCCAACTTCGCCGTGAGTGAGTGTGATCTCTTGATTGCGGTGGGTGCTCGTTTCGACGATCGGGTCACTGGCAAGCTTGATGAGTTTGCTTCACGAGCCAAAGTAATTCATATCGACATTGACCCAGCCGAAGTCGGTAAAAATCGTGCGCCTGAGGTGCCGATCGTGGGTGATGTGCGCCATGTCCTGACTGATCTACTACGTCGTAGTCAGGTTGAAGGAATTGCGATTGATCCGACTCAAACCCAGGCGTGGCGAGATCGCATTGCCCGCTGGCAAGAAGACTACCCCCTGCAAGTACCTCACTATGCCGATAGTTTAGCTCCTCAAGAAGTCATTGTTGAATTAGGACGACAAGCACCCAACGCTTTCTACAGTACGGATGTCGGTCAGCACCAAATGTGGGCAGCGCAGTTTCTCAAAATGGGACCCCGTCGCTGGATTTCGAGCGCTGGATTAGGCACCATGGGCTATGGTTTACCCGCTGCGATGGGCGCAAAGATGGCACTGCCTGACGAAGAAGTGATTTGTGTGAGCGGCGATGCGAGTTTCCAAATGAATCTTCAAGAGCTGGCAACGCTTGCACAATATGGCATCAACGTCAAAATCGTGATCATCAATAATGGTTGGCAGGGGATGGTGCGTCAATGGCAAGAAGCCTTCTATGGAGAGCGCTATTCTTGCTCCAACATGGAAACGGGCATGCCAGATTTTGTCAAACTAGCAGATGCATTTGGGCTCAAAGGCAGAGTTGTTCGTTCACGCGATGAACTGGAATCGGCGATCGCCGAAATGCTTGCCCACGATGGACCGATGTTGATAGATGCCCAGGTCAAGCGAGACGAAAATTGCTACCCCATGGTTGCACCTGGCAAGAGCAATGCCCAAATGATTGGCTTACCCCAACACAAAAAATTAGAGCAGCCGACCGAAATCCTTTATTGTTCAAGCTGTGGTGCCAAAAACATCTCAACTCATAATTTCTGTCCTGAATGTGGGACAAAGCTTTAACCTGAAAGGAATTGAAGCGTTTGCTCTGAACGCATCGTTTTAAAGAACGCTCTCGGTTGATAACCGAGAGCGTTTTTACGTTTAAAAATCCATCGTTAAAGTCAGCCTGCTAGGCGACACAGAACGACCTGACTTAGTTGTATCGAGCACTTAAAAGCCCAGAAAAATGCGGAAGAAGAATTGCTTTTTGAGACTTTACCCGATATTATTTGATCCAACCCAAAGCAAATACCAAATTCCGACCAATATATCGTAGTTTGCTTTGGATAGAGTTTTCAGGATTGATCGGGACACTCAGCGAGCTAATGAGAAGTCTTCGTCATTCTGCATCTCTATACTTTCCATAACAAAAAAATCTGCTTGTGAATGGGGATAACTGGTAAAGTAATTCTCTCAAGCTGACGATTGCATGTTCTATTTCAGGTGTGAGGAAAATGTCAAATTTTTTGCGTTTGTTATGGCTAACTCCTGCAGTGTTAGGGATGTCCTTGATTGGTTCTCCTGCTTCGGCGACCACTACCGAAGCACTCACAACCGTTTCCCGGTCTAATACTCAAGTACAAAGTCAGACGGGAATTCTAGCAGCAATCCCCCAGCCAAAACCAACAACTGCTGCCATGCCGATCGACGCGATCGCCTCTGACTCAACCCAATTGTCAAACCAGTACACAACTGAAAATCAAGGTACGGCTGACATTGATCAGGTCACTTCTGTTTCTCAACTCTCAGATGTACAGCCAACCGACTGGGCATTTCAAGCGTTGCAATCTCTGGTTGAACGGTATGGTTGTATTGCTGGATACCCGGATGGCACCTTCAAAGGCAATCGAGCACTTACCCGCTATGAGTTCGCCGCAGGCGTCAATGCCTGTCTGGATCGCGTGAATGAGCTGATTGCTGCAGGTACCACTGGGCTAGCAACTAAAGAAGATCTAGCAACGCTACAAAAGTTGCAAGAAGAATTTGCAGCAGAACTGGCAACCCTGAGAGGTCGGGTAGATGCTTTAGAAGCGCGTGCTACTGACTTGGAAAAGCATCAATTTTCTACTACTACCAAACTTAATGCAGAGGTAATCTTTAGCCTAGCGGGTGCTTTTGGCGGCGATAAAGCAGTCCCTTCTGGCGGTGTGGCAGGGTCTGCAGGAGAAGTGGACGACAACATTGCATTCAGCGATCGCGTGCGGTTGAACTTTGACACCAGCTTCACTGGCAAAGACCGCTTGAGAACCCGATTGGAAGCCCGGAATACGGCAATTTTTGATGGAGGTGCTGCCACTCGTCCTAACTTGACTGGCACCAATGAAACTCGCCTCAGCTATGACGGGGACGAGGGCAATGATTTCAGGCTGAGTAAGTTGTTTTACCGGTTCCCGTTGGGTAGTCAAGCAACCGTGGTGGTGGATGCAACGGGCGGTGAGTATTACGACAACTTATATACATTCAACCCCTCCTTTGAAAGTAGCGGTACAGGTTCCTTGTCTCGGTTTGGACGGTTTAACCCCATTTACCGTCTAGGAGCTGGTGGCGCCGGGGCTACCTTAAACTACAACTTTGGTAAGCAATTGACCTTCTCGCTGGGCTATTTGGCAGATGAGCCTGCTGATCCGAGTAGCGATCGCGGATTATTGAACGGGTCCTTTGCAGCATTGGCTCAGGTGGCATTCCGACCCAGCAAAAATCTGGATCTAGGTTTCACTTACGCACGTTCCTACGATCGCGGTGGCAACGTTGATGTGACCTCTGCCACGGGTAGCGGTTTTTCCAGAAGACCTTTTGGAGCAAACGTCGCCACTTCTGGCGATAACTTTAGCTTACAAGCAGCATTCAAGCTAAGTCCCAAATTCACGATCGCAGGATGGGCAGGCTATACCAATGCCCATCGCGAAACTGGGCTTGACCAGAGTGCCGATATCTGGAACTGGGCAGTTACCTTGGCTTTGTCAGATTTGGGTAAAAAGGGGAACCTGGCAGGTCTAATTCTTGGACAACCTCCTAAAGTTACCAACAATGACTTAGTTACCCGCGAAGATGATAATAGTTCCTTCCATGTAGAAGGTCTTTATCGTTATCAAGTCAATAACAACATCTCCATTACTCCGGGGCTGATTGTGATCTTCAATCCAGAAAACAACAATGATAACGACACAACCTTTGTGGGCGTTGTACGGACTACCTTCCGGTTTTAGAGCCTGGTCGGTTTAGCTTGTTTTAGAGCCTGGTCGGTTTAGTTTAAAGTTACAAATTCTCATCCCAATCCCCCTTAAATTCTGATCAGAATTTAAGGGGGATTTTATGGATTCGTAACGGTTGAAACTTTTAGCTCGCGACATCCATCACTTTACTCATTTTCTGCCCCAACAGAGGGAGCAACTCCCAAAGCTTGCCTGCCACCTTCTCGTGTCGCCTTGCCGTCCATCTTGAAGAGACAACTGCAACCGCTTCAAGATGTGGTATATTCAAATAACAAATACGGTATCTTGATAAAGTTATCGTAGATTTTTTGAAGACTTTCCAGGTTGTGAATACTTCACTTCATTAGGGATGATTAAGCTGGGTTCAACAGACAACGAGGGCACGCCCTGAAATCGCATGGTCACAAAATCGGATATTTCTCCTTTGCTCCGCTCAGCAACGATTTCAAACGATCGTCAAACCTTCGGGCGACGATCGCCCATCCCCTGCCGACAAAACTCCCTTTGGAGAATTGAGAGTGGCGTCGTGCGCTCCTTTACTTGGCTAGAAGATGGTACTAGCATCACGTTGGGTTTATGGGGCGCAGGCGATGTGGTGGGCAAGGCATTGTCCAGAGTTGATCCATACCAAATTGAATGTTTAACCCCAGTTGAAGCAACTTTTATCCCCAATACACATTGCAGTCAGATCACCGAAAATCTGGTTGCCCATATCCAACAAATTGAAGAATTAACCGTTATTCGTAGCCACCGAAAAGTGGAAGATATGCTGCTGAAACTGTTGACCTGGTTAGCAAAGCGATTTGGGCATCCGGTTGAGCAAGGGAATGCGATCGACTTGCGCCTAACTCACCAAGATCTGGCTGAATTACTGGCTTCAACTCGCGTCACGGTGACTCGATTGCTGAATCAGTTTGAGCAACAGGGATTGATTCAGCGCTTGCCCCGTCAATTGATCGTGCTACAAGCCGATGAATTGTGGCACTACGAAATTTAATTGAGTGCGATGTCTTCCTGTTCGTGAGCTAGAATACTCCGAGTGAGTGGGTGTAGATCTCGAAAGGTTCTTCTATTTTTCCGGAAATTCGCCAATAGGTTCAGCAATAAGGGAAAAGCAAAACCCTTGAAATTGAATGATTTTAAATTGAGTTTTGATCTCAGTCGTCTGACCCTTTAGGAGATTTTCAGAGAAGATTTTACCCTCTGCCATTGCCCTTGGACTTTGTTCAGGGCAAAAGCTGGCTGGGCGGAGTCTAAGCCATCGGGTAATTTGTTTGCTAGAAATCTCCCTAAAACTTAGTCATTGAATTTGCTGGAATTAGCACCCTCGGAAAATAAGGTTTCGTAATCCATTCATTGGGCATTCTGGGAGCAGAGGAATGAAGCAAAAGTTTGTGCAGCACTTGCACCTGCCGAAGCTGAATTGGCTTGGGAATACGCTGCTAGTTGCAGGATTAAGTTTTTCAAGCTTGATGGTTTTGGGAGCTAAAGAAAGCAGGGTTGGTGCTTTGGAAACCACATCTCAACCCACCATCTCAACTGGGAGCACCTGGCAAGGCGCCTCTTTCCCAGTTGAAAACTTTCAAGGGTATACTTCTCCCTTTGGTTATCGCTCTTCGCCGTATGGGGGCGAAGCCCAGGAATTTCACCGGGGATTGGATATGGCAGCACCTGAGGGTAGCTATGTCCGTAATTGGTGGGCAGGAACCGTTGTGGAAGTTTCCGACGATAGTGCATGTGGTACGTCTGTGGTGATTCAGTCAGGCAACTGGGAGCATATCTATTGCCATATGCAAGGGCATATCGAAACGGCAGATGGGAAGAAATACATGAGCGATCGTGCCGGTGGACTTCAAATCTGGGAAGGACAGACCATCCCAGCCGGGTCCCGTATTGGGCGAGTAGGTATGACAGGACGAACCACAGGTCCTCATCTGCACTGGGGGCTGAAGTACAATGGGCAGTTGGTCAATCCCGCCTTGGTGTTAAGAGCCATGTATGCAGAACAAATTGCATCTCGCCCAACTGTGCGATAACGCTCCAGTGCAGAGGTTCATGATTAACCTTTAAAAAGCGCTGCCTCTCATTACGAGGCAGCGCTTTTTAATTACTCCTAGAAGCTCGAAACGATCCATTTCCTTCATCAAATTGAAGTTTCTGACTCCTTATTTTTTAAGACAGAACTTACGCAGTTGAGGCGGTACTCGTGGTTGCCGAAGTTAAGTTCTGTCCAGTGTATTCTTCCACAATCTGCCGAAACTGCTCACCCTCGATCGTTTCTTGTTCTAGAAGTAGCTCGACTAAGCGATCGACCAGCACCCGATTTTCACGAACCAAGCGACAGGCGTCCTGGTAAGAACGCACCGCGATCGCACGAACCTGCTGATCGACTTGTGTTGCCACCTCTTCGGAATATTCCATCTTGGGCATCCAATTGCGCCCTAAAAAGACTTCATTGTTGCCATTTTCCAGCGCCACTAATCCTAAATCGGACATGCCGTAACGGGTCACCATTTCTCTCGCCAAATCTGCGACCGCTCTCAAATCACTACTGGCGCCTGCGGTGACCTCCGAATCACCAAAAACCTCTTCCTCAGCGGCTCGTCCCCCCAGAGCAATGGTGATGCGATCGGTCAGCCAAGCACGGGTGTAGAGTCCGCTATCAATCATTTCTTCATTGAAAGATTGTTGGGCAAAGCCACCTACCCCACCTGATCGGGGAATAATGGTGACTTTATTCAGGGGATCAGAGTTCTTCAGCAGCGTCATCAACAACGCATGTCCCACTTCGTGATAGGCGATCAGCCGCTTTTTCTTGCTGTCGAGCAGGGGCGTTAAAGAGAGTCCGATTGTGACCCGATCGATAGCGTCATCGATCTCTTTGCTGCCAATCGCATCCTTGCGACGACGCGCCGTCAGAATTGCCGCCTCATTCAGCAAGTTTGCCAGATCGGCTCCAGCAAAACCCGGCGTTCGACGGGCGATCGTTTCTAGGGAAATTTCTGGAGCCAGTTTTTTATTGCGCGAGTGCACTTCCAGAATTCCCAAGCGTCCTTTGTAGCTGGGTAAATCGACATTGACCTGGCGATCGAACCGACCGGGGCGAAGGAGAGCAGAATCCAACACGTCAGGACGGTTGGTTGCGGCAATGATGATGATGCCCGTATTGCCCTCAAACCCATCCATTTCAGTCAACAACTGATTCAGGGTTTGCTCCCGTTCGTCGTTGCCCCCCCCAATTCCGGCTCCCCGTTGCCGCCCAACTGCATCAATCTCATCAATAAAAATAATGCAGGGCGCATTTTCTTTTGCTTTCTTGAATAAATCGCGGACACGAGAAGCGCCAACTCCAACGAACATTTCCACAAACTCTGAACCTGAAATGCTGAAAAAGGGTACGCCTGCTTCACCCGCGATCGCTTTTGCCAGCAAAGTTTTTCCAGTTCCCGGTGGACCAATCAGCAGCACTCCCTTAGGAATCCGAGCACCCACAGCAGTAAAGCGCTCCGGTTTTTTCAAAAAAGTAACCACTTCTTGCAGTTCTTCTTTGGCTTCTTCAATCCCGGCGACATCATCAAACATTACGCCAGTCTTCGCTTCCATTTGAAACCGGGCACGGGACTTGCCAAAATTCAGTGCCTGCCCAGGACCCCCTGGAGAATTGCTAGAGCGACGCAAGATGAGCATCAATACCCCAAATAGCAAAAAGACCAGCAGGAGGTTGCCCAAAATTGTCATTGCCACGTTGTTATCGCCCGTCGGCTTAACATCCACGGTGACATTATTGACTCGTAGCTTTTCAATCAACTCTGGGTTTTGATCAAACAAGGGGATTTCTTCAACTTTCTGACCTTCCAGCGTCACTCTGGCAACTCGCTGCGCCGGATCAATTTCCACCTTAGTCACTTCGCCTGCTTCAATTTTCTTCAGCAGTTTGCTATACGAGAGAGGTTCCTGAGTCTGCGCCAGGACGGCTGGACTGAGCAACAGATTTTGAGCAATTATCCAGCTAATCGTAATGAAGCCAGTCATTGCCGAACCTTTGACGGGCGATCGCTTCATCAATGCGTTTATCCAGGAACCTTTCATATTGAATGCCTTATACCTGCTTGAAATTACCCTACGCCGGTTTTTGAATCACTGTAATTCAGGTTTCTTCCAATCTAGTGTAACGCTCCGATTCGGGCTGCTGGGAGATCATCGAGGGCGATTTTTGCAGGGAAATAAGTTGCCATCAAGCAAATTTTGATGATGTGTATCGCTCTGAATGTAGAAAGGTCAGGGGTGACAGATGGGCACTAGCAAAGCGACTATGCAACAACCGCAATCAGATTCCTTTTATTACAATCCGTTACAATCGAAAAACCTGTTTTTTTGAGATTGGGTAAAAGGGGTAAAAGCATGAGCAGCGTCTCTGATATTTCGGTAAAAACGATCGATCATCAAGAAAAACAACTGAGCGAGTACCTTGGCAAGGTGCTGTTGATTGTCAACGTGGCATCCTACTGTGGTTTCACGTCGCAATATCGCGGGTTAGAAGAAATCTATCAAAAGTATCAGGCACAGGGATTGCGAGTGCTTGCCTTCCCATGCAATGACTACGGCAGGCAGGAACCAGACAGCAACGAAAAAATTGCTCAGTTTTGCTCGACTAAATATGGAGTTAGCTTTGAGCTATTTGACAAGGTTCACGCCAAAGGTGCCGAACAGCATCCTTTGTATCAACGTCTGACCACCTCGGTGAATCCAACCGGGGACGTGGGTTGGAATTTTGAGAAATTTTTGGTGAGTAAACGGGGAGAAGTGGTTGCTCGGTTCAAGAGCAGCGTTGCGCCCGATGCACCCGAATTGATTGCAGCGATCGAACAAGAACTGGCAAAGGCGAGTTAGGCTGATCAGGGAAAATGGGGATATGGAGACGCAGGGAACGGCATTAACTGGTCTTCTGCGTCCCCTTTGCCTCAGTTTAAATTTTGGATGTGTGATTTTGGATTTTAGAAATCTGGTGCGCTAATCCAGTCCGCGAGTTGCCTCGTCCGCCATTTCAATAGGTGTGACCTGCGTTGGGTTCAGCGACTTCCTGACTTCATTTTTTTCTGGTTCCTCTACCCTGTATTCTTATGTCCGATCTGATTCTGTTCTGGCACCGTCGAGATCTCCGCATCTCAGACAATCTAGGGCTGGCAGCAGCCCGTCAGCGCAGTCGCAAAGTGATCGGGGTGTTTTGTCTTGATCCCCATATTCTGCAACGGGATGATGTCGCGCCGGCACGGATTACCTATCTCATGGGGTGTTTGCAAAGTCTTCAGCAAAGCTATGCCCAGACAAACAGTCAACTGTTGATTTTGCAGGCTCCTCCTTTAGAAGGCATCACGAAACTGGCAACAGCTTTGCTAGTCAAGGCAGTGTACTGGAACAAAGATGTAGAGCCTTATTCTCGTGATCGCGATCGCGTCATTGCAGCAGCCTTGCGAGAAATAGGGATCGAAGTCTGCACAGTTTGGGATCAACTTTTGCATGAACCTCAAGCAATTTCTACGGGAAACGGACAGCCCTACACGGTTTACACACCGTTTTGGAAAAACTGGAGCAGTAAACCGAAAGCACAGCCCGTTGCACCATTTGCCGGAGCGATCGCCCTCACCGAAACCGAACAAAATCTTGCTCAACAGGCAGGGGCGATCGCCTTGCCCACCGCCAAAGCTTTGGGATTTATCTGGCACAATCCTTTATTTCTGGAGCCAGGCGAACAGGTTGCCCAAGAACGACTGACTGAATTTTGCGATCGGGCGATCGCAAACTACCAAGAACAGCGTAACCTCCCGTTTCAAACCGAAGGCACTTCCCATCTCAGCCCTGCCCTCAAGTTTGGCGTAATTGGCATTCGCACCGTTTGGGCTGCGACAGTGACTGCGCTGGAGCAAAGCCGCAGTGAGGAAGCGCAAGACAGCATCCGCGTCTGGCGGCAAGAATTGGCATGGCGTGAGTTTTATCAGCATGTTTTGTACTTTTACCCGGAATTGGCAGAGGGTGCCTATCGCCAGCCGTTCAAAACCTTTCCCTGGGATAATCGCGCCGAACACTTTGAAGCCTGGTGTACGGGGAGAACAGGCTACCCGATCGTCGATGCAGCAATGCGCCAGTTGAATGAACTCGGCTGGATGCACAACCGCTGCCGCATGATTGTCGCCAGTTTCCTCACCAAAGACCTGATGATTGATTGGCGCTGGGGTGAGAAATATTTTATGCAAAATTTAATTGATGGAGATCTGGCTGCCAACAATGGGGGTTGGCAATGGAGCGCTTCTAGTGGCATGGACCCCAAGCCCCTGAGGATTTTTAACCCAGCAAGTCAAGCTCAAAAATTTGATTCTGAAGCGGAATACATACGAGGGTGGTTGCCTGAATTACGGAGTGTTGAAACAGAAGCTCTGGTCACAGGTAAGATTGCGCCTGACGATCGCGATCGATGTGACTATCCCGCTCCCATTGTGGATCACCAACAACAACAACGTCTATTTAAAGAACGCTATCAGCGACAAAAAGCAAAAGAACGTTAGTTAGTGTTTGCTGCTGAGCAAGGAGATGACAGATAAAAAAGAACTCCAATGACTGTGAAAGAAATTGGAGTTCTGAAGTCAATCAGCAGTCAGAATTTTGTCGTCAGTTAAGCGATTTGGGCAAGCTGATAAGGACTGGTCAATTTGCCTAACTGTTGCACCAGTAAACTGAGGAACAACCCCACATCCGTAACCACTCCCACCGACTCCACCGAGCCACGATCGCTCAGCTTGGTCACCACCGCTGGATTGATATCGACACACACCATCTTTACACCTGCCGGAGTCATGTTGCCGACCCCGATCGAGTGCAGCATCGAAGACAGCATCAGGATGAGATCGGCTCCTTGAATCAGGTTGGCATAATCCTGTTGTGCTTTGATTAAATCCATCTGCGTGTCGGGTAAGGGACCATCATCCCGAATCGAGCCAGCTAGGGAAAAGGGAATTTGGTGCTTAACGCATTCATAAAAGACGCCCTGGTTAACCACGCCTGCTTCTACAGCTTTGGCAATGCTGCCATAGCGCCGAACCGTGTTAATCACCTTTAAGTGGTGGCGATGTCCACCGCGCACAGACACTCCTCGCTTCATATCAACTCCCAGTGAAGTGCCCAGCATGGCTTGCTCCATATCATGCACCGCGATCGCATTTCCCCCTAGCAATGCCTGGACATAGCCTTCGCGGATCAGGTGAGACAAGTGTTCGCCACCGCCCGTATGAATCACTACGGGACCCGCAGTCACCACGACTTTGCCACCCTGATCGCGGATCTGGCGCATTTCCCAGGCAATTTGTTCGACCACAAGTTCGACGCGCCGTTCGCTCGAAACGCCCGCCCCCATGAAGCCAAACTCTTGAGAATTGCGTTGTTCGCGCGATTCTACTTTTCGCACGGTGCGGATACCTTCAACCCCAACCACGACCCGATCTCCCACTTGTAAATCGCGTAAGAGTTTACAACGAGTTGCTACACCCGTAGTCGTTGAGCTGACCACGATCGCCGCATCCATCCGTTGTCCCTGCACCTGTACCCACTCGTCGTTTACACGCACCTCGGTAGGATAGATCGTGGTAACGTAAAAATCATCGGGAGACACGCCTGCCAAAACAACTGGCTCGGTATGGGCATCGCACACCTCTTGAGGGGGCGGCAGCGCACCCAAGTCAATCAACTGACTCATGATACTTTCCATCACTTCGTGCGATGGGGCTGTCACTTTCACATCGGCGACGGATGTACTTTGCCGCTGCTCACCTAGATGGAAATTCAGCACTTGGAAGCTGCCACCGCCTTCTACAACCAGATCCAGGGCGCGATTAATGATGCCTGCATCCAGCAGATGGCCTTCCAGGCGGATGATACGGCTTTCGACGGTTGCTGTGGCATGAACTTCAGTACGGATCGGTTCAGTGACTCGGAGGGTCAGGCACTTGGCAGCTCCGCCCGCCTTTAAGAACTCCGTAAGTGGGGTTTCAATCACCTGAAACCCTAGCCCCGTCAGGCGTTGCTTCAGTTCCTGACTAGCTTTATTCATCACGACAATGTGCTCAATATTTACCGCATTACAGGCAAAATTGACGGCGTCGGCTTCGGTGATCGCAATCCGCTTGGCTTCTGGCACCCGCATCTCAATCAGGCGATTGGAGTAGGAATCGAAAGCGGGGGGATAGTAGAGCAAATAACCGCCACTCAAGGGACAGAAGCAAGTATCCAGGTGATAAAAGCGATCGTCCATTAACCGCAAAGACAACACTTCAATATCGAGCCACTTGGCAATCAGGGGATGGGAGTCCAATTCTGAGCGGAACCCATACCCTGCCCAAAGCCAGCGTCCTTCGCGATCGAGTAACGCATCACCTGCCCCTTCAAAAGGTAAGTCTTTGGGCAATTCATGCACAGTGTAACCCTGTTGCAAAAACCATTCGTTGAAGAACGGTTCTTCTCCCTGCCGTTCTTTGTGATAGAAGCGACTGAGGACAACTGTGTCTCCTAACACCAGTCCAGCATTGGCTGTAAACACCATGTCTGGCACACCCTTGTGAGGTGTGACCAATTCCACCACTGCATGTTCTTTGAGGACATGGAACAGCTTTTGCCACTGCTCCACTGCGCGATCGCGAGAGGATTTGTGTACGTTTCCTTCCATCCAAGGATTAATCACATAATCCACGTCATAGTGGTCAGGCGCACACATGAGAAAACGAATGGCGGCAGTCATGGGAAGAACCTAATGAAATGAGGTAGACGCAATTAAGAAAGAGAAAAATTAAACAGAAAAACAGGCGCACAAACAACAGTCGAAATGTAAATTGAGGTCGTTTGAGTGACTCAGTTTTTGTCCAACACCCAGGACTGAATTCTGCCCAATGAAGCAGGTTGTTCACAGAATTTTTTCGAATAAATATCCGATCAGACCACTGGTACAAACACTTTTTGTGAGAGGAACTTTCCCACTAGCTAGCTGTCAGAAACTCTGGGGAATTTAAACTTACTCTGAAATGGCGCTTTCTGTGGCATCGAAATGTCAGGGATTGATGAAGGTCAGCGCTTGCAGCCATCCCTGTAGAGTGTAGTATCCTCACTCTCGTTGGTCTAACCTGAATTTGATTCAATTCAAGGCTAACCCGTTAAGAAAGACTTTTGCCTGAAATGATTAAAAACTCTCTCTACAACGCGACCTCCTGAATTTCTGCAAGCAGGGGAATCGTCTCCTGACCTCCTGCAGAGGCATTCTCTTCTTTTCTTTGGCAGCGCCAAGCAAAGGAACAGCTCTGGCATACCCCTTTCGCGACTGGCACTTGAGGCAGCGGAACGCCCTGTTGATACTCATAGAGCCACTGTGCCAGATGACTAAGCAAATGCGTTAAATCCTGGCGGGTTTGTTCGTGTTGTGTAGCACTATAGGGAAAATTAAGACTTTGGGGTTCAAGATTAGAGACCCAATCGTTTTGAGCCTGCCCCCCTTGAGCTGGCTCCCCGTGAGCCTGAAAGAACCAATACGTCATCGAGATTTGCTCTGGCAAGTAATCGCTGGTTTCTGCCAGAACAAAAGGATAAAGCCGCGTTTGCCAGTCTTGTTGCAGCCATTGCCCATTCTGGGGGCGCGGATAAGTTTTCCAGTCTAAAATGCGCGCCTGGTGCTCACCCCAGATCAACAAATCGTAGACGACGACCAGAAGATAGTTTTGAGTAGCAGGTACGCCATTGGCTTGTTCCCAAGGCACTGAGAATTCGAGACTGAGTGGGTATTCACTCTGCCGCATCGTAATGCAATTCTCTTTTAGATCAAGCGACAAAATTCGCTCAGCCGATTGGGCAAAGGCGGTGTACCAACCTTGTAATTGCGGATCTGCTTGCAGCAAAGGGGCGATCGGTAAGTCCAATTCTCGTTGCTGCATCAACTGGTGAAAGCGGCTCCCTGCCAGCAGACGTTCTTGCTGCTCTGGTGTGGTTAAGATGCCTAGCTGTTCCAGGTAGGTATGCTGGAATTTACGGGGGCAAGTTTCCAGTAAGTTTAACTGTCCTTGAGAGAGTTGCAGCATTTGGTATGGGCATTGCTTCAAAAATATCTGTCAGGCAATCTCAATAATTCAATTGGTTGAATTTAGGCTGGCGATCCTATTAACTATTCTGTATTGCAGAGAGGAAAAAGGATGCAAATACCGATAGACAACCCAGAATTGCTCATAGGGCTTCTTTTGATCATCATTTCGGTTGTTGGTTTGGTGGGTGGCAATGTCGTTTTGGGTTCATTTACCCTAAATCTGGCAAGCGCAAAAGGTGTCGCTTACGCATTTCTTTTAGCGGTTGGAGGATTAGGAATCGTCATGATATTGAAAGAGCTATTTAGTAACTAATTGTGTGATCGAGGGAATTTGCCATCCCCAATTTGAGCCGAGCAGCCAAAAGAACGCTCAACTGCGTCACACTTTGGTTAGGACAAAAACACTGCCTTCGTTGCCTCGACCAATTCTGAGGTCTCGGTCGAGATAGGTGATGTCTAGCCAACCCAGTTGCTCTCGATTTTGGAGATTGAAATCGATCGCCATGAATCTTTGTCCCGATTCAATCTGCTGAATATAACCTTGGGGCGATTGGTAGTTGATCAGGCGACTGAGACCCAGAATCGATCGCTCAAACTTGACATTGACTCGGCGTTCTGAAACAGGAGTAAAACTCGCTGCCACACTCACAATTCCTTCTAGGAAAGGCAATCCATAAACTTCAGCAATGTTATAAACGCGGCTGTTTTTAACGCGAATGGATTGATAGACCTGCCCCAGTTTGAGGAGTGGAAACTGATCGATGCCTAAGATGCCTTTGCTGGTGGTGTAGATGAGCCGCCAGTCTCCATCCAGCAGTTCGACTGCCTCAATCGGGCGGGGCGTCGGGTTGCGGTCTTCCAGTTGAGCGATCGCTGCCAAAATTGCCTGCTTGTCTAATTCAGTGGCTAATAGCCCTCGATTCTTGCCTGAGACCGATTCCAATAAGCCGGCTTTCCCGATCATCTGATAAGTCTCCGTATGCATGTAGAGGGATTTCTGGAATGGATTCGAATACGCTTATTAACGAACAAAACCGTATCAAGCGCTTGATCGACAAAATCGATGCACTTTTAGTTTCTCCAAATTCTTGCTTCAGTGGTAAACTTTTGGGTGTTTATTTCATAAGATATGGCTAAAATAAGCAATCACTAACTCATGATTCGGTATGGTATACAATCCTTCTCTCCGTCAAGAACCGCGTAGTAAACCCGCAGCTGTAATTCCAACGAAGCCGGAATCCTCACTTTTGGACTGGTTAGAGAGTTCAGGACGCTTGCTCGCAAGAGACTCTCAAGATTTCGATTATTCCGATGAAGAAGAAGAAATTTCGGAACTGATGGCCGGCGACGATGGCTCCTTTGATGTCGATGATGACGACGATGATGACCTGGAGTTAGATGATTAGGAATCAGAGAGTCATAAGCTCTGATTAGACGCCTAGGAGAAACTGAGCAAAAATGCTTATCACTAACCATTTAAGATCAACAACACTCAGTGATAAAGTTTTGTTTAGAGTTATCCCGAAAGCAAGTTAGAGCTTGTGAAATCACGGTGTGTGGAGTGAAGTGAGGCTTTTGTGGACGCTAAGTTATTCTCTGATAGGTCTATTAATCTTTCGGGTAAAGGATTATCAATTCTTTTGGCAGCTGGGCTACTACTAGTTGCGTTTTTATTGGATCTTCAGGCTGGTCGTTCTTTGTTTCAAGGAATGCTATTGCCCTTAGGAGTGTGTGCCGCCTTGACGGCTGCAGTCGGTTCCTGGGCGGTTCCAGCATTGCGAGCACTCAAAGCAGGCCAAATCATTCGAGAAGATGGTCCTCAGGCTCATTTGAAAAAGGCTGGAACGCCGACGATGGGTGGGGTTTTCTTCATCCCCGTAGCGGTTTTGATTGCGGTGCTTTGGTCGGGGTTTGACCCCAATGTGATTGCTGTCTCTGCCCTAACGCTTTCTTATGCTGCGATCGGGCTGTTAGATGATTGGCAGATTATTCGGCGTAAGTCGAATAAGGGGATCTCTCCCCGCATGAAGTTATCATTACAGGTTTTGTTTGGAGCACTTTTTTGCTTGTGGATGGCTCAAAATGAAACGCTCAGTTTCGACAAATTGGTTCTGCCGTTTGGCTGGGTTCTTCCTCTAGGCTTCTTGTTTTTGCCGATCGCTCTTTTTTCACTCGTCGCTGAAAGCAATGCCACCAACCTAACTGATGGGTTGGATGGTTTAGCAGGAGGAACCGTGGCGATTTCCCTATTGGGTCTATCTGCCCTGGTCGCGCCTACTTCACCTAGTTTGATGATTTTTTGTGCCTGTCTGAGTGGCAGTTGTCTGGGTTTCTTGTCGCATAACCGTCATCCTGCTCGCGTGTTTATGGGTGACACGGGAGCGTTGGCGCTAGGAGGTGCGCTCGCTGCGGTTGCTTTGCTAACACAGAATTTGTTTGCTTTGTTAATTTTGAGTGGCTTATTTTTAGTTGAGACGCTATCGGTAATGGCTCAGGTAAGCTACTACAAAGCGACCAAAGGCTCTGATGGGATTGGTAGACGATTATTTAAAATGTCACCATTCCACAACCATCTAGAACTGTCTGGTTGGTCAGAAATCCAAATTGTCGGCACTTTTTATTTGGTTGGTTTATTTCTGGTATTTTTCTGCTTAGCGATTTACGCATAAGATTGATGCTTCTTGATTTGAAGCAAGAATTGATGGGTTGAGCGCGTTAAGAACTTCGTTAACGCGCTCTATTTTTGGGATGATGCTGAGCCTATCGAAGCTGAGCAGTTGAGCCTGAAGAATATCGGTATACATTCGGAAGCCCTTAATTATAAGGACGTAAGGAGACCCAACTTCGAATGCTTCATTTCCCGGTCACCACCATTTTCCAGTTTGTAAAAACCAACGAGTTTGTTTACGTGGCTCTAAAGAAGTAGGTTTTCCACGCAGCAATAGCCAAGTGATTTGATCGACTTTGCCATCGACCTTGAGTTTGCAAGATTGCTGAAAATCCAAGATCGCCTCATGCGTCTGAGCACAAAAAATGCCATTGCGCGGCACTTGATAACCATTAATTTGCAGCAGCCCCTGCAACTGATTCACATCAGCCCCAGTATGTCCTTGTTTCAACACTCGACTGCCAGCTTGTATTGTTGTCTTCAAGATCATCCAAAGCCGGGGTCTCACAATGCCATCAATTCGCAATTGATGCTGCCGCTGTAGCGACTTCACTGCGGCTTCGGTAATGAAGCCAAAGTCACCATCAATTCTCATCTTAAAACCATGGGCATTGAGTAGCTCTTGCAACTCAGCAACAGCAGGTTTGCGATCCCAAGGGTGCAAGACGGGTCCAGACAGCGCAGATTCTTCACCCTCATGAGTAAATTCTGGATTGGTGTGCATAAACACCTTGATTGCCACGTCCAGCGCAGAACAGCTCTACATTGACAGGACTATCCTACAGCAGTTTTACAAAGCTTCTCGTGCATTTACCCAGGAAGTAACCGATTTTAGATAACAGATTTTTGGGGATCACCGGAATCTGATTCCAAGGTCTATACCCTATCCCAACGGACTGCCCCTTGCTATTGATTAGCAATGCCATGAGATCGCTGATGTGCCCAATTCATCAAAAATTGTTGAGCACTCAATTCGGGTTCTTTGGTTTGGGGCGCGCGTTGAAGATACGTGCCATCTGATCGCAATTCCCAGGCTTGGCGATTGTCCTTCAGCAGAATATCTAAAATTTCTTTGAGTTCTTTCGCAATGTCTGCATCATCAATGGGCGTGACGGCTTCTACCCGACGATCGAGGTTACGTGTCATCCAATCGGCACTGCCAATGAACCGCTCTTCTTGTCCATCATTATGGAACTCAAAAATTCTGGAGTGCTCCAAAAAACGTCCAATTACACTGATCACCCGAATATTGTCGCTCACACCTGTCATTCCAGGGCGTAAACAACAGATGCCCCGAACAATCAGGTCAATTTCAACCCCTGCTTGCGACGCTTGATACAACGCCTGGATCATCCGGCGATCGACCAGGGAATTCATTTTGGCACGAATACGACCGGGTCTGCCCTTCTGGCAGTGTTCTACTTCTCTTTGGATCAGAGCGAGGAAGCGATCTCGTAACGTCACCGGAGCCACCAGCAACTTGCGATAAGACTTCTGCTTCGAGAAACCCGTTAAATAGTTAAACAAATCGATCAAATCGGCACCCAGTTCTTGCCGACAACTCAATAAGCTCAAATCGGTATAGAGTCGGGCGGTTTTGGGATTATAGTTACCCGTTCCAATATGGACATAGCGATTGAGATGGTCATTTTCTTGCCGCACCACCAAGACTATTTTGGTATGGGTTTTGAGTCCTACTACTCCATAAACCACATGCACCCCAGTATCTTCCAACTTCCGTGCCCAGGAGATGTTACGCTCTTCATCAAATCGAGCCTTTAGCTCGACTAATACCGCCACCTGTTTGCCATTTTCAGCCGCTGCAATCAATGCCTTGATAATGGGCGAATCACCCGATGTGCGATATAGCGTCATTTTGATCGCCAAAACATTGGGATCTTGAGCTGCCTGGGTAACGAACTGTTCGACTGAAGCGGTAAACGATTCATAGGGATGGTGAACAAGCAAATCGCGCTGACGAATTACCGAGAAAATGTCTTCTCCCTCTGGTTCATCATCAATGCAACGATCGATCCAGCGCAAGCGAGGGGGAGTAATGGGGGTCCAAGGAGCATCTTTGTGATGGGATAAAGGCAATGCAGCAAACAAGAATAAGTCTTTCAGCCCTAACCATCCCTGCATGGTGTAGACATCTTTTTCAGTGAGCTTCATGCCGTGCATCAGAATTTGCTGCACCGATTCGGGCATTGAAGTCGGGATCTGGAGCCGAACCACAGACCCACCAATGTGACGTTTTCGGAGTTCCTGCTCGATCGCCAACAGTAAGTCATCTGCTTCATCTTCTCGTACACCCAAATCGGCATCGCGTGTGATCCGAAACAAGTGATGTGCCTGAATAGTCATCCCCGGAAACAATGCATCCAGATTATGGGCAATAATTTGCTCCAATGCCACACCAGACCACACAGAAGACTTGGGGCGTAGCTCCTGAGGCAAGGGTACAAAACGGGGTAGACTGCTCGGCACTTTGACCCGGGCAAAGTTTTTTTCCTCTGTTTCTGGGTCTTTGACGATGACAGCCAGATTCAAGCTCAAATTGGACATTTGCGGGAATGGGTGTGCTGGGTCAACGGCTAGGGGCGTCAGAATCGGAAAGATCCGTTCCTCAAAATACTGTTGTAAATAGCGTTGCTGGGGTTGGGTGAGTTCGTTATAGCTTAGGACTTGTACCCCTTCCTCTGCCAACTGAGGAATCAGGGTTTTCTGTAACAACTCCTGCAACTGAAGTGCCATCTGGTGAACTTGTTGACTAATTTCGTCCAGTTGCTGCTGGGGAGTGCGCCCATCGGGAGTTAAATTACTTACCCCAGCTTCCACTTGTTGCTTGAGTGCTGCTACGCGCACCATGAAGAACTCATCCAAGTTTGAGCTAAAAATTGCGACAAATTTAACTCTTTCCAAGAGGGGCGTGCGAGGATCGATCGCCTCATGCAGCACTCGCCGATTAAACTCCAACCAACTCAATTCTCGGTTTAAATAATATTTCGGATCATTTAAGTTTAGTTCTGCGGTAATTTCTTCTGCTTTTGGCATGTTAACTTTTGGCATCGATTTCAATAAAAACAAGCAAGGTTTTCATAAAAACAAGCATTCATGAATCTTCTCAAAAATATCCATTTGCCGTAAAGATTACTAGAACACATTGTATGATTCGTCTGCATACTTAAATCCGATTTCTGGCATCAGTCCAGCGAGTCTGACAGGAAAGATATTCTTAATATTTTTGCAAGCTTTGTTAAAAAAATTGTAGATTCACGGTTTGAGGGATTCTTATGAATCATGGCATGTTTCCCTTGTTTTTTAATCTTTGAATTGGCACACAACCGTAAGCGAACCCAAAGCAAACCCCCACTTTTCCATCATTGCTTGCTATCACGATTTCAAGCTCAAGCAGACTATGATGAATCATCATAGAACTTAAATTTTTCGCTGATTTGTAAATGAACTTACACCTTAAGGGAGTAGATTTTATGAAAAAATCTATGATATTTTTTCGGAGAATCTAGCATTTGGAGATTGATAGCCATGGGTTGGTTACAAAGAATTTTTGGTGGACAACAAGCTGCCACCGCTGAAACGGGGGGTTCACCCGAAGCGCCTACTGCCGCTGAAGCTATTCCTCCAGAACGGGTTGGGCTGAATGGGGAGTACGACCAGAGTGGTTTGGCAAAGCGCGTTGCCCAAGCATTTGATCAAGATGCAACCTTGGATGATATTGAGACGCTCTGGGTCGCACAAACGAGTGGCACAGTGGTGTTGAAGGGTAAAGTTCCCAGTGATGACTTGCTGCAAAAGTGTGTCTCGATCGCCAGTGGAGTCAGTGGTGCAACCTCTGTAGATACCAGCCAAGTCTCAATTGGTTAAATCATTTCTCAATGGTGAATAAGAATGGGGCTTTTTGATCAGGTAATCGGTGCGATCAACAATCCTAGCCAGCAAGCCAGCACTGACCAAATCGGAATGATTTTGAACACAGTGCAGCAGATGTCAAGTGGTAACGGGTTAGATCCAAACGCGACCCAGGCGGTAATGTCAGTGCTGGGCGGGCATGTTCGCTCTGCCCTTCAGCAGCAGCGGGCAACCCAGGGAGACCAGCAAGTCGAGTCTTTGGTCAACCAATTTGCTGGCACAGATGCCAGCATGACAGCGGTGAATGCGCTGTTTTCATCCCAGCAAGCCCAGCATGTGATTCAAGATATTGCCCAGAAAACTGGGCTAGATCCTCAGATGATTCAATCGTTGCTCCCGACCTTAGTACCGATCGCGCTGAATTTGCTGCAATCAGGAGCAAATAACCAGGGAGATCCGGGCGGTAATCCTGTGCTGAATACCTTTTTGGATAGTGATCACGATGGAGATGTCGATCTAGGAGATACGCTGGCGATCGCGAGTCGTTTTCTCAACCAGCCTGGTTAGTTCAACCCAGTTCTACAGACGTTAAGAATACTTGAAATCCCCCTAGAGCATACATTGTGTGCTCTAGGGGGATTTTAATGATCTTTCTATCTAGATCTCCGATGTTGTGCGTTAGAACAAGGTATTACTGGCAGGGGGCTTGGGTTGTGCCAGCATCCGGGCTGCCAGAACACCGCCAATAAAGCCGAACAGATGCCCTTCCCAAGAAATCCCATTTTGTTGTGGTAAGACCCCCCAGATCAGTCCTCCATAAAACAGCCCGACCACCAGGGAAAGCAAGATCGATCGAAAACTGCGCTCAAAATACCCGCGTAGTAGCAAGAACCCAAAATAACCAAAAATGATGCCACTGGCACCAATGTGAAATCCGGGTGACCCAAACAGCCAAGTACCGAAACCACTCACCAGTAACGTAATCGCACTGACTGTAAAAAAATCGCGCGTCTCTCGCAGCATCACAAACCAACCGAGTGCCAGAAACGGAATGGTATTACTGACTAGGTGGGCAATGCTGCCATGTAAAAAAGGCGCCAACAAAATACCCCGCAGCCCAATGACCGTACGCGGCAGAATACCGTAAATATCCAATCCACAGGCTCTCCGAAAAATGCCACTCCCACTCCAGCCACAGCCTAGAACCACCAGATCTACGATCTCTAAAAACCAGGCAATGGCAACTAATGTTCCCAAAATAGTGATTTGTAGTTTGAGTTCCGCCGCGATCGCAGCTTTATCTGCTTGTTTCATGGGTTCGTCTCTGGATGAATCGTCTATCCAACCTGATTTGAAAATTTCGAGCATATTTCAGCATCTGCAAACATCCTAACAAGCAGTGTTAATTGGCAAAATTCTCTCAATTTATCCTGACAAATATTCAACTCTTCCGGGTGAAGTTTTTTAGATTATGAAAGGTTAGGGTGTTCACACAGGTGACTGGGTGCGGGTAGACAAGGTGAGTGGGCTTGGCTTCTATATAAGCAATTCCCCGACCCTCGACTTTCGCTCAGCCCAAAAATTAATTTCCTTTCGATATTTTGTGTTCCGATGAGTATCGACTGCTGATCGCAGCGGACTCAAACCGAGCCGACACCGTTCGATCGTTTTCTTGTTTGCATCTACTCGTGACACTTTAGGACTTGACCCCAAGCGTTGGCACCGTTCCTGTTTGGGAAACCGCCTCAGTAGTTTCCCAACCCCGCATAAACGCCTAGCCAGAGCGCTGGTGAACTCTTGACTAAAGTTCAGCGTCTAATCTCAAAAGAAATCGCCCAGAAGCCTATCCAGAGACAATCTAACAACTGGCATAGGTTTTTCAATTTCCTACGGAATTGAATGAGGCAAGACCGTATTGAAGAGTAGTGCATCCAAGGTTCCGTATGTCTCCTGCAAAAACGTCACAATTTGATCTCGTTCAGACCCTCGTCTTAGCTGACCCTAGCCGACGGACATCAGCTCCCATCGTCGCCCAACGTGCCAAGGGATCGGTTCAACTCAATTTCCAAAATTTATCTGCTTTTGAACGGATTACGGATCAGTACGCAAATCAAGGTATCAAATTTGACGGAGCGATCGCGCTTGAACCCTCTAACCCCTTGTTTCAAACAGGCATCGGTAAACTTGTTCTAATGCCCATCTCAAACCAAGCCTGTTTTTCCGCTCAATTCAACGGCGACCTGCGCCAGGTCGATGTTTTTGTCAGCTCTGCCAGACCCGTCTGTCTTACCGCTTATGATGCCGAAGGCAACCTAATTGACCAGATCAGTAGCGATTGGCAGCAAATCTTCTCTGAAGAAGGTGAGATGAGAAATCCTCTACCGATTCAGAAGCTAGAGTTACGCACCGCAAATATTGCCAAAATTGTGCTTCAATCCTACGCTCCGTTTATTGTTACGGGCGTAGATTTTGAGGCTAATCACGACTAAGGCTGCCCATTTTGAGAAATCTGGCTCTGCAAATTCTCGATAAGCAATCCTCACAGTTTTGAAAAGTTACGATGTACCTGAATCAATTCGAGTAGCTGTGATATCAGTGGCACAGATAGACTAGACGCATCTGGAAACGACCCTGCGGCTTTATTAAGCAGTTTTCATTGCATCCAGCCTGCAAATGATTAAGACTTCAAGTGAGGCAGAGTTTATATGGTTCATCCTTCTCCAATGTTAGCGATCGCAAACCCAATTAAGTTTGGGACAGACGGTTGGCGAGGTTTAATTGCAGCAGATTTCACCTTCGATCGCGTGGCATTGGTTGCCCCTTTGGCAGCACAAGTTTTGTCAGAAGTTTACGGCGAATCAACAGGTAGCCGAACGATAATTGTGGGTTACGATCGTCGGTTTCTCTCCGAAGAGTTTGCCCAAACGACGGCTGAAGCAGTTAAAGCAGCTGGGTTCGATGTGTTATTGTCAGACACTTTTGCCCCAACCCCCGCTTTTAGTTGGGCAGCCAAGCAATTTAACGCTTTAGGTGCACTGGTGATTACTGCAAGCCACAATCCTGGTGGCTACTCCGGACTGAAAGTCAAAGGAGCCTTTGGCGGCTCAGTTCCTCCCGAAGTAACCAAAAAGATTGAAGCGTTGCTGCGACATGACGTCAAAGGCAGCCAAGATGCAGGCAGCCTGGCTTCTATCAAAACATTTAATCCCTGGACCAGTTACTGCGAAGCACTCCAGGCCCAGGTTGATATTGGGGCAATTCGCGAGGCAATCACCAAAGGTAAGCTTACAGTTTTTGCCGATGTAATGCATGGAGCCGCCGCAACGGGGCTAGAACAATTGCTTGGTGTACCCGTGCGAGAAATCAACAGCAACCGCGATCCCCTGTTTGAAGGAGGCGCACCAGAGCCGCTGCCCAAATATCTCTCTGAGCTATTTGAACAGGTGAAGTTTCATGCAGATGCTGATGGTGGATTGACCGTCGGACTAGTCTTTGATGGCGATAGCGATCGCGTTGCTGCGGTGGATGGACAGGGCAATTTTTTGAGTTCTCAAATCTTGATCCCCATTCTGCTGGAGCACTTGACCACGCACAAAGGGTTCACTGGCGAAGTAATTAAAACGGTCAGTGGGTCTGATTTGATCCCTAAAGTGGCAGCGCTTTATAATCTGCCAATTTACGAAACTCCGATCGGCTACAAATATATCGCTGATCGCATGTTAGAAAGCTCTGTGTTGCTGGGAGGGGAAGAATCGGGTGGAATTGGTTACGGACACCATATTCCAGAACGGGATGCCTTGTTATCAGCACTATACGTCCTGGAAACCGTAGTCAAAACCGGGCGCGACTTGAGCGATCTCTATCGACAACTCCAACAACAAACTGGGTTTGACTCAGCCTACGATCGCATCGACTTGCCCCTAGCTGGCATGGATGTCCGGGCACGCTTACTCGAGCAACTGCAAAGCCAACCGCCGACCGAAATTGCGGGCGAAGCTGTAATCAGTTGCCAGACCACAGATGGCTACAAATTCCGTTTGGCAAATCAAAGTTGGTTGCTGATTCGGTTTAGTGGCACTGAACCCGTGCTGCGACTCTATTGCGAAGCTGCTGATCTGGCACAAGTCCATAAAACTCTGGAATGGGCAAAAGATTGGGCAAGCGCGACGTAAGACAGAAAAGCTGATTCAAAGATGGGGAGGTATAAAAGTCATTGTGTCGCTATTTTGCTGGTCGCTTGGGAGGCTCGTAACTGTCCACAGGCAGCATCGGTTTCGAGACCACGAGATCGCCGGACACTGACTGCAATGTGGCGGTCTTTCAAAGCCGTGACAAATGCCTGAATGCGCTGAGGCGAAGGGCGTTGATAATCGACTTCAGAAATGGGGTTATAGGGAATCAAATTGACATGGCTCTGAAATCCGCGCAAATGCCCTGCTAGCTCAATCGCATGTTCTGGGCAATCGTTTAAACCTGCCAGCAAAATATATTCAAACGTGACGCGCCGTCCAGTCAGCTTGACATATTCCCGGCATTCTTCCAACAAGGCTTCTAGGGGATAGGGACGAGCACTAGGGATCAGCCTTTCTCTCAATGGCTGATTGGAAGCATGTAAGCTCACTGCTAGCGTAATTTGCAAATGGTGTTCGGCTAACCGTCGAATGCGATCGGCAATGCCAACTGTCGAAATTGTCATACAGCGCTGGCCAATACCCACCTCCTGATTCAAGCACCGCACGGCTGCGAGTACATTCTCTAAATTGAGCAAAGGTTCTCCCATACCCATAAACACCAGATTGCTGACCCGCTGCTGAAAGTCCTCTTGCACAGTTAACACCTGATCCACAATTTCATGCCTGGCGAGATTGCGAGTAAAGCCTCCCTTGCCCGTAGCGCAAAAATCACACGCCATAGGACAGCCAACTTGCGAAGAAACACAAACTGTTAGCCGTTTTTCTGTAGGGATTCCAACCGTTTCAATGATCTGTCCATCTGCCAACCGTAGTAGAAACTTGACCGTGCCATCAGGTGCCGCAGCCCGGTAATGTAAGCTCGATCGCCCAACCGAAACCTCCGAAAGTTCAGCTCGCCATTGCTTTGGGAAAACTGAAATATCCGTAAGACGACGAATTCCTCTTTCGTAAATCCACTGGTGTAATTGTTTCGCGCGATAGACAGGTTGTTGCTGTTGGAGCACCCAAGCCGTTAGCTCATCCAGGGACGCCCCTAACAGGGGCATCACCTCCTCAACAGAATGACGCTTCTGAGGTTGCAAATCTGATTCAAACTGCGTAGTAGGAGGAAGCACGGAGGGCACTCACGAAATAATAGTCAAGCCTTTATTTTAGAGCTTTTTTGTGAGTTGGCAGGTAAAGAGGAAAAACACTAAAGTAGAGAGCGGAAGCCCAGGATTTGGTCAAATACGAATGTCTCAAGACAATCCAGGAGATCCTTTATTCCCAGTTGGTTCGCTGCCTATGAGCTTGCATGAGGCAGAAGCGCTGTCGCGTGTCTATGTAGAAGCGGCAAATGACATGGTTTACACGGTGGATCTGGCAGGTTGTTTGACTTTCATGAATCCCTATGGGCAAAGATTGGTGGGATGTGCTCCAGCAGAAATTGTAGGTCGTCCTTACTTAGATTTTGTAGCACCTGCGTTTCGAGAAAAAACGGCACTGGCTTTTAGAAACTTGTTGCAAACTGGTGAACTCAGAGATTTTGAGTTTATGCTGCAACCCTTTGTGGGTCCACCCATCTGTATGGAAGTCAATGGCAGATTGCTTTATCGCAATGGTGAATTGATCGGGGGCATTGGCATTGCCCGTGACATTACGGAGCGGAAGCGGGTGGAGCAGCAACTACAAATGTTCTCAAAAGCAGTGGAGTCTGCCTACGACAGTGCAATTATTACCGATTTACAGGGACAGATCCTTTATGCCAATCCGGCGGCAAGCCGAATTTTCCAGTACCGCCTGGATACACTCAAGGGCAAGAATGCTTCGATCTTTTATCTAGGAATCGAGCAAATCGAGTGGCTGATTCAACAAGCGATCGCAGGCGGTTGGAGTGGAGAAGTGATCTGCCAACGACAACCAGGTGAGCGTTTTCCAGCCTTAGTCTCAGTGGGACTGATTTGTGATGACAAGGGAAAACCCACTGCAATTTCAGTCATTAGCCGCGACATTACGCAACAAAAACAGATTCAGGCAGAACTGGCAGCTAAAAATATTGAACTAGAGCGAGCTAATCGGCTCAAGTCAGAATTTTTAGCCAATATGTCCCACGAACTGCGAACTCCACTGACCTCAATTCTGGGTTTTTCATCTTTATTGAGCCAGCAGATTTTTGGTGACCTCAACAGTAAACAATTGCTCTACACTCAGCAGATTCATCAAAGTGGGCAACATCTGCTGAGTTTAATCAATGACGTACTGGATTTGTCGAAAGTGGAAGCTGGGCAGATGCTGCTGGATGTAACCGAAATTTCGGTGATGGAACTCTGCGAGGACGTGCTTGCGCTCGTGAGCGCCCAGGCGGAAGCACGTCAGTTAACGCTCCATCAAGAAATTGAGCCGAACTTGCCCTCCTTGATGGCTGATGAATTGCGGGTGAGACAAATGTTGCTCAACCTACTCTCGAATGCAATCAAATTTTCTTACGAAAAAGGAAATATTGGTCTCGAAGCGAAAGCACAAGCTGGCTATTTATATTTCACAGTCTGGGATCAAGGCATTGGAATTGCTGAAAGTAAGCACAAGCTATTATTTCAACCCTTTCAACAGGTGGATGGTTCGCTGGCTCGCCGTCACGAGGGCACCGGACTAGGTTTAGCACTAACTCGGCGCTTGGCAGAACTGCATCATGGAACCGTCGAATTTGAATCGAAAGAAAAAGAAGGGAGTCGTTTTACGATTCGGCTACCGTGTAATCTTCATTCCAATATTGTTGACCTTGCTCTAGAAGCCGAGCCTGCCTTTGTTCCTTCACTTCAATTGGATGCTTCTGCTCCAATCCAGGTGTTGATTGTTGAAGATCATCCGCTCAATGCCATGCTTTTGCAAGATATTTTGGTGCATTGGGGATATAAAGCCCATCACGTTGCAGATGGACAGCAAGCAATTACCTGGTTAGAAACTCAGAAAGCAGATCTGATTCTGCTTGATATTCAATTGCCGGGGATGGACGGCTTTGAAATTGCCTATCAGATTCGCGCCAATCCAGCCTGGCAAGAGATTCCCATCATTGCGATTACAGCTCTCGCCATGGCAGGCGATCGCGAACGCTGTCTGGCAGCCGGGTTGCATGACTACATCAGCAAACCGCTCAACTATGAAGAACTGGCAACCGTTTTAACCAAATACACCGGCAAATGCCCAACCTTACCCTAAGTTAAGATTGACCCGCCTCTGCACTTATTCACTCCTTCGCCCTTTTACCCCATCATTCCCCCGTCGGTCATACCAAAGCGCTTCCACCCTTTGTGCGATCGTTGCTACTTGCTGTGGCAATGCCAAACTCTCGCAGGCTTCCAAGGTAACGGTGACATGCCCTAATTTCCGACCTATGCGAGATTCCGTCTTGCCATACCAGTGTAGATGGGCATTGGGGATAGCCAATAACTGCTGGCGTTTTTCCCAATAATTGCAGCTGGCGTTCTCATAGCCCAGCAAATTCACCATAACCGCTCCGGCACAGATGAGGTGAGGACTGCCGAGCGGTAAGCCACAAATAGCGCGAAGATGCTGCTCAAATTGGGAAGTGGCGCAGGCATCGATCGTGTAATGTCCAGAATTATGCGTACGGGGCGCAATCTCATTCACCAATACTTGACCAGAAGGGGTTAGAAATAGCTCGATGCCAAAAATCCCAACCGCATCGAGACTGGGTAGCAAAGTGCGGGCGATCGCCTCGATTTCTGCCATGATCGAGACACTGACTTGTGCGGGTGCAATGACTCGACGGCATACCTGGTGCTCTTGTTGCGTTTCGACGACAGGATAGACCACCATTTCACCCGCGATCGATCTCGCAGCAATCACTGCTAATTCGCGATCGAAGGGCACAAATTCTTCTAGAAGCAACGGGACATCAGGTAAGCGTGTCAGCGCTGCCTGCAATTCTGCTAGATTAGAGAGAATGAAAGTGCCCTGCCCATCGTAGCCATGCCGACGGGTTTTGAGAACGAGGGGAAATTCCAGAGTGGTAAGCGAATGTTCAAACGAAGAAAAATCAGTAAAGTTGGGAACGGGTAATCCCAGGTTCTTCAAATAACAGCGCTGGTCGTATTTATCCAGTAAAGGAGAAAGGCTGTCAAGGCTGGGATAGAAGCGGGTCCCCCTCTCTGCTAAGCAACGCAAAGCAGGTAGATCAACAAATTCATTCTCAAACGTAATGACATCACATTTTGCCGCGAGTTGAGCTGTGGCTGTAGCGTCGGCGAGCGTCGCTAACACTGTGTCGCTAGCAATGGCAACTGCCGGATCAGAAAGATGCGGTGTTTGAACGACTAACTCAATGCCCAGTTGCTTCGCTGGCTCTGCCATCATCCAGGCGAGTTGTCCGCCGCCAATTACCCCCACACGTTTGAACATGAGTTGCGTCAGTTGATAGAATTACCCCGCAAATCTTATCCTATTTTGGATAGGCGATTGTAGCTTGGGCGATCGTCAACGACAGCCTAAAGAATTGCGGGTGGCAACCCCCGTTTTCGGATTAACCCCACTGGCTTGTTGACAGAGCAGCTTGACCTGAACCCCATCCAGCACTGCATCGGTAAAGTCCGCTCCGACAATCTTGATTGCGTCAAAAGTCGATCGCAACAAAATTGCCTGACTCAACACAGCGTCGCTCAAATCGGTTTTCACAAACTTCACCTGATCGATCAGGGCATTGGTCAGATTGGCTCCATGCAAAATGGTCTTAGTCATCACTGAAGCGCTGAGGACTGCCCCTTCCAGATTGGCATCCGTAAAGTTGGTGCCTTCCAAATTAGCGTTGGAAAATTCTGCTGCTCGGAGCATTTGTCCCGAAAAATCTTGCCCGACCAAATCCGCATTGCTGAACGAGAGTGGTGGGGCATAGTTTTGCATGTAACTGGCAGCATGGGCAGGCAGCGGCAACCCACAAATGAGTGCAACCAGCAAAATAATGACCGATCGCCCAATGCCCATAACAAAACCCCAGAGAAGAACCGCACCTTATTTCACTCAGCTTAACGTAGGGAAGGCTAAGGTGCATTTGGATTTGCTTGAGCGATCGCAAGGGTCACCACTCCCGCAACTCGATCTATCCGAAAGATTTGCTTAGTAACCAACAATTTTGTCCTAAGCGCAGTCGGATCAACCGGGCTTCGCTCCTTGGACTCATTCGCTGCCAAAATAGCTGCGGCTTCTGCCACACTGCCCGTATCCACAGCAGTTCTCACTTTGCCGCAAGGGTTAGGCACCTGAACCAGCTTTAATTGATCTGACGAATAAAAAATTAAGCGGAGGTTACGATCGTGGCAGAACGATCGCAACCCCGTTTCGTTGGCTTTTAGGTCGATCGTCGCCATCCCTGCGATCTCAGCTTCTGACAGATGATGTTCTCGAAAAACAGTTTGAATTCCCAGCTCAATCACCTGTCTAGAGGTGCCCTTACCACAGCCCAATCCGACCCACAACACAGACTACTTCACCACAGCAATCGGCTTGAGCGATGAAATCTGCCGAGTTGGCTGCAAAATGACAGCCGCAGGCTGGCTCTTAAGTGCTGATTGCAACATTGGCGTTTTTGTCACCGAATTATTTGCCAGCGTAAACAGCGGGTTGGACAAGATGCCAGCCAGTGATGTGGCAATCAAAGACAGCACTAGCCCAACTTGTAGAGCACGCATTCCAGGCAAATCCCAACGGATTTCCGGATAATTTTTCACCGCGTCTGACATTTCTTGCGGTTCTTTGACCACCATCATCTTCACGACTCGGATGTAGTAATAGATAGAGATGACACTGGTCACCAAGCCCAGTAACACTAGCCCATAGGCGCCTGCTTGCCAACCTGCCCAAAACAGATAGAGTTTGCCAAAGAAGCCTGCCATGGGAGGAATTCCCCCCAGAGAGAGTAAGCAGATGCTGAGACCTAACGTGAGCAGTGGATCTTTTTGGTACAAGCCGCTGTACTCACTGATCTGATCAGTGCCGGTTCGCAAAGAAAACAAAATGACGCAGGTAAAAGCGCCCAGGTTCATAAACAGGTAAACCAGCAGGTAGAAGATCATGCTGGCATATCCAGCATCAGTGCCAATGATCAGACCGATCATAACGAAGCCTGCCTGGGCGATCGAAGAATACGCCAGCATCCGCTTCATACTAGTCTGTGCCAGCGCCACCACATTTCCTAGAACCATGCTGAGGATTGCGAGCGCCGTCATGACAAAGTGCCACTCTTCTGTGAGCAAAGGGAAGGCGGTGACTAACAGACGAATCGCCAACGCAAAACCAGCCGCCTTAGATCCCACCGAGAGAAACGCCACTACGGGGGTAGGTGACCCTTCGTACACATCAGGCGTCCACTGATGGAAGGGCACTGCCGCAATTTTGAAGGCGATCCCCGCAATCACAAAGACCAGAGAAATGACCAAGCCCAAAGATTGGTTCAATCCGGAAGTTGCAATGCTTGCCGCGATCTCACTCAGTTGGGTTTCCCCACCCGATAACCCATACAGCAACGAAACGCCATAAAGGAAAATCGCCGAACTGGCAGCCCCGATCAGCAAATACTTCAATGCAGCTTCATTCGATCTTGGATCGCGTTTTGCGTAACCCGTCAACAGATAAGACGAAATACTTAAAGTTTCCAGCGAGACAAACACCATGACTAACTCGTCTGCCCCAGCCAAGAACATGCCCCCGATCGTCGCGGTCAGGAGAATTGTAATGAACTCTGCCAGCGAGGTTCCTGATTGCTCCACATAGCGAATTGACATCAAAATCGTCACAGCAGCAGAGAGCGCGATGATCCCTCGGAACACGACACTCAACGCATCACCATTAAATGCTCCCAAAAAAGAGACCGGATCAGCTACATCCCATTGTAAGTAGAGCGCGACGATCGCCGTCAGTAGCCCCACAATCGCGAGATAAGGCGTCCAACGAGAGGAAGCAGTTCGTCCAACAATCAGGTCACCGACTAGAACCAGCAAGAGGGTGATAATAACAATCCCCTCTGGAATGATGATTCCAGCATTCAACTGGGCTGCGAGACTAGAGACATCCATGAGAGTTGCGGCAGGTAAACAAAATGAACAAATCTTACAGTCAGAATGCTTTGACGACAGGATGAAGTCAAGTCATCCAAGAATCCTCTACAGTGGATTTTAACCCGCAACTTGACTCGAGCAGCGATCCACCGTTGATTAGGAATTGCACAGGATGAGTATTGAAAAAACTTAATATTCCTCATTTCAGCCACCTCCTGGTCTGAATCATCCAGATCGCGCTCAAATCGACAATTCCCTGCCAATATTGAACTTAAGACGATCGATGAGGTGATACAAAGCATGGAAATGGGGTGATATTGACAATCGACTGCTCCAAATTCTTATTCCGAAAACTGCCTCAAACATTCAGTAGTCGATCAATATTGGTTATAAGTAGAAATCAGATGAACTCTTTCAATCCGCTGAATCAAGCTTTATCCTGCTCAAATTTATTTGCCCCACCTAGCCCCTACATCAGACACGCCCATTCCCCCTGATTCATTTTGAACTCGCTATTTTAGCCAGATTGCTGCAATTTCTTTGCTATCCAAAGCATTTAAGCTGACTCAGGCTGTCTGGCTTTGTCGCCAATTTCCCTGAAGCACATACCCTCATGTCAACGCTTGTCATCGTCGAATCACCGACCAAAGCCCGTACTATTCGCGGTTTTCTGCCATCCAGTTATCGTGTTGAAGCTTCTATGGGGCATGTCCGAGATCTGCCTCAGTCTGCGAGCGAAATCCCAGCCAAGGTAAAGGGAGAAAAATGGGCACAACTGGGAGTCAATGTAGAGGCAGATTTTGATCCGCTGTATGTCGTGCCGCAAGACAAGAAAAAAATTGTTAAGGAGCTCAAAGAGGCACTGAAGTCTGCGGATGAGCTGGTACTGGCAACTGACGAAGACCGCGAGGGAGAAAGCATTAGCTGGCATCTGTTGCAATTGCTGGAACCTAAAGTGCCGATCAAACGCATGGTGTTTCACGAAATTACCGAAGAGGCAATTCGGGAAGCAATCGCCAACTGTCGCGATATCGATGAGCGACTGGTGCGCGCTCAGGAAACCCGGCGGATTCTCGATCGCCTGGTGGGCTACACCCTCTCCCCCCTGTTGTGGAAAAAGATTGCGTTTGGGCTTTCGGCTGGACGGGTGCAATCGGTTGCCGTGCGGCTACTGGTGAAACGAGAGCGACAAAGACGAGCATTTCGCCAGGGTAGCTATTGGGACTTGAAAGCCACGCTCTCCACAGGCACCGCTTCTAGTAAAGGCAAAAAAGTAGATGGCTTTGAGGCAAAGCTAGTCACCCTGGGAGGCGCGAAGGTCGCAGCCGGAAGTGACTTTGATGAAGCCACAGGACAAATCACGGCGGGACGCAATGTCGTACTGCTGAATGAAACCGAAGCTGGAGCATTGCGCGATCGTCTCGCCAACAAAACCTGGACGATTAACAATCTAGAAGAGCGTCCCGTTACCCGCAAACCTTCCCCGCCTTTTACCACTTCCACCCTGCAACAAGAAGCCAACCGTAAATTAGGATTGTCGGCAAGAGATACTATGCGGGTTGCCCAAAGCCTTTATGAACAGGGGTACATCACTTACATGCGAACCGATTCGGTGCATTTATCGCAGCAGGCGATCGGTGCTACCCGCTCCTGCGTCGAGCAGATGTATGGCAGTAACTATCTCAGCCCTGAACCCCGGCAATATGCTACCAAAAGCAAAGGCGCACAAGAAGCCCACGAAGCCATTCGTCCCGCTGGCAGCAGTTTCCGCACGCCGCAAGAAACCAAGCTCAGTGGGCGCGAATTTCAGCTTTATGACTTAATCTGGAAGCGCACCGTGGCAACGCAGATGGCGGAAGCACGCCAAACCTTGATGACGGTACAAATTCAAGTCGAAGATGCAGGTTTCCGGGCTTCGGGTAAGCGGATCGACTTTCCTGGCTTCTTTCGGGCTTATGTGGAAGGGTCGGATGACCCGAATGCAGCGATCGAAGATCAAGAAATTGTTTTACCCCCATTGCAAGTTGGCGATACCCCCAATTGCACCAACCTGGAAGCGATCGGGCATGAAACCCAACCGCCTGCTCGATATACCGAAGCATCCCTGGTCAAAATGCTAGAAAGTGAAGGCATTGGTCGTCCCAGTACCTACGCCAGCATCATCGGCACCATTATCGATCGGGGCTATGCTCAAATGACAGGTAATGCGCTGGTGCCCACGTTCACTGCCTTTGCCGTCACCACTCTGCTCGAAAAACATTTTCCCGATCTGGTCGATACCAGCTTCACTGCCCGGATGGAGCAGACGCTGGACGAGATTTCTACAGGTGAAGCAAAATGGCTCCCGTATCTCAAAAAATTCTACTTAGGTGAGACAGGGTTAGAAACTCAGGTTAAAGAGCGTGAAAGCCAGATCGATCCTAATGAAGCTCGCGCAGTTGAACTGGAAGGGCTGGAGGCAAAAGTTCGGATTGGGCGCTTTGGTGCCTACATAGAGGCAGAAAATGGCGACGGATTGGTCAAAGCATCCATTCCCAAAGACCTCACCCCCTCAGATCTGCACCCAGAACAGGTGAAAACCCTGCTCAAACAGAAAACCGAGGGACCCGATAAGGTGGGCTTCCATCCTGAAACCGGAGAACCGATTTACCAACTGATTGGGGCATATGGTCCCTATGTCCAACTGGGCGATGTAACCGATGAAAACCCGAAACCTAAGCGTGCCTCTCTCCCCAAAGGTGTGACCCCTGATCAGGTCACCCTGGAAATGGCAGTCGGTTTGCTCGCCTTACCTCGAACGTTGGGGGTTCACCCAGAGACAGGACGGAAAATTCAGGCAAGTCTGGGACGGTTTGGTCCCTACATCGTGCATGACCAGGGCAAGGATGGCAAAGAATATAGATCGCTGAAAGTAGGCGATGATGTGTTGACGATCGACCTGGAACGAGCATTGGCATTGCTAGCCGAACCTAAAACGGGACGGGGTAGACGAACTGCTGCCAAACCCCTACGCGAACTGGGTGCCCATCCAGAAGATAGCGAACCCGTCAACATTTACGATGGTCCCTATGGCCCTTACATCAAGCACGGTAAGGTGAATGCATCTTTGCCAGAAGGGCAAACTCTAGAAGCCCTAACGATGGAAGAGGCTCTGGCAGCGCTGGCTGCCAAAACGGGTGCGAAGAAGTCGGGTCGCAAATCTTCTGGATCGGGTACTGCGACCACCAAAACAGCGGCAACTAGCAAAACTAAAACAGCCGCAACTAGCAAGAAAGAAACCACTAAAAAGACGACGGTGAAGGCAAATACGACCAAAAAGAAGTCAACAAGCACCAGCACTCGCAAAAAAACTGAAAAATTGGGTTGAGAAGAAGTACCACAATCGACAAAATTGCCGATTGTTAGGGAGCATACCAATTGACATCTACAGCTTGCCTGCCTGATTCTAGGTGGCATCACCTGTTTAAAACAGTTCAACCTGGTGGAGGAATCATGACACTTCGGACGCAACTGCAAACTATCGTCGCGCAGAAGCATCTTCTTAAGCATCCCTTCTACATTGCCTGGACCGATGGCAAACTGACACGGGAGCACCTGAAACACTATGCCATTCAATATTTTCAGAATGTGCTGGCGTTTCCGACTTACCTCAGTGCCGTGCACTTCAACACCCCCCATTTCGAAAATTCGATCGCAGTCCGGCAAGAAATTCTGGATAACTTGATCAGCGAGGAACAAGGCGAACACAATCATCCCGCCCTATGGCGCAAGTTTGCTCTATCACTGGGTGCAACGGATGCCGAGTTGGCTGAAACTACCCCGCTTCCTACCACAGCCACTCTAGTAGACACTTTTCGCCATCTGTGTCTCAGCAGCCCTTTTTATGTGGGTTTGGCAGCCTTGTATGCCTACGAATCTCAAATTCCTGAGATTGCTGGGGTGAAAGTGGATGGGTTGAAAACGTTTTATGGCATGACGAACCCAGAAGACTATCAATTTTTCACCGTCCACCAAATTGCCGATGTTTGGCATACAGAAACGGAGTTGAAACTGATTGAGCAATTTGCTGATACGCCTGAGAAAGAATCGGCGGTGCTAGAGGTAGCGGCTCAGGCAACCAATGCTCTATGGCAGTTCTTGGATGGAGTTTACGAAACCTATTGTGCTGATTTGAAGGCTGAGGCGATCGCAGTCTAGTTCATTTCAGCATCCACAACAAAATGGCTTAGGCAAAGGGGGAGCAGGCATTTCATGCCTTCGCTTCCCCTTTTTACTGCAACATTTTTGCAACGCTCCCCCAGCAGCTTAAGATGGGAGAATAGAATAAGCTAGTTAACGCATATCCGCAGAGTTTGCCTGATTGTGCAAACATAAGGCTTAAAATTTGAGCAAGCCCGGTTGATGTTGCAGGCAAGAACTGAAGCCAGAACCCCACAGCATCCACATCTGTGAAAGTAATTATTTTTGATTTTGATGGTACGATCGCCGATTCGTTTGACACGGTACTAGGGATTGTCAATCGGTTGGCACTCGAATTTGGGTTTGAGCCTTTTAATCTGGATGAAGTTAAGCAACTGCGAAATTTGAACTCGCGCGAAATTGTTCGACAATCTCAGTCTCGTATTTCAGTGTTTCGATTGGTTCTGTTGCTACGGCGATTGAAGGCAGAAGTGAACCGAGAAATCCGCCGCCTCCAACCGATCGATGGCATGACAGAAACCTTGTGGGCACTCAAGCAGCGAGGCGATCGCTTGGGGATTGTCACCTCGAATTCTTACGAAAATGTCAGCGCCTTTTTGGAAACCCACGGCTTAAAAGATTGGTTCGAGTTTATTTACACAGGCACAACCATCTTTGGGAAAGGCAAAGTTCTACGAAGAGTCTTGCGCGATAACACCTTAAATGCTGCTGCTTTAATTTATGTAGGGGATGAAACTCGCGATATTGAAGCAGCCAAAAAAACAGGAATTCGAGTCGTTGCAGTGAGTTGGGGCTTTAATTCCAAAGAAA
Source organism: Scytolyngbya sp. HA4215-MV1 (assembly GCA_019359045.1). Taxonomy (GTDB): domain Bacteria; phylum Cyanobacteriota; class Cyanobacteriia; order Leptolyngbyales; family Leptolyngbyaceae; genus Scytolyngbya. The sequence continues at coordinate 116,794 of JAHHIA010000003.1, forward strand.
TTTTGGCTGAGCAACACCCCGATTTTTTGATTCAATATCCCCATCAGTTAGTTGAAGTTATCAACCATCTTGATCCAAAAAGTCAAGATAGCATCCGCTAGGCAGCTCGTACTGAGCGCAAATTTTCTCTAAACCGGATTAGTCTTCTCGTAATTACACGGAAGACTCTAAGGAATTGATTGAAAAATCGAGGGATTCAGACTCATACTGTCCGGAAGCAAGGTTACATCCACCGAAGAACTAGCAAAACAGTCAGGTAACTTGCATCATGCTTGGCTCCTAATCTGATGCCAAAATCTCTCGCAAAAGTCGGTCTTGCGATGGCAATTCTCGATTTGTCTGCTTGAGCGCGCAAGAAGTCTCCTGAGTTTTTGAGTAGTTGGCTTTGCAAGGGAGGTTGAACCGTGACACAAAATTTAATAGGCTGCCTGAGCGCTCCTGGTGGGGTGACTGTTGAAACCAATCGAGATGGGTTACAAGCGATCGCAGGTCAAATAGAGGCTGAACTTCAACAGAGTGAGGTGTACCGTCAGGCAGTGGCTAGCCTCCAATCCCTACCCGATGAGGTTGGGAAACAAGCCCACATGTTCCTCAGGGCAGTTAGTCGAACAGCCATTCGCTTGGCGCTCAAACGGTTTGTTAGAAAAAATCGGCATCTTTCGGAATCAGAACCTTCGCATTTTTCCGGAGACCGAGCGAAACCCACCGTCCCTTCTCAAGTGAATACTACTGCTGGGAGTATCACTGCCGCAGATGCATCCGACCACCAGGTGCTGGGAGTCGCAGCCTCTGGCGCAGGATGCCAGGATGTATCATCCTTGGAGACAACATCTGCCACGCTCTCCTCCGCAGCCGGTCTCACGGGCGGTCCTTTACGGGCACAATCGTCAAATAGTCGAAAATCAAAACCAGAATTATTCAAACTCCGCAAACGAAGCAAGCCAGAACTCTCGCGACAAAAAATCATCCAGCAACGAGAAGACCTGCTGCGACAATTGGGACAAACGATTCAGGAGGTTCGAGAATCTAAGGCGGTATCGCTGCGGCAGTTGCATACAACCACACTAGTACCGCTCCATCACCTGGAAGCGCTGGAAATGGGTCGAGTCGATCGCCTGCCAGAAGATGTCTATTTGCGCGGCTTTATTCGGCGTATCGGCAATGCTTTGGGACTAGATGGCAACCATTTAGCAGCTTCTCTACCTAAACCTGAGACTCAGGATATTTTGCCTTCCTGGTATCACCCAACGACCAGTAAATCTCCGAGCTTACATCTCGATTCAATGCATCTCTATCTGGGTTACGCCGCTTTGATGGCAGGGGGTTTCGTCTGGCTATCTCAACAAGCACCGCCCAAAGACTCATTTCAACTAGATCTAAACATCCCTAACGAAAGTAGCATCCAACCCTCACCCACCAGCCAGATTTCCTCTCCGCCACCCCAAACAAACTCCAGCACCCTGGCATCCTCTCCAACTCATAGCCATCCCGCTGCTAAATCCGGTTCGATCGCCAAGCCCCCTGTGGCGACATCAAGTAGACCCACTGCAAAAATTAGCTCACCCCCAAAAACAAACCCGACCGCCACAGCCAACGCTGCTCCGATTGTCCAATCCGGCAGTAAAGCCAGCCCAGCATCCCCTAGCGCTTCTACAGCCAAAGGGAATCCCATCCACCCAATGGGCACCAGTAAATCTACAACGTCTCAAAAAGCAACTTCTGTCAAAGCCAAACCATTGGCTGGTTCAGGAATTGCACCACCCGAAACCCTTAACCAATCCAATTTGAGTCGGTGAGTCCTCACAGTTTATGCCGACGAGTAGTTCAATCGGCGGCTCAAAACAGACTGTAACCTACCAAAAAGCAAAAACTCCTCTGGATGAGACTGCTTTTATATCCACCTTTAACCGTCGAAGTGAAGCATCCGCAGTAACACCTTTGCAATGCTGCAATCAAGGGTTGCCCAAATGCTTCACTTCGGTAGGGAACAAGGACAAAGGCAATCTTTCCAGGAACAGGAGATCTCCTTTGATACCCTTGGCAAGGGATGATTTGCCTTCATCAAGCAATTGGCGAAGGGTTATTCTTCCTCATCGAACTCCGCTTCGTCGTCATCTTCATCTTCAAAAGCGGCTTTACTGACCGTGGTCGCAGAAACGGGTGTACCGATTTCTAGTTTCTGGCGAACTTCTTGCTCGATTTTTTTGGCAAATTCAGGTTTTTCTTCCAGATACTTAATTGCATTATCCCGACCCTGGCTAATGTTATCGCCTTCGTAGCTATACCAGGCTCCTTTGCGGACAATCACTCCCATTTCTTCTGCCAGATCCACCAGACAGCCTAGCGTCGAGATGCCTTTGCCGAAAATAATATCAAATTCAGCAATGCGGAATGGAGGCGCAACTTTATTTTTAGCAACTTTGACTTTTGCGCGAATTCCGTATTCATCGGTTCCCTTCTTCAGGGTTTGAATCCGACGAATATCCAAACGAACAGAAGCATAGAATTTTAAAGCTTGCCCTCCCGTCGTGGTTTCTGGACTACCGTAAGTAACCCCAATTTTCTGGCGCAACTGGTTGAGGAAAACAACCGTGCAGCCAGATTTTCCCATGTTGCCCGCGATTTTACGGAGAGCTTGACTCATGAGTCGGGCTTGTAGACCTACGTGACTGTCCCCCATTTCACCCTCGATCTCGGCACGAGGGACCAGAGCCGCGACAGAATCGATCACAATAATGTCGATCGCTGACGATCGAACCAACTGATCCACAATTTCTAGAGCTGCCTCGCCAGTATCAGGTTGGGATACCAGCAAATTATCAACATCGACTCCTAAAGCCCTAGCATATTCCGGATCGAGTGCATGTTCTGCATCCACAAAGGCAGCAATTCCGCCTGCCTTTTGCACTTCAGAGAGGGCATGGAGTGCGACAGTCGTCTTACCAGAGCTTTCAGGCCCATAAATCTCAATCACACGTCCCTTCGGAATGCCTCCCCCCAACGCCAGGTCAAGGGTGAGCGCACCGCTAGGAATCGTTTCGACCTTCATGCGGCTGGCATCGCCTAACCGCATAATGGTGCCCTTACCAAAATTGCGTTCAATTTGGTTGAGTACAAGGCTTAGAGCCTTTTGTCTATCAGGGTTATCCGTTGTTTTAGCAGCCATTAATACCTCAGAACTAAGATGCTTTTTGGGATTGAGGTTTTGGGAATTGCCAGGAAGGAAACTCCATTCTAGAGGCTTCCCTCACAGACGGCACAAAGCGCCGAAGTTCGCAAAAAGATGCGAAAGATCCAGAATGCAACTGAGCTTACCGTCTAATCTAGAAGGGACTCGTTACGCAATCAACCATTATCGCTACTTCAGTAGAGCGCTCTGTTGTTATCAGGTTGTTTGTTTTGATTGTTCGTCTGGGAATTGCATATGAGTTGTTATTTTGGAGTTGGACAATAGACTCAATCTTGCTTGGTAGAGAACCAGCCTGGGCTGAACCATGACATCCTACCTTTCGAATCTGCTCGTTCCCGATACAGCACTCTCTGTTGCAGGACTCACTGCTTACATCCAAATCTTGTTAGAGCAGGATAACCAGTTACGTCAGATTTGGGTAACTGGAGAAGTTTCGAGTGCGACTCGATATCGTAGTGGACTATTTTTCACGCTACAAGATCCAGATGTGAAGGCTGCCATTAGTTGTGTGGTTTGGAATGCCCAGTTGGACAAGTTGACAACTTTACCCGTGCAAGGGGAGCAGTTAATTCTTCTAGGGCGAATCCATGTCCACCCGCAACGGGGGAGTTACCAGTTGGTGGTGTGGCAAGCTTTGCCTGCGGGAGAAGGATTACGGGCATTGCGCTATCGTCAGTTACGCCATCGCCTGGAAGCGGAGGGCTTATTTGACGCGAATCGCAAATTACCGTTACCCATCCATCCCAAAACCGTGGCAGTCGTGACTTCGCCTCAAGCGGCGGCTTGGGGAGACATCCAACGCACCTTACGGCGACGTTACCCAGGTTTGCATGTTCTGTTTTCTCCAGCACTGGTTCAGGGCGAACAAGCACCAGCCTCGATCGTGGCTGCTTTGACCAGAGTCATCCAAGATGGTAGATCGGATGTACTAATTTTAGCACGAGGTGGAGGCGCGATCGAAGATATGGCGTGTTTTAATGACGAACGGGTCGTTCGAGCGATCGCCGAATGTCCAATTCCGATCATTGCGGGAATAGGGCACCAGCGTGATGAATCGCTGGCAGACCTAGCAGCGGATGTTTGTGCCCATACTCCGACAGCAGCGGCGGAACAAGCAGTGCCTAAACTAGCTGACTTGTATGCTGAGCATCGGCAACAAGTGCTTGCCCTAAGTGAAGCGTTGAACCAACATTTGGAAACCGTTCGGGTGCAGTCACTACGCCTGCGCGATCGCTTACGTCGATTTCAACCAGATTCATTGTTGCGGCAAGAATTACAGTCGCTACACTGGACACGCCAGCGCTTGATTCAAAACACCACGCAACAACTGCGACAGGCGACTCAACATTGTCAGCTTTTGAAGCAAAAGTTAGCAACGCTCGATCCCCAGGCAGTTTTGCAGCGGGGTTATGCTGTAGTCAGGCAGGAAAATGGTGCGATTGCGCGTTCCGCTGTAGAACTAAAAGTGGGACGAGATTTGCAAATTCAATTGGGTCAAGGGCAGGTCAAAGCTAAAATCACTGAGATTCTGGATGCTTAATGGCTCGCTCGTCTACCTGCCAACCTATTTGGATCATCCATTCTTGAATGCGGCGGCTGTGTAATTCCTTTAATCTTTATCAAGACTTTCTGTGAATGATTCTTCAACGTTCCCTGTGAATATATCCCCATCTCATGCCCCACCGAATTCAGCAGACGCCAGCCTGAGCTTTCCACCAGACTGGAGTTACGAAACTACGGTTAAAAAAATTGAGACGATCGTCACTCGCATTGAAACTGGAGAATTGGAACTAGCAGATGTATTTCAGGAATTTTCTGAAGCAGTTGAATATCTCCAGCAATGTGAAAAATTTCTTTCGGAGCGACAAAAACAGGCAGATTTATTAATTGAAACGCTTTTGGATGAGCCGGAGTTTTGAGGAATGTGGGCAGATGCTGAATCCCTCCAGAGAACGGATTGGATTTATCGGGCTGGGAATTATGGGCAAACCGATGGCTGCTAACTTGCTGCAAGCCGATTATCCATTGGTGGTGTATAACCGCAGTCGTCCAGCTATGGAAGCACTCGCTGCAGCAGGGGCGAAGGTGGCGTTGTCACCTGCGAATCTTGCCCAGATGGTAGATGTGATCATTACCTGCTTACCCGATTCACCAGATGTCGAAGCGGTCTTTTTAGGCTCACAAGGAGTGATTGAAACAGTGAGATCGGGCAGCCTGTGCATTGATATGTCCACCATTGCCCCCGCGACAGCTCGTCAAGTCTACCGAGCGTTTCAGACCCGACAGGTACAATTTCTCGATGCACCTGTATCGGGAGGCGATATTGGCGCACAGCAGGGCACCTTGTCAATCATGGTTGGCGGAGAGGAGGCTGCTTTTCAGCGAGCGTTACCCATTTTTCAAGCGATGGGGAAGAACATTATCCATATTGGCGAAACGGGAGCAGGACAGGTAACCAAAGCCTGCAATCAGATTGTGGTCGCCATGACGGTTCAAGCCGTAGCAGAAGCGCTAACGCTGGCAAAAAAATCGGGTGTGGATGCGGCGAAAGTGCGTGAGGCGTTGCTCGGCGGGTTTGCCCGGAGTCGCGTGCTGGAGGTGCATGGCAAGCGCATGTTGGAAGGCAACTTTCAGCCAGGATTTAAGCTGAAGCTACACCGAAAAGATATGAATATTGTGCTGAAAACAGGACAGGAACTCGGCCTGCCGCTGTTGGGCAGCAGCCAGGTCACTGAGTTAATGACTGCCTTGTTGGCACAGGGGTACGGTGAGTTGGATAATGCAGCTTTGGCAATGCTTTATGAGCGCTTAGGTGGGCTGTAATCTTTCTTACTCAGCCTCCTCTCATTCATCGACCGCACCAGGAACGCTAAGATAAGGGGTGGTCTTTTTACTCATGATCCACCGTGCTAAACACCCTTCTGAGTGACTTTCGCATCATTTTCGATCGTGACCCTGCGGCTCGCAACTGGTTAGAAGTACTGTTCTGCTATCCCGGTTTTCAGGCGCTTCTGTTGCATCGTTTGGCGCACTGGCTGCGTCAAGTTGGGCTTCCTTTCATTCCGCGGCTAATTTCTCATCTTTCTCGCTTTCTAACAGGGATTGAAATTCATCCTGGGGCAGTCATTGGTAAAGGGGTATTCATTGATCACGGTATGGGAGTCGTGATTGGTGAAACAGCGATTATTGGAGATTATGCCCTGATTTATCAGGGCGTAACCTTGGGCGGTACAGGTAAAGAGACTGGCAAGCGTCATCCGACTCTGGGTGAAAATGTGGTCGTAGGTGCAGGTGCTAAGGTACTGGGCAATATTCAATTAGGTAATAATGTCCGCATCGGTGCTGGGTCAGTAGTGCTACGAGATGTCCCGTCGGATTGCACCGTCGTCGGGGTACCCGGTCGAATTGTGTATCGATCGGGTGAACGAGTCGATCCTCTCGAGCATGGTCGCCTGCCCGACTCGGAAGCGCAAGTCATCCGGGCATTGGTCGATCGCATTGAATTGTTAGAACAACAACTGCAAACCTTCCAGGATCGACAATCGCTGATCGCAGCTTATACGTTAATTCCAGCACTCAGTAAGCCGAATGAGACCGAGCCAGCGTTAAGTCGTTCAACGATTGGCGCACAATCCACCGATCCCTCCCATCACACCCAACAAAGCTGCCGAATTCGCGACAAAATTATTGAAGAGTATCTTGATGGTGCTGGGATCTAGTCAGGTCACCATCCGCTTTGCCAATGCTGCCGATGTACCTGCGCTCTTGCCGCTGATTGACAAAATTTGTGCTTTGCATCAGGCATGGGACGCTTCCAAGTATGGGTTTCTGCCAGAACCTGGAAAGCACTATGAAAGCTGGTTGATCTCCCAAATTGAAACCGATCGCAGCGTCGTATTGGTGGCTGAGACCCAACCCGATGCGATGCAGACCCCTAGCCACCTCGTCGGTTTTTTGATTGCGACGACAGAGGAGGAGATTCCGATCTATTACCTCCCAGCGTTTGGCTTTGTCCATGATTTATGGGTGGAACCCGCGTATCGCCAACAAGGAATTGCCCGGCAATTGGTGCTGTGGACGATCGACTGCTTTCGCCGCATGGGAATTGAACAAATCCGACTGGATGTGGCGATGCGGAATCAAGCCGCCGCTAATCTTTTTCGGTCTTGTGGATTTCGTCCCAGCACCCAGGAAATGTTAATCGAACTTAAGGATTCATGGCCTGAATGAGCCAGTGGCGATCGTTGTCTTGGTTGTTTTGGCAAAAATAGCGGCAGCGATTGTGGGGATCGCCTCGCAATTCCAGGTGATCGACGCTCAGCGGTTCCAGCAGCAATAAACAAAAATTGGGTAACGGTTCGCTGGGATCAGGCGCAGAGCGAGAAAAAGTCGATTCTGTAGTTCTGGGTTGCCCAGGATGCGACCAGGTAAACTGAGCCCGTGCTGGATCAGACAGTGCTTGCCAGGTAGCGCGACGGCTCGACTGCCAAGCAAGATTCTCCCGATCGTGGTCAACCAGATGGAGCAACCCCGCAATCCGGAACTGTTCGCGAGTTTTTGGGAAATACCAACACACTTCCCCTTGAGGGTTGTGGGCAATCTGTAATGTTTTCTCGCTGCGTGCATCTGTCACAAACATGAGATGATTGCTGCCTTCCAAAAAGCCTCGGAACACCAGCGTTCGATTGGCAGGTGCACCGTTGGCATTCACCGTCGCTAACTGTAGATAACGCGCGTAAACCAGGGAACGGTTACGGTGCAAAGCAAGAGCGAGCGGAGATCGCCACGGAGCCAAGTACATGACTAACTGCACGCCTTAAAGGAATGTCTCAAAATTAACGTTTCACAATTTGGTGTCTATCGGCGTTTCAATCAACTTCAATTCATCCAATAAAGGATTGATGGATAGCGATTCGATCGACAAAGTCTCGTGTGCCTCCAATCGAGGTGGCATCGCTTCCTGATCGACAATAGCGACCGATTGCTCTTCTGAAGCTTGAGAAATTTCGACTACCGCTTTCGTATGGGGTTTGTGAAACCGAATGCCCAAAAAAAGATCGTAAAGAAAACTCCAAAAACTTTTGCCCTGTAACAGTCCCAGCGTCAAGTGGCAGCCTTTCTCTTGCAACAATGGATAAGTCACTCGATAAGCCTTTTCGTAGTTGTACCAAGGGATAGAGGGCCAAAGGTGGTGAATCAGGTGGTAGTTTTGCCCAAAAATCAGCAAATTGAGCACTGGACTGGCGTAAACTCGAGCATTTTTCCAGCGATCGCGCTCCTGAAAAGGGCGATGTGGTAGGTAATCAAAAAACAAGCCTAAAGCCCATCCAACCACCGCTAGTGGGACAAACCAAAAATTCAAGATATAGCCCAAAAAGCCGAATTGCCATCCGAGCAAAACGATGACAACTAGCAACGATCGGGCAATTATCCATTCCCCCAGCTCAAACTTTCGCCACAAACGGCGTTGGAAGAAGAAAATCTCATGATAAAAAAAACGGGCATTAATAATTAACAAGGGACCCGCTGTAGAAACAACATGATCGGGATCGTTGTCAGGATCATTCACATTAGCATGGTGCTGCATGTGAACCCGGGTAAATACTGGGAAAGAAAACCCTAACAACAATGCACTGCCATGACCCAACACGGCATTGATAACCCGATTACGGTGAGCGACGTTATGACAAGCATCATGGATGACCGTCCCGGATAGATGCAGAGCCAAAACGTTTAATGCAAAGCAGCACCAGTTTACCCAGTGCCCATAGAAATAACCTGTAGTGGATACAATTGCCAAACCAATAGACGCGATAAACATCCATAGTGTTGGATTGTAATCACCGGGAGGACCAAGGAATTCCCTTGGCACGGTCAGGGGCTTCTCTGCCGCCGACACCATCGTTGTCTCAACTCCTTGCTAGTACTCTTGGGTAGTATACGTTACCGTTGCTGCTAAATAAAGTTTTGTGACGCTGATTGCTGTAAGTATTCCAATAGAGAGATCCCTGCAAAACACCAATCTGCGCCTGGTTGATTTGGGGAACTCAGAAGTTTTCCTCAGGTCTATAAGAAATACCAATGCTGTGTATCGTTCGTTTACTACTCCCTCTACACCGGAGGATGATTGCCATGCCGCTACAAAAGTCTGTTCCGTTTGCTTTGGGTACAGTCCTGCTGCTAAGTCATATTGGAGCCAGTCAACCCGTCTATGCCGGGACGCTAACAGATTTGACCGATCGGTTAACTTCTGGAGAACTGATCGCTCAGGTCGATTCTGCCAACCCAGGTGATGTGGTCGTGCCAACAGAACCGGATGGACAAAGCTCCACTCCTGGAACCACCACCTCAGCCGATCCCCGTTTTATCTGTCAGACGAACCAGGGACAGTATACGGTCATGTACCGTCCCGAGAGCCAACCTAATCAAGCATACCCCTGGGCAGTTCCTAGCAATATGGGAGGCGGGTGGTCAGCTGAGCGGCGTTGCAGTGAAATCAGTCGTCGGTTGGAAGCTTATCGTCCTGATGGATTATTGGAAATGACAACTGGGGTTGAGAATGGCTACAACACGATCTGCGTAACGACTGAAAAAGTCCCTAGTTGCCGCATCGTCCTTACGGTGCCTGTTGGACAAGATCCTCGCTCAACCCGCGATCGCGTATTTGAAAATCTCACCATTGCGGACAGTGGTCAGCCAACGCAAGGAGTGAATGCACTTACTGGAGAAGATACCGATCGCCTGCTCAATCAAGTGGGCGAGTTACTCAATTTACCTGGCTCAAAACAACGCTCAATCAGCGATCGTTCGGACAGCATCAACTTGCGCCCTTTCCTTGCTCCAGAAGATGGCGGCACCGCAACGCAGTTAACCCACCCCCGTTCTACTCTCATGAATCGCTCTCTCAATCCCAATCGATTTCGCTAGCTTTGTCCCGAAAATGACCGCAGCCTCTGGATGGAATTAGGATACTCTTTGAGAAGTCTCCAAGAGAAACCCAGCAAAATCTTTTTGAAGTCCTCCTAAAACTTCTTTGGCCCAGGGATATTGCCCGAGTATTTTTAGAGCATGAGCATTATTTGCCTATGTAACGTGGTAGTATCCCTGTTGCCTGCCTAGACAGAAATTCTGTCTCCTTCGCGAGAGCCTGATGCTGGAACGCTTAAGTTGCATCAGGATAGGCGCTTCCTTGTGTACTCCCTGGATAGTTAATTCATGCAATTGCGAGATTCCCTGCGCCGCACGAAGATTGTTGCCACGATCGGTCCTGCCACCAGTAGTCCTGAAGTGTTGCGTTCTCTGATCCAGGCAGGTGCCACAACCTTACGGCTCAATTTTTCCCATGGCACTCACGAAGACCATCAACGCAGTATTCGGTTGATTCGACAAACCTCGTTTGAGTTGAATCAACCTGTGGGTATTTTGCAAGACTTGCAGGGTCCCAAAATCCGTTTGGGGCGTTTCGAGAATGACTCGATCGTCCTGAAAAACGGTGATCCCTTTATTTTGACCAGCCATCTTCTGAAAGGCACACAAACCATTAGCTCGGTCACCTATGAGCCACTGGCGGATGAAGTTCCCTTAGGAGCGACCATTCTGTTGGATGATGGCAGGGTCGAAATGAAGGTCGAAAAGATAGACAAGGCTGCCAAGGAACTGCATTGCCAGGTAGTGGTTGGTGGCGTGCTTTCCAATAATAAAGGTGTTAACTTTCCAGGCGTTTATCTCTCCATTAAAGCGCTGACCGATAAAGATCGACGGGATCTCACGTTTGGGTTGGATCAAGGGGTCGATTGGGTGGCGCTAAGTTTTGTGCGGAATCCTCAAGATGTGCTGGAAATTAAAGAATTAATTGCCAGTGCAGGTAAAGCGGTTCCCGTCATCGTCAAAATTGAGAAACATGAAGCGATCCAGGAAATGGAAGCGATCCTGTCACTTTCCGATGGGGTCATGATTGCTCGAGGCGATTTGGGCGTTGAGTTGCCTGCAGAAGATGTTCCCCTGCTTCAGAAACGCTTGATTGTGACTGCCAACCGTATGGGCATTCCAGTCATTACTGCGACTCAAATGTTAGACAGTATGGTGCATAGTCCCCGTCCCACTCGAGCCGAAGTGTCAGATGTAGCAAATGCAATTTTGGATGGCACTGATGCGGTGATGCTATCGAATGAAACTGCTGTGGGTAAATTCCCGATCGAAGCAGTCAAAACAATGGCAAAAATTGCTGTACGAGTCGAAGAAGAGCATCGCCCTCTTAACTTTGAAACCTCGGGGCGATCGATCCCCAATGCCATTAGTCAGGCAGTGGGACAAATTGCTGAACAGCTCGATGCAGCTGCCATCATGACTCTGACGAAAACTGGGGCAACCGCCCGCAACGTCTCCAAGTTTCGCCCCAAAAAACCCATTCTGGCAGTAACCCCCCATGTAGATGTTGCTCGTCAAGTACAACTAGTTTGGGGCGTTCGCCCTCTATTAGTACTCGATTTACCCTCCACCGGACAGACTTTTCAGGCTGCGCTGAATGTCGCCCAAGAAAAAGAACTTTTACAAGAGGGCGATTTGGTCGTGATGACTGCGGGAACACTGCAAGGAGTTGCTGGCTCAACTGACCTGGTCAAAGTAGAGTTTGTCACAGCCGTGCGGGGTAAAGGGGTGGGGATTGGACAGGGAACTGTCAGCGGTCGCGCCAGAGTTGCACGCAACCCTTTAGATGCTCGACAATTTAACCCAGGCGAAATTCTAGTGACTCCCAGCACCAATGCTGACTATGTTGAGGTGATCCGAAAAGCTGCCGGGATCATCACCGAAGACGATAGCCCAACTAGTCATGCTGCGGTGATTGGCTTGCGCTTAGGCGTTCCAGTGATGGTTGGAGTGAAGAATGCAACCAGTGTGATTCGAGATGGGGAAATTTTGACTCTGGACATGCAACGAGGACTGGTATATTCCGGAACTGGCGCCAGTCAGACGGATGCAGCCTTATCCTCCGTTTAACTCTTACACTTACTAGACCCGTCCGGTCACCAGGACAAAATGACACCGTCAGGCTGAAGTTACCAAGCGCTTCCGCAGAGATTCTGCGCGACGCTTTGCGGTCAGATTATTAGGTTCATGTTTCAAGGCTTCTCCGTAAGCTTCTAGCGCCTGTGAGGTGAGTTGCTTGCGCTCATAAGCATGACCGAGATTATTGAGTGCAGTGACATAATTTGGAAAGGCTTTCAGTGCCTCTTTATAGTTGCGAATTGCCAAATCATATTGTTCTTGGGCAAAGTAGGCAAAACCCAAAGCGTTGTAGATTAACACAAGCTCTTCAGGGATAATCTCGTCTGACGCTTTGAGCGCTTTCTGGAATTGATTGGTTGCTTGTAGAAACAATTTTTTATCTAGATAAATACTTCCCAGCTCGTAGTAGTCTTTGGCAGTTCCTTTTTCTTTAACTAATTTGTTCTGTAATCGAACGATCGAACTTTCAATCTTACGGGTTTTGAGTACCTGAAACAGAATGATCAAACTCGCAGTAGCCAACAGTGTTAGCAGCAAAGCCAGGTAGACGATCGGCAACAGATTGTCCATAATGATGACTCAAAAAGAACTTAGAGCAAAAAAAGTGTAAATCATCCATTGCAGCGGATGTCAGGAATTTCTAAAATCTACTCAATTCATTTCAAAAGAATGTTGAGCACCTTGACTAGCTATTTTATCTATTTCGGAATAAAAAATCAACGATGATGAAACCCTGACCGTGAAACAGCGTTCGTTGTGAAAGCTGCATCAGGTAAAAATTGGATTGCAGATCGATTGATTGCCCCCCGGTTCCCGGGCAACCCCCAATAAAGTGCTCTCTGCTCAAGCCATCCCTCAATTTGCCAACGCGCTATCGCTGCATTGACCCGCCGTCGCAAATCATCATATTGCACCCCTTTAGGCATGACGACACAGAGTGGTTCCGTCGAGAGACGTTCAGGTAGTAGGCGATATTGAGGAAACTCCTGTACCCATCCACTCAATACAGTGAGGTCTGCAGCAAAGGCCGATGCCCTACCGGATGCCAGGACAGCATACGCAGCTTCGTAAGACTCAACTCCAAGCAGGTTTGCCTGAGGCAGACGATAGCGAATGACTGAGATGGCACTCGATCCTTGTAAAACAGCAATGGTGCGATGGTTCAAATCCACTAGGGAGTGGATTAACCGATCTTCAGTGATTAATGCTGTACCGTCCAGATAATAGGGGATGCTAAAACTCACTAGCCGCGCTCGTGAACTAGTAGCAGTAGCCTGGGCAATCATCAAGTCTACTTTATCTGCCAAAATGTCTGAAAATCGATCTTGATTCTGAACAGGTTTTAATCGGATACCATCCTGACGATTGAGCAACTCGCTGGCTAAGCGTTGTGCCAGATCAATCTCCAGCCCTACCAACTGTCCATCCAAGTTACGGAATCCAAGTGGGCGCAAATTCTCTTTGACCCCTACAATCAAATAGCCGCGTTGCTCAATTTGCTTAAGCTGCGCGGCAAATACTGATAGAGGAAAAATTAACTGGAACCCGGCGAAACTGACTAAAAGCTGAAAAGACAGCGTGATTAGGTGACCGAACTTGGCACCGATAGCACCCTTTCCCATTTTTGTCAGGAGCCTACTTTTTCCGAGCAGCACTCGCAAGTTCCAACACTTTACTAAATCCGGCTGCATCCAGTACCGCCATCTGTGCCAACACTTTGCGATTCAACTGAATATTTGCTTTTTTCAAGCTACCAATCAACTGGCTATAGCTCATGCCATGCTGACGAGCCGCCGCATTGATCCGAGCAATCCACAAACGACGAAAATCGCGTTTACGCTTGCGGCGATCGCGGTACGCATTCCGTAACGCTTTCATGACCTGCTGGTTAGCAGTTCTAAACAAACGCGAGTGAGAGCCGCGAAACCCCTTCGCTAACTTTAAAATCTTTTTGCGGCGCTTGCGAGCAACGTTACCGCGCTTTACCCGTGTCATCGCTTCAATTCCTCTAATTGCTTTCGATCGAACAAAAACTGGGAGTTCCTAAGAATATTTCTCAGAGGAATTTTCCCTACTTCAACTATCTAAAACTGGCACTAAAAAAATAACAGGTTCAGGCTATAGATAGGGAAGCATCAACCGCACGTTTTCCTCATCCCGCTCGTTAACCACTGCTACACCCGCCAAACGGCGCTTACGACCAGAAGTTTTATGCTCCAGCAAGTGACTCCGATGAGTCTTACGGCGCATGATCTTACCACTACCGCTGCTTCTAAAACGTCGAGCAGCAGACTTACGGGACTTCAGCTTTGGCATGGAACTCGTTTTATTCAACACGGTCTAACATCTTACCAAGCTTAGTTCCTTTGGTGCAAGCATGATCTAAATCGATCTGGAAATGAAGCAATGAGGCTGGGGTTCTTGACCTAAAAGCTCTTATTGAAGGTAGCCAATCGCTCCTTAACTTGCAAAAAACAGCGATATTTTTCAAATCTAAGCCGACTTTAGAGTGTTAGGCTAAACTGGTTAAACGAGAGCGGACATCGGTTCGCACCAGTCTTCATGGAAGAACGGAATTTCATGAGAAGTGGGTCATTGCCCACTTTTTTGCTTTTTTAGCCTAGGTTGCTTGTTTTCGAGCGTACGAGATCATGACTCATCCCTTGATCCCCCAAATTATTGACCTGACAGCGCCTGTTGCCGAATCGCTAGGGTTGGAAGTGGTTGGTGCTGTTTTTCACACCAGCCATAATCCTCCCGTTTTGCGGATTGATGTCCGAAATTTGCATCACGATACCGGCTTGGATGATTGCGAAAAAATGAGCCGGGCAGTCGAAGCAATGCTGGATAGTGAGGATATCTTGCCCGACGCCTACGTTTTGGAGGTCTCCAGCCCTGGTATTTCAAGATCCTTAACGACCGATCGAGAATTTGTCTCCTTTAAGGGTTTTTCGGTCATGATTTGCACCTCCGAACCCTACGAAGGGCAGCAAGAGTGGACAGGTCAACTCATTCGCCGTGATGAGACAGCAGTCTATCTAAACCAAAAAGGAAGGGCGATCTCGATTCCTCGTTCACTGGTTATCAAAGTTCAACTGAATGAGCGACAAGCGTAATCATGGAGGTTGGGTCATAGCGTAGGTTATCGAGTTGTAATGGATCGCTGGTGTGATTGGCAAACACGAACAAACTTCGTGCCAAGAGCTTCAATCAACCACTGGACATGTCCAGATAGATCATCAATCGGGATGTCATTGAACATCCAAGCGAAGTCCTTAATTCCCTAACCTCAACTTTCCGCTTTTTGACTTCATTTTTCTGGTTCGCGATTCCCCCTTCTCTCCTAGCCTTTAATCTCTACACCCATTCTCTTACTCACACCACGGAGATTCGTCTATGTCAATGGTCACATTGCCCGGACTCAGAGACATGATTGATAAAATTAGTCAAGAGCGACATTTGCCTAAGCCTGCTGTACAAGCAGCTTTGCGAGAAGCACTCTTGAAAGGATACGAGCGTTATCGCCGCACACAACGTCTCGATGGTCCTAACTTTGATGAAGACTATTTCGAGAATTTTGAAGTTGAACTAGACGTTGAGGAAGAAGGATTTCGTATTCTCGCTACCAAGACGATCGTCGAAGAAGTCACCAATCCTGATCATGAAATTGCCTTACAAGAAGTACAAGAAGTTGCAGCTGAAGCGCAACCCGGCGAAGAGGTTGTCCTGGATGTGACTCCTGACCAGGGAGAGTTTGGTCGCATGGCAGCGATTCAAACAAAACAGGTTTTAGCTCAAAAACTGCGTGACCAACAACGCAAGTTAATTCAAGAAGAATTTCAAGATTTAGAAAGCACGGTTTTACAAGCCAGAGTCCTGCGATTTGAGCGGCAATCGGTGATTATGGCAGTGACGAGTGGTTTTGGGCAGCCTGAAGTCGAGGCTGAACTTCCTAAACGCGAACAATTGCCAAATGATAACTACCGTGCAAATGCTACGTTCAAGGTTTATCTCAAACGGGTTTCGGAGGGTTCGCATCGCGGTCCCCAACTGATGGTTTCGAGAGCCGATGCCGGGCTGGTAGTTTATCTGTTTGCGAATGAGGTTCCCGAAATCGAGGATGAGATTGTCCGCATTGTGGCAGTCGCTCGCGAAGCGAACCCACCTTCTCGGTTTGTCGGTCCTCGCACCAAAATTGCAGTTGATACAATTGAGCGCGATGTTGATCCCGTTGGGGCGTGTATTGGTGCGAGAGGGTCTCGAATTCAGGTGGTAGTCAACGAGTTGCGGGGCGAAAAAATTGATGTCATCCGCTGGTCACCTGATCCCGCAACTTACATTGCCAATGCACTGAGTCCCGCTCGGGTTGATGAGGTGCGTTTAATTGACCCTGAAGGTCGGCAAGCCCATGTTCTGGTAGCAGAAGACCAGCTCAGCTTAGCGATCGGCAAAGAGGGACAGAATGTTCGTCTAGCAGCCCGACTAACGGGATGGAAAATCGATATTAAAGATATTGCTAAGTACGATCATGATGCTGAAGATCGCAAGATCGAAGCGGCAACCGAAGCCCGTCGCCAAGCTCAAAAGGTTGAGGTATTCGAGCAAGATCAAGAAGACTTTGATGATGAGGCTTTTGATGAGGAGCCATATCCACTGACTGCAAGCAATTTACCCCAGGAAACGGGAGCCGAAGGTGATCGGGAAGACGCTTTTGATGAGGAGCCTCTAGATGAAACCGAGGATGCGGATGATACAGACTTGACTGAATCTGAATCCAATTTTGAGGATGGATTTGGTCGTGAAACTAGTGAAGCGCTAAAGCGTCCTCACTAACTCAATGAGGTTGATCTCATGCAACCCAACTACCGTCGCTGCCTTAGTTGTCGCAAAGTGGCACCGAAAGAGGCTTTTCTACGGCTTGTTAGAATCCATCCCTCTCATACTGTGGTTTTGGATAGGGGCATGGGGCGATCGGCATATTTATGTCCAGAGAAAAATTGTTTGCAGATGGCTCGAAAAAAAAATAAACTCGATAGAGCACTCAAAGCATCAGTTCCAGCAGAGATCCATGAAATGCTCTGGCAAAGGATTTCCTATACGCCTCAGTCAGAATGAACTCAGCTCTCAACAAGAATCCATCAATCAGGATCTAGGGAACGGATAGCTAGTGGTTTCGTCTGATAATGCAAGCTGAAATCAGCTAAACTGGGATGACATTTTCTGCAAACATTCCTTAAGATAGGGAGGAAAGGCAGATTCTGTCTAAAGATCGCAGTGGGCTTTGCCACTAACACCAAATTGACCCAAGCAAAAAGCCGAATTCAGCGAGTCATTTCGCCCTGTATACTATGTCTTTCTAGTGGAGGCTACTCATCAGCCCGTCTGCTCAGATCCCAAAACATCTGGTACTATGGCGTTTTGGGTCTTTCTGAGACTTTAGAAAAACCTGAGTCCGGAGTGAGCTGAGCAAAAGTTGTAGAAGAGAGGCAACTGGAAGATGAGAAAGAGGGTTGAGTAGAAGACATCGCGAATCGATGCGTTTCGGTTATACAGTCTGAAGAGGGGGTTTAGCCATGGCAATCAATGATTTTCAATAAAGCCATTTCACAAATCGGTATCGCTTTTAGCGATTTGTGCGAAATTAGAAGAGGGATCAACCACAAAATAAGACGTGGCTGGGTGATCTAAAAACATATCTCTGGATAAAAATAGTCCGGGAAGTTTAACCTGAGCGCTGCTTTAGGCTGAGGTTGATATCTCTGAGTCTACGTAAGATTGAATTCAAAAGTATCAAATCAAATTTTCCGTTGATTGTTTTTGGAATGAATGCAGTCGTCTACAAAAAGCGGCAGGGCAATATGTGATAGATAGCTGGACAGGTACGAAGAGGAAGAAGTGAATGAACGGCAGAGTTAGAATTTACGAGTTATCGCGGGAATTAAATTTGGATAACAAAGACATATTGGCAGTTTGTGAACAGCTTGATATCTCAGTGAAAAGCCATAGTAGTACAATTACTGAGTCGGAAGCCGAGCAAATTCGGGCTGCTGCCGAAAAGTATTCTTCGAGTTCTTCTTCTGGAAAAGCACCCGTAAAACATGCAACGGGTGCACAGTCTAGTGAGTCTAAAGCAAAGCCTTCGATCAAGGCGCTTCCCAAAAAGCAGCAAATCTTGGAAATTCGTCGCCCCCCTACGCGCGTACAACCAACGTCCGAATCTTCGGGAGTCAAAACGAACAACGGGTCTCAATCTGTGCAATCTTCTCCCACACTATCCTCTCCTAAACTGTCATCTGCCCCTAGCCGTCCTGTTCATCCGTCTTCTCCTTCCCCTATGCCTGTCGAAGTGATTTCACCAGCCCCGCCTGCTAGCGAAGAGGTGGCTGAAGAGGAGCAAAATCAGGCAGAATTCAGTCTGCCTGTATCGACTGATGACGATAACTCGACGACAATTCCTGAGAATTCGTCTGAGTTAGTGACGCCTCCTGCCAGACCTTCGGTAACAAGCCAGACCACCTCTACTACTGCAACACCACGTCCTGCCCTGTCACATCGACCGGTCTTAAAGCGAGATAAGGCAAATCAGCCTGCGGCGGGGGTGGCGAAACCTCAGGGAGTGGTGTCTAAAGACTCAGGTGCGCCTCAGTTGCCTGGTTCGGGTACGCCCCGTCCTAATAGATCGTCTGATCCAGAAGGTGCACCTAGCCGTGCGCCAGGTGGGGGTGTCAATCGACCCAGCCCTGCGGTTAAGTCTTCGGATAGTCGTGCGGGAAGCCGTCCGCAGACGATCTTAGAACTTCGTCCGCAACGCCCCAATCGACCAGAACCGGCTTCTGCTCCAGTGACCCGCAGCAGAGTCGGTTCGGATGAGTCGGATTCAGATAATTCTTTGCGGATTCGACCCAAACCCAGCTTGGCGGATGCACCGACAGTTGTCCGTACAGATGAAAGTGGAGTGCCCAAGCCAACGCCACCTAAAGCGCCCCGCAAAGGGAAAGGTTGGCAAGATGATGAAGATGATACGCAAGAGTTTTCTGAAAAAGCTGCCAAATTAGCTGGCAAGTCCAAGCGGAAAGTCCAAACGATCGATGACGATGAAGATGAAGATCTAGACAGCCTTCTAGATGATGATTTGGATGCACCCATCCAGGTGAGTCTCTCACTGGTTCGCCCTGCGAAACCCAAGTCGAAACAGCCTCAAAGTAAACCTTCAACCGTTGCCTCCACCGTGATGCCCCAAAAGGGGAGATCATCGTCGAGTGGCAGTCGCGATCGGCGCGATCGGCGTGAGCAAGAGGCAAAGCCTGAAAAGCCTGAAAAGATTTCTTTGGGAGGAGGCTTAACGGTTCAGGAATTGTCTGCTAAGTTAATGACCCCTGAAACCGAGATCATTAAGGCACTTTTCTTCAAAGGAATTGCGGCAACAGTTACCCAGACCTTGGATTTGCAAACTGCCACGATGGTGGCGCAAGAATTTGGGGTGGAAGTCGAAACGGCTGAGAAACAGGCTGAAGCCCGTAAGACAATTGAGATGCTAGACGCGAACGACCTGGAAAATCTCCAGCGTCGTCCTCCCGTCGTGACGATTATGGGACATGTTGACCATGGCAAAACCACGCTGCTGGATTCGATCCGCAAAACCAAGGTGGCCCAGGGAGAAGCAGGGGGTATCACGCAACATATCGGTGCTTACCATGTGGACGTAGAGCATGAGGGACATCAACAACAGGTCGTCTTCCTGGATACTCCCGGTCACGAAGCTTTTACAGCCATGCGAGCCAGAGGGACGCGAGTCACGGATATTGCAGTTCTTGTCGTCGCGGCTGATGATGGGGTTCGTCCTCAAACGATCGAGGCAATTAGCCATGCTAAGGCGGCTGAAGTGCCGATCGTGGTAGCGATCAATAAAGTGGATAAAGAAGAAGCCCAGCCTGATCGTGTGAAACAAGAGCTAACTGAATACGGTCTCGTTCCAGAAGAATGGGGCGGCGAGACGATTATGGTGCCCGTAAGTGCGATTAAGGGAGAAAACCTTGATACGCTCCTGGAAATGATTCTCTTGGTGGCAGAGGTGGAGGATCTCCATGCCAACCCCGATCGCACTGCGAAAGGAACCGTCATTGAGGCACACCTGGATAAAGCCAAAGGACCGGTAGCGACTCTCTTAATCCAGAACGGTACCTTGAAAGTAGGTGATACGCTGGTAGCGGGTTCAGCCTTGGGTAAAGTACGAGCGATGGTAGACGATCGCGGCAAACGCGTCCAAATCGCCAGTCCTTCCTTTGCAGTTGAAGTGTTGGGTTTGGGAGATGTCCCAGCGGCTGGAGACGAGTTTGAGGTCTTCCAAGATGAGAAAGAAGCCAGAGCACGAGCAGGCGCAAGAGCGGATGAGCAGCGCCAATCGCGCTTGGTTCAGGCAGCGGGATCTCGTCGTGTCAGCTTGAATACGCTGTCGGCGAAGGCACAAGAAGGGGAGCTGAAGGAACTCAACCTGGTGCTAAAGGCAGACGTTCAGGGATCGGTGGAAGCGATCTTGGGCTCGCTCAAGCAACTGCCTCAAAATGAAGTGCAGGTGCGGGTGCTGTACGCGGCTCCAGGTGAAGTTACTGAAACAGATGTGGATTTGGCGGCTGCGAGTTCCGCGGTGGTCATTGGGTTTAACACCACGCTTGCCAGCGGTGCTCGTCAAGCGGCAGATGAAGCAGCTGTAGATGTGCGAGAGTACAACATCATCTATAAATTGTTAGATGATATCCAGGGAGCCATGGAGGGTCTGCTTGAACCTGAAATGGTAGAAGAACCGCTCGGTCAGGTTGAAGTCCGGGCTGTCTTTCCGGTGGGTCGAGGGGCGGTGGCTGGATGTTATGTCCAGTCAGGCAAGATCATCCGTAACTGTAGAATACGAATTCACCGCAGTGGCAGCGTAATTCACGAGGGCAATTTGGACTCACTGAAGCGGATGAAAGAAGACGCGCGGGAGGTCAATGCCGGGTATGAGTGTGGTATTGGTCTTGATAACTTTAATGCCTGGGAGATCGGTGACACGATCGAAGCCTTCCGGATGGTTACCAAGCGGCGGACTCTGTCGAAGTAGACCATTACTGCGTTAGTTTTTTTCAAAGATGAAGCGTGGGGGATAATCCTCCACGCTTTTTCGATTCACTTACCGGACGATGCCGAAAGGGAACTCTATCTGGATGTCCCAGGATTGACCGTTGTGTCTTAGCAAAGTGAGATGAGTGACCATGAATTCGTAATGAAGCGATCGCGACTGCACCTCTGCCCAGCCTAGTTTGAAATTGGGCGGACTTAAATCCCGAAATGCGACCGTTAAGTGGGGGATATAGGAACGATCTGAATCGCGAGATGGAGATCCTAGACTCAGGGTAGTTTCTAAGCACTCCTTCAGGGCTTGCTGAAGCGCTGCAAGCTCGTGAGTTTTGACCACGTGGAGATAGATAACATGGGGTGCAAATGCCCCAAATCCTTCCAGAGTGACCCCAAAAGGAACTTGTGCGATCGCAAATTCTGCCAGACCACTCTCCAATCGTGCGATTTCTACTGAAGAGCACGCAAATGGTGGATATAAAGTGATGTGAGGAGGCGACTTGAAGGCGGCTCGACTGTTATAACGATCAGCAAATAGTTGCTTAATTTGGTTTACCTCAAGCTGAATAGTTTGAGGGGGCAAGAGGGCAATAAAAAATAACTGCTGCGGCAAACTCATGAGATGGGGTTTTGAGAAGTTTCACTGATTTCGTAAAATTAAGCTACATGATGCAGCAGATCGTGTCATACATTGGTGATTTTGGTTCGAGGAAAAGGAAAATTACCCATGCCGTGGTTTGTCAAAATTGAGCAAGGAATTGTTGAGAAACCCATCTTCGATCAGCATGTACCTGCTCACAAAGCGTATGTGCAAGAATTGATTCGCAACGGACATCAAGCAAAATCAGGGTATTGGGCATGTCGCGGCGGCGGGATGTTGCTCTTTGAAGCCGCCTCAATGGCAGAAGCAGAGGCGATCGTGTCTCAAGATCCGCTGATTCAAAACGATTGTGTCACCTACACGCTCTATGAATGGCGCGTGGTTGTAGAATAGTGCTTCCTGATGACGAATCGTTGAATCAGACGAACAAGTGTTATGCTTTAAATGACTCGGACCCATGCGATCGCAACGCCTAAATCTTGTCAGGACCGGAAGGTAGCAGCAATACAGGATGCTTGAGATAGGCGTGGTCTCCGGGTCTCTTTTTTTTAAGAGGGCTTTTTTCGGGCAAGTACGGCTTTCTCTCCCAAAATTGGCTGGTCACTCAATTTTTTTGTTCGTATGCTTGAGGTATCCATACGTTGCAGGAGCCGCAGCAGTAATGCCTGGTTTTGGAGATCTAGTTCAAAAAGCAGTTTATTTAGGGATTGGGCTTGCTTCCTACGCAGGCGAAAAAGCAGGTGGCAAGCTGACCGAACTGAAAACCCAAGTTCAGAAATTGGCAGATGAGATGGTCGAACGCGGTGAGATGAGCGCTGAAGAAGCCCGCAAGTTTGTGGATGAGATGGTCAGTCGGGCACAGCAAGTTCCTTCCCAGTCCCAAACCGATACGCCCAGTGAGCCACGTCGGATTGAAATCCTTTCGGATGATGAAGAGCCCCCGATCAGTTCTTCCCAGTCGAGTGCGACCCAAGGTGCGAATCCACCCACCCCTGATCGCTCTAGTGTAGAAGAGATGCGTCGCCAAGTATTGGACTTGCAAGAAGAACTACGGAGACTCAAGCGTGATTAGAGAACAAACGTGAGAACTTAAGCTTTCGGATCTAGAATGGGACTACAGCCAGGTAGGCGCTCCTGGTTCTAGAGAAGGATCTGAACCTTACCAGTCAAGGGATTGAAGACTAATTTTGGATTCCATCCTGCCAGACTGCGGATGAATCGAATGGTGAATTAGCAGTCCGCCTGGAGGAGCACATTGATGGAAGAGTGGCAAAAAGATTTTTTTCAGGCCGTAGAAACGTTAGCAGGAGATGTCGAGAAATTTTTCTCGGAGCTGGCGAATGAGGTGTCTGATGCCACAGAATTAATCATTCAGGCTTCAGAAGAAATTACTGAGCAGGTGCAGGAAGCTTTTTTCTCGAATAGTTTGTTGCACTGGACTAATGATGTGCTCGGTGAGAATTTTTTCAGTGGACAGGTAGAGCCCTTGCTTAATCACTCCGTGCTTTGGTTAGAAGAGGCGATTGATGAAGCGATCGCAACTTATCCAGAGCTGGACTCCCCTTGGGCTAATCCAGAAGACTATCTCATGCGAACCTCAACCAGTGCCCTGCAAGAGCACCCTGCTTGTGTCGGTTGTCAGCATTATCATGGGCAGGCATATGGGGGAACCCTATTGGTCTGTGGGATGCATCCCTATGGGTGGCAAGAGGAACAATGCCCAGATTGGCAATCTACCTGGGAATGAGTGGTTGGCAATTTGTTTTCCCTTTAGCGAACGCTGACAAAGCGCTCGTTTGCGATCGCGCGTAACCGTTGCACCTCTTCTCGACGGGCAATCGATAGGGGCACTGTTGACTTGATCGTTTCCAGTAAAAGTGCCGTATCGAGCGGCTTATTGTGATGTAAAGCAGCATAGAGTGCTGTAATGACCGCCTGCTCGATTTCGGCACCGCTGAACCCTTCGGTTGCATGAATCAGGGCGGAAAAATCGAACTGGCGAGGAGATTGTTTCCGTTGCAAGAGATGGGTCTGGAGAATAATGCCACGTTCCTGCTCATTGGGTAAATCAACAAAGAACACCTCATCAAAGCGCCCTTTACGGAAGAGCTCTGGCGGCACTTGAGAGATGTCGTTGGCGGTAGCGACAACAAACACATCCTGAGATTTTTCTTGCATCCAGGTGAGAAATGAGCCAAACATGCGTCGGCTCAATCCTCCATCTGAGTCCCCATTAGAGGTCGTAAAGCTCTTTTCAATTTCATCGATCCACAAAACAGCAGGAGCCATGGACTCGGCTAAAGCGATCGCCTGCCGAAAATTCTTTTCAGATTCACCTACGTACTTGTCGTAAAGTCTGCCTGCATCTAGCTTTAGCAGGGGCAGTCGCCACATCTGGGCAATGGTTTTGGCTGCCAGCGATTTGCCACATCCCTGAATGCCCACCACTAAAATCCCTCTGGGGGGCTTTAAGTTCCATTCTTGCGCCTGAGCACTGAATCCCATTTTGGCATTGGCTAACCAGCGCTTCAGTCCGGCAAAGCCGCCCAAATTGAGTGTCTTTTCGTCTGCCGGAAAGTATTCCAGGACTCCCCCTGACTGAATAATTTGGGCTTTACGTTGCAAAATCTTGCTGACGTCTTCGATCGTCAACTTGCCATCATCGGTAACGGCATAGGCGATCACTTGGCGGGTTTGTTTTAAGGTCATACCCGTAAGTGCCTGAACGATCTCTTTCATTTCTAACTCCACAGGTTCCGCTTGGAGCCGATTTTTGACCCGCAGCGATCGCAATACCTCGGTTACAACCTTCTGCAATTCATCCCGTCCTGGTAATTTCAGGTCATAGTAGACCACGTCATGGGCAATTTCAGGCGGCAAGGTAATGTTGTGTCCTGTGAGCACCATCGCAGAGACCGATTGGGAGAATTGTTCTGCGACTTCCCGAAACTGGCGAGCGATCGTTGCGTCTTCCAAATGTTTATCAAAATCTTTGAGCCAGAACATAGCTTTGAGGCTCATATTTTCGATATGTTGCAGCATCTTCAACGGATCACCCGTATTCTCAACATCGGTTGGTTTAATGGTGCCTGGAGGAGCATATTCATTAGTCCACTGAGCATGATAAGACCCCGGCGATCTTACCAACCCACGGGTAATGCTCCACTCAAATAAAGAGAGGTTCATGTCCTGTGTCACCGCTTTCAACAGCGTATGAACTCGTTCTTCTTCCACCGTCTCAATCACAATCACCGGGTGAAAAGACAGAATCAAGGTCTGAATCTCATGAATGATGGCTGACAGTGAAGGACTAGACATTTGCGTTTTTTCTCTGACTTCTCGCCCATTCTGGCATAGGTCAAAAAAGCTGCCCAGTTTGTAACTGACCTGGGTATGCTTAGTGAATCATTTGGGCGCACTGATTGAGCGCCCAGACGGGGAGGTGCATCGTGGGTGTGATAGGTGGTTTGATTCTGAGTTTGTTTTATCTGTTGGGCTTACTTTCGACGATCGTCCCTTGGGGGGGAGGGATGATTTTGGGGCTAGCCGGATTAGCCGCGCTGGGATTCCCCAAAGTTTGGAAATCGGGACCACGTCCCCACATCTGGCTGGTAGCTGGATTGGTCGGTTTACTAGCGAGTTTCTATTTGCAAGCGCGATCGCCCCACCCGGCTGCCCACGACATTAGTGCCTCAATTCCCACATCTGAGGTGGCGGCGCAGGAGCAGGTGGTCAATGTGCAAGGGTTAGTAGATAGTGTGCCTCACATCACCCGCAGTCAGAAAGCACAATTTTGGCTAGCCGTAACCCAACTGAATGGAGTGACACAGGCTAATTTAGCCTCTGACCAAGGCAAACCTGTGACGGGTAAGCTCTATGTCACGGTGCCACTCCTCCAAGCGACGGGACTTTATCCAGGACAGGCGATCGCCATTACTGGTAACCTCTACAAACCGAAACCTGCTGAGAATCCCGGTGCATTCGATTTTCAAGCTTACCTGGCACGCGAGGGATGCTTTGCAGCGCTGAGAGGTAAGCAGGTAGAGCCACTCGATCGAGATCAGCAACCTGGCTGGGGCTGGTGGCAAGTCCGTCAACGGATTGTGCAGGCTCAGATTCGCTGGTTAGGTAGCCCTGCTGGACAACTGCTAAGTTCCATGGTGATCGGCAGTCGGGCGGTTGATTTGCCTGCCGATGTCAAAGATCAGTTTCGCAAAGTGGGTTTGGCACATGCGCTGGCAGCATCTGGATTTCAGACTTCGCTGATTTTGGCAGTAGTGTTGGGACGCACTCGGCGCTTGCCTGCCAGAGCACAGTTTGCGATCGGGATCACCGCGCTGACTGTTTTTGTAGGCTTAACAGGCATTGAACCCTCGGTGCTCAGAGCTGCCGTAATGGGAGCAGGGGCAATGCTGGCGCTGGTGATGAAACGAAAAGTCAAACCGTTGGGATCACTTCTGCTGACAGCCGTAATTCTGCTGGTGATTAATCCACTTTGGATTTGGAATTTGGGCTTTCAACTCAGCTTTTTAGCAACCATGGGGCTGTTAGTGACAGTGCCACCATTAACTAAACGGTTGGATTGGCTACCTTCGGCGCTTTCCCCACTGATTGCAGTGCCGATCTCCGCTTATTTATGGACGCTACCATTGCAACTCTATACCTTTGGAGTGGTTTCGCCGTACAGCATTCCGGTCAATATCATCACCACCCCGTTGATCTCGATCCTTAGCTTGGGGGGAATTGTTAGTGCTCTAGCGGCGATCGTCTGGATGCCAGCAGGCAGTGCCCTAGCGTGGTTGTTGGACTATCCCACTCGTGCCCTATTGGCGGTGGTGGATTTTGCCAGCCATTTGACAGGAAGTGAATATGCCACAGGAACACTCCCACTAGTACTGGTGCTACTTCTGTACGGACTCATTGGATTGGTATGGCTCAATCCCTGGTGGCGATCGCGCTGGTGGATTGCCCTATTTCTAGGGGCAGTGCTGGCGATCGTGCCAACCTGGCAAGCCAGAGCCACCCTGTTTCGGGTCACGGTGCTGGCAACACCCAGCGATCCAGTCATGGTGGTACAAGCTGCGGGAAAAACAGGACTCATTAACAGTGGGGATGAAGCGACTGCCCACTTTACGGTGCTTCCATTTTTGCAAAAAGAAGGGATCAACCACCTCGATTGGGCGATCGCCACAAATACTCAAAGCAGCATCGGCAACGGTTGGACTAGTTTATTAGCACGATTGCCAATCCAGCAGTTTTATGACACGGGATTAACCAAAGAAACACCTTTGGCAGGGCAAACTATTCAGTCAATTCAAAGTAAGCAGGGGACGTATCAGACTCTGCCTATCAACCAGCCGACCCCACTCGGCTCACTTACGCTACAACTGATTAGTACAGAACCCCTGGCATTGCAACTTCAAGTGCAAAATCAGCGCTGGCTACTCCTAGACGACTTGCAACCGGGGCAACAAAAAGAATTGGTCAAAGCCAATCGCCTGCCTAATGTGCAGGTGCTTTGGTGGACAGGCAAGCCACTCGATCCAGGACTACTGGCAATTTTGCAGCCCAAAGTAGCGATCGCGTCTGCCAGTGCGATCGATGCCAATACCGAAACCCAATTCCATCGAGACCAAACCCAACTTTACTGGACAGGACGAGATGGTGCCCTGCAATGGACTGCTGACGAAGGCTTTAAGACAACCTTGACTGCCAACGACAATGAAGCCCCGGCCCTGTAATATAAGTATGAGGTACGAATTTTGAGGATCAGTCGGCCATTTGAATAGGCTGCTGCGTCTTCCTCAAAATTCCCTGGAGAGGTGGCAGAGCGGTTGAATGCGCTTGACTCGAAATCAAGTTTGGGGCAACTCAACGGGGGTTCGAATCCCCCCCTCTCCGTTGCATAAAAGACTTCGGAAGCCGAAGTTAAACCGGATCTACCGGAAGATAAGCCGATTTTAATTTGTGCCCGCAATTTCTTTAAGAGGCGTCTTACCTCCAGAGGCGGATTTCGCCATGGCTACCACCAGAGGGAGAGGGGAGGAGAGGATCTCGTTCGCTACAGTTCAAGGGACGCGATGAGGTAATGCAATGGCAAACATTGAAGACACAATCCAATCTGCTAAAGATAAGTTGCCTGATATCACTCCGACTCCTCCAGGTTTACATGCCCAGGCAACTGCTCATGAACTTAAATCTCGCCTTAACTGGGGCGAACCAGCGCTGACTATTATTGATGTCCGCGATCGCGCTGCGTTCGACGCATGCCGTATCCTGGGAGCGACCTGCCTACCTTTAGAAAAATTATTGGCAGGTGAAAAACCTGCTGTTGAACCCAATCGCGACATTTACATTTATGGCGCGACAGACGATGAAACAACCTCTGCTGCTCAAAATTTGCGGAGTGACGGATTCTCACGAGTGGCGGAACTCAAAGGTGGGCTGAATTCCTGGCAGCAAATTAAAGGTTCTGTAGAAGGAACAGCAACCGGCACCAAACCTGGCGCAAGTGCTTACAATGTTGTCTCACGACTGAAAGAATTTGCTGAAGAAAAAGCTCAAGAAAGCAAGCAAAAGAGAAGCATGTAAGGGTAAGCAAGAGTTCAAGCAAGTCATTTCTTGTTAAATTCCTCGCCTAACTGACCGAACGGTGGAAAGAGCGTTCTTGTTAGAAGGTTATACTTCCTATCTACATCGATAGGTTTGTATTGAATCTGCAGAGAAACGCTCGGACTCAAAATTGAACCCAGCGATCGTAGCCTGATCGCTGGGTTTTCGCGCCTTAAGGATTAAAAAGCCTTGGCAGCTTTGAACGCTATCCTGTCTGATGATTTCCGGTAATCAGAAGATCAATTTCATGCCTGATGTTCTACCACTAAACTACCAGGTCTTATTTTGGCGACCCGGATGGGATTTGAACCCATGTCTCAATAGCTTTGCCTTCTAAAGGTCGATACAGGTTGCGTATTTTCAAGTTGAGCTTAGAGCAATAACTTCAATCTGAGTTTGAATTTGACGCACTGGATCGGCTTTACTATTTGCCCACCCTCCGCAATAGTCGGAGGGAAAGGAGTTGCACCTTCAAATTCTCCATTGTGCTGAATCTAACCATGTGCTCTCGATCGATTATATCGTGGGCTCAGACCGTCGATGAAATCGGAAACTCCTTTCTCACAATCCACGGCAGCTCGCGAACTCAGGCAAAGAGGAAGCCGAAGATAGCATTGGCAACTTGCTTTTGAGAAACCGTCGCTCCGTTGGCTTCTTCTCTGGCTTGCACCACTGCTTTGCTCAGCTTATCGACACGTTTCAGCAGTTCGCTCACCCGATCCTTGGGCAGTGCTCCGGAGAATTCCACTAATGACCAAACGCCTTCGATAATGTCCTTGGACACTTCTTTGATCTGGGCAGGGTGCTCTGGGGTCGCTTCATAGGCAACCACAAAATCCGTAATCTTTTTAGTCTTCACCGTTTCCTTGGGTTCAGTGACATAGCAACCACGCCCTGGATCATGTCGCCAGTCTTTATCGATCGCCAGCACAGGCAGTGACTGCACAAAGGTTTTCACATCCTGTAATTGCTTTTCTAGAAATAGAAGGTAGGAGACAGGAGCCTCTGCAACGATCGTGACTCCGTCTACAACAACCGACGCTTTTGCTTCAGTATTTGCCCAATCCTGCGTTGCTGCCAGGTCGTAAAATTCGGTACAAGCCTGTGCAAACTGATCCAATAATTCGTCCGCCTTGAGCGTCAGTTTTTGATTTTCTGCTGGGTAAACATAGCCGTCTTCTTCCCTGGGTTGAAAAGTTCTGGACTGCCCCTGGAATAGGGCGGGCTTTTGAACCAGTTGATAGACTTCAGCTTTTGCCTTGGCAGAGTTTGCTTTGACGGAATTCAAGACTGCAATCAATTGATTCAGCTTCATAACAAACTTTCAGTTGACAGTGGATTTTAATTATAGTCACATCCCTTAGGGGTGTCCTGACGTCGAAGCGAACCCTCTCAGCACTTCATTTGCCAAGGACGCGATTTAAATCTGCCTATGGAATGCCTGGAAATGACTGTACAAATTGAATCTTAATATCGGGGAACGATTTGACAAACTGCACTTTGAAGTCAGGGAACGAATTGGTATAGTGCCACAGACCACAGCGATCGGGAAACGTATCGACCACTTGCACCTTGAGATCCGGAAATGAGGATACTTGCTGCACCTTGATATCAGGAAAGCTATCGACAACTTGCACGTTCCCATACAATGGAATGCCTTGGTAGGCACAAGTTTCTGGAACAATGACACTGTCTGCACGAGTGACCGTTGCCCCCAGAACAACGAGAATCAGGCTCAGTAAAAATATGGATAATCGACGAACGAGCAACATGCCCCCTCCTATCAACTGGTAAACCCATCTCACCAGTTCTACAAGGGCTACCTGATAATTTTCGTTCTACCTGCTACTTCGTTTTGAAGCAATTTTTATATAGTCCTAGAAAATAAATTATGAATCATTATTATCCATTCATCATTGTTTCAAATTTAGCGAGAATTCTCTTTAAAAAGAAGAGCGGAGCTTTGTAATACGACATCTTAATTTTATTAAGGGTAAAATTTCTTAAATTAATAAATATGGGATCATCAAACTTCTGAATTGCTCGATCTAAAAGCTCAAGAGAAAATCCATATTGCTTCTCAATTACAGTAAAAACCCAAGTAAGCAAGTAGTCTCGCTGGCTATAATCGTTATGTTTCAAAGTATTAAAATAAGTAACTTCTCCCCATCCTGGCGATTTCTTAATAAACAGATTAATGCACTTTATTTCGAATTCATTAAAATATTTAGTCAAAACTGATTGATTGATTCTTTGAGAACCTTGAATGATGATTTCTGACATCCAAAATGGCTGCTCTTGCATATACTTCATTAAATCATACAGCTTATCTTCACCTTGATAAGCATCAATAATACCAGGTTCAAATTCAGCAATTAGAACTTGATTGATCAATTGTTGTGTCAGGCTTTTGAACAGACGTAAATCTGTTCCTTGTGAATCAGTCTTAAACCAATCAATTTTTTGAATTTTAAGATTTTGCAATACGGTCTTTAAATCTGTAGTCTGAATTTTAATTTCTTCTTTTACTTCAAACAAATCCGAAAAGGCCCAATTAATTAAACTTGATTTGTCCGGCTCTAACAAACTCGAACAATAGGGAGATTTTGTCAAATAAAAATTGAGTTCTTCACATGCTTTTTCGGAAACAATCGAGTTATAAACAAACAGTTGCTTATAGCTACTATTTTTATTAGTGATGTAAGCAAATTCCCGATCGTCCGCATCAAAAGCAATACAGATTGAATAGCGGGCAATTTTCTTCCATTTGTGATTGATCGCTTTAGATGCACCAATATCTAATAGAACGGGAGGCTGTTCAATAAACTCATTCCGCTCAAGCACTTCTTCAATTAAATCCATTTCTCACCACCTTTCTGAAAAAGAAAACCCATGTCTCTTGCATTTTGCCCCGGATTTCTCAATTCAATCAATCCAGCTAAAGAATCAAATTGGACGATCATCTCGTAGTTGCCTTTAAAGCATTCAAGAAATCTATTCAGGTGAAAAAACCAGGCAGGGTAGCTTGCTGGATAAATTGTTGGGGAGACTTTTTGGATAGTCAGACGATCTCCCCCAGTTTCTACAAATGCAGTTCTATCGAAAAGCAAATAGGGAAACTTGTATTGGATCAATTGTTCTAAAAAATCATAAGGTTTTTCCAAATATTGCAGCACACTGGACAGCAACACAATTTGGGGTTGCTCGACTGCCAAACATTTTTCAATATCAACAAAAAATTTCAAAGATTCATCTTCAAAAAACTGCTTGCCACAGTCTACAAAGTTTTTTTGTTCTACCACATTCCATCTCAATTCTGTCAAGTCAGAGAGAAAATCTCTGCATTGATAATAAGAACTACCGAGTGATCCACCAAAATCCAAAACACTCAGTTTGCCCTGGTTTTCTACCGCAACTCGTAACAAACTTGCTAAAATTGGAAAAGAATAGTGGATCTGGTTGAATAAAACAGAGTCGCGTTCATAAACTGCTTCTCCATTTTTCACTTTTAGGCTAGCTTGTTTAACTTTTTCTAAGATACCAGCCGAGTCATAGCCGCTAGTAAGTTGTTGGGCTTCCTGCCAAGATGAATAGTTGCCCCAGAAGCCGTCATGCGTGCGTTGTCGGCAAGCTTTGACGACAATCGGCGGGAGCAATTCTTTGAGCAGTGCTTTCAATGCCAAACTCATCTTCTTCGCAGCTCCTTAGAGATGACCTGATCTATCTGAATCGCGCGATGAGCAAAAGTATGGTCTTTCAGAGTTCGGACTTGCCCTGCCTGGGCGATTGCTCTGCTCTGCTCCGGATGTGCCAGCAACCACTGCACTTTCTCGACACACTCTTCGGTCGATCGATAGGTCACCACTTCAGTTTCTGGTTCAAACAAGGTATGCAGATTTTCTTTCCAATCCGTCACTAAGCAAGTACCCACTCCAGTTGCTTCAAACAGACGCATATTCGATGCTGATCGCGGTGAAATATCGATATGACGATTAAAAGTTAGCTTAGAATTTTGCAGCATTCTAAACATTTCTAGCCCAAATACCGCAGGTCGCATCAAGGTTTGGAGTCGAGGGTTGACGGGGTAGGGAGGGCACTCTGGTAACGCCGCTAACTGAGCCAATTGTGGAAATTTTGCGAACCAGTGAGCCGATAATCCGCCCTGCTTGGTTGCCTGGACGATCGGATAGAGAACTCTAGCTACCAGAGCTTTGCTTTTCTGCTTCCAGGAAATTTCTGCACTGGGCGAATAGATTTGCAGAGGGATCTGTTGTGCCAATTGTTCCAAGATCTGTTCTCGCTTTAAGTGATAGCGATTCCCCCGAACGATTTGTCCAATGAAAGAAAAGTCGATTTCTGGTTTCGTAATGGGGGTGAATCGGTTCAGAATATCCGGCTCAAATGCATGGTTGAGATGCTCACTGTGATGCCCCAGATATCGAAACTGTTCGACTAATTCAGGAATGCACGAAAGCACCAGATCATGTGCTCTAAAAATATCAGCATCTTGGTAAGGTGCACCACACCAACTGATGACTAGCCGAAGGGCAGGGCAAGCTTGCTTCAGTTCTTGAATCCAGGTTGCGCTAAATGTTGCAAAGTTTTCTAGAAAAAGGACGATTGGTTGAAATTGTCGGACTTGGGCAAAGACAATCTCTGGTATCCAGTGGGTATGACTGATCGGCATACCCTGCGCTTGTGCCCAAGCAGTTTGCAGCGGTTCCACATTGGCAGAAATTTCGAGCACTTCATATCCCAAGGGGGTGAGGGCTTGAAACCAGAAGTCTGCCCAACCAAAGCCATCCCGATCCAATGTCGCTTTCTGCACCTCATACGGCGCTTTCAGCAAATCAGGGTGTCTGGCATAGAATTTTTGCCAATAAGTTGAGTAGAGCGTCGTAATTTTGCAGAGTTTCATCGACTCATTTCTCAAACATTTGATCGGCTAGGCGATCGGATGCAACAACGTGGAGCCGATCAGAAAGGAACTTGCGGGTCCCCTTGCCAGTTTCAATCTTAACGACTTCTCTTAGCGTGCCCTTAACGCTCATCTTTCCCAGCTTTTGACTCAAACTTCCATCCCTGAATCCTCTGTTTTCCCCATCCTTTGGCACGAAACGATACAATTTGAAAGCTGTCTTTCGTTACCCCCCATTGCACCATGCTCCGAGCCGGGATTGTTGGATTACCCAATGTTGGAAAATCAACTCTTTTTAATGCCCTGGTTGCAAATGCCAAGGCACAAGCTGCCAACTTTCCCTTTTGCACGATCGAACCCAACGTTGGAGTCGTTGCGGTCCCCGATCAACGCTTGCAGGTGCTGGCGAAGATTTCTAGTTCCGCTGAAATTGTGCCAACGCGGGTCGAGTTTGTCGATATTGCCGGACTGGTGAAAGGTGCCAGCAAAGGCGAAGGATTGGGCAATCAGTTTTTGGCAAACATCCGAGAAGTGGATGCGATCGTCCATGTGGTGCGGTGTTTCGAGAACGACGACATTATCCATGTTTCTGGCTCCGTTGATCCGGTACGCGATATTGAAATCATTAGCCTGGAACTGGCGCTATCAGATCTGGGGCAGATTGAAAAACGGATTGAGCGATCGCGCAAACAAGCCCGGGGCAACAAAGACATGCAGATCGAAGTTGATGCGCTGGAAAAGCTCCTGGTCGTACTCAACGAAGGCAAGCCTGCTCGTCAGGTCGCTTTGACAGAAGAAGAAGAGATCTTAATCAACCCCCTGGGTCTGTTGACACGCAAACCCGTCATTTATGCAGCCAATGTGTCTGAAGATGACCTGGCAACGGGAAACGACTGGGTAAAACAGGTTCAAAAACTGGCAGCGATCGAACAGTCTCAAGTCGTGGTCGTTTCCGCCCAAGTCGAATCTGAATTGGTAGAGTTGCCAGAAGCAGAACGAGCAGATTTTCTAGAATCGCTGGGTGTGCAGGAAGGAGGGCTGAAATCCTTGATTCGCGCTACCTACGAATTGTTGGGACTGCGCACCTACTTCACCACGGGACCTAAAGAAACTCGTGCCTGGACAATTACCGCAGGCATGCTAGCTCCCCAAGCAGCAGGCGTGATCCACACAGACTTTGAGCGTGGCTTTATTCGGGCAGAAACCGTAGCTTATCAGGATCTGGTAACCACGGGTTCCATGACTGCCGCCAAGGAAAAGGGGTTAGTCAGAAGTGAAGGCAAAGAGTACGTGGTACAGGAAGGTGATGTGTTGCTCTTCCGGTTTAACGTTTAGTTTTTAGGTTTCCATCTCCTCAGGGCAATGGTTGGTCGGGTTGCAAAAATTATTAGCGACCGTCTGGCGCTTGACTATATTCAGAAACTCCTTCATCCTCAAAATTAAATTCTTTAAGTAGTTAGCTCCAATTAATTGTGAGAAAGAGCTTTGGGGGCTGCGCCCCCAAAGCCCCCAAAAATATCTTCAATTTAATTTAGCCCAGCTACTTATGCAGGCGTAACGAGTAATCGACCCCGGCATACAACCTGCCCAGTCGTCAAGGTCAATTCACTGAGGGAAGTGCCTGCTCCCAGATCAAATTTGAAACCATTCAGGTCATGGAGCGTAAATCCTCGTTTGGCTTGCAGGTGAGGTAGCCAT
Source organism: Scytolyngbya sp. HA4215-MV1 (assembly GCA_019359045.1). GTDB lineage: Bacteria > Cyanobacteriota > Cyanobacteriia > Leptolyngbyales > Leptolyngbyaceae > Scytolyngbya. The sequence continues at coordinate 151,927 of JAHHIA010000003.1, forward strand.
GTGGGATCGACCAGCTGCAATTCTTGCGGGCTTGCCAACGCCAGTCCAGTTCGCAGCACGACCGTCGTTGCTTCACCACTTTTTGAGCACAGCGTGACACTGAGCAGTAATTGACCCGCTTCGAGCAAAATTGTGGGATTTTGCAGGTTCAGTTCTTGCGGTTCCAATGCTTCAGGAGCGAGATCCGTGGCATTGTCTGATTTTAGAAGGGTGATTAAGAATTCCAGCACTGCATTGGCTAGCAAAGGAGATTGCAGCGAAGCATTGACATCTTCTTGTTGCAGCAGCAGTTCTCCTTCGACCGGGATCGGTTCCAATAGCTGAAAGGGTTTTCCGCGCAGCATTTGTCCTAGATTGACCCGAATCGTGTTTGCGATGAGATGAACTTGGCTCAGATGCAACCCCTGATACACCGCCTTACGGGCAGATAAAGTAACTTGCCGGATAGAACCTGTTAGGAGTTGACGATCTCCCGCCTCAATTTTGAGTTGCAAATCTTCGACCTGAGCGAGTTGCGATCGCAACCAAAGTTGGACAGCCGGAGCCAGCACGCTAGCAATCACCCGGCTTTGTTTACGGGGAGGCTCATTTTCAGCCTCAGCAATCGATGGCGCAATATCGGCCACCTGATCATCATTTGCAGCAGCATCGGCATCCACCGTCATAGCGCCCCCAACCCAGCCCAACAACACAGCACCAGGAGAAGTCTAACATCTGGGAGAGGCACTGGAAAAATCGAGATCGTGAGTATAAAGACCTAAGTATAAAAACTCAGTCAAAATCGATCCCAAGCCAAATTCTTATGTCAGGTTTTCATGACATGACGATCCCCGACAAGCCCGTAAAATCGTTGAACCCCTTGAATTTGATATCGTCCGGCTCTTGATCCCTGAGCGTTTTTTTGTAACATTAAATTAATCGATTGATCCCCAGTACGGTTCAGTCAGTGGGCGGCAAGGTACTGGTGGAGCAGTTGAGGTCACATCATAAGACCTAAAGCGAAGAACCTAATGTTGCTGCTTAGGAACGTCCAGTATCGAAATTGTCGGAGATTAATGTTATGGCGAAAGAACGTCCCCCCCTGGAAGATATGACTTTGCGCCAGCTTCGCAAAGTTGCAAGCGAATATGGCATTTCCCGCTATAGCCGGATGCGTAAAGAGCAGCTCCTCGAATCAATCTATGCAATTCAGCGTGGTTCATTAACGTCTAACCCTGTCCGCAAATTGGAGGCACAAGAAGCAGTGGAAGCAGCAAAGTTTGATGTTGGTCAGGACGATCGTACGGGTGGATTTTTGGCAGTGGTCGATGAAGGGTTGTCTGATCTGCCTCAAGGCTATGGTGAGAGCCGAGTAGTATTAATGCCTCGTGATCCTCAATGGGCTTACGTCTATTGGGACGTGCCCAACGAGCACAAGGAAGATATGCGCCGTCAGGGCGGTCGGCAATTGGCTTTGCGCCTCTACGATGCAACCGATGTTGATTTGTCTTACCAAGCCCCCCACAGTGTGCAGGAATATTCTTGTGATGAATTGGCACGGGAATGGTATCTACCCATTCCGGTTAGCGATCGCGACTACGTCATCGACATCGGCTATCGCTCCATTGACGGTCGCTGGTTGATGCTGGCGCGATCGGCTGCGGTGCGGATTCCTCCCGTTTATCCTTCCGATTGGATTGATGATCAATTCGTCACCGTTGGCTGGGATGAGGATTTAATTGGTAAGACTGTGCTCCAGTTGGTGCCACCCAACGAGAAGTTGGGTGTGGCTGGTAGCCCAATTTATGATCACATTTTTGGCATGGCACAATCTACCGAATCTCAGCGAGTGGCAGGGTCTCTGTTTGGCTCCATGCAGATGGTTCCCGGTTCTGCTCAAATGATTGCTGAACAAGCCCTCAGTTCTTACATCTTTCCGTCAGGCGTGGGTATGTGGGCAGTACCCACGGTTTCTGGCTTAACCATGTCAGGGGCTGGTTTTTCTGCCTCTGCACCCCCGATTCGTCCTCGCCAGTTCTGGTTGATTGCAGATGCAGAACTGATTGTTTATGGAGCAACCGAACCCGATGCGACAGTCACGATCGGGGGTCGCCCCATCAAACTTAGCCCCGATGGCACCTTCCGCTTCCAGATGTCCTTCCAAGATGGCTTAATTGACTATCCCATCATGGCGGTTGCCGCAGATGGAGAACAGACTCGCGAAATCCACATGAAGTTTACCCGCGAAACGCCCAACCGTCGTACTAATACGAAGGAAGAAGCGGTTCAGGAATGGCTGGCATAAACTCAGTTTTCGATTCAGTTCTCGATCGGATGTCACTGGATTGAATGCCATTGACACGATTTCAAAGGTTCCCTTGAACAACCCCTTCAGGTTCCCCCAGACATATCTGGGGGATTTTTTTATGATGACTGATATCACTCCTGCTAACTTGACATGAATATTCTCGAAATTCTCAAGACTGATTACCAGAACTTTCCAAAGCATCAAACCTTTAGTATTTATGCGTCAGATGTCTATTTTCGAGATCCTCTGAGTCAATTTCGAGGCATCGATCGCTATCGTCAGATGATTGGATTTCTCGACTTTTGGTTTGGTCATCCGCAGTTAGACTTACATGACATGGAGCGCACAGGAAACCAGATCAGGACGGAGTGGACTTTGAGTTTAACCACGCCTTTTCCCTGGAAAAACCGCATCACGATCCCGGGTTGGAGTGAACTCCAACTCAATGAACAGGGACTCATCTGTTCTCATATTGACTACTGGCGCTGTTCGCGATGGGACGTGGTGAAGCAATACTTTATCCCGACAACGGTTCGTCCATCGTCGGAAAAACCGATAAAGTAAAAGAAATGTAAACATCTCTCAGACAGGATTCGATACTCCTATGCGCGTAATTCTGATGACTGGCAAAGGCGGCGTAGGTAAGACCTCCGTTGCAGCAGCAACCGGGCTGCGCTGTGCCGAGTTGGGGTATCGCACTCTCGTGCTGAGTACTGACCCGGCTCATTCCCTGGCAGATAGTTTTGATATGGAATTGGGACATGAACCCAGACTCGTTCGCCCCAACCTGTGGGGCGCAGAGTTGGATGCCCTGATGGAACTAGAAAGTAACTGGGGGGCTGTCAAACGCTACATCACTCAAGTGTTGCAGGCACGCGGATTGGAAGGAGTGCAGGCAGAAGAATTGGCAATTTTACCGGGGATGGATGAAATTTTCGGTCTGGTGCGGATGAAGCGACACTATGATGAGGGCGAGTTTGAGGTATTGATTATCGACTCCGCCCCCACAGGCACAGCGCTGCGATTGCTGAGTTTGCCAGAAGTCGGCGGTTGGTATATGCGTCGCTTCTATAAACCTTTGCAAAATATCTCGGTGGTGCTGCGTCCTCTGGTAGAACCGTTATTTCGCCCGATCGCTGGGTTTTCATTACCAGACAAAGAGGTAATGGATGCGCCTTATGAGTTCTATGAGCAAATTGAAGCGCTGGAAAAAGTACTAACGGACAACACCCAGACTTCTGTACGACTGGTCACCAATCCTGAAAAAATGGTGATTAAGGAGTCATTACGCGCCCATGCTTACCTCAGCCTCTACAACGTTGCCACCGATCTAGTGATCGCCAACCGCATCATTCCCGAAGAAGTGACTGATCCTTTTTTCAAACGCTGGAAAGAGAACCAGCAGCAGTATCGGCAGGAAATCCACGATAACTTTACGCCTCTGCCGATCAAAGAAGTGCCTCTCTATTCGGAGGAGCTCTGTGGACTGGCTGCCCTCGATCGCCTCAAAAACACACTCTATGCCGACGAAGATCCCACTCAGGTGTATTACAAAGAAACCACCCTACGAGTCGTGCAAGACCAGCAACAATATAGCCTGGAACTGTATTTGCCAGGAATTGCTAAAAGCCAGGTTGAATTGAGTAAAACCGGAGACGAGTTAAACATTCGGATCGGCAACCATCGCCGTAACCTGGTGCTGCCCCAAGCCTTAGCAGCCCTGCAACCCGCTGGCGCCAAAATGGAGAATGACTACCTGAAAATCCGTTTCGCCAGCCCTGCCAAGGTGTGAAGGGTGTCCTCTCTCTCATGTTCTGATACCCAGCGGAGCCTGAGTATCAGTAGGTCTTTCGCTTGTATTGACACCCATACGATCGTCCCTCACACAGGAATCAGAATTTAATACGACCGATCATTTTTCCATACAGACACAAGTCCTGGTGTCTCTATGGAAAACAATTCTGCTCTGATTGAATTCACGCTCCTAAGGCAGGATTTGAAAACCTAGTGCGGCAATTTTTTAGTCAACCCTCTAAAGTCGCATCAACTCGCCTGAAAGATGGATGCTGGGATCAGTAATTTTCTCTAGACTAGTTCTGTAGACTTTCAAGAGAGGCAGGCATTATGGGAAATAACGGTCACAAGCGAACTTTTTATCCCACCCGCATCGACATCCCCGCCGATAAACGCGCTCAGATTATTGATCTGCTTAACCAAACCCTGGCTGTTACTTTAGACCTCAAAACCCAGGTCAAGCAAGCCCATTGGAACGTCAAAGGTCTCGATTTTTATCAGCTTCATAAATTATTTGATGAAATTGCTGGAGATGTAGAAGAATACATTGATATGGTTGCCGAGCGCGTCACTGCTCTAGGAGGTTTGGCATTGGGAACTGCCCGCACAGCTGCCGCTCAGTCGTTTTTGCCAGAATATCCCTTTGATATCTTAGAAGGGAAAGACCATATTCAAGCGCTTGCTGATCGCCTTGCCCTTTACGCCAAACACCTGCGGAAGCATATCGACCAAACAAATAAACTGGACGATGCCGACACAGCTGACCTGTATACCGAAATTTCGCGGGCGATCGATAAGTGGCTCTGGTTTCTGGAAGCACATTTGCAAACTTCTGCCACCACCAAGCCAGAGAAAAGTGTGGTTAGCGTGCAATAACTTCAGAGGAATATTTTTGAAAGCTTGGCGCAGTCGAGCTTTCAAAAATACTTACCCCAATGCCTAGAACAGCCCCTTTGATTGAGCAGGAGATTAAAGTTTTAGATCAATCCAGACTCAAGCGGCTGCGATGCCGTACATTTATAAGTCAGGTTTCTGACTAAGCTGACTGACCCACTTTTCTTACTCGTTCCCAAGCTCACCGATTATGTTCTAGGCATAACACCTTTGCAACACTACCTTATCCTCTTAATAGGATAAATGCGGTAGAGCTTCTAGCAGTCCTTCTCTGGCAGTGCCAGAAAATAAGAAATTGCGTTAACGATAGCGAGAATTGTACTTTTGAGGTTGGTCGGTCAATGCAGGTTGCCATGCCACACCACTCGATCCGAAGGGTGACCTACCCCAAAAGTCTCATTGTGGCTCGGCCTGTCCATGCTCACACCAGTAACACCATTCGATTGAAGGGAGTATGCGATGGGAGTTACTATCGCGATTGAGAATGATGATTTCCAGACAGAAGTGCTGGAGAAATCCTACGAAAAGCCAGTTCTGATCGATTTTTACGCTACATGGTGTGGTCCCTGCCAACTACTCAAACCCGTGTTGGAAAAATTGGTGCAAGAGTACGATGTCGTTCTAGCAAAAATCGACATCGATGAAAATCCAGAACTGGCAAATGCTTATGGGGTCCAGGGTGTCCCTGATGTGCGGATTGCCAGTCAGGGGGATGTGCTGGAGGGATTTGTCGGCGTCCTACCAGAGCACCAAATTCGGGATTTGTTAGATCGACTGCACCTCAAGTCGGATTTGGATGCTGGGCTGGATCAGATTCAAAAGGCGATCGCAGCAGGCGCGCTAGAACAGGCAAAAGACCTGTTTGGGCAACTGCTCGAAAAATATCCTCAGAACTCTAAATTGCTCATTGAAGCTGCCAAGTTTCTGGTTCGGGTGAACCAGTTTGAAGCAGTAGAGCAATTGCTGGCACCGATTCAAGCGTACGACAAAGAATATTTTATGGCTGCCAAAGCAGTTAAAGCACTGGTCGAACTCAAAAAAGAGATCAGCCAATCCACGGTTGAAACTGACCTGGACGAAGCCTATCTCAAGGCTTGTCGATTGACGTTGGCAGCGAATTATGAGAATGCGCTGCAACATTTTTTAGAAATTGTGGGGCGCGATCGTCGTTACCGCAATGATGGTGCACGAAAAGCGATGTTGACCATTTTTGACTTGCTGGGTGATGACCATCCCCTAACCCGTAGCTACCGTAAGCAATTGACGATGGCGTTGTATTGATGCGTACCACTGGCGCGATGCCGTTGGCAAAATGTTTGCATCCTCGATCGTTGCGAAGCTTGTGGATATTGGGTTACCTGCGGGAAGCAAGCTACGCGGACTCAACCCAACCATTCCCTCACGGCTTCATAGTCGTTCGCGCTCACCGGACGCAGATAACCTTCGCGACTCAACCGATCAACTTAGTACGTTCCGGTGCAGCGCGGTTGTTAGACAGTGCCGGATATACAGTTCAATCTCCTTCTCCTAAGGAATCACCTCTTCCCAATTTCTAACAAGTGCCATCTCCATTCCATTAGAGGAGGTTATGAAAATAAATTGATGTCTAAAGTCAATTTTTAATGCGGATGCATATACTTCTCTACTAATGTCCACTATGCCAACTTGCTCCATAAGATTAGCTTTCAAAGCAGGAAATTCAATCCCACTCTCCCGAAAACGAAGAATTTCTTCTCTTATCCAAATCCAGTCTAAGTGTTTATACTCAGAGAGATTTTGAGAGGGTGAAATCCTATAATTGACTGGTAGCACAATCTCATCAAGCAGATCCATTAATATTTCATGATAAAAATCGAAATGTTTTTCATGTGGAATATCATCAACTAGAGAAGCTAGTGATTTTTCTGTAACATGTGAAACTTGACAACTCAAATATTCAGTAGAGAAAATATTAATAATATTTTGCACACACTCTACAGATGTGTAATCTGACAAGCATTGACTTGCTATCCACTTCAGAAAGCTAGTAGAAGAAGCAATTACCTTCTCTACAATAGAGGCTTTTTGAGATTCAGGAAGCGTACAAGAAAAGTACTCATCCATCAATGGATAAATTATGAGTCCAACACGAAAACATTCGGCGTGAATGTCTCTTTTTTCGTCTAAGAACTCTGTAAGCATCCAATCTATTAAGGATAGAATGCTTTCTAAACCTTCCTCAAAGTTTTTATTTGAGCGAAATTTTACTGTTGGAGGAGGAACATTAAGTTTACTTGAAGAGCCATATTGTGCTCCTAATTCTAACAAAATTGGCTGAATATCTAATGTACACCAAGTTATCGAAGCAGGTAAATTTCTGAGATCATTCTCTTCACATTCAATGGCTGTATTATAGAGCTTTACAAGCGAACCCAAGGATACGCCTAGATCGAACACAACTCGACAAGTAAAACCTCGTTCATCTATTTTTCTAGCACCTGATATATTGTCAATCAATGGTATTCCAATGAATGGATCTTCACAACCAAGGATTCTTCCAGAAAACATGGATAAGAGATATTTTTCAACTCCAGGATGGACAATAAGCTCTCTGGAAAAATCACCTAAAGCTCCCCAAAGTTCTACTCGTAAAGGAAGAGCGCGATGACACATGAGACATGTAGGGTTGTAAACCTCATGAGGTTTTGATCTGTCATTGTTCCAGTTAGAGAAACCTTCTATATGAACACGAAAAAACTTCTTCAGAAAATCGCGACCTTTTTCAATAACTTCTTTACAGTAATATGAAGGGAAGTCATCTGTATTTTCAATCAAATACTGACCCAAAGGGCTTTGAGAAGCATCAATGACTCCCAAACTGTGTGCAAATGGGAGAAATACATAGGGGTTAATAAAGCCCACTGTAAGATGGTATTCAGCAGATCCAGTCAAATCTTCTAAATTCCAGCAATCGCGCCAAACCAGCACAAAACCATGTGAGTTGTTCCTATCACCATCCTTAGCAATAAGGCTAGATGCATAGAAAACGGCAGCTTCTGCATTGGGTGAAACCTCATCATCCGAATGTCTATATAGAATAATATTTAAAGTCGAGATGGCTGTAGACGGAAGATTACTAATTCCTAATGAAGTCCAAGCCGGAGGAATATAAATCTCGATTTGCAATTCTTCTTCTTCAGACTCTTCCACATATAGGCAAAGGATCTGCTTCGATTCCCAGGTAGTCAACCCTGTAATTGAGTGATTGAGAAGAGTAGAATATTCAGTAGATACAATACAAAAGAGTATCTCGAAATTTGACAAGAATGGTAAAAAGTTTCTTATCTCATGGTCATAGGCAAGCATCTCTGTTAGAGTTTCTCTAACAGTTTTAATACTTCTTTTTATTTCGAGAATTATAATCTTACCCTCTTCTTGATTAAGGAGTACTAGATCGGGAAATAATTTCTCTTTTCTATTAATAGAAATATTCTTAGAAGCAGTAGTAATAACTTGAACTGACTCAAGACTAGACACTACATGCTTTGCAGCAGAAATCAGCTTCTTTCTTGAAAAATAATCTATTGAAAATGACGGCAAAGAATCTTCATCATGTAAAGACTCATAAAGTTTCTCAATCGAGTCTACATTTTTAATATGACTAAAGAGCTTTTCCTCTTGAATCAAATTCTCTAAAATTGATTGGATTTGACTCTCTTTCATGACTTTTCCAAAGATCCTTAAGTGGTTGAATTGATAGATTTCCTGCGATTGCAAAACCATCTTTTAGGAACGGATCAAGTAACCTCTGCTAATTTAGCACTGACATCTAGCTATGGCTTTCAAACTCCGTCTCCATCGAGGTCTAGCTGTCTAACGATTCATAGACTGAAATTTTCCGCTTAAGATCCCATAGGGGGGAATAGATAGAATGATTCGGCATAACACCCCAAATTGGGTACTTAGCTAGAATCTTTCTGCAGAAAATGCCGTTGAAGGTGGATAGCTGGAATCTTTCTACCTATTTCAGTACGATCGCCCGCCAGGGTATAACAGATGAGCATAAGTTAGATGTGTAGATTATCGGTCAATCTCAATTGCGACGTACGATTGGTTCTTAATGCTTTTTCAACCGGGTGCGATCGTCCGACGAGATCGGCGCGGGACAGTGTGCAGTAGAGGTAGTTGCCCAAAAACGGTTTCGGATGCCTTAAAGACGGTTTCCGACCCCTCAAAAACCATTGTGGACTGGCTATCCTAAATTTCCTGGCTGTGCATCGCGCATGAAACAACATCAGAATCTAGAGTGCTGGGATACCAAGACCTGCGAGATTTCTAGAAACCTCGCAGGTTTCCATCAAGTCGTCAATGCCGTCTCTGCTTGTTTTTGCAGCAACAACCCATACTCCAACCCCTCCACCACTGCCAGGTAAGACGCCTCTAGAATATTGCCCGAAACCCCCACCGTCGTCCAGCGCTGGTAGCCATTGCTTGACTCCACCAAGACTCTGGTCTTCGCCGAAGTGCCCGCACTGCCATCCAGAATTCGCACCTTATAGTCCGTCAAGTAAAATTGTTCCAGCTCTGGATAGGAACTGACCAAAGCTTTTCTCAACGCTGCATCTAGAGCTGACACAGGTCCATTGCCTTCCGCAGCCTCCAGAATATCGCCACCATTCACCGCAAGTTTCACCGTTGCCAGCGATCGCCCCTTCACATCCTCTGCTCCCGGCACCATATCATAGTGCACCTGAAACCCCCGCACTTCAAACGGACGGTTTCGTTGCCCCAGCGCTTCCCGCATCAACAACTCAAAACTGGCTTCCGCTGCCTCAAACTGATAGCCCTCACTTTCCAGATCCTTCAAGCGTTGGAGAATGTTGCGGCAAGTCGGATCTTGCTTATCCAGTTCAATACCAAAGCTACGCGCCTTCGCCAGAATGTTGCTTAACCCCGACTGATCTGAGATGACGATTCGTCGTCGATTGCCTACCGCCTCCGGTTGAATATGCTCGTAGGTCAAGGGATTGCGTTCCACTGCACTGACATGAATTCCCCCTTTATGAGCAAAAGCGGAGAGTCCTACAAAGGGTGCGTGGTCATCGGGAGCCAGATTCACCACCTCGCTAATCAGGCGACTGGACTCGGCTAATTCCGCTAATTGATCCGATCGCAGACACTCATAGCCCAGCTTCAGTTGCAGATTAGGGATTACTGAACAGAGATTGGCATTGCCGCAGCGTTCGCCATAGCCATTCATCGTCCCCTGTACCATCCGCACCCCTGCCATCACTGCTGCCAGTGCATTGGCAACCGCCGTTTCCGAATCGTTGTGAGTATGAATACCAAATAGGGGAAGGGGTTGAACTGTAGCTGAGTCAAACGGTTGCGCCAAGCAGCCAGCATTCAGCACTGCTTGCACAATTTGGCTGATCTCATGGGGCAGCGTACCGCCATTGGTGTCACAAAAAACCGCCCACTCGGCTCCCGCCGCGATCGCCACCTGCAAAGTTTCCAACGCATAACGTGGATTGCGTTTATAGCCATCGAACCAATGCTCCGCATCATAAATTACCCGCCGCCCCTGGCTCCGCAAAAAGGCGATCGTATCCTCAATCATTGCCAGATTTTCATCCAGCGTCGTCTTCAATCCCTCCGTCACATGCAGATCCCACGATTTACCAAACAGTGTCACCCAACGAGTTCCGGCTGCCAAAATCGGTTGCAACATGGGGTCTTCTGCCGCAGCCACCCCCGGACGACGGGTCGAGCAAAACGCCACCAGTTCTGCCTGAGTCAAAGGTTCTTCCTGAATTTGCCAGAAAAACTGCACATCCTTGGGATTCGCACCGGGCCACCCCCCTTCAATGAAGGGAATCCCCAGTCGATCTAGCTGACGAGCAATGCGAAGCTTATCTTCCAAGGACAGCGATAATCCTTCCCGTTGCGCGCCATCGCGCAAGGTGGTGTCATAGAGGCAGATGCGATCGGCAGCATGGGTAGTCATGGTAGGTGAACAGCAGCAATAGTAAGCGAATTCTCATTTTAGAAAACTGACTGAGTGCATGATGTTAAAAAACACGCCTTTTTGCATTCAAAACAACACGACTGTTCGCAATCAGTAACGATGGGAAACGATCGATTGATGCATCTGCTGAATCAGAGGATGGCAAAAGGCAACCAAGCATCAAACCCTGACTCCTTCAAAGTCGTATACTCATCGCTTGCAACGCCTGATCTCAGTGCATAATCAAAAACACTGAATGATGTGATCGGGGAAAACCTATGCCTTCACAAAAAAGGAGTCTGCGCTTACTGTGACAAAGAACTCGCAAAAGGGGGATTCCCAAACATCTGAGTTCCTCTCCCCAACGCCAAGCAGCGATCGCCAAAGCTGAGCAAAAAAAAGGAACCAGCGAAACCCTGTGCCAGGATTTTTGCCCCAAATGCTGCACCCTGAAAAAATTCCTTCTGGTTCAATTTCCATTCCCAAGCAAATTTATAGGCTTCCCTCAACAGCTATTAACCCGGCAATCCAAAAAAGGGGCAATCGGGTTGTGCTCGCGTATCTGAATGAACCTGGTGCGGGAAAGTCAATCACATATGAAGGGATGAACATCACCGGAGTCACCGGATTGACCAAGGGCGAGATCGCAACGCTAAAAAGCTTGGGCGCTGTGGAGGAATCTGTTCACAACGGTAATTTGAGGTTGTATATCCAACGTTGTATACCCAACATCGATCGCGAGGCAACTCGGATGCGTACTTTTTGGGTCTAGCCTATCAAAACTGATCTTGCAACCTACACTTTCCAAGTTTCTAAGATAAGCTGGGACTTTAGTGTATAAAGTTTAACCAGTTATGCGGGTTCTCCTTCTTTATCCCCAGTTTCCAAAAACCTTTTGGTCATTTGAAAAGATTCTGGAACTGGTCGATCGCAGAGTGCTGCTTCCCCCTTTAGGCTTGGTCACGGTTGCGGCAATTTTGCCCCAAAGCTGGGAATTTCGGCTGGTCGATCGCAACGTGCGAGCCGTAACCGAAGCCGAGTGGGAATGGGCAGATCTGGTCATTCTTTCTGCCATGATTGTGCAAAAGCAAGATTTGCTTACCCTAACCCGCGAAGCCAAACAGCGCGGCAAACGAGTGGCAGTCGGAGGACCCTATCCCACTTCCATCCCCGAAGATGCACTGGCAGCAGGCGCAGATTATTTGATTTTGGATGAAGGAGAAATCACCCTCCCCCTGTTTGTGCAAGCTGTCCAACAAGGGGAACCGCAAGGTATCTTTCGATCAAACGGTGAAAAACCCGATGTCACCGATACCCCCATTCCCCGCTTTGACCTACTGGAACTGGATGCTTACGATTCCATGTCCGTGCAGTTTTCACGGGGTTGTCCATTTCAGTGCGAATTTTGCGACATCATTGTGCTCTACGGGCGCAAGCCGCGTACCAAAAACCCCGATCAGTTAATTGCCGAACTCGATCGCCTCTACGAATTGGGCTGGCGACGTGCCATTTTTATGGTGGATGACAACTTCATCGGCAATAAGCGCAATGTCAAATTGATGTTGCAGAAACTCAAAGGCTGGATGGTAGAACACCAATATCCTTTCTCATTCAATACCGAGGCATCGATCGATCTTGCGCAAGATCCAGAACTGATGCAACTGATGGTGGAGTGCAACTTCAACGCCGTGTTTTTGGGCATTGAAACACCCGATGCCGAGAGTTTACAACTCACCAAAAAGTTTCAAAATACACGTAGTTCTCTAGCGGACTCCGTTTGGGCAATTAACCAGGCAGGACTGCGAATCATGGCAGGGTTCATCATTGGCTTTGATGGAGAAAAGCCGGGTGCTGGCGATCGCATTATTGAGTTTGTCGAACAAACTGCTATCCCGACTGCGCTCTTTGGGATTTTGCAAGCCTTACCGAATACCGCCCTCTGGCATCGTTTAGAAAAAGAAGAACGTCTGTTGGGCAATAAGGGCGATGGCGACCAAATGGCGTTGATGAATTTCATCCCCACTCGCCCGATCGAGGAAATCGCCCAGGAATATATCCATGCCTTCTGCACCTTGTACGAACCCAGGCAGTTCCTCGATCGCACCTATCGCCATTTCCTCAAAATGTCTCCCCCCCAAATACAGGCTCCTGCCCAGATCCCTAGCCCCGCTGAGCTGCGTGCATTAGCAATTATCGTCTGGCGACAAGGCTTTCAGCGCAACACTCGCTGGAAATTTTGGCATCACCTGTTTAGCATCCTGAAACACAACCCCGCTGTGTGGGATCATTACTTGACCGTCTGCGCCCACGCCGAACACTTTATTGAATTTCGTCAACTGGTGCGCGAACAAATCGAAGCCGAACTTGCTGAGTTCTATGTCAAGCAGTCCGAGCGATCGACCCTGAAAAAAGTTGCGGCTTAAGGATGGCAATCAATAATAGGGCGTTGCTGAAAATCAGGATGATTTAGAACGAAGTTTCAAATCATTCAGCACCATTTTCATCCTGCTGTTGAGCAACGCCATCAATAGTACAACCAACTGGTAAAGACATACTTTCGCCCTTTGGTGACGGGGAGTGCCTGATGAGGATGGGTATAGTAGGCAGGGAATACCAGTACACTCCCCGTTTGGGGCTTGAACTTGAATTTTTGGCGATCGAACAGCGTCTCTCCCCCTTCACAATCCCCATTCAGATAGCCAATTACGCTGATATCGCGCGTAGGCACTCCTTGCTGCACCTCCTGCATCCGGCTAGCGAGTAAAAGATTGTCTACATGGCGTTTATACGATTGTCCCGGTAAGTAGCGCAAAATGGTGCAAGTTTCAGCATGGGGAAAGTGGATGCCATAGTGGCGATACAGCAGCGTCTGCACAACACTGATTTTGCTCAGCAATAGATCATTCGTCGATCGCTGAAGCGATTTATCCAAATCTAAAACCAGCATGTCATTGCTCCGCACCTCAACATCCACAGTTTGCACCAGGATGGAAGCAGGCTCAAACTGACAATTCTCAGCCACCTGGATAATATGGCGACATAAATCGGGGTCGAGCAGGTGTTCAACCACGAACATTTCATTGCCAAGCTCTTGAAAAGAATAGCCCACAAATTAATCCGTTACATTGGCGGTTGAAGTTAATCCGTCCTGCTAAGTAGCTGGGCTAAATTAAACTGAAGATGTTTTTGGGGATGGAGAGGGTAAAACTCCCTGCCTGGGGGCGCAGTTCCCTTTCTTGCAATTAATTAGGGCTACCTACTTACCAGTCCTACACCATTGGTGAAAGAGAGAGGCTTTGTGAAAAAGAGTTCCGAAAAACTCTTTTTCACAAACCAAATAGGATGTCTATAGCAGTCGGCATGGGGACTGGTATCGGAGAAGAAGCTTCTTCAGCATAACTTTTCTATATCGGCTTGACGATCCTGAAAGGCATTTTGGTACGTTTTCACGGTCGATTCTCGCTGGCGTTTCGCTTCATAGAGAATAAGTGCTCCGGCAATCGCCACATTCAAAGACTCCACTCCTGCACTGAGCGGAATCGTAACTTGACGATCGGCAAGGGAAGAGAGATCTGGCGAGAGTCCAGCCCCTTCATTGCCCAGCAAAATTAAAGAAGGCTGCCGCCAGTCAATCTGCCAATAGGTTTGTTGGGCACCAGGCAACGTTGCCACGATTTGCCACCCTTGCGCTTTGTAATCAGCGATCGCAGTCGGCAAATCAGCATTCACCGCCATCGGCAACCGAAACCACTGCCCTGCACTTGCCCGCAGCACTTTAGGGTTATCCAGATCTGTACTGTCAGCACTGAGCATCAACCCTTCTGCCCCCGCTGCTGCTGCCGTGCGAATCAGCGTACCCAAATTCCCCGGATCTTGAATCGTCTCTAACACCAGCCCCAAACTCGTAAAGCGAGGGGGGTGGGGATGTGCCAACCGTCGCTCAACCGTTGCAACTACCCCATCAGGCTGCACAGTGGTCGCGATCGCCTGTAAAACCTCAGGGCTAACCCATTCCGATCGTTGCGCCAGCTCATCCGCTGTTTGCCGAAGTCGTTCGTGATGGGTTCCCCAATCCGCGGTATAGCAAACCGTTTCCAGGGGACACCCTGCCAAACAAGCCTCTTCCAGGAGATGCGTCCCCTCCAACAAAAACACTCCTTGCTCTCGTCGATCTTTCGCTCGATGGAGCTTACGCAACTGTTTGACCAACGGATTTTGCAGGCTAGTCAACACAAGAAAAACCCTCCAAATGATTTAGAGCGCCTTTATTTGCATTTTGATTGCTCAGCTTCAATTAAAGATTTGTTGACTTAACCCAGGGAATGATAAAGATATCTGACGTAAGGTAGAGATCAGTTAGTGACTTTGGGCACATTTTTATGTGCTAAGACTGGGGCAATGCGGAACCCGGGACTTGAACCCGGAAGTCTTTGCAGACACTAGAACCTGAATCTAGCGCGTCTACCAATTCCGCCAGTTCCGCTTGTACTTATTCAAATTGCAGCTTCTTATCTTGCGACACTTTGCTGCACTTGTCAATCATATTAGCGGATAAAGTGTCATGCTAGCGGCGCGTATTCGATTTGACTTCGGACTGAGCCTGTCTTAGATTTCTGGACAAAGACAAACTTTCCAGTAGAATCAGAACCGAATTTGTATTTACATTCAGAACCGAGCTTGTACTTACAAAATTAGAATTGGCAGATTTTGGAGGATAGGACAATTACTTTCTCTATTGGCACACCGGACTCTAGCTTTCTTCCTGAAGAAAATAAATCAGTTTTGCAAATTTGGGGGGGGAACCCTCTGTCAGGGCATGTCACAATTAGTGGTGCCAAAAACTCAGCTTTGGCAATTATGGCAGGAACACTGCTCTGCTCAGAGGAGTGTCGCATTCGCAACGTTCCTTCCCTGATGGATGTTAACCGGATGGGGGAGATTTTGACATCTTTGGGGGTCAAGCTAGAGCGGTGCGGTGATGCATTAGAGGTGAATGCTCGCCATATTGGTCAGTCCCGTGCTCCTTATGAACTGGTCAGCCAACTTCGGGCTAGCTTTTTTGTCATTGGTCCGCTGTTGGCTCGTTTAGGGGTAGCACGCGTGCCTTTGCCAGGAGGCTGTGCGATCGGTGCTCGTCCTGTAGATCTCCATGTGCGGGGGCTACAGGCAATGGGCGCAGAAGTGCACATTGATCACGGACTAGTCAATGCATTTGTCAGTGGGCGCAATAAGCGTCTACAAGGTGCAAAGATCTACCTGGATTACCCCAGCGTCGGCGCCACCGAAACTTTGATGATGGCAGCAACCCTGGCAGAGGGAGAAACGACGATCGAGAATGCGGCTCAGGAACCTGAAGTCGTGGATTTAGCAAATTTCTGTCGGGCAATGGGCGCGAAGATTCGGGGGGCGGGCACCAACACCCTGGTGATTTCGGGAGTACCCAGTCTGCACACCACCGATTATGCGATCGTGCCCGATCGTATTGAGGCAGGCACCTTTTTGGTAGCGGGAGCGATTACCCATTCAGAACTTTCTCTCTCCCCAATCGTACCCGACCATTTAACAGCGGTGACGGCAAAGTTGAAGGCGATCGGTTCAAAGGTGATTGTCGAAACACCAAACTGTTTGCGAATTATCCCAGGTGCTCACAAATTGGCAACCGATATTGAAACATTGCCCTATCCTGGTTTTCCGACGGATATGCAAGCGCAATTTATGGCACTGTTGACCTTGAGTGAAGGGGATAGCATCGTGACCGAAACGGTGTTTGAAAACCGCTTGCGCCATGTTGCCGAACTCAATCGCATGGGAGCAGACATCCGAGTTAAAGGCAACCACGCTATTATTCGAGGGGTGCCCATGCTCTCGGGTGCTCCTGTCTTAGCAACCGATTTGCGCGCATCGGCGGCATTGGTCGTGGCAGCACTGGCAGCCCAGGGCAAAACGACAATCCAGGGACTACATCATCTCGATCGGGGCTACGAAAAGCTAGAACTGAAGCTACAAAAGCTTGGTGCTAAGCTTCAGCGCGTCCAAGATGATACAGAATTCGCCGCTGAAAAACCCGTCGTTGCTAGCCCCAAATAATTCAAATTGCCATCTCTAAAAAAGCAGCCTTCCTAATCAGGAAGGCTGCTTTTTCAACGACTTTACAATCAGTTATGGGGTCGTACCTGATGTAGGCGGCGTATTGTTATCCCCCGATGGAGGAGTTGTTGTACTACTCGGTGAGGTTGTTGTCCCGTTATCACCCGATGTACCAGGGGAAGCACTCGGGGTAGTAGTTGTAGTACCCCCCGTATTGTTGTCGCCAGAGGTGCCCGTAGAGCCACCCGTTGTAGACCCACCAGGAGTTGTGGTGCCACCATTTGTCGTGCCACCTGTTGGATTGTCGCCAGAGGTGCCCGTAGAGCCACCCGTTGTAGACCCACCAGGAGTTGTGGTGCCACCACTTGTCGTGCCACCTGTTGGATTGTCGCCAGAGGTGCCCGTAGAGCCACCCGTTGTAGACCCACCAGGAGTTGTAGTGCCACCACTTGTCGTGCCACCTGTTGGATTGTCGCCAGAGGTGCCCGTAGAGCCACCCGTTGTAGACCCACCAGGAGTTGTAGTGCCACCATTTGTCGTGCCACCTGTTGGATTGTCGCCAGAGGTGCCCGTAGAGCCACCTGTTGTAGACCCACCAGGAGTTGTGGTGCCACCCGAAGGTTGGACGCTACTTGGCGAGATTTGTTTCAACCCAACCAACCCAGGGAAGATACGACTGGGCAATCCAATAATGGTGTAAGCTGCAACGACTTGCCCCTTTCCACCAGAATGGTGATCGACAACCAACACATTATCGTCATCATCCTGTTCCACTTGGATTTGGTTTGGATTGCTCAGAGAATAGATGGTGTAAGTCGGCTGTGTATTATTCCCACTACTACCAAAACTAGTCAAAGTAAATGCATTGATATAGGTCGTCGTAGAAACTGCCACGATCGCGATCGCAAAACTGGAACTGGTGGTGGATGGATTACTACTGCCGCTGCTAGGTGTGTTGACAGTTGTGACAGATGTCGGAGGACCCACAAATGGGGTAAAGGCGTTAAAGTTAACGGAATTGGCTGCACCAAGAACCGTAAACGCAACGTCACCAGTACTCTTACCTTCCAATTTGAGACTTCCCTGCTCGAATTTAAAGTCAGTCGGCTTCCGGGCAGTCCCCAAGAAATCGACCGACTGACTCCCCAACAGAGCGGTAAATCCTGTAGCTTCTCCTTTAACTCGATAGTTCGTCGCTGCGGTAGACGACAACACATCATTCTTCTTTAGGTCAAAAGGTCCTTGGATTTCGAGATCCAGAACACCGAGTTTTCCGTCAATCTTAAAGTTCTGAGTCCCTGCACCAACGACTTGTAGTTTGAAATCGGAGGTAGAGCCATTGAACGCCAAGGTACCATCCGTAGGATCAAAATCAGCTGTCGTGGGAATAACATTATTCCCCTTAAAATCAAATTTCAGGCGTTGCCCAAAATAAACAGGTAGAATGACTGCACCACCGACAGGTCGAAATTTCAGATCAGAAGGGAGACCAATAAAATCTCCAGTGAGATTAGCCGTGAAATTCCCGACATCCAAATCACCAAAATTGGCAGTATAACCACTTTGAGAATTGGAAGATAATGTGACCAGTGTATTGGGCAGGAAAACGAGTGGAGTTGCCCCCGTTTGCTGAGGACTGATAAGTGTCCCAGGAATCGTTACACTCGCATCAAAGGTATTGAGGGTAAAGTCTAATGCAGTCGGTACATTCTGAAAGAAAACCGGAGCACCAGCAGGTGTAAACGCCACTCCAGATAGACCTCCTTCCAGCCTGCCTGTATCTCCCTGATCGGGAATACCGTTGCTATTCACATCTGTAAATAAACTGGCAGTTGGCAAGAAGCGAGAATTCGTTGTCGTGCCGTTAGGAGTTTCGATGCGGAGAGTTTGAATGGCTGTATCAAACAAAATCGGGGCAACAGAAGTAGAAGTCGTGCCGCCTGTACTACAACCGCAATTAGAGCCGCCCGTATTGGTGACAAAAAAGGCTGCGCTGCCAGTAGCCCGACCTGTCGTGATGGGAATATCCGCCTGCGCAACAACAGCGATCGACAAGCTACCTGCCAACAACCCTAAACAGAGTGTAGATCGTTTGAATGGAAGCATTACAGCAAAATCCTTGATAAGTAGTGGTGGACAGAAGGTGCAAGGTCTCTAAACCAACAGAAACTTGTTAGATGCAGCACTTGCCAAATTCATCCTGAGCACTACTGGAACAGATTGTAAGTACCAGAAATGCGGGCTTGAGGGATAAGGGGGCGATCGAGGGAGAGGTCTCAGGAGTGCAATTTGGTGACAGCAACACCAGTGTACGGAGAGAAATAGATGCTATTTCGTTAACCCGTACAAGAACGGAAGGCTGAAATAGGCTGAAAGTTCCAGCTTTACAGTTTCTTGATGTTTCATCGGCGGTGGTCTTGCTTTCAGTTAGAAAGAAAATGTGGTTCTAATGGCACCGATCGTAATATTGTCGTTCTCTGAATTGTTACGAGGATTAATGACAAAAATTACCCCTGGTGTAACACTGATGTTGTTTGTTAGTCGAATCCGATAAAACGCCTCAATATGAGTCGTACTGCTGGGTTGGTCACCCGCTTCACCAATTCCTCCATTAGAGACAAAATCTGGTACATTTCTGCCCACAGGTAAGTCACTACTCGTAATGCGGGGGGGCTGACCGATATATAGCCCACCCAGATTGCCTCGTCCACCTAGATTGGGTAAGTTCAAGAATGCCATCCAGTTTACCGTTTCCACATTGCCGTCTTCACCTGGCAAGTAGGAATTGGTATAGCCACCCCAGGCACCCAGCGTTAGACTGCGCGAAATTCGCCAGGCAACCGTTGCCCCAAACGCATTCGTTTTGAGCGGTGCCCGAAAAGTCACAGGATTCGGCAGTGCCAGCAAATCATCGCCGACACCTGCACCAATATTGCCAGAAGGAGAATACGCGTTGACATAATTGAGGGCAATGTCAATATTGTTCGTGGGTGCCAGGGTGAGTTGGGCACCGATCGTCGTTGCTCCATTGTCGCCACCAAACAGCCCCCCCTCACCCGGATCATTGCTACGGTTGGCAGAATACACAGCCTGTAAAGAGATGCGGTTTGTAATCTGCCAGTCGAAGCCAATCCCGCCCCCATCACCGTTAATATTCTGGATCGGGTTACGCTGGGCAAAACGGGAGAGCGGACCCTGTCCAGCACTTTCGACCCGGTTAGCCCCTCGGAAGACGTTGACCATATTCACCCCGATCGGTCCGGCAATCACCGCGAAGTTATTACCCAAGAGATGACGGTAGGTCAGATCACTCACAACAAAATCATTGCCTGTATCGCCCTCGTAGCCCAACAACACATCGTTGGTCAACAATTGCGAGCTGAAAGATTTGCCTCCTCCCGACTGTAGCCCCGTCAACAACAAACTGCGATCGCTCAACTGAGTAAACAAACTTAACTGGACATTGTTAATCACATTAATGTTGGTGTCTTCATCCTTAAAATTGAACCCTGCCAACTGAATATCACCACTATCACGCCCCTGCACACCGACCACCACCTGCCCAAATAGCTTCGTCGTGGTGGAGAACTGATTTTTCTCTAATTCGGTTGTGCGGGCTTCCAGTGCATCGACACGCCCTCGCAAAGTTGCCAGTTCAGCCGCAAATTCTTCCTGAAGCTTTTGTAGCGTGAGTAAGTCATCCTTACTAACTCCTCCCACACTCCCAATGAGTTCATTCACTCTATCCAGACAAGCATTGACACCTGCTGCAAACTCATAGCGAGTGAGCGCCCGATTGCCTTTGAAGGTTCCATCAGGATAGCCAGCAATGCAACCATAACGCTCTACCAGGGATTGCAACGCCTGAAATGCCCAGTCAGTCGGTTGCACATCATTCAACTGGGATACTGAAGTCACCTGCGCCATTTCCTCTTCTGGCGCTTCTGGATTCTGCGCTGCCCCAGGAGAGACCGTCTCGTCTTGCACCATGATTGGCGAAAGACTGGATGGCACAGTTCGTGCCTGAGCTTGCTGTATCGGCAGGGGAACCGCGACCGGAGGAATTGCCAGTCCTACATCGGGAGTCACCGTTTGAGTCTTGGTAGACACAAGTTGGCTGACCGCGACAGGGGCAGCTGAGGAAGTCAATCGATTGGGTAAAAATACTTTTGGATTGACCGAATCAGAAGAATTGATGGTATTGGGGGAAATTGGAGCCTGGTCTGCGATCGCGGTTTGGGAAGAACTGGTTTGGGGAGAACGATCGATCATGGACGCCTGGGCTGGAGACATTACAGCCCCCAAAGAACCAAACAGTGCCAACAAAAAAGCAGGCGAAACCGTTTGATAAATACTCGGTTGGGATTTCATTATCCTTAAACTCCTCTCACAAGTAACAACACATCTTTCTGCAACCTGTAAACAGACAGATGATTTGATGGCTTCAGCTTGAACTGTCAGTTACCCCTAGGGGAAACCATTCAGGTATACAGCACCTCTGAAATAAAGCCGGAACTGCCTCTACTTACATCGTCTGTGATGCTAAAACGCTATGTGTGGATCAAATCCATTCAGCTTGGCACCCAATTCTTCAAGATCAGCCCTATAAAGTAGAGAAATTTGTAAAGATTTTCTTCTCTATGTCATTGAATCTCGCAAACCATTTCAGCCAAAACACAAGCCTGGAGACCAGAAATACAGAGACTGCTCATTCTTTCACGCGATTGAGCACCAGAGACCCAAAATCCGGCTCTAAAAACCCAGATTTCAACTAGACCTATCAGAATTCAATGCTTGTACAAGTTAACAAATTTGTCAGAAGAGAGCCAATATTCCAGCTAATTTGCCAAATTTGAGCAGGAGTCCTCAAATAGAAGATTGCAAAACAAAGCTCGCAAACCAGGAGGCATCCTCAACAGCGATATCCTCCCGATCTCCAACTAAGGGACTTGCATGAAAATAAAATACCAGCGATTTGGATTTCGGCTACGCTCAATCTGCGACGACTGAAGGTTGAGCGCGGTCGAACCCTGACTGCTGGGTACACTATTAATCCGCAGATCCCTAATCGCAAGAAAACCTAACAAAAAGAGGAGGCAAAACTGCTTCCTCTCTAGGGCTTTAAACCCAGATATATGAATAATGGCGGTTAAAAGCGCTTCTAGTATGCCAGACCCATACTACGGGTTGTTTCAGCACCCAGATAAACTCGAATGCTCAGAAAGTCGGTTGGGCAAGCAGTTTCGCACCGCTTACAACCAACGCAGTCTTCCGTGCGGGGTGACGAGGCAATCTGACCTGCCTTGCAACCGTCCCAGGGAACCATTTCCAGGACATCTAGGGGACAAGCTCGAACGCACTGAGTGCATCCGATGCAAGTGTCGTAGATTTTGACTGAATGAGACATTGAATAAAGGCTCCAAACTCCGTGATGTTAACGACAGGCTATATAGACCTACCCGGAAGTTTTCATCCCAAGCATTGGTAGAAAACCTTGCGATGACTTCTGGATAGCCAATTCTTGGATCCTTAAAGACTACCAGCGGTGGTCTTTGCTGACTGAAAGTAGTTTACAGCAGTGGTTTCACCCGTCTCCGCAGAACGCTGTAAAAGTTTAAAGAATGTAATAGAAGCGGATGAATCAGCCGAAGAAGGAAAAAACGATGATTTTTGGGATTTCTCAAGCTGCCAACCGAGATCGTTCGGGTTGGTTTCCCCGATCGCCTCTTTAATCTTCATAAGAATTTAATAGATTCGCACCTCTATGTAAAGCTTAAACTGTTTGTAACATTACGAACATTGTTGGTTCAGGGTTGTTTTCCAGAATGGAATGTTCCACATCTCTTCCAACGTTTTTTATGAAAATTTCTCTTCGTTTTTTGCCGCTTCTCAGTATTTTCGCGTTCTGTGGTTTGAGCATTCCCAAAGCAGAAGCCATGCTGCTAATTGGCAACAGTGCTAGCAACAACATTGTCCTGTTTGATGAGATTACAGGGAGCTTTTTGGGAAATTTCACCACACCCGGCAATGGGGGCTTAATCGACCCCGATGATTTGACCTTTGGACCCAACGGGGTTCTTTACGTGAGCGTAGGTGGCAACAGCGGACTCAATCTCCTTGATCCGACTTATCCCCAAAACTCTGCCGTTTTGCGCTTTAGCCGGAGTGGAGAATTTTTGGGTGTGGCCGCGAGTGGCAATGGGCTGACACGCCCTTATGGCACAGCCATTGGTCCAGATGGCTACCTTTATGTCGCCAGTTTCCGCACCAACCAGATTTTACGCTTCAATCCCCAAACGGGAGCTTTCATTGATGTGTTTGCTTCAGACAACAACGGTGGCTTGGGTTCGCCCAATGGGCTAAATGGACCCAACGGGTTGCTGTTCGGTCCGGATGGGAGTCTCTACGTCACTACGGAGGGAACTGCCAATGATGTGAATGGTAACCTGGTGTTTTCTTATCCCAGCCAGGTATTACGCTATACACCACAGCAAGTTGCAGGGACAATCCCCTCGACCACTCCTACCGTCTTTGCAAATCAACCCACCCCTTTACCCGATACTTTTGGCTTCGTCAGCTTATTGGGGTTAGCCCTGGCACCCGATGGACAAAGTATCTATGTCAGTGATTTTGCGGGCGGAGTACGCCAATATAGCTTGACCGGCACCCTGCTAAATACAATCTCGACGAATTACACTGGCACAAATCCCAGTAACAATTTTATTGGGGGGCTAACCTTTGGCACAGGTGCCACCAGTTCCAACTTGTACACGATCGGGTTTAATTTCACCAATAACAACATTGGCTCCGTGTTGCAGCTCACCAACGCCCAGGGCAGTGCAACGACTTACACAGGCACCACCTATACCAGTAGCAGTCTGGTTCGCCCGATCGGAGTAACCGCTGCCCCTGTGCCCGAACCTTCCACCGTCGCCGGATTGTTGCTAGCCACGGGTGGACTCGGAATGAGCCGACTGCGGAAACGGCGGAGCGAGGGGGTGAGGGGGTAGAGGGAGAGGGGGGGATGAGCAGGGAGTTTTGCAGTAAGCCAAATTTACAACTCAAAACTTCTCTATCATCCGCTTCTCTGCTCCACTCCTTGATCCCCCTTCACTTCCCTATCTCCCCCTCCTCTATGCTCAACCCGCTGCCTTGCCTTCCGGTCGCTGAATGATCAGCTCTGCGACTCTTTGTCGATCCTTCGGGTTAGTGCCAACTAGCCGCACGTAGTCACCTGTGTGTTCATTCAGGCAAGATTCCAGAGCCGAGAGAGCTTCTGAAACATCGCCCTGAAAGCTGCCGAAGCAGTTCCAAGAGTTCGTGCGAAAGCGGCGATCGTCAACATATTCAATCCCTAGCCGATGCCCTTGACCCAAAATGCGGTTGACTTCTGTCACCACAGTAGGTGTCAGGCGAGTGCTAGAAGATTGTCCAGCGTAGCTGCTGCTAGGGGAGACAGGTGCGATCGTGGACGCAGCATTGCCACTGCGGTTGTAGGGGGAGTAGCCGTTGCCAGGGCTAGCAGGCGTTGGAATCGCTGGGTGATTGACCGTATCTCCCAACTTGCGGTTGAAGTAGAGGGCTTTGTTATACTCTTCTGCCAAACGCATTTCTTGGATGCGTTGTTGCTCTCGCACCATCTGGTTGCCAACTTCGATCAGGTGGGGCAGGCTAAAGTCGGGTGTATGGAATTCGGGGGGGGCTTCGGCGCTATTAACCACGCGCAGCGAGATGCGATCGACCCCCACGGAATGGATAAATTTGCGGATCTGTTCATCATAGAGGCGCGATCGCAGTGCCCCATAAAAGTCGATCGCCTGGTCAGAAAATGTATCGACCAATTTTTCGACATTAGCGCGCGGAATGTGATCCGCTTCAAAAATGCCACTGACAATGCCCACACGATCGTCGTGATCGGGTTCCCAAAAAAACTTTTCCATTCGCCCATCGCGAATCAGGGGTGCATAGAGAGTCGCAAAGTCGTTTCCTGTCACAATGATGGGAATCCGTTGGATCGGCTCAGAGTCGTAACTGCCAGGCAATTGCACATTGGTAGGATTGTCGGCAATATTCATCAATGTGCCATTCACCAACTGCGTGTTCACCGTGTACTGGGTGTACTGATCCACCCGCCCAGCACCTGCATCAATATCATTAATCATCAAAACCGCCATTTTGCCGCGTACCTTTACTAATTCCGCAGCTTCGCGATAGCGCAACCGGATTAATCGGGCAGGGTCGCCGGCATCAGGACTTTCCATCTCTCCAGCCGACATGTGTACCACATTGATACCCATGCGCTCAAACACCAGTTCACACTGAAAAGATTTTCCCTCTCCTTTACGACCATGCACACCCAGAATGAGGGGAACTTTGACATTCGGTAGATCCAGGTAGTTTTTAGTGATGTGAACTGCAAGCTTATCGAGAAATCGAGGAGAAATGTAGTAGCTCATGACAGCGAGAAGTATCAAATTTGCGTGATTTCAACGTTGGTGGATCAAATTTGCGTCAGTCAGACTCAGGAAAACGAACGAACTTTCAGGAACTTGAAGTGACTGAAGTTGGTCGAAGGACTGAAGAATCCCTGATCATCATCCCACGGGACAAAGCAGGTTCTCAGGAACGGTGCATGAATCTACCTTTGGTTAGATTTCTAGCCATTTCGCGATTCAATCTCGTTATGCAAGAGGGCTTATGACCTTATCACGTTCATCTGTGCTCAAACAAACCGCAACCGTCTCCGCCAGTCTTGGCACCATCACATTGATGACTGTAGCTTCTCTGTCACAAGTGACTGCACCCGCAATGAGTGCGGTTTCGATGCCCCAAGAGATTCTGCAAGCCCACAATAAATATCGGACTGCTGTCAAAGTTCCGGCGCTCACGTGGTCGCCGACACTCGCGCAAGATGCTCAAAAATGGGCAAACCACCTGGCATCTCTAGGTGGTCGGCAACTGATACATAGCCCTAACAACCAGCGCCCCAATCAGGGAGAAAACTTGTGGCTGGGGACATCAGGGTACTTCAGCTATACCCGCATGGTCGATGGCTGGGGCGCCGAGAAAAAGTATTTCCGTAATGGTACCTTCCCCAATGTCAGTTCTACGGGCAATTGGTCAGATGTAGGACACTACACCCAAATTGTTTGGCGCAAGACGACTCAGGTCGGGTGTGCGATCGCTAAAGCAGGCGGGAACGACATTTTAGTTTGTCGGTACAGCCCTCCCGGTAACTTCATCGGTCAAAAGGTTTACTAACGTTTCAAGCAGGATGAATCGCCATGTTATGGCGATTCACCCTGCACTCATCAACATTATTGGTTCGGGGTATCTTTTTGAGCGTTTTCTGGTTGAGCTTTGCTTTTGATGCCAAACAGCTTGGAAATAAAGCCAATAATCGATAGAAACGCAACAATCACAAACTTTTTAGCAGCCAAGAGCATCAGCAAAATCCCCTTCAATAAACCCGTTTTGGCAGCAACCCCCCCAGCAATTAATGCAGCAATGCCATAACTGGCAATTTGATCGGTGCTCGAATTGAAATCTTCATAGCGATTGCCTGGGTTAAATTCCACACTCGATAGGATGTGGGGAGTTGCTTTTTCAATTAAGTGCAGTTGATCAGTGCCTGCAACCGCATTCAAAACCAGCACGCCTTTCCGACCCAAAACTCGAATGTTGTAGTTTAAAGTGTGGTCTGAGCTGTCACTGAACTTGAGGTCTTTTGCCCAGTAGAGCTTCTTGGTTGCTTTGTCGTAATACGGCGGCTTTGCCCAGCCAACCAGTTCAATACGGGGATATCCTTCTTTAACACGCTTTTCATTGGCTGCTTGAGTTGCCTCTTGCATTGTTTTCAACAACTCGGCGTAGTCAATTTTTTCGGCATCATCATCTTTGACATAACCATCTTCTTCGTAAGTAATAATCACTGCCCAGGCGTTTTTGACAAGGGGATTAAACCCCTTAGGAACCAACATTCCCAGAGTGCCTTCCCCTGAGGGATTGCCCCACAACTTTTCTAATACTGTTTCAGTTTGAGCCGCATCCAAATATCGCAATTCAGCAGGAATTTTGACCGTTGCCAATCCTCCTTGCAGAGTAATTTGTCCGGTTTGGTATTTAAGCTGACTGGCAAGCAATTCCAAATTTTCGGCAGCAGTTGCAATTTGCGATAGACTAATGACCAGCGCGAACGACACCACTGCCAACACGAGTTGTTTGATAAATTTCATTTTTCTGCCTAACGGATGAAATGAATCAGAGCACGTTGAACCCTAGGATGGGCAAGACAGATCCGATCGCCTAGCATTGACCGGGCGCTGAAATTTAGCAATTTTGATCGACGCCTGCCCTATTTATGTAATCACTTTAATCAATAAATTTTACGCAGTTATTTTTTGAAATTAAGATTTATCTGTCCAGCCATGGATTATTCCTTTTTAGGCAGAGGGGTTGTGGGCGCGCGCTTCAATCTCTTCGAGGGTTTTGAAGACAAGTTGCTTTGCCTGGAGTTTCCAGCCTCGGCGTTGAATCGCGATCGCCAACGCTCCCCCCGCGATCGTTGCCAAGAAATCCAACGGTTGCATGAAAGAAATACCCAGCAATAACCCCAACCCAGCAATGCCCCAAAATGGCAACGCCACCGTTTGACGCTGTTCTGCAATCAACCGACTGATGGCATCGGTGGGAATCTCCGTCAGCAACTCCGCTTTCAATTTTTGCTGTTCCACCAATGGCACCGACAAAGCAATCTTTTGCCGCAGTTTTTCAATTTTGCGAGCATTCGTGCTGTACTGAGTCAGTTCATCCTCTGCCATCAGAATCAAACGTTCTAATTGAGCCATGGAATCAAAATATGAATACGCCATCCCAATCTTAGAGAATTGCGGTCACCATCCCTCTCTACTTTTGACTTAAGAAGGTTGGGATTCGGACCAGAGTAGGGCGATCGCCAACCGTACTGCTTCCCCCACCGTAGACAATCGAGCAGATTCTTCTGCTGATTTTTCCCAACGGAGTAAATTTTCTCGAAACGTTATGTCTTGCTGTGCTCGTTTAATAATGACTTGACCGATCGTTTTCTTTTGAATTTCCTCAGTTGAAATTCCCTGACGTTTTAGATAATCCAACAGTTGTTGCACACTGAAAACAAATTGTTCGGGTGCCTGAGACATCAAAATATGTTGAATCTGGCGCACAATTTCTTGATAGATTCTAAGGCGGCGATCGGGAGAAGGAAGTTGCTGAATTGTCGGTTGTTGTGGCTCTAGCACCATATCTGGATGTCCATGGCGCGCCGAAATATCTAGTAAATCAAACAATTTCTGTTGCTGTTTAAGAATACGCTGCAATATTTCTGGATAAATCTGAAAGAGCCGCCGAACGAAGATTTTAGAATTGACTTTTCGATTTGCCGAGAGACGCAGCAAATAATTATCCTCACTGGACTCGTAAGAACGAATCGTCATTTTTAAGTCAATCCCCTCCAATTCAATCTGCGCCAGGGTAAAGATCAGCGCCTGCCAGTTGGGTATTTCAGTGAAATAGACCTCCAGCATGGAGCTATCTTCTTGATATTGCCGCCCCAACTCTCCCGACTCCAGGTCGCGTCCCACTGGATAGCGATCGGTTGGTTTTTTGTTGGTGTAATTAAAGTGCGTAAAAACATAGCGGCACTTGACTTTTGAGAAATCCAAATCTTCAATGTGCCAGTTGTAGATACAACAGCCTGTCAATTGCGCCCCATCCAAATTTGTCCGAATCAAATGGCTTTCCAGCAGATACGCATCACTTAGATCCGCTTCACTCAAAGAAGCATCACTCAAATAAGCACCACTCAAGTCAGCTCGTCGTAAATCAGCGCCCCGCAAGTTGGCTTCACTCAAGTCAGCTCGCAGCAAATAGACATCCTGAAGATTTGCCCGCAACAAGTGTGCCTTCCGGAAGTTCGCTTTGAGCAGATACGCACCTGCCAGATTTGCCCGACTCAAGTCCGCGCTACTCAAATTCGCTTCACTCAAATCGGCACCCGTCAAAATGACCCGGTGCAGGTCGGCTTCACTCAAGTTAGCTTGTCGTAAATAGACGCCACTCAGATTCGCTTCAATCAGGTTCGTGCCCGTCAAATTCGCTTCCCGCAGATTCGCCTCTTCCAGATGGGCTTCTCGCAAATTTGCCTGACTCAGATCAGCACCCGTCAAAATGCTCCGGCGCAGATTAGCTTCCATCAGCTCTGCCCCAATCAATTGAGTGCCATTCAGTTTCGCCCGCTCCAGGTTAATTTGATCGAGCTTTGCCCCTTGTAAATTGGCACCACTCAAATCGGCTTCTGGCAACACAGCCCAATTCAGATCCGCCTCTTGAAGCTGCGCCAACCGCAAATCGACCTTACTGAGGTCGGCACCACTGAGAATTGCCTGGTTTAGGTTAATGGAATTGAGAGAAGCACTGCGAAGGTCAGCCCGCCGCAGGCAGGCGCCAGTTAAGTTTGCCCGATTCAAAAAAGCCCAGCTAAGATTCGCCCCAGTAAGGTTCGCGCCCGTCAGGTCAACGTCTCGCAAATTTACCCCACTCAGACTAGCCCCGCTCAAATCAACGTGGGCAAAATCCCGCTCTCCCTGTTGATACCGCTCTAAAAGATCCTGTACTCGCATTTTGCTCCCTGAGGCAGGGTGACAATCGTACTTATTTGTATGTTTTTTGGACAGCACAAAGCTGCATAAAGAAATGAGATGCAGTTCACCGTCTGTAGACACCCCTGAATGATTGGAACTGCACTTCTACTTCCCTGCCTACCAAACTCTACCGCTAAAGCCGTTGGCTGTGGGGGGGGACTCAACCCCGGCAGAGTCATTGCTCCGGATGATCAGGATTTAGCCTGTCATCTGATGGTGTATTTGAGTGTTTTAGTGGATTGTAGAGCTTTTTTCAATTTCCTGGGATTGGATTCAACCGAGAGTCAGCATTATGCCTTCCCACTTTTGACTGGATCGATAGGACAGGCAACTGGTTCCAATGGGTTGCCACAATTTTTGCAAAAGTGAGCATCGCTGTCATGAGTTGAGAGCTTGCAAATTGGGCAGGGGATTTCGACCTGGTTCGCTGTTTTGACGAGCCGTTTGATCAAGTCACCCAACTGCCAGGGAATTAGTGCAATTCCAGTCAAGATCATCAGTACTGTGAGCAACCGTCCGGCTTGGGAAATCGGTGTGACATCTCCAAACCCTACCGTGGTCATGGTGGCAACCGAGAAATAGACGGCATCCAGAAAAGTACCAAAGGCTGCAGGATTTTTGGGATGTTCGACCTGGTAGATCAGACCAGAGTAGACAAAGATAATCACAAAGATGGTGAACAGAATGCGGGTTAGGATCGCGCTATCTTCACGGCTGACGTAGCCAAAGATAGTGTTACCGCCCACAAAGCGAATCAGGCGTAAAATCCGAAACCACCGAAAAACTCGGATAAACCGAATATCTGCGGCACCTAGAAGCAACGGTAACAGCGCCAGCAGATCAATCAACCCATACAGGCTCAGGCAGTAGCGAAGTTTATGCTCAGCACTCCAGAGCCGCAGTAAATATTCCACCACAAAAAGCCATAGAATTGCCAGATCGATCGTTCCCAAACGTGCCCGCAACTCTGGTGGAATCGGATAAGTTTCTGCAATAAAGATAGCTGACGACAGCAAGACCAGTGCTGTAATAACCAGATTAAACGATCGCCCGATCGGGGTCTCGATATCTTCTAAATAAAAGCGAACTCGCTGCTGCCAGGATGTCCACATGCATTCCACCCCCCTCATGGATTTTAGTCGATCGCGGAATGCGAAGACAGGGAACCGGAAATGGGGAGAAGGGCATCAAGTTTCTTCCTGAGTGTTCGATCGGCGTCTGCGGCATCGCTCAGAACAATACTTCACCTCATTCCAGCAATCTGCCCATTTTTTGCGCCAGGTGAAAGAACGTTGGCAAATGGGACAGAGTTTGGTCGGCAAGTCAAATTTGGCGCGTGAGCGAGGCATAGGAGGCATGGGGAGGTGGAGTAAAGAGGAGAGATGAAAGATTCTGACCTCTACTTCTATCTCATCACACCTTTTCCCAACGCTTAAAATTTCTCGCCAAAGCCCAGTTGCAGTCGGGTCTCGCCCTGGTCATTGATGCCCAGGTCAGCACGGATAAGTCCGATCGGCGATCGAAAACGTACCCCTGCCCCAACGCCAAAGCCGCTGCCAGGCTTGCCCCGTTTCACAGCGGGTTCACCGAGGACATCATCACCTGTGCCAAGATCGGAAGCAAAGTCGGCAAACAAAACGCCGCCCAAAAGGTTGATTAAAGGAAAGCGATATTCGGTCGAAAGCAAGACATAGCTCCGACCGCTACTCACATCTCCAGAGCCGTAACCTCGAACGGTTCTAGCACCTCCTAGGCTAAAGGCGTTGTAGGGTGGCAGATCACCAATCACCGTGCCCCCCTGAACGTTGAAGGCCAGCACTTCGGGTTGTTTTTTGGTTTCCAGTGAGTTTAGGAAATTAACGGGAATGAATTGGGCATAGTTTGCCTGGAGGCGATTGCCGAGAATACTGCCCAGCCCGATCGGGAGCGATTGTTCAGTGCTGAGGGTGAGAACAGAGCCACGGGTAGGCTGAGCCGGATTGTCCCGGAGGTCTTGGGTCGCCGAAAAAGAAAGCGTAAATAGGTCATCAATCCCTTTGCCACTAAAGGAGAGGGGGTTACCGTCTGCATCCTGGCTAAAAATTTTACCCTCACGATCTCGCAGGCTCACACGGGCATAGTTGAAGCCAAGGGTGCCTTGCCAGCGATCGCCCAACGCTCCAATCAGCGCCGCACCTCCGCCAATCCGATCCTCGCGCACCCGATCGCCATTGACGAGACGAATCTCATCATCAAATACAGGCGAAGTAGATCGTCGCTTAAAGCCATTGACGGTACTACCCAAGCGATCGGGCGTACTTTCACGATAGGGATTGGTAAAGCGAGTATCAAACTGAAACACGCGCTGTCCAATTTGTAGGGAATTGCTGAACTGTTGCCCCACCCCAGCCACATTTTCGTCTCGGTAGAGAGCAGAGCCAAAAATCCCTGTATCTTTATTAAAACCGGCCCCAAAGTTCAGCACTCGCGGTGGGCGTTCGATCAGTTCATACACCACCGTCACCCGCTGGGCATCCCCTTCCAGACGATGGTTAACCTGCTCAAACAAACCCAGGCGCTTCAGCCGTTGCTCGTCTTGACGAACCACCGCCTCTCGGAAGAGTTGTCCCGATTTGAGTTGGGTTTCTTGCCGCAAAAAATTTTCGCGGGTTCTGCCTCGGATTGGCTGCCCCTGAGCATCCACAAACTGTCCCTTACGGTTGGCAAACCGAAATTTGACCTCATTCACAATCCCTTCTGCCACTTCGAGAGTAATGATCCCGTTGCGATTGGCACGCACAATTCCCACGCGTCCCAAAGAGTAACCATTTTGGGCATACCACTGGTTAATTTGCTCCACCCCCTGATTGAGCAATGTCAGACTCACAGATGCACCAATTTGGGGTCGAAAAGCTTCGTTGGCAATCTCGGGCGTCAAAAGTCTGGCATTGGCAAGCTGCACCGAACGCACCACGATCGGCTGCACCTGAAACACTACACTCGCCCCAGTCGGATTATTGTGGGTCGAAACACTAGCATTGGCAAAGAAACCTGTACTGAGAATGGTAGCGACATCCCGTTCAAGCTGATTGCGGCTGGTTGCCCCACCCAGTTTGGTCTGCACTTTGGCGAGCACCAGTTGCTGCAAATCGGGTTCTGCCCCAACCACCTGTAAATCAGTCACGGTAACTGCCAAATCTGGAGCCGATTCGTTGGGTAGGGGCGTCGGTGCCAACGGCTGAGTCACAGGGCTAGGATTGGCTGTTGGGAGGGCAGAGGGCATAATCCAGACGGGATCCGTCATGGATGACGCCGATATGGATGATGTCGATCGCGTTCCCTCTGATTGCGGTAAGCCCTCCGACCCAGTCAATGGCTGTACCAGTTCCCCCGCGGATGCTGTTTCTAAGCCTTTCGTTCGCGATGGATTGACTTGAGCAGTAGAAAGAGTCGGAGAACTTGTGGCTGTCTGTTGCCGATCTCCCCCAGACAGCCTGTCTGCAGGTGCAAGCGGTACAGACTGATACTCCTGGTAGTAGCGCACGGCACCACTTGCCTCTGCCGGAACTTCAGCCACCGTCGAAAATTCCTGTGCCACTAACGCTTCAGGCTGCGCGATCGCAGTGACAGCTTGTCGCCGCTGCGCAGCATCAGCAAGCCGCTTTGCCCCCACCTTGGGCGAGATCGTCGGACTTGCACTCACCGCTTGAGGTAGCTCCCACAGCCCAACGATCGTCAGCGTACAAAGTGCCGCTGGCGGTAGATATCGGCAAAAGCCAGCTTCCTTGTCCGCTTTAAAGCCCGTTGCACGAGTCATAGTCCAACCTAGCTGAAGTTTTTATCACCATCCCAGCAGTTGCCACGCAGACTGAAGGAGCACCCGATCCAATGTTTAGAAGCTAATAGGTAGCTGGGCTAAATTAAATTGAAGATGTTTTCGAGGGTGAAGGGAGTAAAAAACCAACCCCTTTCTTACAATTAATTAGGGCTACCTACTTAAGTACATCTATTAAATACAAGAAAGCTGGAAGTAGAACTTTTTTTCCAACAACCCGATCGGCCAAAATCGCATCCTTCGCGGTTCTACAGTTCCTGGTCTACACATAATCCAAAACCCCACGTCCACCTCACCTAACCCGAAATCTGCCTGCTCAAACCATCACCTGATAAAATCAAAAAGCAGAAATCAGCAGGAGACTGGCTTTGCCTACGCTTGGCGTCAATATCGACCACATTGCCACAATTCGGCAGGCACGACGAACCGTAGAACCTGATCCAGTGGCAGCGGCTGTGCTGGCAGAATTGGCGGGTGCAGACGGGATTACCGTGCATCTGCGAGAAGACCGTCGCCATATTCAGGATCGAGATGTACATTTGCTGCGGCAAACCGTTCGCACTCACTTGAATCTGGAAATGGCAGCCACCGATGAAATGGTAGCGATCGCCCTCAACATCAAACCCGACTACATCACGCTCGTGCCTGAAAAGCGAGAAGAAGTAACAACAGAAGGTGGGTTAGATGTGGCTTCTCAGCAAGCTCGCATGCACCAGATCGTAGACACCCTCCAGAGCGCAGGCATTCCAGTCAGCCTATTTATTGACGCTGATCCCCGCCAAATTGACGTTGCGGCTGTCATCCAGGCAAAGTTCATCGAACTGCACACTGGACAGTATGCCGAAGCGCAAGAGGAGACGAGTCGGGCAAATGAGTTAAGAGTCCTGGCAGAAGGCTGCAAACGGGCGATTGCCCTGGGTTTGCGAGTCAACGCCGGACATGGACTCACCTATTGGAACGTTGCCCCGATCGCTGCCCTAGAAGGCATGGAAGAACTCAATATTGGACATACGATCGTCAGCCGTGCCGCCCTGGTTGGCATGGAACGTGCCGTCCGCGAAATGAAACAGGCGATCGTCGGCAACCGTTGAGCCATTGGTTGAGCGCTGAAATCACTTAGCTCTCAAACCAAACCCCTACCTCCATTCATCCACTCCCTCACCCATCCACCCCTTAACATCATGCAAACCTACTACTTCGTTCTCGCCAGCCAACGCTTTTTGTTTGAAGAAGAACCCCTCGAAGAAGTTCTTAAAGAACGCACTCGCAATTATCAAGAGCAAGAAAAAGAGATTGATTTCTGGGCAATCAAGCAACCTGCATTTCTAGAAGCTGCTGAAATGGCAGAAATAAAAGCGCGTTGCCCCCAGCCTGCCGGTGCTATCATTTCAACCAATTCCCAATTTATTACCTGGCTGAAGCTACGGTTGGAACATGTGATTACCGGAGAATTTCAGGCTCCTTCAAACACCATCCCTCAACCCCTGGCTTCGCTAGCATCCGTTTCCTAGCGTGGCAAAGCCTATGCGCCCCAATCATTGGTCGGTTTTCCGGTCTTCTACAAAAATAGTTTGGTTGGCTGTCTCGATCGGTGTTGCGGTTATCGTTGCGGAGACAGACGTCGGTCTGGCACAAGTGCCAGCTCAATCTACTATATGTCAACCACCGACACCGGGAGAATATTTAGTGCTGGTAGTCAGCCAAACCTCCCAGACCCAAGCCCAAGTCAAGCAACTTTTGCCCACCAGCATCAACACCACCGTTTGTACCTATTTAAATGATGTAGTGACTCGTGCCAGCGGCTTTACCAATGCCGAAACCGCAGATTCTTGGGCGCAATATCTCACGCAAATGGCAGGGTTAGCCGCGTTTGTCGTGCAGTCCCCAGATACAGCGCAACCCGCCGCCCCCCAACCCTCAACACCCACCACGTCCCCAGCGCTGGCATACAATCCCCAACCGTTGGGAGAAGGATATGCCGTCCTTGTTAATTATTTGAATCAGCCAGATTTGGCAACCCAGGTGCAGCAAGTGATTGGGCAGACTGTGGGATTGGCAGTTTATCAACAACGTCCTTATTTGCTGGCAATTTATACAGCAAATCAACAGGATGTCAGTATGGTGGTGCAAACATTGAATGCACGAGGGTTTTCATCCATGGTGGTAGATAGCCGTCAGGTACTACTGCTGAAATCACCCGTCAGTGGTCAGTAGGTCATTGTGGCAAAGGTTCGTTTAGAAGGGATTACAAGACGCTTTAGCAAAGCGACCGCGATCGCCGATATCACCTTTACGGTTCCAGACGGGCAATTTTGGGTGCTCGTGGGTCCTTCAGGATGTGGCAAATCGACTATTCTACGGACGATCGCCGGATTAGAAACCACCACTTCTGGCAATTTGTACATTGGCGATCTCCTGGTCAACCAAATCCCAGCACGTCAGCGTGATGTGGCAATGGTGTTTCAGAACTATGCCCTTTATCCACACATGACCGTTGCCGAAAACCTGGCTTTTGGGCTGCGGATGCGCAAAGCCAATGAACAGGCGATTCGGGAACGGACTCAGAGAGTTGCCCAAATTCTTAATATTGATCATTTACTTGATCGCAAACCGCGTCAGCTTTCGGGAGGACAACAGCAACGAGTCGCCCTGGGACGGGCGATTGCCCGTCAGCCCCAAGTTTTTTTGCTCGATGAACCTCTCTCCAACTTGGATGCTCAACTACGAGATGACACCCGTGCCGAGCTAAAACAACTGCATCAGCAGGTTGGGATCACCACCATCTATGTCACCCACGATCAGGTCGAAGCCATGACTCTGGCAGATCAAATCGTCGTACTAGATCGGGGGCAGATTCAGCAAATCGGCGATCCCCAAACGGTTTATGCCCATCCTGCTAACCGGATGGTTGCCACTTTTTTGGGCAGTCCGCCAATGAATCTTTTGTCTGCACGCTATACAAGCCAAGGTTTTTGGGTGCAGGGACAGACCTTGCCCTATCCACCTCAGCTTCAGTCAATCTTACAAGCCGAGATTGGGCAAATGTTTGATTTAGGGATTCGCCCAGAACATCTCCAGGTCAGCCAGGAGGCAGGTGACTTAACCGCGATCGTCACTGTTTTAGAACCCTTAGGGCGAGAAATTTTGGTACGGGCATTATTGGAGACCGAACAGACTGGCACGGAACCGATTCTGACATTTCAGGTTAAGCCTGATTTGGGTATCCAGGTTGGCGATCGCCTATCGCTGCAAGTTGATCCCAACCAGTTATTCGTATTCAATACCACCAGTGGCATCACCCTTTATCCCCCAAAGCGTAATGCCAATTAGTCCCCCTTCTCACCCAGCGTTCAAATCACGGTAGTGTTTCAAAGGTGTTGTTAGTATTTTTGAAAGCTTTGCTGAGCAAAGCTTTCAAAAATACTAACAACATGTCTAGAACATAACCCAAATCACGACTATCGCAGCGAAGAGGCTGCTTAGAATAAAAAAATCAAGCCCATTCCCTACATCGAGACAATTTGCGTGCC
The DNA here is from genome assembly GCA_019359045.1 of Scytolyngbya sp. HA4215-MV1. Lineage (GTDB taxonomy): Bacteria > Cyanobacteriota > Cyanobacteriia > Leptolyngbyales > Leptolyngbyaceae > Scytolyngbya. The sequence continues at coordinate 188,996 of JAHHIA010000003.1, forward strand.
TGTTTTTGAAATCGCTGTCATTTTCGCCTATCAACCTAAAACACTGGCTAAAAGCGCTTTCTGAGCATGTAGACGATTTTCTGCCTGATCCCAAACGCGCGATTGTGCACCTTCAATCACGGCATCCGTAATCTCTTCACCTCGATGCGCCGGTAAACAATGCAGCACGATCGCCTGACCGTCTGCATTTGCTAACAATGTCTCATTGATTTGATAAGGCTGAAAGACAGGAATTCGAGATGCCGCCAGATCTTCTTGTCCCATGCTTGCCCAGACATCGGTATAGAGAACCTGAGAGTCTTTCACCGCCACTAGGGGATCAGTCGTCACCAGCACTTCGGTCCGATCGCCTGCGATCGCCCGTGCTTGATTCACCACAACTGCTGCTGGCTGATATTCTGGTGGCGCGGCAATTCGTACATGCATCCCAACTAGCGCACAGCCCAGCAATAGCGAATGCGCCACATTATTGCCATCTCCCACATAGGTCAGCGTAATCCCCTTCAACGTCCCAAACACTTCCTGCACCGTCAGTAAATCAGCGAGCACTTGACAGGGGTGTTCCAGGTCACTGAGGGCGTTAATCACAGGAATTTTGGCATAGTTGGCAAACGTCTCTAGATCTTGCTGAAGGTATGTGCGGATTGCCAGCACGTCTAGATATCGATCGAGCACTCTCGCCGTATCAGCGATTGGTTCGCCTCGACTCACCTGAATAGAACTAATGTTCAAATCCAATACCTGCCCACCCAACTGATACATGGCAACCGAAAAACTAACCCGTGTACGGGTCGAAGCCTTATAGAAGAGTAGACCCAATACCTTTTCACAGCGCGGATTGGCTTTGCCAGCTTTCATTTGGGCTGCTAGGTGCAAAAGCTCCTGCATTTCTTCAATACTCAGATCTGCCAGACTCAGCAGATCCCGACCTTTTAGTCCCCCCATGTCACTCCTTCCCAATGCCAGGTTACCTTGAGTTGTCATGGATCACTCGCACCACGATGTTCGAGGTTACTGCTGGAGTCCCCCATCACATCCGCATTCGCGATCGCATTCCCCCATGAGAATTATGAATGTAAACTATCGAGATGCTCAATGAAATTGTTAGGGTTGACAGATGTGCCCCTCCCCGATCGTCCCCAGACCCATGTGGCTCAAATCGAACGTTAGCGGATCTTCGAGCGACTGATAGGCATTTGCCAAAAGCTGACTCAAGTGATGATACAGGCGATCGCGCTGTTCGCGGTTCAGGCGATAGATTTGCGGCGCTTCTTTGGTAAACAGGGGTTCGGTGGTCAAAGTACGATAGATCGGGTTTTGCCTAGATTCATTAGTCAGGAGCGCCGCCTCACTTTGAGAAGGCACCAGTCCAATCGGGAGATGTCCCTCCAACAATGACAAAATGCGAAACTGGCAGGTACGAATATTGATGCCACCCGATTCCATCAGTTGCAAGATTTTTCCCAGTGGTAAATATTGTTCTGGCGGAATTCTCAACAATTCCAACAGTAAAAAGTAGTCACTATACTGTTGGCGAGGTACATCCAGCACCTGAGGAAACAGCGGGAATAGGGCCAACCCACAAGCAACCCGGCTGAGACCTGGGACAGAATCAGGCTGAGCATCCTGCAAAATGATTGCATTCAGCATTTTTTGTTGCAACCAGTGAATAATAACGGGAAACTGCGCCGTATCACCCACACAAATCACCTGCTGAATCGCTTCAGTAGATAGCCCGGTATAGGTCATGAGTGCATTCAACTCACGATTGAGCCGTTGAATAAAGGGCTGCAAAATCCTGGTCTCCAGCTCTGACTGGCGAACGCTCCAGTGTTGTCCGCTAAGTTCGAAGGTGAAGGTGTCTTGTTGCATTAAAACGCGCTTCAGGTGCCTTGCAGCAGTAAGAAGATTTTGCCCCAGGGTTGAGCCTGCCAATCTCTGCTGAAGGCGATAGCGGGTACGCGGATCAGGATCAGCGGGTAAGGGTAAAGTTACCGCCGGATGAAACAGGTAGCCTGCCTCTCTGGCAGGTTCCGATCCCGAATTGAGCGGGTTAGTTTCTGGCGAGCATTGGGGCGCGAGCAGATGACAGACAATATCTTGATCGATCGCGTTGCCTGCATAAGCAAGACTGCGTAGGCTGAAATCAGTATAAGTCAGCGTTTGCAGATTGGTAGGTAAGTTGACCAGTAATAAATCCGTGCGATCGGCACCTGCATCAATCACCAGAGTGCCTCCCTGCCAGGGAGCATACTGGACGCTGTCCGCACCATACACCCGTCGCTGCTGCCCCAATCGGCTCAAGGGTAGGGGAATCGAGGCTTTGGCAGTTGCCAAATCGGGTAATAAAGCCGCGATCGCATCTTCAATCAGAAAGATTTTTTCGGGACGATCAACCAAACCCACTGCCAAGACTGCTTCTCGCAAATTGAACTGATACGTATCCGAGCTATTGCCGGGATAGCCCAGGATCACTCCAGCCAGATGACTCAACGCTCTTTGCAACGTTTCGGGGGCGAGTCCTTCTACGCAAATGGAGGTCGTAGGATGAGAATCCCTGGTCTCGGCATGGTTTGCAGTTTGGGCAATTTGGGCAGGAGTAACCGTTGCCAGAAGTGCCTGGAGCACCTGCTGCACCCAATCAATGGGCAATTCTCGCTGGTCAGACCATTGCAATGCAGATTCTACCTGTCGATCGGGGGGAACCGCAGCCAACAAACCAATTTTCAAACATTGCTTAAAGTGGCTAAACAGTTGCCCTGATGGCTGAGCAGTCCCGATCGGGGATTCCATCGGGGGAGCCAGTGACTGCTGCTTGACAGCTAACGCCAAAGCCGCTAAGCCGATCGCAGCAGGCGGTTGGGGAGAAGCGTCTACCACCAACTGATCCGCTGCCAAATAGCCCACTGTTGGGAAGCGAAAAGTTTGCGTCAAGCTGGGAGCAGAAGGAGACGTGGCATCGGTTGCTTGCCAAGCAATAGGGTAAAGATGTTGCTGTCGGCGATCGAACAAAACCGCTGACATCCCAGTCGAGCCAAAATCAATCCCCAAATACCAACCGGTCTCAATCGCAGGCGTCGCGGCAGCCTGCCTAGGAGGATCAACCGTTGGTGTAGGGAGAGCGGCTAAGGCTTTTTTTTTCCCTCGATATCCGCATCTGAGCTATCTTCTACCGAGGAGGCAGAGGAATCGGTACCTAAATTCCCAAACGCACTATCCAATGTCCAGGCAGGAGCAGCGTCATTACTGCCTAATGATGCATCATTCACTACACCAGGAGGAGGCACCTCTGCGATCTCAGGCACATCGGCAAATAAATTTTCCATTCCCTCCAGCGTCACCGAACGAGAACCTTCATCAACCAGGGAAGAGGGCGACAGTGGAGTATTAGGCGCCATCGACTCATAGAGATCGGCTAACCCAGTCAACGTAAACTCCGAAGATGAGTCATCCGGTGGCGGCACAGGAGAAGCAGACACTGCATCCGCTTCTTGGGTCAACAAGTCTTCAAATAAATCATTCATATTTTCCAGTGTCAGCCCAGCATCTTCACCCTCAGGCATGACCGTCAACTCCGGTGTTACCTGTGAAGTCATGGGTTCTGCTTCTGGTTGATCGAGAAGAGAGGGTGCATCAGCCCAAGACGAGAATAATTCTGCTTCAGCCAGATTTTCTTCCGCAATCCCGGTTTCAGATGATGCAACCGATTGATCGGGCGCGAACAGTTCGGACACCAATGGCTCAGATATCGATGGCTCGGATACTAATGGCTCAGTATCCTCTGCCCAACCTGCCAGCAAATCATCGATCGAGGCTGGTGCCGCGAGGATCTCATCAGCATCTTGCTGAGATACGTCTAGCGGAGCCTCAACGGGGGAGACTTCTGATGAAGTGAGGGCGGCGTTATCAACCTGGGGAACCGCGATCGATGGGGTGGTCAAGTCCGTCACCGGAGCAACAGAGAGCCCAGCTGTCAAGGCATCTCCATCCTCAATCTCGCCAGAAAACACCGACTCTTCGAGGAAATCAAAGGGGTCTTCTGCTGACTCAAACGCTGATACGAGCGGCGCAACCGCAGCCGGATGGGTTGAGCTAGGAACCGCCTCTGGGGGGGTGACTGCTGGCAAGAAGCTGTCCAGGCTCTCTGTTTCAGCGGTGGCTGCAGGCGATTCCGGGGTAGACACATCAACCACTTGGGCCGAATCTGATCCATCAGCAACCTGATCAGCCTCTATCCAATCAAAAATTGCTGGAGAATCCTGCACAGACGGTTCAACTTCAACCGCATCAGCCATCGCCACAGGTTCATCAGAGCCTTCCAAGCTAAAGAGATCTTCACTCAATTGAGTCAAGGTCGTTTCATCCAACCAAAGATTGGATTCCGTCTCTGCCTCAACGTCAAGCGGTAAAAGATTCTCTTCGGGTGCCGCCGGAATATAAGTGTCTTCTGAAATTAATCCAGAAAAGGTTGGCGAATCAGAGCCATCCTTCAAAGAGGCAGAGCGCTGTTGAGCGCCGAGTGATGAGCGAGTTTTCGAATTAGTGGGTTCCGTTAAAAAGGGAAGCGCCGCATCTGGAATAGACACATCCGCCACCATGGGATCTGAGAAGGGAGCTTGATCTGCCACGGGAGGCAAATCTCCGACCAAATCCATCAAGCTACTAATTTGGTCGAGATTCTCCCCATCAATTGGTGCAGCGACCGCTTCAGAAGGCGCAGCAACGACCACATCTGGAGTGATCGGTGCCACAACCGCTTCAAAGGGTGCAGCAGCAACCACATCTGGAGTGATCGGTGCCACAACCGCTTCAGAGGGTGCAGCAGCAACCACATCCGTGGAGAGCGAAGCACTGACTTCGGGCGGAAGCTTTTCCCCCACTTCATTCCAGACGATCGCGGGATGGCTGGCTTGCTCACCAGGCTGTGAATCAGCCAGGGCCTCACTCCCACTCCCAACAGGCAAGCCAGTCTCCGTCTCCCTTCGCGTCTCTTCCGGGGCGATCGACACCAGATCTGCCACAGGAGACCCCTCATCTGCTAATAACGGATGATTGTCCCACTCTGAAACCGGAGTAGTCGTCGCAATCGCCGAAGATTCAATAACTACTGCCGATACCGTTGCATCGTGAACCTCCGTACTGGAACTCGTTGCTGCCGACGGTATGAGAACTGGCTGCGATTTTGCCACCAATAACCAGCGACGATCGGCGGTAAGATACCCCACTTCAGCCACGTAGGTTTGGTCACTCACCGGAATCGGCACAAACCGATTCCAGGCAGAATCTTCGACATCAAACTCCTGGAAACTATAGGGAGTATGAGTTGTCAGGTCAATTGCCGAGATATTGTAGAGGCGGAGTACCAGATTTTCCCCACCCTGTTGCTGCACAGTGGCTTTATCTTCATCTGTGATCGTCCAGGAAGTATACGCCTGGTAAGAGTCGCGTGGGGTCAAAAGAATTTCACTCGTCGTTCCAATCAAGACTTCAGGGGAGGAACTGGCGGCGGGTTCAACAGACTTGTCCGCCAACTCAATGGAGACATCGATCGCAGGACTGGACCCCTCATCACTTCCACTGACTACTGGCGAGGGAGTAGCACCACTGGATGTCGCTCCAAACAAACTCTCATACAGATCTTTAATTTCTGCATCTACATTACCGCTCGCTGAACTGACCCCGGACGATGACGACCCAACACTCGTGTCCCGCCCTTCAGCCAAACCTGGGTCAGGCTCTGCCGCAGTTGCAGTGGACTGATCCTGTAACTCTGTATTCAATTGTTCTAATAGTTTGAGTGCAGCATCCAGATCAGTCGTTGCAGTTCCAGGTGAGTCGATCGCACCTGCTGGGCTTTCCCCAGGAGTCGTCAGCGCCTCATTAGTCAACAGCGCATCCATACTCTGAAGATCCATTTCACCCAAATCCAGATCCCCCAGATCCAGATCGTTCAAATTCAAACTATCTAGGTCGATTTCTGGCAAATTGTCAATGTTATCGTCTACAGCAGCAAGATTGCTACTTGGGAAAGCTGAAGCGTTCGAGGACGATGCAGCAGGCGGGTCCCCCAAGCGTGTGGGATAAATTTCCGTCCCTGCAAACGGAAATCCCAATTCGGGATTGGTACTTCCTACATCCGACAAAGACAAAGGGGTGATCAGTCCAGAAATATCGACCGGGTTGGGACTACGATCCGGGGTAGACGGAGTCAGCAAAATATTTTCCCCCCCAGTCGCCACCGCAGCAACATTGGGCTGACCAACCGCTCCTCCCGCTACAGCTTGCCCTCCCGGCTGAACATTGGACTGAAGAAAAGAAGAAGCTTCTCGCCCTAACTGCTGAGCAAGATGGCTAATCAGAGCGGTAAACATCATCTCACCCTGCTGCCCCATGCTGTGCATGCGATCGACCCCTTGTGACAGCGAAGCTTGATACGCTTGAATATTGCGTTCTAGCGATTCAAATACTGTCCTTAACGTCGAATCCAGATTAATCAACAACTGATCAGACTGCGCCTGCAACATTTGCACATGCTCCAACCGTTGAGTCGGGTTGAGCAAAGGCGGCACAGCAGTACTGCCAGCCGGAAAAGCGGTTGAGGTTGCTTCTGGCAAGCCCCCCAAGGGTGCGATCGGGGACTGCCCCTGGTTCACCAACATTGCTTGCGACACCTGTTGAGAGAGACTTTCCTGCAAACGCCCCATCAGCGTTTGCAAAAAATCTGAGATCAGTTGCTGCTGATTTGCAGACGACAGACCCAGCCCATAGCCTTGGCGCTGTGCTTCCAGTTGGCGGATTTCTTGTACCAGAGCTTCGCGCCTTTGCTGTAACGCCTGTACATCCGATTGCAAAGGCTGCATCAAGCCCGATCGCAAATACCCCATCTCTTGCACAACCGCTCTTAAAATTTGTTGCGCACTCGCTTCTGTCAGTCCAGCATCCACTTCAGAAGGGTGCCTAGGTGCCGCATCCGCAGGTGGCTGAGCCTCTGGAGATTGCTGGAAGTAGATGTCGTGAGCCAGCAATTCTCGCCTGACCTTCGCCTGATCGATACCCTCGATCGCAGAGGTTTGCTGGATAGAGATCAAATAATTGCGGACTCGCTCTAAAAGCCGACGCTGTTGTGCCGAAGCTCCCGACACCACCCACGGAAGCCGAGGGCTCGCTTTATTCAACAAGCCATCGATTTCGGTAATGAGCGACTGGATTTGATCCTTCTGAGAAGCCACAACCTAACTCCTGACTAACAACCTAGACAAAGATAAAAAGCTGAAGGTCTACGCAATTTCCATAGACTTCATTTTCCCACCAACAGAGTTTTGTAACCTGATTAAACTGGAAAACTCACACTCCAGGGGAATCAGCCTTCAACAACGAACGCTGATGACTGTGCCAAACCTTGATCTTAATCACTATCTTATGAACTCGCTTTAAAAGATGCCCGGAATGATTCCGTTCACCAACCATTGATCCTAAGGAAACCCCCATGAAGATTGAAACAAACCGATTTTTGACACCTGGATTCGAGCAATGAAATATAACGGTTTGTGAATCTCAGCGGTCAATCTTGGACAGAAATATTGACTGTGACAGAAATATTGATGATTAAAATGTTGAAACAGCCTCATACTGAGAGAAAACAGAGCTTCACACTCTCGCCTTAGCTGCCCAAAGTGTACGTCAGGAAGCGTCAAACGTCGCAAAATCCTGAAAAATTATTTATGGTTCAACCTGGTTCCAAACGCTGAATATCGCTAGACGATGCCGCAAACGTGCGTATGGCTGTGCAGAAGTTTGATGGCTCATCCCGTCAGTTCCAACTCACTTGAGGACAATCACGTAGCATTGAACAATCTTTAGGCTATGATTGCGATGGTTTTCTACAGAAAGTTGTATCGCTGAGAATTCTGCATCCCTTGTTGGTCTAGTGCTTTTCCCTCAATGGGAACTGCCATATCCTAGACCAAGCTTTGTTGTATAAATTAAAGCAATTGCAAAAGATACTGTTATGTTTCGTCTGATACCCCTGAATTAAAGCTAATGTAGTTTAGAGTTTCAGGTCATTGATAGGATTAGGTTTACAATTTCAAAATTGTAAACCTTGCCGAAGTTGCCTCGTTTATTGTTGCCTGTTTTTCCCCAACGAGTTTGAAGCATAGCGTTTTCATGGAAGATCGATATAGTACGCGAGACCAATCTAATGTATCGATTCGCTCAGCTCCTTTCTTTGAGGGGCTGCCAGAAACGCTTGTAGAAAAGGCAACCAGTCATGTGGTCATGCGAAGCCACCCTGCAAATCAAGTCATTTTGCTCGAAAACGACTGGGGCAGTTCTGTCTACTTCATTTTGAATGGTTGGGTCAAAATTCGGACTTATAACCTAGACGGCAAAGAGGTGACACTCAATATTTTGGGTAAAGGAGAACTCTTTGGTGAGATGGCTCCTCTGGATGAAGTGCCGCGATCTACTGATGTCATAACCCTGGCACCCACTGTCATCGGTAACATGCCAGCCCAAGATTTTGTTCAGTTAATCAACACCGAACCCCTGGCGGGTATCCGTCTGGCACAGTTGATGGCACGTCGCCTTCGGCAGGTTAATCGCCGTCTACGGTTACGAGAGTCCGATAGTGTTTCGCGTGTCGCAGATATTTTGCTATTTCTGGCAGATGGGCAAGGCAAACGCAGCCAAAAAGGAACCGAAATTCCGAACCTTCCCCATCGTGAATTGAGCAGCCTGAGCGGTCTGGCAAGGGAAACGGTCACTCGTGTGCTGAGCAAGCTCGAAAAGAAAGGATTGATCGTCCGAGATCGCGATATCCTCTGTATTCCCGATGCCCATGCCCTAGAACGATTGATGATATAGAGTCTGATTGATAGAACACTCAAAACACAGCCATTAGATTGGGCAGACCTTTTTTGCTTCTCTATCCCTCGCCACTACCGGATATGGGTGCCAAAATCGGCACTAACTTGACATTGTATTCCATTTCAAAACTCGCCTTTTTATAGTCCAGACTCCAGAGTTCCAAAGCACACTCATCATTGGGATGATCGGGTTGAATCAATAGGCGCATTTCGTGTTGCTCAGCATAATAATCGCACCGAACTTGCCGAATCGCTCCAATTTGACGACGATCGAGGGCAACCGCCAACCGCAATAGGGAATGGAGTTGCTCGACAATGCGTCGATGTTTTTTGCTCGTCAGGTTGCGATAACTTTCATGCTTTTTCTTGGGAGAAGTTTTTCGGTGGTAGCGGGCAAGGTTGGCGATCGCCTCTACTTCCATCTCGGTATAGCCCAATAGATCGTCATTCCGAATCAGATAATAGGAATGTTTGTGATGGGCGGAGTGGCTTACATGATGTCCACAGTTGTGCAAAATAGCTGCCGCCCATAGCAACTCTTTCTCTTCAGATCCCCAGTGGTGTAGAGAACCTTGCATTTGGTCAAACAAAGAGCAAGCAAAATCTGCAACCCGCTCGCTGTGTTTCAAATTAACTTGATATTTGTGAGCCGTTTTTAGCACGCTCCGCTCACGGACAGAACTTTGATAGCGCAGGCGGTCTTCGATCAGACCATGGGTCAGCATCCAATCAACAATGACGCCTTCCCGCAACGATCGCTCACATATGCTCAGGCTCTCCATGCCCAACAAAATCATAGCTTCCTGAAGGATGAGCGCTCCCGCTAGAATAATTTCTGCCCGCTTATCAGACATACCCGGAATTGTCAACCGTTCCGCCTGATTGAGCCGACGTAAGCGATTGACCCATTCTTTCAGATTTCTGAGAGAGATTTGGAAGCCGTTAAGGGGTGTGGGGATCATGCCAGATTTTTCCTTAGCATGAAGTACAGCCAACGCTTCGATCGTGCCCGATGTACCCACCAAACGGGGAACTTCTCCTGCCCGTAGAAAAGATTGCAACTCTTCCACCGGACGTTCCAGCATCCCTCGAATATATGCCTGAAGATACTGAAATTCGGTGCTATTGATGGGATCTGAGGTAATGAACTCAGAAGTCAGGCGTACTGCTCCAATTTTTGTACTGCTTAGACTGCGGGGTTCATGCCCATCCCCCAAAATCAGTTCAGTCGACCCCCCTCCAATATCGATAATGACATGGGGTTGGTGGTTAAACTCCATCCCCGACAACACACCTAGATAAATGCGGCGAGCCTCTTCGGGACCAGAAATCAAGTTAATCCATAGCCCTAACTCTGCCTCAATTTGCTGCAAAAACTCCCGTCCATTAGGTGCTTCACGCACAGCACTCGTCGCTACCGCAATAATTTGCTCCGCATTCAGGCTCCTGGCAATGTCTTGACAGCGCCTTAACGCCGCTGTTGCCCGTGTCATCGCTTCAGGAGTCAACCGTCCTGTCTCCTTGGCACGATTCCCCAAACGCACCATCGTCTTTTCTTTAGCAATAATTGAAAAGCTGGGCAGGTCAGGATAAATACGAACGACCACCATATGAATCGAGTTAGTGCCAACATCAATTGCAGCGAGAATGCGTTGCTGAGTAGTGGTAATTGATGTGGATAAGTTTGCCAATTTCTGCTGGCTCTTATAGATTGATTCAACCATCCAAATTAAACAGGGTTGAACCCTGCTCACACTTCACTATTTGCCAGACTGTTGCCCATTGGGTCTTCAGGCAGTAGGGTGTCAACGATATTTGGCACCACAAAACGATCCATTTTTGCCACTCTTGAAGCGGACAACAAAGGAAAGCTCAGCCACGGTTTCATCATTCGCATGAGAACATGCAACCTCAAATAGAGCTTTCAGCTTCCAGCGCATAGAATCAGGATAAGTGCTGATCATTAAACAAGAAGCTGGATTGCCTGAATCGATTGATACACTCACGCTCTATGCCTGATCTTATCTTGGTAGGGAACGTCCAGTACAATCTGACCGGGCTTTATGCCAGCTGAAAGCTTTGTCGCGATCGCTAAAACTGCCCAACACCGTTTTGTCACTGACCTGCCAGTCTTGGACGACTCAGTGCTCCGTCAACCACTACCCCCATCCTCTAAGGAACCGCAGGGAACTCACCTTTTCTAGTTTGACAAACGTTACCTTACTTAACAAAAACCAGAAAATATTACATAATGTAAACACAAGTAGCTCAGCGCTTTAAGATTTAATTTGTGAGATTGTATCAATGGTCACATGCTTTTTAGGCGGATATGGAAGCAATCAGGTCGTCATAGGGAATTAGTCCTATAGATTAGTTGTGGACTGTAGGAAACGGCTACTTTCAGCAACCATCGCTATTTTTATCTCACTCGGAAATTCGAACTCTGAAATCCCAAACTCAGAATTGTGTCAGCTTTTATTGTTGATTTCTGTTTGTTAATGGCTGTTTATTATCCAACCATTCTAAGCTATTTTTTCTGAACCCCTTATATATCAAAGTTTTGAGCCAAAATGCCCTACATGCCTTCTAAATCTGGGGAAGAATTATCTCCCCACCATCTCGACCAGGTTCCGCCTGGGATCGGGCAACTGTCTCACTCAACTTTGGAGGAGGCTGAGGAAATTTTGGCAGAGAATGAACAATTACGGGAGCAAATTGAAACCCAAACCCAATTGATGCATCTTCTGACCCATCAATTAGCAACCCCTCTGACTTCATTGAAAGGTTCAATTCACTTACTGAGCGAAGCAGTCCTGGATGACGAGCAAGAGCAAGAGTTTTTGGAAGTTGTGCGGCAACAGGTGCGGCGGTTGCGGACGCTGCTTCAAGACGTTGTCGCTTTGCGGAGTTTAGAAACTGGATTGTTGCAAGCTCATGCGATCGCGTTTTGTCCGCAGCAGCTGATCAACGAAGTGATTGGAGCCGAGCAAATCTGTGGGGTCAATCGTCACTTCAGCACTGATTTACCCCTTGTCTGGGGCGATCGTTGGCAAGTTTCGCAAGTACTGGTTAATTTACTGTCCAACGCTGTAAAATATTCTCCAGTTGACAGTTTTATCGAGGTTGGTGCCCAGATTCATCAATCTGATTGGGTAGAAATTTGGGTTGAAGATCACGGACTGGGGATTCCAGAAGCGGATCAAGCACACCTGTTTGAACGGTTTTATCGGGTAAAGCATCACGATCGCCAAACGATTGAGGGCACTGGGTTGGGGCTATCGCTGTGTAAACTTCTGGTCGAAAATCAGGGTGGACAGATCGATTTTCACTCATTACATGGTAGAGGGAGCCGTTTTTACTTCACCTTACCAATCGCCAAATTGCCAACCACAGAGACCCCGGACGGTAAACTATAGACCAGTATCCAAATCTTTCGTGCCTCCTCTTTTCAGTCGTTTATGTTGCCTCAGTCAGAGCGTCGCCCTGAATCCACCTGGATCACCATTTTCCGTCTGCTGCGGTGGAACAAGCCAGAGGGACGGCTGATCCTGATGATTCCAGCGTTGTGGGGAGTCTTTTTGGCAGCTCGAGGCAATCCGCCCCCTCTGCTGATTGGCGTCATTGTGTTGGGTAGCCTGGCAACCAGTGCCGCCGGCTGTGTCGTGAATGATCTCTGGGATCGAAATATTGATCCCCATGTGCAACGCACTCGCAACCGTCCCCTCGCTGCTCGCGCCCTTTCCGTCAAGGTAGGCGTTGTGGTTGCCCTGTTTGCCTTTGCCTGTGCTTGGGGCTTGTCCCTCTACTTGAATCCGCTGACTTTTTGGTTATGTGTTGCAGCTGTCCCCGTGATTGTGCTTTACCCACTGGCAAAGCGCGTATTTCCGGTACCGCAATTGGTGCTGGCGATCGCCTGGGGGTTCGCAGTCCTGATTAGCTGGAGCGCGGTGAGCTGCACTGCAACTGCTGGGGCAACACCTTGTTTAGGAAATGCCACTTGGTTGCTCTGGGGCGCAACAATTCTCTGGACGATGGGATTTGATACCGTCTATGCCATGCCTGACCGCGCAGATGACAAACAGCTTGGGGTCAATTCCAGTGCACTTTTCTTTGGTCAGTATGCAGCTCATGCTGTCACCGTTTTCTTCTTAGGCACGGCTGTATTGCTAGCAGAAGTAGGGCAGGTAATGGGTTTGGGCATTGCATACTGGCTTACCCTAATCGGAGCAATCGTGACCTGGAGTTGGCAATCGCTCCAGTTATATCGAAGAAACTTACCAGGCACCGTTTATGGTCAAATCTTTCGCCAGAATGTGTGGATTGGCTTTTTGTTATTAGGCGGAATGATTTTAGGTTGTCGGCTTTAAGAGGAGAAGCAGGGTCCCCAAATAGCAATCTTGCCAACAATCGTCGGGTTCATCTATTCCAGCCCAACCATCGGACACATCAAAAATCAGGTGGCAACCCAATCTCAGTCGAGTCACCACCTAAAACAGAGCTTTTGAATTTTAAGCCGGAAATATCTGAGAGAGGCTCATTTTCTTGCATCCTGTGTGAGTCATACTTGGCATCAACTCATGCCAAGGCAGGTTAAGCCAAATGATGCATTTCGCGCTCAAGCTGATTCACAAGATTTTGGTCAGCGCGCTCTTTGGCAACCTGAATGCGATGCTCCAGATTTTGCATTAGGTTATGGCGATGCACTTCTGCCCATGCAGTCCGGTTCCGACAAAACGCATTAATGGCTGAGATTGATCTGGCTGTCTGGACAGTTACCGGACGAACCAGCGGTTCCGTGAGAGACTGAGGCTTTGTTGAGTTCATAGCGCCAACCTGGTCGGAACGATCTGTCGTATACGTAACACCACGATATTTTAGTTCTTGAAGCGGTTGCGTTGAAACCGCTTGTGAAATCTGCCCTTCGCCGAACGGCTTCCGGTACTTCCCCAAGATTTCGCTTTCTGTAACTTCTAGGGTGAGAGGGGTATATTCGTAGCTAGCACCACGATAAGAAAGTCTCATAATGTTCCGATTGCTCAAATCACGAGTGGTTGCAAGAAGGATGCGTTCCTTCGGGAACTTTCGGGACATCTCAACAGTTGCCGTGAAATCTTAGCGAACTTGACGATGTGAATATTTTATATCCCTACTTCCGTCCCTCTGGGCGAAAAACACCTGGAGAGATGAACGTTCTAATTTATATCTGTATCTTATGCTACGATTTGAGTCCAATACCCGTCCTTAAGAAAGATTTATCTGAGATTATTGAATTCTTTATATTTCCCTGGGTCACTTAAGCATTAGGTGTTTTCTGCAAAAGTGCTTGAAATTTTGCAGAAAATATTGTCAGTAAGTTATGACTTACAGCCCACCAGAAAAAGTGGACAAATCATCGATTGATCGTCATTCACGATGCGCCATCATGCCTAAGAATCAAGAATCTGGTTCAGACAGCAAAGTCTCCAGCAAACTGCTCCAGTGACAAGAGCTGAATGTGGCTATCTTGGCGGGCGATTTCTCGTTCTGTTGGTGTGTTGTAGCCCCAATCTGCTAAAAACAATTTCACCGTCTCTAACCCTGGAGCTTGCTGGACGGCTTGTAGGGTTTTCAAACGGTCTTCGACAAACCAGATCTGGGTCAGGTTCCCACGATCGCTCAAAATCTCTTGCAAAATTTTGGCTTTTGGACGCTTCGCTTCTTTGCCTAAAATTTTGATGGATGCTAGGTCAATGTCTTGCTGCTGCAATAACTGGCGAATAAAACGTCCTTCTTTCGTGCTGATGATAAAGAGTTGCAGAGCAGTCGTCCCCCAGCGACGGACTTGTTCGGCAACACCGGGATAAAACCGATGCTCTGCTAACCAACCCGGGAGATCTGTAGCAATCCACTGATCCCGAACACTATCTACCCGCTGACTTAACCCGGGGGCATCCAGATTATCTGCTTGAATCAGTTTGTGCGAGATCGCCCCCCAATCTTGCAAAATTTCAGGTTCAGGGAACCCTAGCACGAGTGCTCTGAGCAAAACTGGCATTTCCCATCCCGTCTCAATCACTGGACGCAGACGATAGAATTGAGGGGCAAGATCAGCAACTAGCGGTGCGTCGATCGGTTGCCAAAGTTGGCAATACGCTTTCCAAGTCGTCTGAAAATACTCTTTCAGACCATCACAGACCACTCCGTCAAAATCGAGCGCCAAAACATCCGGAATGCCTACCGCCATCGCGTCTTTTGCGGATATTGTCATATTCAACTGTAAAGATAACTGGGGCGCTAGGATTCGAACCTAGGAATGGCGGGACCAAAACCCGCTGCCTTACCACTTGGCTACGCCCCATTAGTACGCCCTCAATATCTTAGCAGTGCAGGCGGCAGATATGTCAACCAACTCATCCAGCAAAAATCAAAAAAACGGAATGTAAAGATGTCCAACAAAACCCTTTGGTCAATTGTGTGACTGATCGGGGTATGCCATCGTATGGTGAGCAATCTGGGGAGCGCTTAGATGAAAACCCTCTAGCCATTTACGCAAAATCAATGATTCTTTTGATACATTAATGATCTAAGTACAAGATAGTCAAAAATTATCGTTTGGTGGCGGTGGCGGTGATTTTGTAGATACGTCGAGATTTTTGAACGCTTCTTGCAAAGCTTGACTCAGCAAAGCCTTCAAAAATATCTGTCTGGAGCATCGCTGTGGGTGTCAGGGTGATTGATTGCGCACTCAGCAGGAGATCAGGATTTTGAGACTATGGATGAAGTCATTGATCGCCAGGAATCGGGGTTGCCCTCTGCAAGCCTCAATGGTGAGAATTTTCTCGGTAAACCGTTAGGGGAATTAGGTCAACACACTCCACAATCGGATGAAGAAGCACATTTCTTTAACCTATCGCTCGATATGCTTTGTATTACCGGGTTTGATGGTTACTTAAAGCAGCTCAATCCAGCTTGGGAAAAAACTCTTGGCTATTCCTCGCAAACGTTGTTGAATCAACCATGGATCGAATTTGTTCATCCAGACGATCGCTCCACCACGATTGTCGAACTACAAAGAGGGCTGGATGGAGCCAGCACTGTGCATTTTGAGCATCGCTTCCGTTGTCACGATGGGTCTTATAAGTGGCTCTCCTGGCAGGCAAATCCACTGACAGACAAGCAAATTTTCTATGCAGTCGCGCGCGATATCACCCGTCGCAAACAAAACGCAGAGGCGTTAGAAAAAGTCCACCTTCAGGTTGTCAATATTTTTGAAAGTATTACGGATGCTTTCTTGGCACTCAACCATGATTGGCAATTTACGTATCTCAATCCCCGGGCTGAGCAGATTTTATTGCAATCTAAAGAAGACATTATTGGGTGTTGCATCTGGGAAGAACTACCCGATATCGTCAACTCGACCTTTGCTCGGGAATGTCAACGGGCGATCGCGCAGCAAACAACCGTTCACTTTGAAGAATTTTACGACCCGTTGGGCATTTGGCTAGAAGTACGGGCTTATCCTTATCAGGAAGGCTTGTCAGTTTATTTTCGGGATGTGTCGTCGCGCAAGCGAGCAGAAGTGGCGTTATTAGAACGAACTCGCTTGTTTGGGTTAGGGGCAGAGATTGGCATGGTCCTGGGGCAAGGAGGAAATCTCCCAGAAATGCTCGATCGCTGTGTGCAGAGTATGGTCGAGCATCTAGATGTCAGCTTTGCCCGCATTTGGCTGCTGAACCGAGAAACCCATTTGTTGGAGTTAGAAGCGATCGCAGGACAGCATAGCCATACCGAAGATTTCTACAATCGGATTCCCCTTGGTATTTCCATCATTGGTTTTATTGGTTATCACCGGGAGCCCTA
The DNA here is from genome assembly GCA_019359045.1 of Scytolyngbya sp. HA4215-MV1. Classification (GTDB taxonomy): domain Bacteria; phylum Cyanobacteriota; class Cyanobacteriia; order Leptolyngbyales; family Leptolyngbyaceae; genus Scytolyngbya. Next base: position 205,702 of record JAHHIA010000003.1, read on the forward strand.
TGTCACCAACACTGCCGATAGCGACATGTGCATCGGTGCCAAAGAATGGATTCAGCGAGAAAGGCTGATTGGGTTTGCAGGCTATCCACTGATTGTGGAAGATCGGCTAGTTGGAGTTCTGGCATTATTTAGCCAACATCCTTTTACAGAAGCCGTGAAAGGCATGTTGGAATCAGTAACGAACAGTATTGCAGTCGCCATCGACCGGGCATGGGCAAGAGAAGAACTTCTGAGTCGCCGAGAAGCGCTTTTGTTTCGATTGGCAAACCAGATTCGCAATTCCCTCGACCTCAACACCATTCTAAGCATTGCAGTCAATGAAATTCGCAATCTGCTGCAAATTGATCGTTGTCATTTTCTTTGGTGCGAGTCACTGCCCGATCGATTGAGTGTAACGATTAGCCATGAAGCCTGCGATACCCATTTGCCCAGTCTCTTAGGAGATTGCTCCGAAGAACAAGCGACCCTTTTGAGCGAAAAAATTCTGAGTTTGGCGATCGTCCGAACCGAGGATGCCGCCAGGGACACAGAATTAGATAGTCGGATGCGAAGCTTGCTCCCGCAAATGGGAATCGTTTCTCAACTTTTGATCCCACTGGAAACGAGATCGGGGCAATTAGGCGCGGTGGTTTGTAGCCATTGCAGTAAACCGCGTGTTTGGAGTGATAGCGAAGTTGAGCTACTACAAGCAGTGGTGGATCAACTCTCATTAGCGATCGACCAGGCAGAACTCTATGCCCAAAGCCGCGCCGCAGCTCTAGCAGCCCAAGCCCAAGCCCAACAATTAACCGCAACCCTCCAAGATTTGCAAAAGACTCAATCCCAACTTATCCACAGCGAGAAGATGTCGAGTTTGGGACAAATGGTCGCAGGGATAGCCCACGAAATTAACAACCCAGTCAATTTCATCATGGGAAATCTCTCCCATGGCAGCGAATATATTCATCAGCTACTAGAAATTCTGGCGCTGTTTCAAGCACATTACCCAGAACCTGCCGCTCCCATTCAAGCCAAGAGTCAAGAAATTGATCTAGAGTTTTTAGCAGCCGATCTGCCAAAACTCTTGAGTTCTATGAAAATTGGAGCTGAGCGCATTCGACAGATTGTGCTATCTTTACGCAACTTCTCTCGGCTTGATGAAGCCGCTAAAAAGCCAGTTGATATTCACGAAGGAATTGACAGTACTTTGCTGATTTTGCAAAGTCGCCTAAAACCCGATCGTCTCAGCCCTGAGATTCGTATCATCAAAGACTATGGCAATCTCCCTCCAATCAATTGCTATGCCGGACAACTCAACCAAGTATTTATGAATATTCTCAGCAACGCCATTGATGCATTGCAAGATCCGCGAGAAGATGACCTCGTCCACCGCACCACCCCACCCCCTTCTAACTCAGAAGCAGAAGCTGTCTTCTCAGAATCTCCAGCAATTTACATCACAACCCAATGCTTAAACAACGATCGGGCTGAGATTCGTATCCGTGATGAAGGTCCCGGTATGACCGAAGATGTTGCTAAGCACTTATTCGATCCATTTTTTACAACCAAACCCGTCGGTCAAGGGACTGGGCTAGGGTTATCTATCAGTTACCAAATCGTGGTAGAAAAACATGGTGGAACTCTGCGATGCTCATCTCGTCCGGGTCAAGGGGCGGAATTCGTGATTGAAATTCCTATCTCAGATGAGTAAAGCAGAGGAACCCCGCCCGACACCCAGACCTCGCTATCTGGTGCTGTGTGGCAGAGTATTAGGCTGACAAGGGCTAAATGACAATCGATGCAGGACAGACGGTCCATACGTCTGGAGTGCCTGTCGATGTTTCACAGTGCCATAGCCTTTATTCACAGCTAGATCATAAATCGCATAGTCTGGGGATAAGCGAGTGATCAACGCATCTCGCCAAACCTTGGCAATAATGCTCGCAGCAGCGATCGCCAGAACTTTTTGGTCGCCTTTAATAACAGTTTCCTGCGTGATCGACAATGTTGGAATTTGCCGATTGCCATCGATTAAGCACAGTTCCGGCAACACCCTGAGCTTTAGAATGGCTCGCTTCATAGCGAGTAGTGAAGCTTGCAAGATATTCAGGCGATCGATTTCTTGAGCAGACGCAAGCCCAATTTGACAGTCGATCGCCTGTCGATAAATTTGATCTGCAAGTTGCAGCCGCTGGGGGTGGGTCAATTGTTTACTATCCGTGACTCCAGCAGTGGTCAGATGGGGCAAGGCTGAGTCTGGTAAAATCACTGCTGCGGCAACAACAGGTCCAAACAATGCCCCCCGACCCACTTCATCCACTCCCGCAACCACTTTGGTTGAAGAGGATAGGAAAGAGGATTCCCAGAAGCTGAGTTGTTGAGAAGGCATAACCTGAAAGCAGGATCCCTGAAAATGCAATCAAGCTGATTGGAACCGTTGACGAGTCAACATTACTCACTGGCAGAGGCGGAAGAGCGACGGCGACGACGACGAGTGGCAGCAGTACTTTCTTCTTCTACTTCAGGGTTATCATCCAGAGCAGCAGTTGATTCAACTGAGGATTCTGGCACCACAATCGGTGCAACCAGCGAGATTGGCTTCGATTCCGAAGGATTGCGGCGACGGCGACGACGAGATGTAGCATCGGCATCGCCCTCACTCTCGCGAGTACTGAATGAAGGCTCCTCACTCTCTGGTGAAGCATCGCTATCAGCATCTTCTTCGCTGCCGTTTGAAAAAGCAGTTGGTTCCAGATCAAAAGAGGATACCTGCTCAACACGAGCAGCCCGACTCTCAATTTCTTGTACAACTGTAGGAGTTTGCCCCGGCAAAATTACTGAAACAATTGCAGATTTAGGATTTTTTACCTCTTGATTCGTCAAAACCAAAGGAGAAATCCCCATCCAAGCATAAACATCCTGCTCTTCAGGTGTCATCTCAATGGAGACAATTTCGGGCGGTTCACTGGTAGGCTTGCTGCTATCGCGTCGCGATCTGCCTCTTCTCTCTTCTCCTTCAGTGGCTTCTGGAGCGTTATCCAAGATTTCTCGGTGGGCACTCCCCCGTCCCCGTCCCCGTCCCGTTGTGGGCATTGCTTCCGCGGGAGGCGAAAGAGACGATCGTAAATTTGGCAGAGATTCAACACTTTCTCCTTTACTGCCCTCTTCCCAGAGCATCCCTCTGGAATTGCCTGCCTCTTTCGGAGTGGGACCTTCCCCAACCCGCCGTCGGCGCCGACGGCGGTTTCCAGCCAGACCGCCACCCCGCTCCTGGTAATTCGGGTGTTGCAACAAATCCAATTCTTCAGAGGGTTCCAGATCAGAATCCTCGTTCCGTCCTTCCCATAAGAGTTCTTTCTGAACCACCAGATCGGCGGACAACCCACCCACATCCGGCAAGGGCTCTCGACTCCGCCCTCGCCCCCGATGTTCAGAATTGCGCGACTCAATCGATCTATATTCTCTTGCAGCGGGACGCTCCACAATTTCCCCATCGGAGGCTTCCGGTTCACCGGGCAAATGCACCAAATGACCCAACCCACCGCAAGTCTGACAGGGTCTGCCAAACAACTCGTAAATATTTTTACCTTGGCGCTTGCGAGTCAGTTCTACCAGACCCAATTCAGAAAGCTGAGCAATTTGAGGTCTGGCTTTGTCAGCCCTCAGCGCTTTCTCAAAATGTTCGAGTACTTGAAGTTGGTCGCGGCGAGAATCCATATCAATGAAGTCCACCACAATCACCCCCGCAATGTTTCTGAGCCTCAGTTGTCGAGCGATTTCAGTTGCAGCTTCACAATTAGTCCAGAGAACCGTTTCACGCGCCGTAGCCGAGCGAGTAAAAGAACCCGAGTTAACATCAATAACAGTCAACGCTTCTGTAGGTTCAATAATGATATAACCACCAGAAGGCAAATCCACTCTAGGTTTAAGCGCTTCGCGGATAGCAGCATTGACGCGGAAATATTCCAACAGTGGAATCGATTCACGGTGATGATCAATTAAGACGCCCTGCGTCGGTTTACCCCCACTCCAGTTGAGCAAGTGTTGCTTCACTCGCTTGAGTCCGGTGTGGGAATCTACCACGATACGGTTGACATCCGCGCTGTAAACATCGCGTAACACACGCTGAATAAAATCATCATCCCGGTTCAATAAAGCAGGTGCGCGGGTAGTACTGGCTTCTTGAAGCACAGCTTCCCATTGCTTTTGTAAGGATTCCATATCCTCGATGATGGCTTCTTCGGGCATGTTTTCGGCTTCCGTCCGAATGACTAACCCCATCCCCGCAGGCTTAATCAAAATCGCCAATGCTCGGAGACGATGCCGCTCATTTTCATTGCGGATGCGGCGAGAAAGGTTGACTCCACGGCCGTAGGGCATCATGACTAAGTAGCGTCCAGGGAGAGAAATATTGCCCGTTAACCGGGGTCCCTTATTGCCGGTAGGTTCTTTCATGACCTGAACCAACACTTTTTGCTGAGGCACTAAAAGCTCAGTAATTGACCCAGCAGAACGCTTTAGACGCAGGGGACCCAAGTCACTGACATGGATGAAGCCGTTGCGCTCAGAATCTCCAATATTAACAAAGGCGGCATCAATACCAGGGAGAACATTTTCTACAATCCCCAAATAAACGTCACTGACTTGGTGACTCCCTGTAGCTACGATTAATTCTTGAATCTGGTCTTCAGAAAAAACAGCAGCGATTCGATGCTGCTCGGCGATTACAATTTGCTTTGGCATTCAATTTCCTCAGGAGGTCGCAACCAGAAAGATGCAGAATCCTGTTCACCTTTCAATGTTGCTGTCATATTTTTATCTACGCGAAAGATTTTTTTTCAACAGTCACGCAGAGGGGGAATGAAGCTGTTCAGCTTCTGAAGTCAAACAGTCTTCAACGACTTCAGAAGGACTGGTCACGTACTAGACAACTGAATCAACAAGCGATCGGTAGTCTGGCTCAATGCCCCACTAGGGCTGGGCACCGAATTTTTAATCATGGACGAAAAGTTTCGTAAAAGCAGGCTGCGCCCAACATCCAGAGCTAGCTTACTCAGCGGTGACTTCCACAGTCCTCAAACCCGCAACAGCGTCTGTTGAACAGCATTATAGCGTGCACAGTTTGCTCCGCGACCAAATTTCAAAAAATCATACTGTTTTGATGAGGTTGATTACTGGGCAGCCAGTCAAGCTGGGAGAAGACGAAAATGACATAGATGGAACAACCCACTCAGTTTGTTTGTAGAAAAAGTTGCTGACGGTGGATATGGAGGAGTTGCAATGTTTGTTGAGAAATTTTCTCCAACATGAAAATTACATGATCGGGACGCAGTAGGGTGCCATCATTACGGCAGCTACCGATGTAACGGAGGGTGGCAACGGGCAAGTCCATCTGGGGCGGACTGAATGGGGGCAATGTCCGATTGCCCGTTGGATTGTCAGGATTGTCTAACCATGTCAACTCAAATAAACGTTCTCTCAGGTTAATTTGCCGTGTTTTCCCAGATTTTGTTGTTTGTTCTTGCCAGAGAGATTCATGCTGCAAGAGGGCGTTAATCCATTCTTTCCAAGATGGAGCAGGGAGCACATCGTGATCGATTGGAGTATCAGTTTGCCCCAGGCATTGCACCGTGAGAAAGTATTCCGCGCGATCGAGCAGTTGAGTGGCAGCAGGCATCCCTAAGTCGATCGCTTCTACCCGATAAATCGGTAAATCAGCTGGAAATTGAGCAGACAATCGGGTCTGAAATTCATCAATGTCGAGTGCTTGGGTAAGTTCAAAGTCTACAATTTCGCCCGAACTGGTTACGCCTAGCGGCAAAGCATTCGCAGGCACAATCCGAGGACTGGGATGAAATCCTCCAGTAAAGGCAATGGGGAGAGCAGCTCGACGAACAGCCCGATCGAACAAACGCATCAAATCCAAATGGCTCATCAGTGCCATTTCGCCCTGTTTGCCCAGCCAGACTCTTAACCGTTGCACTTTTTGTTGATTAGGCTGAAAATGCCCATGGAACTCTGGGATAGGCAGCGGCTGGATAACGATGTTATGTCCAAAATCTGGACTACATACACCACAATGAGAGCACCCATCAAAGGAACAATCGGGAACCGTTGCCACCTCTAAGGCACGTTGTAAATCAGTTTTGAGCCAGTTTTTATCGATGCCAGTATCCAGGTGATCCCAAGGAAGAGGGACATCAAGGGAGGCAAGAAAGGAGAGGTGATTCAGCGTTCTTTCATTTTCATCTTGCCAAAGACTCCACTCACCTTGTTCAACTTGGCGATACTTCCCGGTCAATCCTGATTCGTCGATCGCCTGGGTCCAAGCAGCAAAAGCGCGTTCTAGGCTTTCCCACCAGGCATCCATCCCTGCACCTAATTCCCAGGCACGCCGAATCACCGAGGCGAGACGTCGATCGCCACGACCGACAAAATCTTCCATGGCTGAAATTCGTACATCGGTAAAGTTAACTTTAACCCCCCGGATGTAGCGAAATTCCTCTCGGAGTAAAGCTTGTTTGCGCTCAAATTCAGTTGTGGAAACAGAGTGCCACTGGAAGGGCGTATGAGGCTTGGGAGTAAAATTGGAAATTGTGAGATTAAAGCTGATGCGTTTTCTACCCTTGAGGTAGCATTCTCGTTGCAGCCAGCGTACGGTTTCAGCAATACCCAAAACATCTACATCAGTTTCGCCAGGTAAGCCAATCATGAAATAAAGTTTGACTTTATCCCAACCTTGTTCATGAGCAGTTTTGACTCCCCGCAGGAGTTCTTCATTGGTCAGCCCTTTGTTGATGATGTCCCGCAGCCTTTGAGTTCCGGCTTCGGGAGCAAAGGTCAGACTCATTTGCCGAGTTCCCCCCAAAATATGGGCGATGTTTTCGTCAAAACGATCAACCCGCTGGCTGGGTAGGGAAAGCGAAATATTGTCGTGCTTCAACCGATTTTTGATTTCGACTCCTACCGCAGGTAATGCTAGGTAGTCGGAGCAACTGAGCGAAAGCAGAGAAAATTCGTTGTATCCGGTTGTCCGCATTCCCTGCTCGATCGCGTCTATCACTTTTTCGGGTTCGACATCTCTGGCTGGGCGAGTAAGCATTCCTGGCTGACAAAAGCGACAGCCGCGTGTGCAGCCACGCCGAATTTCGACAGTCAGGCGATCGTGAACGGTTTCTACATAAGGAACGAGCCCAATAGAATAAGCAGGCATCGGGGTTGCGACACGACGTAAAATCCGGGCTGGAACATCCGGGCGATTAGGATGCACGGAGCCATCGGCTGCCATGGTGTAAAACTGCGGCACATAAACGCCAGGGATCTGTGCCAGATCCAACAAGAGGGCTTCGCGGCTTAACTGAGCAGTTTTGCCTTCCTCTAAGACCAGCCCAATTTCAGGTAGCAATTCTTCCCCATCGCCCAAAGCAATGAAATCGAAGAAGTCGGCGTAGGGCTCAGGGTTGGAGGTGGCAGTTTGTCCACCAGCAAAGATTAGAGGATAAGCGGAAGGGGGAAGATTGAAGTTGGGAATGGCTGAAGTTGAAACCAGACTCGCATCGAATCCTTCATCATTTACTTGAGCAATCGCTTGCACTGCTTGTTTTCGTTCTCGCCAAGTCAAGGGAATACCAGCTAGACTGAGCATCTCCAGAATATTAGTGGCTCCCAGTTCATAGCTCAGACTAAAACCAAGAATGTCAAACTCAATCAACGATCGCCGAGACTCGACAGCAAATAAGGGCGTTTGAGTAGTCCGCAGCTTGGCAATCAGATCCGGGGCTGGCAAATAGGCACGATCGCACAACTGCCGAGGCTGAGCATTCAAGATACTGTACAAAATAACGTGCCCTAAATTAGACGCACCTACTTCGTAGATTTCAGGATAGGTCAAAACCCAACGAACAATTGCTGCATCCCAGGGCTTGTGGACGGCACCTAACTCGTTCCCTAGATAACGAGCAGGCTTCAAAATTTCTGGGGTTAACAGCCCTTCAATTGCGATCGCTACCACCAATCCACCTTGGGCATATCTGCCATAACAACTCTGCTTGTAGTATCAGTATACTGAAAGCGCTTACAAGGCAGCATTTGGCAAAATAGTGTCGCTTGATAGGGTGGGAATTGAGGGGATTCGATTGACCGAAACTATAGCGATCCTATCTGGATTGTGAAAAAGAGTTCCTAAGGAACTCTTTTTCACACAGCCTTTCTCATTCACAAATGATTTAGGACTGCTATAACAATCTGAAATTCAAAATAGAAAGAAGGATAGCGTTGCTGAAAAGCAGGATGATTTAGAACGAAGTTTCAAATCATTCAGCATCATTTTCATCCCGTTGTTGAGCAACGCCAGAAGGATTGTATTAGAAGAAACAAAAACATGAGAGATGGAGCTCGCCATCCCTCATGTTGGCTGGGTATAGGATTTGGCTGGGTATAGGATATGGAGTGGCTGATGAATCATGCCTAACAGGAAGCTTACGCAGTAAGCGTCTCAAATACTGAATGGTGATCAAAAACTTCAAATTGATCCAGTTGAGTGAGTTCCAGAATGATGCGAATTGCAGGGGTGATCGAGCAAAGACCGAGTCGGCGATCGAATCGCTGTGCCATTTTGAGACCAGACACTAACGCCATTAAACCAGCACTATCAAGCGACTCCACTTTTCCCATGTCAATGAGCAATGCATGATCTTGTTGTGACAATACGGCAGAGGTTAATTGACACTCAAACTCATTGGCATTGGCTGCATTAATCGCACCGCTGGGACAAATGACCGTAGTTGTAGGACGGACGAGGACGTTCTGCATAATTCAAGCTCTGCTAGGGACGATCTAAAAAACTTCACTCGCCTCTGAACATAGCTGCTGCTTTTGAGAGTTGTCGCCTGAATCTCAGCCATTTTGCCGAAACTTTACTGAGACAACCGATTTTATTAAAGTTTTCGGTAAGTATTTCTATGGGGGTGTATGAAACAATACGGAATACAAAATCTGCCGAGAATCATTCGGTCTGATTCAGTCCATAGAGTGATTTAGATCACTCGAATTCAGATCTAAGATCACTCCTGAAAAGTTGTATTCATTGGAGAATTACCTTGAGAGGAGTTCCACTTAGCCCCTATGAAGAGTACCAAAGTGATTCGTCAACTGGTTGAAAGAGCGCTTTACATCAAATGTCTGACTCCTGACATTGAGAACGAGATTAATTACGAACTGACTCGCATGGGTCACATCTCAGATGTTGACTATGAAGCACTAGAGCTATTGATGTCTGAAATGGATGCCGGGCGAATTCAACTTGTTGCCAGTCCGTAGTTCCATTTGATTCACACCTGTTTCGGATTAACTCATGGTTCCGCCTCGGATGACTTCCATCGAGATGAAATTCTGTGGTACCTATTAATTCGGTGAAAGCTGGCATTTTAAATTCTTTAGAGTGTTAATATTTTGGCTTGAGACTGATAGCTAAGTAGTGGCAAATTGTTGCTTTCCTGGTTGCTTTTTTATACAAAAGATTCGAATTTCCTAACTTTCTAAAATATTGATGAAAGCCGAGTGCCTGGTCTCTCACTAGAGGCTAGGCACTTTTGCTTATTGATGAACGTCCTTGAGCGCACCTGCGACAGCTTGTCCAAATTTTTAGGTCATTGTTCAATAAGTTATATTTTTTGCACTTGCCAAACACCTAAAAAAATGCTTTTGACGGCGATCGCAATTCGAGTCAAGTCTTCATCCAGTAGTGGGGGCCAAGCAACTCCAGTTTTACGCCCCAACTCAAACTGGTATCGTCCTTCACTGGCAAGCAAATGGAGGGCACAGGCAAGTTCGCGTTCCATGCTAGAAGCATTCCGCATTCCTTCATACACCACTTTGAGCGCTAACAAAATTGAGGTGACCTGTCCGGGAACAGGTGGCTTTTTTTGCTTTAGTCGAGTGAGAAAGGCATCCGGATTCTCATCCGTGGACAGCCCTTGATTCACCAAAAAACGACGCGCAGTTTCATAATCCACGGTCCCAACCTCTGAATTGAGGATAATTTTAAACTTCTAGACTACCGCTTTTCTTTCAATGCGCTACAGCTTTCGCTCAGGAAGTACAGCTATTTTCAAATGATGTAACCTACGAAATTCATTAATCGCTTATCGGCTTTCATGGACTCTTTACTGTTTTGCTATGTTCATCACGAGGCGGATCAACCATAACTGAAATAGGCACTTTTCTTTGGGTGCCCCATCCTTAGCGTTTTTCCCTCACTTTAAGCTATGCGTACTATCCCCGTAACCGTGCCGTTTGTAGATTTAACTTTGCAGCATGAACCGATTCAGCCCCAAATTGAGCAAGCGATCCAGACAGTTATTCAGCGAGGAGATTATGTCCTTGGTCAGGCGCTTTCTGAGTTTGAACAGGCATTTGCAACTGCGTGTGGATCGCAGTATGGCATTGGGGTAGCGTCGGGAACAGACGCGATCGCACTTGGCTTACAAGCTTGCGGAATTGGTGAAGGTGATGAAGTCATTTTACCGGCGAACACTTTTGTGGCAACCCTGATTGGGGTCTTGCGAACGGGGGCAAAACCCATTTTGGTAGATTGTGATCCGCATACAGCACTGATTGACTTAGCAGCTGCAGAAGCGGCAATAACTGTCAGAACCCGTGCCATCGTGCCTGTTCATCTCTACGGACAAATGGTTTCCCCTACGCACCTCTTGCAAATTGCTCAGCGCCATGGGGTGCTCATTTTTGAAGATGCAGCCCAGGCACACTTAGCAGAACGAGAAGGCTATCGGGCAGGCTCCATAGGGATTGCTGCTGCATTTAGCTTTTATCCTAGTAAAAATTTGGGTGCATTAGGGGATGGTGGCATGTTGGTAACCCAAGATGAGACAATCTCAGCAACCATGCGGGCACTGAGAAACTATGGAGCACCTCGTAAGTACTTTCACACCGATCTAGGCACCAATAGCCGTCTGGATACCATGCAAGCTGCCGTTCTCAATGTCAAGCTGCCACATTTAGCAGAATGGAATTATGCTCGCTATCAAGTCGCTCAACGATATGATGCACTACTAAGACCTTTGCGGTTTCAGGGCATCAACCCGCTTCAAAATCAAAGCAACTTGGGGCATGTTTACCACCTGTATGTCATTCGCATTAGTGAGTCGTGTCCGGTAAGTCGAGAAGAAATTCAGCATGAATTGGGAGCAAGTGGGGTGCAAAGTGGCATTCACTACCCAATTCCTTGCCACTTGCAACCTGCTTTTCGTGACTTGGGCTATCGAGTCGGTGATTTTCCTCATGCTGAAGCGTTATCTCAAGAAATTTTGTCTTTGCCAATGTATCCAGGATTGAGCGAAGTCCATATTGATCGCATTACCGGTATTTTGACAGCGCTCATTGCCAATCGCCTCTCATTCAAAGTTTCTGCTTAAAACCATGCAAACTGGACGAAAAGTTCCACTGCTCAGCGATCGCGATTGGATAGAAGTTGTGATTGTGGCACTCTTGGGGGTGCTATATGCGCCCCTACTGTTGCACTGGTATAATGGCTGGTTGCATAAAACCATTAGCATCGAGCATGAGTACTTTAGTCATGGACTGATTGGATTACCCTTTGCCGCCTACATCATTTGGCTTAATCGCAAACGATGGCATCGCTTAGCAGATACTTGTCATCCACTTGGGTTGGCTCTTTTGCCCCTAGTCAGCATTTTTTATCTCAGCGGTCTCCCCGACTTCGTTAATCTTTCTCTTCCCCTAGTGTTGCTGGGACTTTGTCTCTGTCTCAAGGGTTTACCTGGCTTACGGCTACAGGCTTTTCCCTTATTAATGATTTTTTTGGCAACACCCAATGAGCTTCCTTACCTATTGACACCCTATACCTTACCGCTACAAAGTTTCATTGCTGGAACGGCGGGCTTTATTTTGTCACAATTTGGGATGGACATTACCGTAGAGCACATCTACCTATTTGTTGGCGGTCGAATCGTAGAGGTCGCTCCTTACTGCGCTGGGCTAAAAATGTTGTTTACCAGCCTGTATGTTGCACTGATGCTGCTTTACTGGCGCGATGATCTGTCTTCTCGCCTGATTACAGGGCTATTTTTAGGATGTTCAGCCATCCTCAGTGTGACTGCTAATATTTTTCGCAACACATTCTTGACCCTATTTCATGGCACTGGGCAAGAACAACTTTTTAGTTGGTTACATGAAGGATGGGGAGGCGATCTCTACTCTACCATCATGCTTGGCTTATTAATTCCAGTCTTGATAGGGTTGGAAAACTATTTTTCTCCATTCTCCGATGAACCACCTTCATCATAAAAACTGAATAGATGTGAACTGAAGCAATTTGACCGGATCGCCTCCATCCTGCAACGATTGATATGACCTTTTTACCCAAGAAAGTACAACAAATTTTAGCCCCGAAATGGATGGTAGTCGTGTTTTTGCTGCTACTGATCAGTTTTGGAGCTTTGCCGGGTTATTTGAGTGGTCATTGGCAGTGGACATCCCCACCGAAAGTGCAGCAGTTGAAACAGTTAAAGGCTCTGAAGCAAAAAGGGCTAGCGCTACCGGGTTGGCAAACCATCAAGTCGAACGAAATTGATATCGGCGGACACAAATGGCATATGCAAGAAGTTGAACAAGTAGTAGGCGAGCGGTCGACGACTGTTTTAGCACAAGCGTCATTGCAACCCAAGGCTTTGTTACTGCTGCTACCGCAAACTGGCAAAACTGACCAACCTCAAGTTGAGTGGGCTGATATCGATGGCAGACAACGATGGACAAACGATTTACATCAGAAACTCAAGTTTACGGTTGAACCACAGCTGATCAACCAAGCTCAAGCCAAAGGCGCTAAAGTTGCTCTGAATCCATCGCCTATCGAGGTAGAAGCTCGATTTTTTCGGGGGTGGAACCAACAACAAACTTATGCTGTCGTGCAATGGTACGCCACTCCTCAGGGGGGTGATCCAACACCTAGTCACTGGTTTTGGGCCGATCGATTTGTTCAGTGGCAAGGTCATCGATTGCCTTGGGTTGCGGTCAGTATTTTGATTCCAATCTCACCGCTCGAAGCTATTGAACCTACTAAACCCCTGGCTCAATCTTTAGCAAAAACCGTTCAAGTCGCCCTGATGACGAATACATTCCATTCCTCCACACCTTGAAGTATGAATGAACAGAAAGATTACACGGAATAACCCGGAATCATTGATTTCATCCCTGTATTTGCCTTTTATCGTTCTCGTTGTCTCAATTGTTCCAAGCAGAGGGTATGAATTGACACAGGATCTTCACAAAAATGTTTGGCAATTGTAGAAAAAATCTGGCAGAACTGTATAGACATAATTTACAAACATTAGTGTAGGAAAGTATTAAGAAGAAAGTATCAGGAAGAATAAAGTTGTCGGGTGCTTTTTGGGTTTGAATTGCTTTACAAGCTAGCTTCTTAGAGATGGCAAGTCGGTTTGACGTTGGATGTTTAAGTTTGCATATGCCTCTAGCCTCTTTTTCCCGAATTCATGCGTTAGCAGTTGCTTCTCTTACTGGCTTTTACGCGATCGTGCCGACGGCAAGTTTTGCAGTTAGCTCTGTGTCAGGAAATTCTAAGTTGTTAAACACGGCACCCATCATTGCTCAGACAGCCCCTCCCGCAACTGCAACGCCACCGAATAGCACCCCCTTACCGCCAGATCTGGCTCCCTCTACAACCAATCCTCTGCCGCCAACAGGCAATGCACTTCCTCCCGATACACCGCAACAGACTGATAGTGATCCACAATTTCAAAAATATCGGTTGGGTCCAGGCGACAGTATCGCCGTAGTTTTGCCCCGATTTCCCGATTTAAATTTCGCGGCTGTTGTAAATCCTGAAGGGAATATCATTGCCCCTCTCATTGGTCCAATCTTGGTGAATGGACTCACTATTGAAGAAGCCCAAGAGAAAATTCGTATTGGATTAAGTCGTTTTGTCATCGATCCAGTCGTGATTCTTTCGTTGTCTGCACAACGCCCAGTGCAGGTCACGATCGTTGGAGAAATCAGTAAACCAGGTTTTTATACCTTAGGAGTTTCAAAAATCCCAGCAGCGTTACTGACCGCAGGTGGCACAACAACCCGCGCTGACTTACGCGAAATACAGATCCGGCGGACTTTACCTGATGGCTCCGTTCTAGCCAAGAAATTTGATTTATTTACGCCATTAGTCAATGGCAAAGCTTTACCAGATTTCCGAATTGCGGATGGCGATGTGATTATTGTTCCAAAATTGGAAGTTGGTACAGATCAAGGCTACGATCGAGTTCTAGTGGCACGTTCTACTGTGGTCAAGCCACAAATTACAGTTCGCGTGTTGAGTTATGCTTCAGGGGGAATTAGTAACCTAACCTTGCCCAACGGGAGCACATTTATTGATGCTGTAGCTGGTGGCTCTCTGAGCCTAACGAATGCTAACTTGCGGAGCATTGCGCTGGTACGGTTTGACCCAGAACAGGGTAGAGCAGTGACTCAGCATCTCAATGCCCGACGTGCTTTTCGGGGTGATATCTCGCAAAATGTGCCACTTCAAGACAACGATGTCATCATTGTTGGTCGAGACTTGGTTGGGAAAATTACAAATGCTTTGAATGTCTTTACGCAACCTTTTCGAGATGTTCTAGGTTTCCTGCTGTTTTTCGACCAACTCCAACAAAGTTCGTCCAACCTCTTTGGTCCTGGTGGTAATGGTAGAGGAGGTGGCGGTGGCGGCAACTAAAACCGCAGTATTCACTGATTAAGTGTCCCTAAGGAATTCTGAATCGTGCGCCAAGTTGCTACCCACCATCAATCGTTGCTCAGTCGGGTGTTTGTTTATCAGACATTCATCCCGATCGCCGTATCACCTTCATTCCCCATTGTTGCTGCATTCCTGCCACCGTCATGACTCCACCGATCGTTAAACGTTATTTACTTGCCCTGGGACGATATAAATGGCCGATTCCAGTTGCTGGAGTCTTAGGCTTGGCTGGAGCAAGTTTCGTCGCCATGCAGCCCCTCCCTGCCCCCAGCGTTCGGTCTGTCGGCAAATTGCACTATACACGCCCTCCCATTTCGTTTACCACCACAGGTTCACAAATCCAGCAAGAAGGAGAAGACTTAACAGAAGACGTCCTCCTTGCCGACGATGTCATGAAAAAGGTCTCGGATGTCATTAAAGTCCCTCCTGATAAAATTCGCCCTAATATTAAGGTCGAACTTCCAGAGCCGCCTGGTGGGGGTAGCAAATCGAATCCACCGCAGTCTAACCGGATGATTACATTTGGCTATAACGACACGCAGGAAAAGCGGGCGCTGCTTGCAATGGACACTTTGCTCAAAGCCGTGCAGGAAAAAAGTAAGGAAGTTAATACAGCACGCTTACGAGCAGTGATTGGCAACATTAATCAGCGCTTACCGGAAGTAGAACGTGAACTCAAAGCAGCGGAGCAAAGACTGGAACAATACGACAAACGCGAGGGACCAGCCATCCTGGCAGCACAAAATGGCAGTCTGATCGCTGGAATCACAGGTGCTCAGGGGCAGCAGCGGCAACTGCAACAAACCCTGCAAGGGGTCGTGGTTCAAATGAATAGTTTGCAGAAAAAGCTAGGGCTAACACCTGATGCCGCTTATGTGTCTTCTGCACTGAGTGCTGATCCCATTCTTGCCAATTTACGCACTCAAATTTATCAAGCTGAAAGCCAACTCACCACCCTGAGTCGCGATTTGCGGGAAGAGCATCCCAAAATGATTGAGTTGCGTCGGCAAAAAGCCGCTTATGAAGAGCTTTATCAGCAGCGGGCACAAGAGGTGATTGGTGGGAATGGTATTGCCGCTCCTTTTATGGATATTCCTCAGCTGAGACAAAGCAGCAGCCTGGACCCCACTCGTCAGCAATTGGCAAATACGTTGGTAAGTTTACAAACCCAACAAGAGACGCTGGTTCAACAAATTCTTCAGACGCGCCGAACTGAGCAAGAACTGCGACAAGAATACGCCAACATTCCCAACAAGCAACTAGAACGGGCGCGTTTAGAGCAACAAGTCACGCTGAAAAAGGCGCTCTTTGACAAGATTCAAGATAAGTTGGTCGATTCAAAAGCGGCTGAAGCAGAAACCGTCAGCAGCTTGGAATTGACCAATGGTGCTTCGATCGGCACTGTAACAAAACCCAGCAAAAATGGGGTTGTCACACTGGCTGCTGGGTTAGTACTGGGCTTGCTGGTTGGGGGCGGCTTAGTATTCTTGCTCGATATGCTGGAAGGAACCATCTACACGCTGGAAGATGCTCAAGAGGCTTTCAAGCAACGAGAAGTGCCTGTACTGGGTGTGTTACCGTTCATCGAAACCCTAAATCAAGAGGGCGAAGCTCCTATTTTATTGGAAACAAATTCGCCTTATTTGGAGTTTTATGAGCGCTTCCGGAGTAATTTGCGACGGCTGGAAGAAGAGGTAAAAGTGGTGATGGTGACCAGTGCGTCACCTCAGGAAGGGAAAACAATTAGTGCTTATAATCTGGCGATCGCTTCGGCTCGGGCGGGTAAGCGCACCTTACTCATTGAGTTAGATTTGCGATCGTCCTCGCGCGTTCATATGTTGCGCGTTTCTCCTGATCCGGACAGTCTGATCGAACCACTGCTGTATTACAGTGAACCGAGTGATTGTATTCGTCTGGTGCCTGATGTTGAGAATCTTTATGTTCTCCCCAGCCCTGGGCCGCAACGTCATGCTGCCGCGATCGTAGAATCGAGTGAGCTAAAACAGCTATTGGAAGATGTCCGCAGTCGATTCGACTTTGTAGTTCTAGATGCCCCCGCGCTCAGTGTTTGTAATGACGCTTTGTTGCTAGAGCCGTTCACTGATGGGATTGTGCTGTCAGCCCGTCCAGGCTTTACCAAGTCTAGTATGCTGGGTGAAGCTGTCGAGCAACTCAACGAAGCCGAGGATGTCCAATTCCTGGGCGGAATTGTGAGTGGTGCAGAGATTAATTTACCCAAAGAATTATATGCCGATGAGGATGAGGATGCTTTGTTGGCAGAGTCGGAGACCCTAGCAGATGAGGAAGATTACGAAGAAGCAATAGCAGGTGGGCGCAATATTTCATGACGCACTAAGGCTTGTGGACGAGAATGGGTGATTCCGTCTCGCCCTATCACCGCTTGCATCAAGCTCAGTAGCGTATCCCACAATTCGTGAAATTGTGAGATTTCTCAGGATTTGTATCAATCGTTGATAGGATGCCCTAGGGGCTGTATTTGCCTGCGATCGCTGATTAGACCAGACGCATGAATCAACTGAACAGTGCCTTTACGCTTTTCTTAAGCCTGTTGGTGGAAGCAGTTCCCTTTTTATTATTGGGGGTGTTGTTTTCTGGCTTACTTCTATTTTTTGTCGATGAGCGTAAGTTAGTAACATTTTTGCCCAAAAATCCCTTTTTAGGGGCACTGGCTGGAAGTTGCATTGGCTTCTTATTCCCGGTGTGTGAGTGTGGCAATATTCCGGTCGCAAGACGGTTGCTGATGCAAGGTGTACCGCCTTCTGTCGCGATCGGGTTTCTCTTAGCAGCCCCAACAATTAATCCAGTTGTCTTTTGGGCAACCTGGATCGCCTTCCGCGATCAGCCCGAAATTGTATTTTTACGTGTTGGATTTTCACTGGTGATTGCGACGATCATTGGGTGGGTTTTTAGTGCACAAGCAGATCTGCGTCCTTTGCTACAGTCTACGGTTGCTCGATCTTTGCCACTGCCAAAGGCAACCCCATCGGATCAAGCCGATTCACTCTTGCAATCAGGGACTTATTGGCTAGGTGTCTCTGGAGCGCAACAGCGCCTTAGTTTTGAGGCATTACAGCAGGGTGCCAGCCTGGCTGTTCCCATGAATAAGCCGCTGTTCCAGCGATTAAGCTTATTGCTTGACAATACAGTACAAGAGTTTCGAGAACTCGGAAGTGTTTTGGTTGTGGGTAGTGCGATCGCAGCGATCATTCAAGTCTTTGTTCCCCGTGAGTTGATTTTGAACTTGGGTCAGGGACCCATCACCTCGATTCTTGCCATGATGCTATTAGCGATCGTGGTTTCAATTTGTTCCACTGTGGACTCCTTTTTTGCCTTGTCATTTTCAGCCACCTTTACCAGTGGTTCCTTGCTGGCATTTTTGGTGTTGGGCCCCATGATCGACCTAAAAGGCATTGGGCTAATGTTGTCAATTTTTAAGCCTAGAGCGGTTTTTTATTTATTTGCTCTAGCGGGGCAATTGACCTTTCTGTTGACACTTTTGATAAATCTGTATATTAGTTAGTGTCCAATCGCACAAGCGGGAATTGAATGTTGAACGATGGCTCGCAAATCTTCTGAACGGTTTCTTGCTTTATTGGATGTTTTGGCAATCTCTGCCTGGGGTATCTTATTTCTAAAATACTGGCTCACAGGTAAGCTGTTTCTCCTGATTCACCCAAACTACATCTGGTTGACAGTCGCTTCAGGAGTGGTACTCGTGTTGCTAGCTGGTTGGAAGTTTTTTTTCCTGTTGAAGCAGTTTAGACAAACGCCTCGAGCAGGTACGACCTCCTCCACACAGCACATGACGTTTTTTCCGCCGGGTTGGGGCAGTTCACTGCTATTGGCGATCGCCATTTTAAGTTTTATCATTTCACCTCGTGCTTTTGCCAGTGACACAGCCATTCAACGGGGAGTCACGGATACGCTCGCTCTCACTCGAACCAAACCCCAGGCATTTCGGATTTCTAGTCGAAGTGAAGATAAATCGCTTATTGACTGGATTAGAACCCTGAGTGTGTATCCAGAACCAGACGCTTACACTGGACAAAAGGTCAAAGTCCAGGGATTTGTCACCTATTCCCAACAACTACCAGAGCAATATTTTTTGATTTCTCGCTTTGTCATTACCTGCTGTGCCGCAGATGCTTATCCCGTAAGTTTGCCAGTGAAGCTAACCCAAAACCGGACTGCGTATAAACCAGATAGTTGGTTAGAAATTGAGGGTCAGATGATCACTGAAAGACTAGCTGGGAAGCGACAATTGACAATTCAAGCCCAATCACTGAAATCTATTTCAGAACCGAAGAATCCTTACGACTACTAGTGCTTAAAAAAAGCCCAGTAGGGGCAATATCACGCCCCTACTGGGATAACCATCAACATTGGCTCCAAATATTTCCAATATTTCAATGAATCGCTGGCGCAACGATCGGTTGCTCAGCCAATCCCAGAAAAGGCTTTAACACCTCCGGTCTCGCAGGAGAGGCTTCCTTACCAGACAACGAAGGAACCGAAGCCCGTAGTCGCTCCGTCAGGGCAATCGTCTTAGCATCATAAATTTGAGTTAAGACCTTGGGATAAATTCCAATGCCGATAATTGGCACGAGTAAGCAGGCAATAATAAAAACCTCCCGCGGCTCCGCATCTACCAGCACTTCGTGGGACGTGAGTTCTTTATTTTCAGGTCCAAAGAAGATTTCCCGCAAATTGGACAGCAAGTAAATAGGAGTCAGGATTACACCTACCGCCATCAGCACTACGACAATCACCCTGAAAGTAGGACTGTAAGCATCGCTCGTCGCAAAACCCACAAACACCATCAACTCTGCCACAAAACCACTCATTCCTGGCAACGCCAACGAAGCCAGCGAGCAAGTAGTCCACATGGCAAAGATCTTCTTCATCTTTTGTCCCACGCCACCCATTTCATCCAACATCAGGGTGTGGGTGCGATCGTAGGTCGCTCCAACCAAAAAGAAGAGACTTGCTCCAATCAAGCCATGGGAAACCATTTGCAACAACGCACCACTCAGACCCAGATCCGTAAAAGATGCTAAGCCGATCGTGACAAACCCCATGTGAGAAATGGAAGAATACGCAATCTTCCGCTTTAGATTGCGTTGAGCAAAAGAAGTCAACGCCGCATAAATAATGTTGACAATGCCAAAAATCACTAACGCTGGCGCAAACAGGGCATGAGCATCCGGCAACATACCCGCATTCATTCGCACCAGAGCATAACCACCCATTTTCAGAAGAATCCCTGCCAGCAGCATATGTACTGGAGCCGTCGCTTCGCCATGAGCATCCGGCAACCAGGTATGTAGTGGGATAATTGGCAGCTTCACCGCATATGCAATTAAAAACGCTGCATACATCCAAAGTTGAAAATTGATTGCCATATCCTTGGCAGCCAACATTCGCATATCGAAGGTCACGGTATCGCCGTAAAATGCCATCGCCAGGGCTGCGACTAAAATGAATAGCGAGCCGCCAGCAGTATAGAGAATGAACTTCGTTGCAGCATACTGCCGCTTCTTCCCCCCCCAAATCGCTAATAACAAATAAACCGGGATCAGTTCCAATTCCCATGCCAGGAAAAAGAGCAGCATATCCTGCACGGCAAAAACAGCAATTTGCCCGCCATACATTGCCAGCATCAGGAAGTAGAAAAGCCGGGGCTTCAAAGTAACGGGCCATGCTGCCAGAACTGCCAAAGTCGTAATAAACCCTGTCAAAAGAATCAACGGCATCGAAATACCATCTGCCCCAACCGACCAACTGAGACCTAGCTGAGGAATCCAGGGGTAACTTTCGACTAATTGCAACTCTGAGCTAGAAAAGTCATACCCAACGTAGAAGGCATAAACCAGCAAGATGAAATCCAGTAGCCCAATCACGAGGGCATACCAGCGAACCGTTTTGCCATCTTTGTCAGGGATGAAAGGCAGCAGCAAGGAGGCTGCGATCGGAAACAAAATACTGGTTGTCAGCCAGGGAAAATTGGCAGTATCCATCTCAATAGGTAAGGTTTTGTGGTTAGCCGTTCATTTTTCATCAAGGCGACTTTGCAGCCGTCGTGGAGCTTCATGGCTAGTTGCTAAGAAATTTTAATCGCAACCGACAGCTCAGTCGCCTACAACTAACAACTTCTTCAGGTTACACCGGAAAAAATGACCAGACCCAGCACGGCCACGAACACGACCAGCGCATAGAACTGAGCACGACCATTCTCGAAGTACTTCAAGCCTTCACCCGTCAACAGCGTGACCAACCCCGTTAAATTCACCACCCCGTCAACCACCTTATAATCCACCTCTAGCACTTGACGTGCCAAACGACGACTACCCCGAACAAACAGCACTTCGTAAATATTATCGAAGTACCACTTGTTCTTAGACAATTGATAGAAAGCAGGAATCTTGTCCGAGATCGCAGCCGGATCAATTTTTCCACGCAAATACATGAGCGAAGCTAGGGTAATTCCAATCAAAGCAATTCCTACTGAACTACCGCCCATAATCAGGAATTCAGGCAAGTCAAAATGCTCAGCTGCTTCAGCCAAACTAAACGATTCACCTGGTGGGTGAATAAAATCCTCAAAATAATTTGCAAAAGGGGTTCCCACCAAGCCAATCAAGGCAGAAGGCACTGCCAAAATCATCAACGGTAAGGTCATCGCGAGTGGCGACTCGTGCGGGAATTCACTGTGGGGATGATCATGAGCAGAATGTTCATGATCATGATCTGAGCCATGCCCATGCGCCACATCCATCGTCAATTCTTTCGGATTCATCGCACCGGGACCAAATGCTAATCCCAGTGATTGTAATTGTTCTGTCCGAATTTTTTCTATAACATTCGCATTCTTGGCACGAAACTCACCCTCAAACGTCGAGAAATACATACGGAACATATAAAAAGCCGTAATTCCCGCCGTCAGCCATCCAATCATCCACAAGAGGGGACTGACTTCAAAGGTGGAACCTAAGATCTCATCTTTAGACCAGAACCCGGCAAAGGGGGGAATGCCACAAATTGCTAAGGTGCCGATGAGAAAAGTCAGGGCTGTAATCGGCATATACTTCCGCAAACCACCCATCAGGCGCATGTCTTGAGCATAGGCAGGGTCATGCCCCACAACGGCTTCCATCCCATGGATAACCGACCCCGATCCCAAAAAGAGCATCGCCTTAAAATAGGCATGGGTCATCAAGTGAAACATGCCAGCCGTGTAGGAACCGACCCCCATTGCCATCACCATGTAACCCAACTGAGACATGGTGGAATATGCCAACCCTTTCTTGATGTCGTTTTGAGTAATTGCAGTCGTCGCGCCCACAAAAGCGGTCACGGCTCCTGTCCAAGCAATAATCGTCATCGCCGCAGGAATTTCCTCAAAGATCGGGAACGCCCGTGCAATCAGAAATACTCCAGCCGCGACCATGGTCGCAGCATGGATCAATGCAGAAATTGGAGTTGGACCCTCCATCGCATCGGGTAGCCAAACATGCAAAGGCACCTGAGCCGACTTTGCCACGGGTCCCAAAAAGACTAAGACCGCAAATAAAGCTGCCAGCCATCCACTCACAGCCCCTGACTCAACCAGTTGCGGCAAGCGATCGCCAATTACATCAAAATCAAAGCTGCGGGTTGCCCAATAAAGTCCTAAAATCCCCAACAACAAGCCAAAGTCCCCTACCCGATTCGTGACAAATGCCTTTTGGCAAGCATCAGCCGCGGCTTTCCGCTCATACCAGAAACCGATCAGCAGGTAAGAGCACATACCGACCAATTCCCAAAAGACATAAACCTGCACCAAATTAGGGCTGACAACCAACCCCAACATTGAGGAGCTAAACAGGCTCAAGTAAGCATAGAACCGGACATAGCCCGGATCATGTGCCATATAGCCATCGGTATAAACCATCACTAAAAAGGCAACTGTCGTCACAATCACCAGCATTAAGGCGGTCAGATGGTCAATGGTATATCCCATGCTGAGGTGAAAATCCCCTGCCGCCGCCCATTCAATCATTTGAATGTAGGGTTCATGCCCGTGAAACTGGCTCCATAGCAAGGCAAAGGAGAGTACCATTGCCGCTCCCACAAGGGACACGATAAACACCGAACTGAGTGTCCGCAAGTGACTCGTTGCTTTACTAAAAGAAATCAGCCCTAAGCCAACTATCATCGCACCCAGCAACGGCAAGACCGGAATCAGCCAGGCATACTGATAAATGGGTTCCATGCTCACGCCTATTGTTTAGAATCTTTACTGCAATTGGAAAAACCGCTTACATTGTGACACACACTTGAGACGAAGGTGTTAAATGCCACCACAAGGTTTTAAGGTCGAAGATCGACGCACAACGTACTTGGGTAGCAAAAAGCCCTCGTTTCTCATAGCAGAAATCAAGGGCAAAAAGAGTTTACAAAAAAGTGGGTTTAAACGATTTTTTAACGATTGAGCTTACTCATACTCGATAGGGACTGTGACTGCACCACAGAAGCAACCAAATTCTGTAGAGCGAGACGTAGATCTTCGCGACCCTTAAAAGCATCCAATCGATGGTGGATTTTCCCATTCTCAAAAACAAGCAAAGTCGGCAGTGAAGTAATGCGGTAATTACTTGCTAACTTCAAACTCTTGTCTGGATTAATTTCAACCAACTTAAATTGATCCCCTGACTCAGCTTGAAGCTGTGCTAACAACGGATTCAATACCCGACACAACCCACACCAAGGTGCCCCAAAATTAACAAGAACAGGAACAGAGGATTCTAAAACTTCTTTCTCAAAGGTTCGCTCGTTAACCGACAGCACGGTAAGTCCTCAAACTTTAATAGATCTGTTGGGATCATGCTACCAGTCTAAGCTTCCTGCTGCACGGATCAAAAGGGGGTGAACCCACCATAAAAGAAGGATAAAAACCACCACACCTAAGTAGGAAAGGCGAAGAAACTCTTGCCAGATAAGAGATTGGCGCCTTTGCAAAATCGCCCAAAATGGCAGAATTGATGTTCGGGATCTCAAAGAATCAAAGGATTCTCCGTAGCGAACCTGCAACCGTCGATCGCCGTGCCAGACGCCGAACAGATGATGCAAAATTAACCCCACCGAAGTTACCACCATAAAAGTCGTCCCCAGCCACAAGGTATGTGCCACACACCAAATCACCTGACCCACCATTTGAGGATGTCGGGTTACGCGAATAATCCCTGTCTCGTAAAGATGAACTTGAGGTTTTTGAATGGCAGCAATTTCCAACAAATTAAAAGTTGCCGGATAGAGAAAAAAGAAAGAAATAGCTGACAATCCCCAGACTAATTCTTGAAGGCCTGGCAATCCTTGTAACTGCCAAAGTTGTAAGCCATCATAACGATGGTTAAGAAAATAAATAATTAAAATAGTGGCAAGGGGCAAACTGACTAATGCAAACACGACCCGGTAGAGCCTCGCTCCAATTTGTTTTTCGCCCCAAGGTCGGAGAGCCGCTAATCCACTATGGGCGATCGCAAACAAAAGAAGCAAACCCAGCATCACAAAATGGCTGGAGGTTAACCAGTCAAAGAACATAAAACAGCAATAATCCTGAGTGGATAGGGGATATCAGGTTATAGCCTACCGTCTTTTCAAGTCCTTCGACACAAAAGACATCGCTCCCTACGCCTAAAATAGAAAATCGACTCCTGCTTCCTTGAGATCGATAACATGAAGACTAGCGTTGTGGTTATCCCAGGTCGAAATCAGTAATCCAGATGAGCCAAAAGCCGCGATCGCTGAAGGATGACTCGGACCAGCAATTCGCCCAAACTGCTGCCCATACTGATCTAGTAGTACAATCTGTCCCTGTTCATCTGCTAAAATATATCCCCAAACGGTTGACACCATTAGCGTAGGGGTAATTTCTATTCCAACTCTTTTAATTTTTAACGGCTTGAGATCAATGAATACACAAGATTGGGGAATATTTAGCTCTGTTGCAATCACACGATAGGGCTGATGGCTAGATTCCACCTGTTGCAAAGAAATCGGTAGCTGAAGAGAACCAATCCACTTCCCGCGGCGGGTCAAAATTTTGACCACAGTGCCCACATCACTACTTTCTCGATCTTGTCCAGCAACAGTTCCAGACTTCATGCCATCACTTCTGAGTTCCGCCCCAGAGGCTCCCCCCACTCCACGAAACCAAACCGCAATATGGCAGGCATCTAATGCCAATAGGCGAAATAGATTCGGAATAGGACACACGATCGGTGGGCAAAGCGGTTCTGCTTTGGGTAATCGCCAAATCCTCAGTTGGGCATCCTCACTCCCCGACTCACCCCCAGCAGTCACCAACCAACGACCCTTTGCTTCAATCGCAGCCAAAAAACTCCCATCAAATTGCACTAGTGGCTTTGGTAGGGAGGATAAATCATCCCGATCATGGTCTACAGTTTGTTGAGCAAATAACAGCCCAGGCATGAACTGAAAAATTGATCGAGACGTTATCCCCCAAGCAGCCTGCGGACACACTATCAGCTCTTGCACCGGTTCAGACAACGTTATTAACCTAGACCGCCACAACGGCTGAACCGTTGCGGCTGAAAAAATGCTATCAGAATAAATCCGACAACCGACCTGACAACCACTCACCCAATACACCCATTCCGCTAAAGCTCCCCCATTTAAGCAATCGTCGACTGTCCCCGCCCTATCTTCTTCGATAGTCCCCAGCTCATTCCGGTGCTCCAAAGGAGCAAGCGCCGAGATCACCGACAAACAACCCACTTTTTCTTGAAGATCTGCTCCCAATGCTTCGCACCGCTGGGCACAAAAAGGTTGAACCGTCCATTCAATCGTCGATTGAATCAAGGGTAAGTTGACCTGCTTAGAATCCAATTGCCAACCTTCCATCAAGGCTGCCTGCCGTAGGGCGTAAAGCATCTTAGTCGCTGAATCAAACCGACGCGCCTGTAACTTTTGTAGAGCCTTAAGAATCACAGTTCGTAGACTTGCAGGCACAGAATCTGGAATTCTGACTGGCTGATTGAGGTGGGCAGACATCAATTCAGCAGGGACTCCTGAAAATGGTCGAGAACCTACCAGCAGTTCAAATAACAAAATTCCCACCGCATAAAGATCGGATGAGTGCGAATATTGACCATAGAACCGCTCTGGAGCCATGTACGCGGGAGAACCTGTATTTCCTTCCCCATCATTGCTAATTTCCTGAATTAACCGAGAAATTCCAAAGTCTGAAATTCTTGCCATCCAGCCCGTCGGTTGTAGATTCAGCAGAATATTTTCTGGCTTAATATCGCAATGAATAATGCTTTTACTATGGGCATGGGCTAACCCCTCCAACACAGCAGCAACCAGCTTCAAACTTTGAAGCGGATGCAAACGAACCTCGTCCTCAACCAAACTACGTAAAGTTCCACCTTCGCAGTAATCCATTACCAAATATCGACCTGTGCGGGTGTGCTCCAGTGCATAACAGGTCACAATATTGGGATGCTGTAAGCTCAGCAAAAAACGCAATTCGCGCAAAAATTTATGGGTTGGAAACCGCGCACGATCAAGATCTTTCAGAGCAAACAAACGCCCAGTCTTTCGGTGACTAGCGCAATATACTCGACCAAACTGCCCTTGCCCAACCAGCCCAAGGAGCCGATACTTAGGACGTTTCAGCTCGATTCCAGTGGAGGTTGACACAGTGTAAAAAAGAAAGACATCAGGTTATTTTTGAGGTTCACGAGTCAGGCGACATGGGCGAATACCACCTCTCTCTTTACGATCGCTTTCGGATGAGCCAAAGTGTTGATCCCGCTCAAGATCTTTCTTAAGATTAAGGCTCTCCGAATCACACCAGGTCACTAAGTGAAATCGAATCCTTATCAACGAGCATCTGACCGTTCCATCGCTATTCTGGTCTCCCGCTCCACACCGTCGATTTCTTTGCAGAAGAAGCATTATTGTACAGAATGCGGAGATCATCAATTAGGCACAAATTTTCTGCATGATCGCTGCGTGCTCCAGCCCTTCTTCGACCATCGCCTCAGTAGCAGCCATCCGATTCGTCAGTCCCAACACAAACCGATTACAGTCCGAACCCATCGATTCACAACTGGTTTGTACACAACCCAAATCTTTACTTGTTAGTTGACTGAAAAAAGAACTTAGCGCACCCGTCTCCAGAAAACAGACCGGACGATTTTGTCGAGGTGCATGGTGAGCAAAAGGAGAATTCCAGATCTGAATGACAAGAAATCCACGGTTTTGATAGGAATGATCCAGCTCAATTCGTCCCCAACCGTAGGTCACCCAACATTGCTGCAAGCATTGTAAAAAATCAACCATCGGCATATCTGCAAGGGAGGTCCCGTAGTAGTCTGTCACTTCTTCACGGAAACGGGTATAAAAGTTTTTGCCCCACCAGCGTCCACAATTAAACAGTACCAACCGAGTCGCCTGTCCAGTTTCTTTTTCTAAACCAGAATAGATTGCTTGAAGGAAGGTATCAGGGAGCGCCAGCAAACGATCTCCCCGACGATTTTCTAGCAAGCCCATTTCCAGATCTCCCTGGATATAGGCATCAGAGGCAAAATAATTACCAGGAATCCGATTATCGATCAGTAAATCAGCAACAGAAATCATAGGTCTGACAGGATAAAAATGTGGGGCTGAGCAATTATGCCGTCATCGGCACCCGTTCTAAAAGCGCTGTCTGCGCGAGGGTCATCAGTGGGCTTAGAAAACTCATCTGCCGAGGGGTCAGCGTTTGGCTCAGACGCTGATTTAGGAGTTGGTACAAAGCGGCATCGATCGCCTGAGTGTTATAGATTTGGATCGTTTGACACAACCAACTCAACAATCGTTGTTTGATCAAGGTTTCATCATTCACCAGCATTCCCATTCCGCAGTAGCGCATGACCAGCAGCGCATTTTTGATGCTGCGTTCCAAATTGGAACTGCTCTCGTGGGGAAATTGTGCTTCAAGCTGATCCACAACCAGCTGCATAATTTCCACTTCCTGATCTCGCAAAACTCGGTAAGCCTCTAATCGCTCTGGCAAAGATTCAACAAACTGGTTGATGAGCCCCAGTTCGTCTGGTTTCAGATAGCGACTTTCAGCTTCGTCAAAAAGAGCGTCGATTTGTGGGTGCATAACAACACTTAAGGAATGAAGAATGAAGACAGCATCAATCAAAACAGATCTGAAAAATCATCCAGCGTGATTCCATCAGCCTCGAATGTTGAAGAGGCTATGGATAAGATAGGAGGGTTCATCGCCATCGCATTACCATCCCAGGGAAAAGCCCCAAAAAACTGACTGACACTGAGCATCAGGCTTAGCGGAGCATCATTCCCTTGAGCCGCAGCTTCTACAGCATTTTGCTTAATTTCTTGCACTTCCGGCGGCTGATCTTCCCAATTGATAGCAGTAAAAAACTTTTGGACAGGCATCTGTAACCAAGCTTGACCCTTGGGAAAGGCAGTACTACCGTTCGTTTGAACTAGAGTATCCATCGTCATCGCAGCACATCTCCTGACCGAAGGCGCTTCTCAATGTCACGAGCTGTAGCCCCTTCATTGAGCCAGAAGGCAGCCGCATCAATTCGATCCTGTCCTCCAATCAAAAATTTGCAATAGGTTTCTCCCATGGAGTAACACTGGATCTCAATGCAGCTAAGTTGCTTTTTCACCATTTCAGTGAAAAATCCTGCGAATAATCCTGCATAGAGAAAGCAAACTGGCTTACCCACATCTCCTAGAGTACGAGCAACCGCAGAATCAAAAATATTGATGAACATAAAGCCCTGCTTGCGATCGCCCATATCGACCTCCCAACGTCCCCATCCCTGTGAGGTAAACGGCCACCACCAAGTTTCTAGCAGAAATAGAAGATTCGTTTGGCGAATATTACGATCAAACTCTTTCTCAAACCACTTTTCAAAAAAGAAAGCGTCTTTTTGACCCCACTCACAGCCGATGGTGTACATCGTGGCAGCAGAGGCATCTCCTACTTCTTCTTCAAGTCCTTCTACCAAACCAATAATGAAATCTTCAGTAGTAAAGATGTTTTGAGCACCATTCCAATCGACGATCGTGCCCCGATCTGAATCGAAATGGAAGAAATCACGGAACCCATAGTGATTGTGCTTTTTAGGATTCCTCAGCTTGGCAGGATTTACATTAGCAGTTGCAATGACCATAGGATTCTCTTGGAGAACTTTAAGTGAGTTAGGAACACCGCTGAATTGAATGCAGCAAATGGGTTGGCTGAATCATTGAATGTTGTCTCAAGTGCGAATAGACCAGCACAACCTGAAGCCATGTGGACTAGCCCCCTGAGTCGAAACGAGAAAAAAATAAGTCCAGCCTGAGAGTTATCTTCTGTAGCGGCTCTGACGAAGTTGGCATAGTCATGAGGTTCGATAGATGCGACCAACTAGTCAGAATTTACCAGACTGAGGCAGACATTTTTGTCTGAAGCTTAACCCACACGCCTACTCAGGATACATTTGCCAGACGAAAGGAAGTCCTAATAAGACTTGGAGTTAAATGCTTAGTTTGAATATTCCCTATCAGCAGCGAGATCTAACAGAGTGCATTCACACAGCAATCTTTGTTAACCAAGTAACCTCCTACTCCCCCATCTGGATAAAACCAACTATTGGCTTCTAGACTTTCGTTGAACGTAGCACATTGTGCCAGGCACCGTAGCTACTAAACTCTTACGAGTTGTGAATTTCTAAAGGAATGAAGGTAGCGCACTCTCGGGCAATTTTTCTCAAGCGGCGTGACGGAATCAGCGGAATTTTAAAGGTTGAGTGATGAGGGGATTTCGCTTGTAACCAATTTTGGCAGACACTCGTCTAAAGCACCTTACCAAGAGTGCGACGATTTAACTCTAAAATCGGGCATAGCAAACTGGCTTCCAAAGGCGTGAAGTGCCTTTTCACCACCTCTTGCATCACGTTGTAAGTGACCTCACAACTATGCTGGGCACCGAATGCCCGCATCACAGTCTCCATCCAAAAGAGCAACCGTTCGCGTAATAAATCCGGATCATTCAGCAACATTGCCATGGCTGAGTATCGCATCACTCGGACAGTGTCACGCTTCCATTTTGGAGTGATATCTTCATTCGAGCTTTGAAATAGCGTCGGATCAAGCGCCTGCATTTTTGCCTGCACTTCTTGGATAAGCTGAGCTTCGACAACTTGCAATTTTTGGTAAGTCCGCATACGCAGATTGAAAGATTGCGTATAATCACTCAAAAACTGAAGTTCACCATCTGTCGCATAACGACCTTCTGCTTCAAGACTAAGGCGAGAAAATTGGCTAAGCATTGAGGGATTGAGATAGATAGTAAGCATGATTCTTCTTCAAATGTTTCAAATCTTAATGATTCTGGCATCGGTAGAATCTCTTAATATTCCTTAACTTACCATTTACCAATTTCTTACGAATCGTTTGCTGAAAAGAGAAGCCAATCGATTCGGGACAAGCCTTAAACCGTTATGGTTGATTCCCGCATCAAACATCGGTGCTATTGGAAAAGAATGAGCCAACTTGGAAACTTGGAGTATTTTCCAATTGCTTAAGCGTCGATCGGGTAATCAATTTGCCAGATTCGACGAGCACCTGTCCTGTAATGGGATGGAGTAGATCCTGTTCAGCCCGGCGTCCAATCAGTTCCTCAATATCTTGGAGAGAGTTAATGTACATCCCGGGCGGAAGTTCTACTACTACGCCGTTTTGTAAAACTCTGGCTTGACACGCCAAGCGGGAATTTGGTTTACATGAGGTAATGACTTCGAGGGTACGCTGTTCACGTCGATTAATGGTTGATAAAGCGTTCATCCCATCTTTGATATATACGTGACAGGTTGCACACATTCCCCGTCCACCACACTCTTTCAAGACATCTAGGTCTTTATTGAGCAAAACTGACAATAAATTGCCATTTGTTTCCACCGAGGTCTCTTGTGCGATCGGTTCCAGTCTGACAATCTTAGCCATTCGATTGATTCTCCAAGATAGATAAAGATTCTGAGGTAAAAAAAGAGCAATAACCGATGGCTCCTTATCAATATTTTTTAAATAAAAAACCCCATTTGGGAAAAAGAGCAGTCTAACTGATTAGCAAGTTTTTTTGACGCTTACTTAAGCCCTTTTGGTCAACAATGGCCGGAAAATCGCGAATGACTTGAGAGCAGCGTTTGATAAACACTTTGACCCACTCCTTAAGCCATTGTTGCTCTTGCGTACTCGCAGGCTGAGTCATTTTTTGAGAGCCTGCATAAGAAATTTGAGCGGAACGATCCACCTGAAAACTGCTTAGCCAATCCACATCTGGACGGGTAGATTTCCAGTAATTGACAATAACCGCTGTGCCTAGATATTGGGTTGTAAATCGACTCAAGTCGTTCAAGGCAGTAAGAAGTTCTTTTAGCGTAACGGTATCTTCAGGCTCTGATAGAGGCAGAAGTGTGTTTTCCGGTGGACAGGGAGATAGTTTTGGCTCCAGATCACTGGGAACTCGAGGAGTGAGTTCAGGGGGAAGGCTATCCCGTTTTGATGAAGCAGAACCAAGATCGTTTTTGGTGGTATCAACCCCCCATCGCTTGGATTGATTATTAGACGAAAACCTGCCTGAAATGGTCGTAACACCGGAATCGGGTCGAGCGACAGAAGCCTGAGCAGAATTATTCTTGCGGTAGTTAAGACCTGATAGTGTGATATTACCCGCAATTAATCGAAAGGTAGCAATTGCATTGGCAATATCTTCTTGCAATGCCGCTTGCAGTTTTTTAACAGTTCGTAGGTAATCCGAATAGACTAAATCGTCCCGTGTTAAGACAAGCAGAATAATTCCATGATCCAATTTATAAATGTAAACCTGATGTCCCGTAAATTGAAACTCAAAGGACTCAAAGCCTTCTGGGATCGTCTCAACGACTTGGAGAATCCCTTGTGCTAAAGCTTCTTTTTGCTGAAAATTCAGGGTCTGATCAACGCCACAGAAATATGGACGAGATCGCCCATCCATTAGGGCAACTCCCGCGATTCCTGGTAAATTCAGAAAGTCCTGAATAACCTCCTGTTTCATAATTCTTTAAATTAAGTTGCACGATTGTGTACGCCACCCAACACACTGAAGCCGGTTCATCGCAATTTGGGTACTTTTCTTCATTTTGGCAGCCTGGAAACCACTCAGTGTTGCGAACATTGCAGTCTAGAATTCGTTCACTGAGTTGATATCCTAACGCCCCTTCCACCTTTTTAGGTTGAGTTGTATGTCTGACCTTCCTTTTACTTTGGATCAGTTACGTATTCTCAAAGCGATCGCTGCTGAAGGGAGCTTCAAACGCGCCGCTGATAGTCTTTATGTTTCTCAACCTGCTGTGAGTTTGCAGGTTCAGAACTTAGAGCGACAACTGGATGTGCCATTGTTCGACCGGGGAGGTCGGCGGGCACAGCTCACTGAAGCGGGGCACCTCCTTCTCAGTTATGGAGAGAAAATTTTGACATTGTGTCAGGAAACCTGTCGAGCGATCGAGGATTTACAAAATCTTCAGGGTGGCACTTTAATTATCGGAGCTAGCCAAACGACTGGAACCTATTTGCTCCCTCGAATGATTGGTATGTTTCGGCAGAAGTACCCTGATGTTGCGGTTCAACTTCATGTACACTCAACTCGTCGCACCTCCTGGAGCGTGGCAAATGGACAGATCGACTTAGCCATCATCGGCGGTGAGATTTCTCCAGAACTCCAAGACTCTTTAGAAATTATTCCCTATGCTGAGGACGAACTCGCACTGATCCTGCCTGTATTTCACCCACTTGCCAAAACAGAGACCATCCAAAAGGAAGATCTGTATCGTTTACAATTTATTGCTTTAGATTCTCAATCAACCATTCGTAAAGTAATCGACCAAGTTCTAACCCGATGTGGGATTGAAACCCGGCGGCTCAAGGTCGAAATGGAACTCAATTCGATCGAAGCCATTAAAAATGCAGTTCAGTCAGGTCTGGGAGCGGCGTTTGTTTCAATTTCTGCAATTGAGAAAGAACTTCAGATGGGCATACTGCACCGATCAAAAATTGACAGTGTAGTCGTCAAACGGATGTTATCGGTCATTATTAATCCTAATCGATACCGTTCTAAAGCAGCAGAGGCGTTTTTCAAAGATATACTGCCGCAATTTTCCACTTCCGGGTCAGGAATCCGGCAGTATTTGTCTGGACAGCTAGAGACTTCGTCACATCCAGTGAATCCCAGTAGCAAAGCGAACCGTTTAACGTTGCCTGAAATGGAATAGAGGGGTGTTGGTTTCTCGTCATTCGCTGTTAGGTTTTAGGAGTGAATTGTTGTTTTGTATCCTGGGTTTTCGATAGCTGGGTAGCTGGGTGTCGATCGCGAGCGTTGTAGACAACAATATCAACCACTCACTCATCCTTAAATTTGTGTGCTAACGCCTTTGTATGGATATCCATTGCACCCGTCCCGGCTGTTTGCGCCCCCTGAATCATTTTGCTGATTTGGATAGCAGTGTAACGCTGAAGACAGTCCAGCAGAAGTACTGTATAAGTTGTGGGATGCCCTTAATTCTGATTGGTCGGTATCTCCCACAAAAGCTTTTGGGGCAAGGTGGATTTGGGGCGGCTTTCTTAGCACGCGATCGCTATACCCCTGGGATGCGGCAATGCGTTGTGAAACAGTTTCAGCCTTCTGGTAAGCTCAGTGCGAACCAGCTACAACTCGCGCAGCAATTGTTTGAACGGGAAGCAGAAGTCCTTGAAGAGCTAGGAAATGCCCATCCTCAAATTCCTGATCTATTTGCGTTTTTTGAGTTGGCTGTTCCCAATCCACAGGGAGCAGACGATCGCTTCTTCTATCTCGTACAAGAGTTTATTGATGGACTGACGATGGAAGAGGAATTGGCACAAAAAGGGGCTTTTTCTGAAGCGAAGGTGCTGGAGGTCTTAGAAAATATTTTACCTGTGTTGAAGTTTGTCCATGAAAACGGCTCAATTCACCGAGATATTAAACTTTCCAATATTATGCGGCACCGCAACGGCAAGTTATATCTGTTGGATTTTGGAGCAGTCAAGCAGGCAACCAAGGGAGGTCGTCCAGCGGGAAGCGGGTCTACCGGAATTTATTCTTTAGGATTTGCTCCCCCAGAGCAGGTTTCCGGTGGTGAGGTTTATCCTTCGACAGATTTATATGCGCTGGCAGTCACGTGTATTGTGTTGCTGACTGGCAAAGAACCCAACGAGTTGTTTGAGTCTTATCGGAATGCCTGGAATTGGCAAAACTTTGCGCAGGTGAGTCCGAAGTTGGCAGGGGTATTGGATCGGATGTTGTTGCCTACACCCAGCGATCGCTTTCACTCTGCGGGTGAAGTGTTGACAGCGCTGAAGCAACCCGGAATTTCGAGTATGAGACCTGTCGTAAAGCCTGCTGGTAAACCTGTGATCCCGCGTCCTTCATCGGGCGTTGCCCAATCGGCTGTGCAATCCTCAGGGCAGCCGAGTTCAGTACCCCCGACAGTTGCACCATCGACTCCGCCCACCGTCATGCCAGCCAATCCGGCTCCTGCCCACCAGGTCAGATCGGCGATCGTCCCCTTGTCGACGTTAGAACTGCTAGGAAGTGCCGCATTTACTGGGTTTGAAGCAGGTTTATTGGCAATTGGGTTAACCAGTTTTTTAGGGACAACCGTACTGAGCGGTGGATTTTGGTTGCTCTTACTGACAGGATTAATTTTTCTCCAGTCTCGTCGTTGGATTGAAAAATTAGATTTATTAATTTTTGCCGCTACTACCCTGGCTTTAGTCGTTCTCATTCCGGGATTGCACACGACGGTTACTGCCCGGATTGCGGGCAGTCCGCAACAGATTATTGTGGTGGTGTCGGTGTTGATGAGTTTGCTGGCGATCGCTATTACAGCACTTTTTCGTTTGCTCTATAAATTATTTGCCACATTCTTCTGAAGATAACCAACTTATGGCGCAGAAAAACGATACCCCCGCTTTAGTTGCAGCATTTTTGATTACGGCAGGGTTAGTAGGCGGTGGACTGTGGTGGTTCACCCACAAATCAGGCTCGAATTTAGGCGGTTTAATTCAGCCCAGTTCACCCACCCCATCTTCAACTGCATCGGCTGCAAGCAGTCCCCAAGCAACTCCCAGTCAATTAGCAAGCAGCTTTAGCCAGGTAGCAAATATTCCATCGGGAACCTTTAGTTACGGGGGGAGCACCAGTTGGGCACCACTCCGATTAACAATTGATCCCGCAATTCAAGCCGCCCGACCAGAATTTCGTTTGCGGTATGTTGATCCGATCGGGAGCGCCCCCAATTCTGATAGCGGCATTCGGATGTTATTGGATGGACAGATCGCCTTTTCTCAATCTTCTCGTCCAGTCAAAGATGAAGAATATCAACGAGCACAGCAACGAGGATTCCGCCTGAACCAGATTGCGATCGCGATCGACGGTATTGCTTTTGCGATTCATCCAAGTTTAGATATTCCCGGCTTAACCTTGAGCCAACTCAAAGACATTTACACCGGCAAGTTAACCAATTGGCAACAGGTTGGTGGACCGTCATTAACTATCACACCCTATTCACGACCGGAGGGCAGTGGTGGCACTGTTGATTTGTTTATTGGCTCGGTTCTAGAAGGACAAGCACTGGGCAGCAATATCCGTATCGTCTCTACGACAACTCAGGCTCTGCGCGAGTTGGCAACGACACCCGGTGGGATTTATTTTGCCTCAGCACCAGAAATTGTGCCTCAATGCACCGTCAAACCCTTGCCCATTGCTCGCCGATCGGGGGAATTTGTGCCTCCCTATCAAGAACCATTTGTCGCGCTATCTCAATGTCCCAATCAACGGAATCGTCTCAATATTTCAGCCTTCCAAAGTGGAGAGTATCCCATTACCCGCAACCTATTTGTGATTATCAAGCAAAACAATAGTTCAGAGCAAAAGGCGGGGGAAGCATACGCGAATCTCTTGCTCTCTCAAGAAGGGCAAGAACTGATTCTTAAAACAGGATTTGTGAGGATTCGTTAGGGTTGTACGGAAAGTGTCAAGTTCTCTTGAAAAGGTGAGGAACAAGATATGAAGTTTTATCTGGTCAGGGATCAGCTCAGACCAGACCCAAGGCAGAATTAAAACAGTTTGATCAATTGATTCTACAGAGTTGCATTTACCGCTCGTTGTCTGAGCCTGTCTATCTGTTCTGATTTGATGAAGTATTTACCTTTACAGGGTCAGGTTATTTTTTGCTTGTCCTGGTCAGGCATTGCTCAACTGCTCAAGATTTTACAAAACACACTGCTGGGTAGCGAGGAGCAAGTGGTTTTAGTGATGGGTCGTAATGGGCAACTTTGTCGAGCGTTGCAACAAGCCTGGAACGTAGCCATCAAAGACACTTCAGAGAGCCCTTTGATTCCAGGATGTCGGTGGGTTTACTCTTCAGCATTACCATCGGGAGCGCAAGCGAGTTTTGTGATTTTGAGTTCCAAATTAAATCTTTGGCTCAGTTTGTCTGTCCCCTCTCCTGAAGCAGAAATCCGTCTTCCTTCGGTTAGTACAACCGCCAACCCTTCACTTTTAACAACGACGTTCATTCTGGATGAGCAGACGATCGCGTCACTTCTGCAACATCCGCTCATGACGATAGTAAACCCAGAGTTTTCAGGGGAATTCTTTGGCGATCGATGGAGAACCTGCCCTCAAACCCTTCAGCAAGTTTGGCTGCAATTGTTGTCTTTATTATCCGAAGCATCTTTATCATCTGAGGCGCAATCTGTCGCCTCGCCGTTCGATCAACAACTCACTCCGATTAGCTTGCAGCAGGATAGTTGTGCGTCCGAGATTGCACCGCCACTGAGCATTTCTAATACACCCTATGAAGCAACTCAACGAGAGCCACAACCAATCAGCACAACCTATTTTCGTTGGTTTCTAGAAACATCTTCTGATATCTATGCAGAATTCGATTGCACGTTGAAATACCAGTTTGTAAACGCTGCGGGTGCTCAATTTTTTGGATTGCCAACCACAGAAATTATCGGCAAAACCAACCAAGAATTACTGGGTGACGTTGCCGACTCGATCGAAACAGTGATTCGGCAAACATTTGAGCAGGGTGAAAAAATCGTCGTCAATCACGAAATCCGTGGCGCCAGTGGCTATCGCATATTTGAGACCCTCTATACCCTCATGGGAGAACCGGGTAGCCAAATACAACATGTTATGAGTATCAGTCGAGATATTACCGAACTCAAACAACGCTGGCAATTGCTCGAAGCGCAAAATCGGGAACTGACCGAAAACTCTCGTCTCAAGCAAGAATTTATTGCCACTACCAGTCACGAACTGCGAACCCCACTCACAGCAATTTTGGGGTTTTCCAATATTTTACTGCAAGAATTTTTTGGAGAGCTGAACCTCAAGCAAAAAGACTATTTGGAGCGCATCCATAACAGCGGGCGGCACCTTCTGGAATTAATCAACGATATTTTGGATCTCTCTCGCATTGAAGCCGATCGATTGGAAATGGAGCTAGAGTTGGTGTCGATCTCAGACCTGTGCGAGAACGTCGTCAGCGTGATGCGAGAACGCTCTAGCAGCCAAGGCTTGATGCTAGAGGTTGAACTGGCAGAGAATCTGGAGCATATGGTTGCCGATCCACGCCGATTGAAACAAATGCTGTTCAATTTACTGAGCAATGCGATTAAATTTACCCCTACAGGTAGTGTGGGGCTGAAAGTTTATCGAACCCGCAATGATCAGATCGACAGCACCCCGTCCAGTTCCCCAACCTGCGAAACCAGTCCCGATAGTCCTGCGCTACCACCCAATGAGCAAATCCACTTTCTTGTTTGGGATACGGGGATTGGCATCAACGAAACCGACCAAAAACGGCTATTCCGCCCCTTTGCCCAAATTGACAGTCCCCTGGCACGCAAACATCAGGGCACCGGACTGGGACTCGTTATTACTCGCAAGCTAGCAGAACTTCACGGTGGTAGCATCTTACTCAAATCGCAACTAGGTCGTGGTTCTCACTTTATCCTCTCTTTACCACTTCATCGATCGATACAGGTACTGCAAAAAGCCAGTCCTCAAGTCTTGACCCAGAATGGAGTTAGCAATTAGACATCAGTTACAGCCAGCCAACATCAAGCAAACTTCCTGACCTTCTGCGTATCCCACGCCGCTCCTCCTTCGGCAAATTTCTACTGATCGCAGTTGAGCAAGATACATTGGAGAAGTCAATCAATGCAGAGTCCTGTTAAGTCTTCATGGTTACTCATTTTGCTGAAGCTTTAGCTTTTTCTAAACCAGCCGCACAGGATTTGGTCACTCTCAGACAGGTCTTTGAGGCAATTGATGA
This sequence comes from Scytolyngbya sp. HA4215-MV1, assembly GCA_019359045.1. Taxonomy (GTDB): domain Bacteria; phylum Cyanobacteriota; class Cyanobacteriia; order Leptolyngbyales; family Leptolyngbyaceae; genus Scytolyngbya. The sequence continues at coordinate 243,901 of JAHHIA010000003.1, forward strand.
AAAAAGCTGCCCTTATCAGTTTAATTTTCACATGCATACGGTGCATTCTGACGGGCAATTGCAGCCTGAAAGCCTGATGGAACAGGCGATCGCGATCGGTCTGCAGGGACTTGCGATTACAGATCACCATCAGGTGAGCGGTTACCTGGCAGCACAACAATGGCTGGATACGTGGAAACGAGACCATTGTCAGGCTGAGCAGTCCGCCCCCCATTTATGGACGGGTGTCGAAATTACCGCGCAATTGTTATATACCGAGGTTCATATTCTTGGCTACGGGTTTGATCCAGCCCATGCGGCGATCGCTCCCTATTTGCAAGGGTGTGCGCCTCATGGAAAAGCAGCCCAAGCAGAAGGGGTAATCACATCCCTGCATCAGGCAGGGGGTTTCGCTGTTTTGGCACATCCAGTTCGCTATCGACGATCAGCAGAAGATTTGATTACAACCGCAGCTACTTTGGGCATTGATGGCATTGAAGCCTACTATGCTTACAACAATCCCAACCCCTGGCAACCCAGTTTCCAAGAAACGGAACAAGTCAAACAATTGGGGCAACAGTTCAATTTGCTCACCACTTGTGGTACAGATACGCATGGACGTAATCTACTGATGCGGATTTAGAGACTGTCTTTTAGGGCAGAAACTACGTGCTCTTGTTGTTCCGGCGTTAATTCTGGGAACATGGGCAACGACAACACCTCTTGAGAGACCCTTTCTGATACAGGAAGTTGTCCAAGTTGATAGCCCAAGTGTTGATAGACAGGTTGCAGATGCAACGGCAGGGGATAGTACACCATGGAACTTACGCCCTGAGCCTGTAGCTGGCTACGTACCCGATCTCGATAGGGACTTTCTAGCTGACCCGGTTGGTACACATGGGTAGTTGCCTCAGTAAGACGAATCGTGTATTGGTTCCAAACGCTTTGCCCACCTACGGGGGCTTGAGGAAGGGCGATCGTAGGGATATGTTTCAACATTTGGTCATAACGATCGGCAACCATTCCACGTTGAGCATTCCAGGTATCGAGATATCGCAGTTTAATCGTTAAAATCGCTGCTTGCACTGCATCCAGACGACTGTTGACCCCAATTTCTTCGTGATAATACCGATTAGTCGGACTTCCCCCATGTTCGCGTAGGCTCCGGATCAAAGCAGCGATCGTCGCATCGTTGGTCGTCACCGCCCCTCCATCACCGCAGGCACCCAGATTTTTGGTCGGATAAAAGCTAAAGCAGCCAATATGCCCAATATTGCCAACCCGTTTTTCTCTCCAGCAGGCTCCAGTGGACTGGGCACAGTCTTCGATAACTACAAGCTGATGGGCTTCGGCGATCGCCATTAAGCGAGTCATCTCGATCGGTTGTCCAAACAAATGCACAGGAATAATTGCTTTGGTGCGTGGGGTAATTGCAGCCTCTACCTGACTGAGATCCAAATTAAAGGTCTGAGGATCAATATCCACAAACACGGGCGTTGCTCCTACCGCACTAACGACTTCGGTCGTTGCGATAAAGGTAAACGGTGTCGTAATCACCTCATCCCCAGCACCAATTCTGAGCGCACGCAATGCTAAAAACAGAGCATCTGTGCCAGAGTTGCAGGCGATGCAGGCAGATGAGCCAATGTAGCTAGCAAATTGTTGTTCAAAGTTTTGGACGGCGGGACCACCAATGTAGGCACCTGAGGCAAGGATCTTTGAGACAGCCTCAGTCATTTCCTCACCGATCTCTTTGAACTGTCGTGTGAGGTCAAGGGGGGGAATCTGATTCACTCGCTTACACCACAAATCTAATCATGAATACCATCAAATTTTCCTCGGAAAGTGAATCTCTCAACACCTTTAATCCTTAGAATACAGAATTGTTTCTATTGTTTCAGTGTGTGGTTGTTGGAGGCAAGCGATCGTGAAAACCGATGAGACACAGAAACGATTCCTTTCTCTCTGATGACAACGAGGCCCAGAACAACTCACCCTTTGCAGTTCCAGAGAAGTTAGGCTGTCCATGTTAGTGAGCATAACGCCTCGACCGCCAGGTAATCCAATGAAGCCACTCATTCAAACGCTTGAAATATCAGTTGAAACTGTTCGATGATTATGACTTAAACAGCAATAGTCACATCGATTGCTCGATTGCTTGAGGCATCCAAAAACCCGTCAATTCCGTTTCAGTAAAGTCACCAAACGAACCAAGAAAGCCACTTATCGGTTGCTTCCTAAGAAATTAGATTTTCAATAAGCATCAATACTCGTTGGTAAATCTAATTTCTTTCACCCTGACGGTGCCAAGCGCGTGGAATGCTAACTCCTAATTTGGACAGGCATAACGAGATATGTCATTTTCAAGCTACCTAGTGGAGTAACGATCGCCGGACTAGTTGCTGTATTTAACTGAAGCTGAACTTCTGAAGTGGTAAACGCCTTCAGTCCTTCCATTAGATAGCGCACATTAAACGCCACATCCAGATCTTCGCCTGTGATTTGCGCTGGGATGGTTTCCTTCCCACTGCCCACATCCTGAGCATCAACAGAGAGCGTTACTTCTTGCTTACCGCTATCCATGCTGAGTTTGACGATGTTGTTTTTCTGGTCTGCCAGTACTGCAATCCGCTCTAGGGCTGCCAAAATTACTCGTCGCTCTACCGTCAGCTGACGAGAGAACTGCTTAGGGATCAGTTGTCCATAGTTGGGATATTGACCTTCGAGCAGCCGACTGGTGAGGCGCTGGTCTGCCCACTCAAACACCACCTGACCCCGATCGAAATGCAGCGCAACCGCATTTTCCGCTTTTGCATCCAACATCCGCTCCAGTTCCCGCAGTGCTTTCGCCGGAATGGTGACATCTAACGTCGGTTCGCTACCCGTTTTGGTTGCCTTCTTAGGTTTTGCCTCTGTATTTTCTGGGTTAACTGTTTGCACCACCGCCAGACGATGCCCATCAGTTGCGGCAAACTCTAACCCATCTTCTCGTAAGGTCAGGTGCACACCTGTCAGCACTTGCTTGGTTTCATCGGCACTAGCAGAAAACAAGGAGGATCTCAACCCTTCAATTAAGGCATCTGCAGGGAGATGGGCAACATCACCATCTTCAACTATAGGTAATTCTGGAAATTCTTCCGCCCCCATACCGCGCACTTGGTAGCGTCCTGATCGACAGGTTAAGGTCGTAACGAGATTGTTTTCAGCTTCGCCTTCTTCATTGTCCAACGTCAAATCTCCGTCTGGGAGGCGCGAGACAATATCGCTCAACAGCTTAGCTGGGAGGGTTAACTTTCCGCCCGACTCGACCTCTGCCGGAAAACTGGTCTGAATCCCCAGACTCAAATCGAAAGCGCTCAAGCTGACCCGCTGAGTTGCTTCATCTGCCACTAGCAGCACATTTGCCAAAACCGGATGGGAAGGACGAGACGAAACTGCACGGCTGACAAACGAGAGATTTGTGGTGAGAATATTTTGGGCGCAAACCAATTTCATAGCGATCGACCTTTAGATGGGGGTTATGAGAGCAGCAAGGCGTAAACAGAAAAACCAGCTGTGGAATTCCGATAGTGTAGCAGAGCAGTTTTCTTGGGGAAAACTCACTATCGGTAGTGTGGTGATCAGTTGCCTGTGCATACTAGCACCGTTGGCTGAAACGATCCAGTAGAGCGCGATCGCGCTTGTTTAAAGGCTTCTACGATCAAGAGATCATTTTTTAAACAGTAGTAGTAGGGGCTGTGGAAAATGTGGAAAACAGTTTAAAGCCTTCATAGAGAGAACTTTTAGGGCTGATCTTGCCTGTGGAAAACTTGTGGAAAAAGGGGGGGCTTTTTCCACAGAGTATTTATACCTAGTTGAGCTTTCCACTTTAAAATAGGGGTTTTACACACCATTTCCACATAGTTTTCCACAGAAAATCGGGAGTTTTTCCACAGGTAATTTTAAGGTTTAAAGATCATTTATATGAAGGTTAATTTTAGATCAGATCATTTTATCAGTTGAGCTAACAACGTTAAGAAATGATCCTGCTGCTCACGATCGTTTGGGCGAAGCCTATTTGTTATTTCTTTAAAGAAAAATTGCTGGCTCAATCCGTCCACATTAAGGCACGGCATTTCACGATCGTTAACGAGATTGAGATGTCAGATGATTGACTGACATCTCAAAAATCTATGGGGTTGTCATGTGATCGGACGGTTAGCCACTCTAATCTTGTACGTACTCTTGCCCATTCAACAAGGCAATCTCTGCGCGAACAAATTCTCGCCCCAAATAAGCAGCGTGGTCAAGCCGAGTCACCAGGCAAGAAGCGTTTTGCTCGAAGATGCCAATGCAAAGTTCTTTAGCGGTTCTACCCGTAAAGAGGCTACTGTGGGGGCGCTCTAGGGTGCCATTGCAGGAAAAGGGCTCACCCGTCTCCGGATCACAAGCTAAGCCACGATCGTTGATGACATTGGTGTAATGCTTGGCGCAAATCATTCCGGCTTCTCGGTTCAAGTAAATGATGAAATAGCCACCCGGGTCCAGTTCAATGAATCGCTGGGAAAGCTTGTCATCCAATACCGTTGCGATTTCAACCAAGGAGTTGTTCATGGTGGGTGAAAGTCTGTGTAGTCCCTCATACATTTTAGGAGACGTCACCCATTTTAGGAGACGCGACTGTTGGAAGAGGGTTACTGGACTTATACTTTACTGCTTCCCATCAGGTATAACAGTGCCATTCTTACGGCAACGCCACTGGTTACCTGTTGGGAAATCAAACTAAAGTTTGGATCATCCATCAAATCAGAGCTAATTTCGACCCCACGATTGACGGGTCCGGGATGCAAAACTTTGACCTCTGGGTGGCAAAGCTGCAAGCGATCGCGGGTAATGCCAAACTGTTGATGGTATTCTCTCAAGCTGGGTAACAAATGGCTGGTCATCCGCTCCTTTTGGAGCCGCAACGTCATGACAAAGTCAGCATTTTTGAGGGCTGGTTCCAGATCCCAATGCAAGAAAAGTCGGCGGGGTAACAAGGTGGAAGCGGTGGGGTTAGTGAGCATATGAGGCGATCCCAATTCTGGATTGTGACGCTTCAGCTCAGATGGCTGACTACTCGCGGTAGACTCTTGCACAAACTCAGCGAACAACTTTGGTAATAGGGTGGGTGGTCCAGCGAGATGAACCTCCGCACCACTGGCAGTGAGACTCCAAATATTGGAACGAGCAACCCGTGAATGCAAAATATCCCCGACGATCGCAATCTTTTTGTCTTTCAGTACGGATAGCGAAGGATATTCTGAATCGATCAGCGTACAGATAGTGAAAAGGTCAAGCAATGCCTGCGAAGGATGCTCATGCTGTCCGTCACCTGCGTTGAGCACACCCACCCTAACTCCCAGGCGATCCATTTCCTGCGCGATCGCTTGGGGAACTCCTGCCTCGCGGTGACGAATCACCATCATGTCGGTGCCCATTGCCAAATAGGTTTTGGCAGTATCCAGAATCGTCTCTCCCTTGCTGAGGGAAGAGGTTCCCGGTGCAAAATTCAACGTATCTGCCGATAGCCTCTTGGCTGCCAGTTCAAAACTGCTCCGAGTGCGCGTCGAAGGTTCAAAAAATAGATTGGCAACAACCTGTCCCTGCAATGCAGGGACTTTTTTTGTGCGCCGCGACAGAACCTCCCGGAAACTGTTTGCCGTTTGCAAAACGGTGTCGTACTCCAGCGGTGTAAAGTCTGACAAGGAAAGAATGTGACGACGGTTCCAGGTACTAGTAACCATGCCAAAGGATACAAAAGGAACGCCTTCAGCGTACATGAATTGCTCTGTCACAAGCGACAGATTATTTTCAGGCTGCATAGAATGTCCAGATGGTTTGGAGGTAGATGGTTACTCCTTCCAAGCCAATTGATCTGCTGTCAGGACTTTATGCAGAATCTATAGCGGTCTTAAACAATTTGTGAGGTTTGGGTACGAAATGAGCATGAAGGAGTGAAGGAGGAAAGATCACCCCCAGACTACTGATTTCTAGACGACTAATTTTCTAAAATGCCTCTTCACTGGCCTCATCTTTGGTATTGGTGCGCCGTCGAGGGGTTTCGCGCGTGAATTTCATATGGATCTCGCGGGTTTGTTCACCGTCCACGGCAACTGCCATGATGGGGAAGTCCAAGAGTCCATCCTGGAAAGACATCTGGAAACGGAAAGTGCCATCGGGATTGAGTCTAATAGGTTGTCCTGCGATCGTGACAGTGGCATCGGGTTCGGTCGCGCCGTAAATAATCAATTCGGAATCGGCAACTAGCCAGAATTTGCGAGCACGAATCGACGGGAACGAAGCAGAAAAACCAACGCCTGACATATTGATGCCCGACATCGTTAACCCAGAGAAAGTGGGGACTGCACCCATACCTACACCGGACGGGAAGACAAAGGAACTAATCGATGGGATCATTTGAGCAGAACCGGGAACCTGATGCATAGAGCCAAACAGAGAGCCAGCGACTCGTTGGGCTTCGGCAGATTCTGCCATCCCAAAGATGCGATCGTAGATGGGGCTGTCTCCGGTGGGACGCTGGGCAGGTGGAACCAGGGTCATGAAGGTCTTACCCCGTAATTCTTCGTCCCAGGAAAGGGTAACAAACTGGTCATCGAACCAATCTGAGGGATAAACCGGGGGAATGCGAATTGGGTTGGAGCGTGCCAGCATCAACCAGCGCCCTTCGGGAGTGAGGTAGCCGATTTCTGCAATGTAGTCGCGATCGCTCACTGGCATGGGCAAATACCAATCGCGTGCCAGTTCGTCGCAGTCGTACTCTTGCAAACTATGGGGAGCTTGTTGAGCAATCTCAATATCAGTGACATCGTAAATTCGCAGAGCAAGGCGTTGTCCGCCTTGTCGCCGCAGTTCTTCACGATGTTCGTTAGGTACATCCCAGTAGGCATATGCCCAACGCGGATCGCGAGGCAACAGGGTAATACGACTTTCGCCATACCCAGAGGGCAGATCGGCTAAGCCCGCATCGACGGAAGCTAGAGATTCGCTAGTGAGGTTGGTTTGCCCAACATCAAATTTTGTTGCTTCAACGGAAGATTGATCGTCGTTTTTGCCTGAAAATGCAGTTACAGCAGCGGTGCCAGCGATCGCGGCGACAGTCGCCATCTCTCCCAGGGAAGGGGGGGTGAGACTCGGCATGGCTGGCGTGGAATCGGCGTCAACCGTATCCGCTTGCTCAGTTGTCAGAGCAGAGGCTACCCGAATATGTTCGGAACGAGCGAGTGCCAACCAGCGTCCATCGGGTGTCGCGTAGCCGATCTCTGCTAAATAGTCACGATCGCTCGCTGGAATCGGCACGGTCCGATTCCAGGCACTTTCCTCAACGTCAAAGGTCTCGACGTTGTGAGCGGGGGTGGTGTTGAGGTCGATGTCTGTGACATCGTAGATTTTCAGCGCCAGATTAGACCCCCCTTGGCTAATCACTTCTGCTTTATGGTCGTTGGGTGTATCCCACTCGGCATACGCCAGGTGAGAATCGCGAGGAGTCAAGGTAATTGTGCTCTTGCGACCTGCGCCAGCGATGCCAATGGCGGCGGCCGTGGCGGCGATCGCTCCTCCTGCCAAAGCGGTGCCTGCCGCTCCAGCTGCATCAATCGCCCCAATCGCGTCAGCGGTAGAGGGTGCTTTGCTTGCTTCAGGGGCGATCGGGGTGATTGGGACAGGCGCAACGGTGGGTTCCTCAGCAGGGGGCATCGGTGGAACTAGACTCCCAACTCCAGACAGACCCGGTTGTGCCAAATCTGGTTTCTGCCGACTTTTGAGCCACCAACCAAGCAACAATGCCAGCAATGCCAAGGGGAGCAACCACCACCACCACGGCAGTCCGGCTTTGCTAGCCAGGGGGTGTCCATTGAGGTCGAAAGACGCAACTCGGTTGTCTTGTCCGGTGGCATTGATGCTCTTGCCATCAGCAGCAAAGGCAACGGCACTTAGAGGTGCTCCGAGCGTAAAGGCTGCCCCCAAGGGTTTACCATCCAGGTCAAAATATTGGAGTGTGCCGTCGGCTCCACCCGCAACGATCGTTTTACTGTCGGGACTAAAGGCTAAGGCTGCGATAGGAACCCCGAGCTTGAACGCTGCACCAATCGGTTTGCCAGCGGTATCCAAATATTGCAGTGTGCCATCTTTGCTGCCCGTGATAGTGACTGCCCCGTCGGGACTCTTGGCTGAAAGACTGGCGTCTGCGATCGGTGGAATCGTGCTCGTTGCCTTGGCACTAGGAGACGTGCTGGGGGTTGGGGGAACTGGAGCCTGAGCGATCGCCGCTGGGGTCGTAGCATCTGCTTTACGGGCGGTTTCGATCGCTGCCTGATTTTCTGGCGCAGTGGCGTAGGCAAGAAACGCCTGAAGTGCAGGGGGGAGAGTGGCAGCTTTTTTGTAAACGTAGACCAGTGGCTGGGAAAAAGGGTATGCGGGGTTATTGGGCAAGGTCTTGTGCATCTGGAGCACCCTTGCCTGACTGCCAGAAACTTGAAAGACTTGATCGGCGATCGCATAGCTGATACCGTCTGTTCCCAGGGCTTGAATCACTGCCTCAGTAGTATCTTCCGCTACTTTGACCGTGTTGGCTCCCGTCGCAAAGGTTGCACGTTTGAAGACGGGATAACTTTGAAATGCCTGACGAGTGTCGCTGGTTTCAGGGCGATCGATGAATCGAATTTTGCCCGGTTTCCCTCCCACCTGAGACCAATCCGTAATTTCTCCTCGGAAGATTTGGGCGAACTGTTTGTCAGTCAGGCTACCCTGAAAAGGGTTATTTGCGCTCACAATCATCGCAATTTTGTGGCGAGCGATGACAACTTGCTCCAGCCCTTGTGCCTTTTCTGCATCGGTTAAAGGACGCCCCAAGGCTGCCAATTCAATTTTGTCATCGGACAAAGCTTGCAGCGCCTGTGCCGAACCAAGATAACGGGAGGGTAATTCAACGGTTGTGCCTGAAAACTTTTCTTCAAAGCGTTGCTTTAGTATCTGGTTGATTTTGGTCAAGCTATTAGAGCCATTGACTCGTACCTTAGAATCTTTGGGTACGACATCTGGCAGCTTGAAAGGACTTGCGCTGGGAGACTGGGCGAAGGCTGGATCAAGCGCCAAAAAACCTGCCTGTAATTTAGGAGCAGTGACCAGAGCGAGTAATAACGCCAGACTCAGTACCGAAACATCTTTTTTTTGCAACATTTTCGTTTAAACCAGCTTAACAAGTCTCAACAGAGGTTAACTTTTGCAACGACGTGCCAATTATACCGTCCTCTCTCTCTTGGTAAAGATGGGCAGCAAAACAAATTTATGCTGAGACGGGAATGCCTATCAATTGGGCTTGCCGCTGATCGTACCTTGTGGGGGCGCTTTCTCGGAGCTGGTAGAATAAAATGCAAAATTTGGGGCTAAGGCATCTAGCCTCATCCCCGATCTCAGTCCTCAATGATGTGTGCGGTTAAGAGGCTATGTGAGAAAAAATGCTGCAAGAATGTCTGCTCACCCTCCCAGGCGGATCACGACGTAACAAAGGTGATCCATTTTTGCAACTACCATCACGCTGCCTGGATGTGCACGATGCCTTTCCTGAGCAAATTCAAACCATCATTTCAAACTGCGATTTCAAACTGTAGTTAGAACCTTAGCCCGACTCCTGCCTGAACAGAAGTGGCTGTGCTGCCATCTTTATAGGCGTCGAAGGCAATAATGGCATTGCCAAAAATGACTAACTCGCTATTAGGGAGGGCAACGTCAATGCCTGGCTGCAGGGCAAAGGCGACGTCATCTCCGACAGGCGTTGTGTCGTTGCCGATGGGAAAGGATGCACCCGCTCCCAGATAAATATCGGTTTGCCAATTGAGGGGGAGATCATACGAAACGGTGGGAACGATCGCTACCCCATTCCCGATCAACACTTGGGTTCTGGCTGAAACTGGCAACCGCAAAAACTTGTAGCGAGCGGCGACCACGCCTGCCAATTCATGGTCATTATCAGGGCCATCGGATACTTCATAGGATGCGCCCACGCCTACGTAACTGCCATAGGCGGCTTGTGCAGAAGCGCTCGTTTGGGTGGCGAGTGTGAGGGCACTGGTTGCGACCATGGTTCCCAATGCAATGGCAATCCCTGTTCGACTCTGCGCCATGCAACGATCGGACTGTTTCTGACCCTGCGTATTCATCATTCGACGCACGAACTGCTTCATACCATTGCTCCTCGCAACTGAGTGGGTGGAATTTTGAAGAGTGTAATCTAATTTAGCTTATTTTTAATCCATTCATTTCATTCAAGCAAATGATGGAGAAAATGAGCAAAATTCGGGTTCTAATTCATTTTATAGGTATCCATCTGTAGGGGATGAAGCATCGGAGTAATGATTGATCAAGGGGGCTTGAAATCTTGCTTCTGAATACTTTACCTGGATAGCGAATGGGCAAAATCTAAATTTGCTGAAATGAGATTGAACATTCGATACAGGTTGCGATTCAGTCTTAAGAAAATGCATCAATTTTTGGGGACGAAAACCCGGTGAGAAACCTTTAGGATATTTTTGTCAGTTTCTTATCACGCAATTTTTGAGTCCGCTGGCGAATGAGAGTATGCTGACGAATAAGCCTCATATCAGTTCCATCTACTTTTCCTATGACTGAGACTTTGCCGCTGCGCGATCGCTATCTTGGACTCATTGACGAGATTGTGCAAATGACCTTAAAGGGCAAGATTCGTTCTAAAGAACAGGTCTACCAAATGCTGCTCAAAGGGATTGAATCGGGCACAGGAGAGGTCTTTGAGCATTGTTTGGGTGACCAGATGGTGGCAACCCAGCGGCAGATCGAGATTCAAACGGATGAATTTAAGTTGGCGAAATCGAACCGAATTTTTCGGGCGTTGCAAACAATTCAGGGAGAGTGGCAACGGTGGCAAGCCCAAAATCAGTCGGATGAGGTGATTGCGATCGCCTTGGAACAAATTATTCTGGCGGATTCGTCGCTGCGCTTATCAGCTTTTTTGCGGGCGATTGACCCAAACCATCCCCATTCTCTAAACCTGGATGAATTGAAGCTGGCATGGCGATCTCTGGCTCGTTTTGCTGAGCGACGGGCAGAACCCGAACTCAAAGTCGAATTGCTGAAAATTTCAGCAGGAATTGATGGGGGGTTGCAGTCCTGGGAACGGGTACAGGAATATCTGGTGAGTTGGATTTATGACCAGAGCCAGGGACAAATTGGATTTTCTGGCACACCGGAGCAGCAGGGTCCTTGGGCATTGTGGGCGAAGCATTCGATTCATCCCCTGCCCCAATCGTTGTTTAAGGCACTCTCACTCGGGCAGCCGCCGAGCGAGTTTATTGCGACCTATGGCGCGATCGACTTGAGTGCCTGGGTGGAACTGGCAATTCTTTTACAGTTTTTGCAGAGAGGCTTGGTTTCCTGGTTTGACAAACTGGTGTACGACTCCAAGGTTGGCTCCAAACTCTCCATTTCTGCCTTTCTGGAATTTGCAATTCTCTGGTCCCAATTGGCGAATGGCTTCGATCGTGCCACGCTGCTAACGACTGAACAGAGAAGCCGATTTGCCAGTGGTGCGTTTCAAATTACGATCCAAATCTTACGCACGTTTGCTCAACGGGATTATTTCCCACTCTATGGCGGCATTTTTGCTTCATTTTCGCCTAGCTACACACGCGATGCCTTGCTCTATCTGGACGAACCCCTGCGGCAAGTGGAAGGGACGCAAGGCAAAGCGCGCATTTTGACGCTACTCGCTTTTTCGTTGCGAGTTCATGGACAGTACGATCGCGCCAATCAATTGCATCAAGAAGCGCTGGAGATTGCTCGTGCAGGCAACGATCGCGTGTGCGAAAGCGCCAATCTCAACCACCTCAGTCGCAACTGTGCAGCTCAAAAGCACTATGCAGAAGCGGTGAACTACAGTCAACGGGCTTTGATTTTGAGTCGGCAGGTGGGCGATCGTTTGGGTGAGGCAAATGCTCTGGTCAATGTAGGCTATAGCGAAGTATTGCTGGCGCAACAGCGAGAGGAAGGCGACCCAGCAGTTTACGAGTCAGCGATTAACTACTTGCAGCAAGGATTGAAGTTGTCGGAACGATTGGGCGATCGCCAAAGTCAAGCGCTCTGTTTCAGCAGTCTCGGCATCGCCCATATTTTGCTGGATCAACCCCAGGCAGCGATCGCCTATCTGGAAGGGGGTATCCAGGCAGCCCAGTTTTCTGGCGACCTTTACCTCAAAGGACTCAGTCTGGTTTACCTAGCGGAAGCCTATTATCGGCTACAAGATCTCCACAAAGCTGTTTGGACGGGCGGTTTAGGGATGTATCTGCTCGAACAAATTGCTGCCAGAGAATGGCGACAGGCTGCTGGGTTGCTCACGATCCTGCAAGGGCAGATGGGGGATGCTAAGTTTCAAGCAGTTCTTCAGCAAAATCGCTCCCAAATCGTTGCGGTGATTGGTGTCGATGGTTACGACCACTTGCCAGAGTTACTGACGCAGTATCGTCAGGAGGGGAATGTTTGAAGGGAGCGTGCCAGTCTATAAACAGGAACATTCCTGCCTATAAACCATCTAGTAACTTGGGATACTAAAGCTATCAACCACTCTATCCACAATCATCACCAAGTGAGGGGTGAGATTCATGAACGCAATGCGCTGGTCTATTGTTCCAACGATCGTTGCAACGGTGCTGGCAACTGCTGGTGTCAGTTGGAGCCAGTCGTTTGCAAGTGTGTCGGCGAATTCGGCAGCTGTGCCGTTGGCGGGTAAATCGCTGACACTCAACAGTTGTACGGAAAATGTGCCGAGTACGCCCAGTCACGTCGTGAAAGTGACGGAAGATAGCAACCTTCGTTTCACTGTCCAAAGTCAGGGAGGACAACCCACTCTCTTGATTCGGAGTGAGGCAGGGAAGAAGTTTTGCGTACAGGCAAATGAGTTCTCTGAGGGACGGGTGGAGATTCCTGGGCGATGGGGCATGGGAAGTTACTCGATTTATGTGGGCGATCGCGCTCAACAATCGATTCCCTATAACCTGACGATTGCGGGTAATTAAACGTCGGTTTGAACGATCGCGGCTAATTCCGAAACGACTCGATCTAGCTCATCAATCAGCGGGATCGAGTCGTTTTGGCGAAAGGCTTGTACGAGCGATCGGTAATACCACAGAGTGCCAGCTTTGCCGCCTTTGAATCGCTCCCAAACGGCTTCTCCCAGGACTCGATAATCGCTGAGAATGGAGCGGGCGTTGTGCAGTTTATCGCAGGCAGACACCAGGCGCACAGAGGCGGATGCGGTCGGCAAGTGATCTAAATAAGCTTGTTTGCGTTCTTGCCAGGGGGGCTTGGGGGTGCGGTCGGTGTCGGTGCAGCCATCGACGATCGCAACCACGGTTTCACCAAAATGTTGCCGAATTGCTTCACGGGTTGCGGCTCCGCCCTGGTCTTCGACTGCATCGTGGAGGAGCGCGGCGATCGCTTCGTCTTCGGTGGCTCCATGTTCGAGTGCCAAACTGGTCACTGCGAGCAGATGCGCAATATAAGGAATAGGGGTGCCTTTACGGGTTTGCTGCGCATGTAGTTGGGTGGCAAAGGTGAGGGCAGCAGTGAAGCGATCGGAAAGTACCATTTTGGATTTTCAAAGGGTAAGTGTGAGTCTACCTTTCTATGATCTCTGATCATCACCCTGCATTGCTTCCCATTCTAAAATCGGCGTTGCTTAGCAACGGGATGAAGATGATGCTGAATGATTTGAAACTTCGTTCCAAATCATCCTGCTTTTCAGCAACGCCCTAAAATCTGCAATCCCGAATCAGCTGGATCTCTGCGTTCACTCTCAATGATCCCTCCTGCTGGAAACATAATCGTGGGCACTCAGCCTAGCCAGTCAACCAATCAATTCCCCTCACGCTTCCGCCATTGCTTGACCTGCTAACCAGCCCGTAGTCCAGGCGCTTTGGAAATTGAACCCCCCGGTCACGCCATCAATATCCAAGATTTCCCCAGCAAAGTAGAGACCCGGACACAATCGGCTTTCCATCGTTTTGAAATCTACTTCTTTGAGATCCACACCCCCACAGGTGACAAATTCCTCCTTGAATACTCCTTTGCCCTGAATAGTGAATTTCCCTTGGGTGAGTTCTTGCAGCAGTGCATTTAGGGTTTTGTTGGAGAGATCTGCCCAGCGATCACCCTCGCCAATCCCAACAGACACAATCAACTTTTGCCAGAGGCGACGGGGCAGCGGCAACGGACAGTGGGCAACGATCGTCCGTTTAGGAAATTCTCCTTTAGTCGCCAGTAGCTTTTCTCGCAACTGTGCCGCATTGAATTGGGGCAACCAGTGAATCAGTAGAGTTGCCTGATAGTGGCTGTCGTGCAGCCCTCTGGCACCCCAGGCAGAGAGTTTGAGCACCGCCGGACCACTCAAGCCCCAATGAGTAATGAGCAGGGGACCTGTTTGTTCCAGCTTGGGCACATGGTCAGCGAGGAGTTGCAAACGAGCCGATGGGACGGAAACTCCTGCCATGTCTTGCAAGCGAGGATCGGTGACGTTGAAGGTGAAAAGGGAAGGTACAGGGGGCACGATCGTATGCCCCAAAGTTTTGGCAAACTGAATCCCCTGGAGACTACTGCCCGTTGCCAACAACACTCGATCGCCCTGCAACACTTCACCCGATCTCAGGTGAATTTGGTAGGTTCCAGACTGCGGCACGATCGCCACCACGGCCGATCGGGTTTGCAGCACCACTCCAGCATTATGAGCGGCGTGGAGTAAACAATCCACGATCGTGGCAGAGTCATCGGTGATGGGAAACATCCGCCCATCGGCTTCGGTCTTCAGCTTCACGCCCTGGGCTGCAAACCAATTTACCGTATCGCGTGGTTGAAAACGGCTAAAAGCACCGCGCAACGCCTTTCCCCCTCTGGGATAATTTTGTACCAACAGGGCTGGCTCAAAGCAATGGTGCGTCACATTGCAACGTCCCCCCCCGGAAATGCGAACTTTGGCGAGGGGGGAATGGGCAGCTTCCAACAAGGTGACATGCGCGTTGGGTTCAGCTGTGGCACAGGCGATCGCGCCAAAAAATCCGGCAGCTCCCCCCCCAATGACGACCCCATGCGTCTGGGGTTTTGGTCTAGACATGCACCCTTACCATCCCAAATCGTCCGTCTACTGGCTTACAACTCGCCCCATCGAATCTTAGGCTGAATGTCGGTGGAACGCACTACTTTATAGCCATTTGCAGTTGCCCAATCTTCGGCTGCTTTTTCCAGCGTAGGTTCGCCACAGTTGAGATAGGCAAGTGCCAAGATCTTATCGCCCTTACTTTTCAACAAATCGACCAGCGTCGGGACGATTTCGCGATTACCCAGACTCATGAATGCATACAGCCCATATTCAATTTTACGGGAGTCGCCAGACTCGACATCTTTGAGCAAAATCTGGCGAGTGAGCGACCAGTTTTTACGTAGATCCTCGCCTTTGCGGAGGGCGATCGATTGGTGCACTCTGTCTGCATCCGACTGGGGATTCCACTTCAAAGTTGCCAATGCTTTGCCCACCTGAGCACTCAGATCCCAATCGGTCAGATTTGCCACCAGAGGTTTGACGGCACGCGGGTTCCCCAGTTTCTCCAAGACTTCAATGGCATGGCTGCGAGCACTGGTATCCAGATCTTGCAACACGCCGATGACCGGATCGACCGCAGGTTCGCCCAGGCTGATCAGTGCTGCTTTGGCGATCTCATCGCCTTGCTTGAGTCCAGGTAATAGTTGATCAACAATCTTGGGATCTTTTGCGGCGAGTTGCTTGAGTGCTTTGCCCGCACTCTCTTTGACGCCGCTGTCTTTGTCCTTCATGCTATTGATTAGCGGTTGGGCGGCGCGTTCATCGCCCAGCGTGCCCAGCGCAATGGCAGCACTCTGTCGCAAAATCGGTTTGGGGGCCGTTTTCAGCGTGTCGATTAAAGGTTCAACCGCTTGTTTGTCGCCCAACTTGCCCAGCAATTCTGCTACGTAGGACGATCGATAATCTTTTTCTTCTAGTATGGTGATTAAACCTTTGACATCTTTCTTGGACGCCATCTGGGCAACTTGCGGATCTTGCGTCACCAACTGTTTCAGCGCGTCTTTAGATTTTTGCTGAATTGTGGGGTCGGGATCGCTCAAGGTGTCGGTGAGGGTAGATACCGTACGAGGATCGGGGAGGTTCCCCAATGCCGCGATCGCACTCTGCCGCAACTCCGGATGGGTAGAAGTCTTTACCGTTGCCACCAGGGGCTCGATCGCTTTTTTGTCGCCAATGTTGCCGAGAGCCTCCGCAGCCAAAGGAGACTCGTCATTCTGTTTTTTCAGAATCGTCACGAGTTCCGGAATGTTTTTCTTGACTTCTAGTTGGGCAATTTTGCGTTTTGCTGTCGCGAGGCTTTCTTCCGGCGTGACCACGATATAGGAACCAATCAGGATTAGTGCCAGCCAGGTGATGGCTTTCACCGCAGCTTTTTCGAGCCAGGGAAGCTTTTGGGTGACGAGAGACTCGGTTGGAGGCAGAACGGTAGCGATCGCTGCCAAAAAGAACAGAATAGGAATAATCTGCCCCTGGGAACCCAAAATGTTAATCACACTGAGTCCCACAAGTGCCCATTTTGCAAATTTACAGAAGGGTTTCATAAGCGGATTGCAGGTCAATGACCCTGGAGAAGTTTAGATGCATACGCCAGAGAATGGGTTGCAATGTGCCAGATGCGCTTGCATGGCCATTCTGTAATATCCAAATAATTCAGGGAAATTACGCAAATCATACTAATGGGATTTTTCAACCGGCAGTTGCCGAAAGTTAAGAGTCCGATCATGACAGTTTCTAAAAATCTTGGCTAAGAGGCTTGGCATTGGGAAAATTGCAAGTTATTTTTTAGCTAAATAGCTTAGCCAAGATTTTTGGAGCCTGCCCCATGCCCAAGGTCATTTATGATGTCATCCAACGGTTTGAAGTGGAAAACAGTATCCCCCGCTTAATCGCCACTAACATTCAGGTGATTCAAGGGGGGGATGATTTGATGTCACTGGCGATCGAGTTACTGGTTCAGTTGGGTTGCCAGCAAAAGTTTCAGGAAAATCGCACATCCCAGTATTTGGGCTATCGCCTCAAGGAGGGAGGAAAAGGGGCGAAGCGCTATCAACTGGTGTTGACGCCACGTAAAGATGGACTGTGTATTTCGCTGCCTAAATCGATCTGGCAACCTCATATTCTAGAAATTACTGAAAGTGTGGGTCGTTGGGAAGAATTGCCTTTTGAAGAAAAGACAGTTGGGCGAGTGTGGATTCGTCCCAGTCGGGAAGATCGGTTTTTGGCAGCAGTTAAGTTAACGTATGGTGCAACGGCGCTCAAAATTCTCAATGGCGAATTGGCGGGCAATCGATTTTGTGTCTACCCGGCTGAGTACGATTTTTTGGATAGGGACGGACAGGTTTGCGTGGGCATTTACCATCGCGACGATCGCTTTCGGTTAGAAGACTTAGGCAGTGAAGAGAACTATCTTGCCTTGAGTGAAGATCAGTTGTTTCCTTACACCTGGCAGGTCACGATTCGGAATGCTGAAGTGTTGCGGGAGTTATTGTCCAACTTTGCAAAATTTTTAATGGAAGATAAATAAGGCGTTTAAAGTGCGGTTTGCTGAAGGGAACCCATGCACTTACGAGTATATTGGCAAAGGAAGTGCCCTACTGCTTTCGCCGATCGCCTAAATCCTCAACCCTATTTTTCACCCTAACCACCGATCACCGGGATGACGCAGACCACTGTTCTTAGTAGCCAGCCGTACCTGGAACTCTATAACCAGGGTGAAATTGTCCAGCTCAAGCTCACCGGGGAACAGCATCAATTAGGCAGAGATCCGCATCGTGCCGATCTGGTGATTCCCAGTGATTGGCAAATTGTTTCAGGTTGCCATGCGTTGTTGCGTCGGGTTGGCGAAGATTACTGTATTTATGACGGAGATGGCAACAAACCCAGCACTAATGGGCTGTTTCTCAACCGCACCCGGATTACGCCCAATCGGGGCTATCGGTTGAAAAATGGTACAGAGCTGCGTATTGGGCAGTATGCCAAGCATCAGGTAGTGCTGACCTATCACAATCCCTGTAGTACGGAAGCCGGGGAACTGCCCAAAAATCGCATTATTTCGCTGAAAGATCGATCGGTGCTGCTGGGACGAGATGAAGAGGCGACGCTGGAACTGGATTCCCCGATCGTCTCGCGTCGTCATGCCACGATCGAACCGGATGGTCAGGGGCAATACATTCTGCGCGATCTCAGCATGAATGGCGTGTTCGTTAACAGTCAGCGGGTGCAAGGCTCGGCGCTGCTGCCTGAAGGGGCAACCATTCGTATTGGACCGTTTACGCTGGTGCTGCGGGGCGACCAACTGGAGGTGCTCGATCGCGGCAACCAGATTCGGGTCGATGCCAGTGACCTGGTACGCGAAGTCAAAGACAAGCGCGGCAAAATGCGCCGATTGCTGGACGAGGTTTCGTTTGCGATCGAGCCGGGACAGTTTGTGGCGCTGGTGGGGGGCAGCGGTGCGGGCAAATCCACCCTGATGCGGACGTTGTTGGGGATTGAGCCGACCGATCGCGGTGTGGTTTCTCTGAATGGCGATAATCTCCGCAGTAACTTCAATATCTATCGGGCACAAATTGGGTATGTCCCCCAAGATGACATTGTGCATCGTGAGTTAACGGTGGTGGAAGTGCTGACCTATGCCGCCAAGTTGCGCCTGCCACCCGATATCGATGTCAATAAAGTGGTGAACAAAACTCTGGAAGACATTGAGATGACCGAGCGCCGGGATGTGCTGGTCAATCGTCTCAGCGGCGGACAGCGCAAACGGGTCAGCATTGGTGTGGAGTTGCTGGCAGACCCCAAACTGTTCTTTTTAGATGAACCCACGTCAGGGCTTGATCCAGGGTTGGACAAGAAGATGATGCAACTGTTGCGGAAGTTGGCAGATCAGGGACGGACGGTAGTACTGGTGACGCACGCGACGGCAAATATTACGATGTGCGATCGCATTGTGTTTGTCGGTCGTGGTGGCAGGTTGTGCTACTTTGGCCCGCCTAAAAAGGCGCTGGAGTTCTTTGGGGTGGAGTCGGGTGACTTTGCCGATATCTACAACGAGCTGGAACGGGGCGAAACAGTGGTGCAACAATGGGCCGCAAAGTTTCGTCAATCGGATGATTGCTTGCACTATGTGCTGGATCATCTCAGCCCCAGTAATCCCGAAAAGCCGACTACCCATATGCAGGGTAGACGCAGTAATGTTTCGCCGTTTAAGCAATTGGCGTTGCTGACGCAGCGGGCGTTTCAACTGACGTTACGCGATCCGGTCAATTTGGGTTTGGCGTTGCTGACTGCCCCGATCGGCATCAGCCTGATCAATCTGGCAGTGCGCGACAAGACGCCTCTAATTGGTGCCACTCCCCCCGATGATCCGACGCTAGCACCCTTGGCGTTGCGAGTGTTGTTTGTTTTTACCTGCGCCGCGATCTGGGTAGGTCTCTCCAGTTCGCTGCAAGAAATTGTCAAAGAATCGGCAATTTATGTACGTGAACGGTTAGTCAATCTGGGCTTGTTTGCCTATTTGGGGTCTAAGTCGGTGGTGTTGGGCGGTTTGGCACTGCTGCAAACGCTGTTGATGATGGCAGTGATTTTGAATGGCTTCAAAGATCCTAAGCCCGACGTGTTTTCCTGGTCGCTGGGCTTAGGTGTCACCACGTTTCTGACCCTGCTTGCCTGTATGAGTTTGGGGTTGATGATTTCGGCGATCGTCCGCAATAGCAGTCAGGCAAATAGCGCCCTGCCGCTGCTGTTGTTGCCACAAATTATCTTCTCTGGGGTGCTGTTCAAGATGGAAGGCTTTTCCAGCAAAATCTCCTGGCTGATGCTGAGTCGGTGGTCGGTGGGTGCTTATGGCAGTCTGGTCAATGTCAATGGGATGGTACCCAAACCCGTGAAGCTGCCCGATGGCAGTCTGGTGTCGCAACCGTTTGAACCCACACCCGTCTATGATCCCACCTGGCACAACCTTTCGCTCAACTGGAGCATCTTGTTGCTGCACGCTGCTCTCTATATGGCCGTAACGTTCTGGGTGCAGAAAAGCAAGGATGTGTTGAAGTAGCGCTTTATTTGCCCTGGTTTTGATTAATGCAACCCGCTTTCTGGGTATGACGACAAACCCGCTGCCAGAGGATTTCTCGCGTACCCATGGGACCACAGGAGAAAATTACTTTATCGCCGCCAATGAGCTTCAGAATTTTGACTTGGCAGACGGGGCAGGTACTTTCTCGGCTTTGATTTGTGTCCATAGTTCACCAATTCGATGGATGAAGTTATCCCAATTTAAGTGGATGTTGGATATTGGGGTGGGTAAAGATTTAAAGCTCCCATGTATTCAAATTAATGTTTTGCAGGCGAAGAATTCATTCCCCTTTAGGGGGAAAATTCAGCGCAACACTAATTGGTCTGCCGAATTGAAAAATTGGCGGCAGAGACCCGTGGTCACGAGCAAGGTGGTGACCAGGGTAGCAAATGCCAGCATGAACATGACTAAGATCTGGTAAGCGGCGGCATTGAGGGGGCTGATGCCGCTAAGGAGTTGTCCGGTGATGATGCCGGGTAAAGTGACGAGTCCCACCACCATCATGGCGTTGATGGTGGGAATGAGTCCGGCTTTAATGGCATCTTTGCGGTATTGCACGATCGCTTGCTGGGGGGTGGCACCTAGGCTGAGATGGGTTTCGATTTCCAATTGGCTAGCGTGGATTGTGCTGGCAAGTCGTTCGCCGGAGATAGCTGCCCCGTTCATGGCATTGCCTAAGACGATGCCTGCTAGCGGAATCAGGTATTGCGGCTCGTACCAGGTTTGGGGACGGATGACCAACAGGTTGGTGTAGAGCAGGGTCAGCGCAGTGCTGAAGAAGATTGCCCCCCAAACCAGTGGCAAGACGCTGGCTCCTTTTTCGCCAATGCGATTCCGCGCCACGATCGCCGCAATCGTCAGCATCACTAACAACACCAGCAACACCACCCAGGGATTTTTCTGAGCAAAGACTGCTGTCAGCAAACTCCCCACTACCAACAATTGCACCACGGTACGTAGGGTCGCCAGCGCTAAACTGCTGGTGAGTCCTAGCTTTTGCCAGAGGGAGAGACCCATGGCAATTACCATCATGCCCCCCGCCCAAACCAAATCGCCGATCGTCAGTTGAATCAGTGTATCCACGTGGTAGGTCCCTCTCTGCAATCCAGATGAGTATAGCAATCGTTGCTTACTTCATCCCTGGATTCAGCAACGCCGATGAATATAGCCCTTTTCAAGGGTGTGAAGTACTTCAATCAGGTGAAAACTGCTATAGCGATCCTATCTGGATTGTGAAAAAGAGTTCCACAGGAACTCTTTTTCACACAGCCTTTCTCATTCACAAATGATTTAGGACTGCTATATAAGGCACAGTGAAGAGATGAATGATCAAAAGAATAGCCCCTTCCTACTCAGTAAAGGTGGGGCTACTGAAATGATGGTGTGCCTCTGAATGTGATATTAGAGACGCTAGATGTTTCCTGTACTGAGTTTATTTGTCAAGCAGACAAACTTGTACCTGTGCGACCCCTTTCCCCGAACGAAACGCACTGCCGATCGAACGGTTGAAAGCCGCATAGATATCGTAATTAACCGGACCCTCGGTATCGGGTTGACCATTCAGCGCAAACAATTGGGAGGAGCGAATGGCTCCTGATACAGTATCGTTATGAACGTAATCCAGACCTTGATTGCTCACAGTTAATACGGTTGTGGCATTCTTAGATGCGACGTCATAAACCTGTTCAAGTTGTGCCTGTCCAAGTTTTTCGACTGTCCCGTCCCGACCATAAACAAACAGATTAGGAAACGTGTCAGAAAAGAACGG
Source organism: Scytolyngbya sp. HA4215-MV1 (assembly GCA_019359045.1). Lineage (GTDB taxonomy): Bacteria > Cyanobacteriota > Cyanobacteriia > Leptolyngbyales > Leptolyngbyaceae > Scytolyngbya. The sequence continues at coordinate 265,873 of JAHHIA010000003.1, forward strand.
ATCAGGAAGATTTCCTATTTGTATTTCCGCATCATTACTTTGAGTTGCCCCATCACCACTAAATCCATCGTTGGTTTCAGAATCGCCAATATTTACGGTCAGTCCAAATGGAGTATCCGTATAGGTGATTAAGAACTTAACTTTCCGAGGAGCATGTGCGACAGCAGGATTGTTAACGTTTTTGATTTTGAGAACGGTCTCAAACCATCCATCGCCGTTGGAGTCGCTCGGTGGATCAATGATCTGGATAAATGAGTTTGACGGAAGTGCCTGAGGATTGACTCTGAGGCTAATCGGATAACAGCTAGAAGAGTTTGGGGTATCTGCTGCAAATGCAGGTAAAGCAGCTAATAATGGGGTTGTACAAATTGCGAAAACTAGAATGGATTTGCTTTGGAAAATCTTCTTTTTCATCGAATTCCTCCTGTTATGTATTCAACCATTCAGTCGAGTTACATTCAGAGGCTAAGCTTCAAAGATATCGTCTCAATTGAAGAAGTTTGGATATCTAATTGAGGAAAATATCTTATCTACTCTTCTACTTAAAGACTAACAAGTAATCTTACGGGTATTGAATATTGCAATCAAAGTTTATAGGTGAAGAAAAATGCAATTTGTAGACTAATTTGTTTCATCAGAAAAGTATGATGGTCGGATGTCTAAAAAATACATAAAACTTCAAAAGGTGTCTCGATTCAATCATTGGACGCCTCTAGTGCGGTGCGATGGAATGGACTTAAAGTCTCATTAATCCAAGAACTAAGCTTTCTTAATCTCTTGGTAGTAGTATCATCTCTGCCATTGAGTAAACATTTATACAACGACCATATGTTAGACAAGGTAAATTCATTGCTCAAATTTGGGATTGCACGGACTGCGATCGCCTCTAGAGGGTCTGCCTTAACAGCGGGGGATGTCGTTTCTAAGAGCAGCAAAATTCTGGCGCTGGCGACGACCCTTGCGATCGCCTTGACGACCAGCAAAGCCGTACTGGCGGGCAACGACACCTACGTCGAAGGAGAAGACTCGAAAAATGCCCTCACGCTTGCCATTTACGGTGACTCTCCTTATGGCACAACTCCCACTGACAATGCACAGTTGGTTGCTTCACCGGCGTTCATTGATTCCATCAACCGCGATCCGAAAGTTGGTCTCGTTGTGCATGTGGGGGACATCCACTCGGGCAAACAGTTCTGTACGCAGTCTTACGACCAGGCAATTTTCGACCTTTGGCAGCAGTTCAAAGATCCGCTGGTTTATACGCCGGGTGACAACGAATGGACAGACTGCCACAAGCCGGGTGAAGGCGGCGGCACCTACAACAAGGTGACTCAGCAGATTGACTATGTCCGCGACGCAAACGGTAACCTCGTAAGTTACGCAGGCGGCGACCCGATCGCCAATCTCGATCTCATCCGCTCTATCTTTTTCCCAAAACCTGGTGTCACACTCGGTGGGCGCAAGAAGCGCGTACTCTCCCAGGCGCAATTTCGACTCGAACATCGCTACTCGCCGGATGCAAAGTACGTCGAGAACGTCATGTGGGAACAGTCCAGAGTGCTTTTTGTGACTGTAAATATCCCTGGTGGCTCGAACAACGATAACGACATCTGGTATGGTGCGCCTGCGCCGCAAAGCGCTGCCCAGCAACAGGAGGTTCAGGAACGGATGGATGCTGACCTGCACTGGCTGGATGCGGCATTTGCAAAAGCTCAGGCAGAAGAAGAAGTGCGGGCTGTCGTGATCGTCGAACAGGCGGATATGTGGGATCTCGATGGCAAGGCACCTTCTCACCTCTTGGGCTACAGACCGTTCGTTGAGAAAATCGCCACCAAGACGAAGGCATTCGGCAAGCCGGTTCTGCTCTTCAATGGGGACTCGCACGAGTATCGATCGGACAATCCCCTCTCGGCATCAGACCCCCTCAACTATCTGCATGGCTTTGATGTGCCCAACTTCCACCGCGTCGTTGTGCACGGGAGCACCTTTCCGCTGGAGTGGCTGAAGCTGACGATCGACCCACGGGCAAATAACGCGCCAGGACCCAACGCTTTTGGACCCTTCACCTGGGAACGGGTCCAGCCATAACGCTGGTTTCCAAGTGCATATCTGATCGTTGAGAGATGATTGCCATTTGGATTAAGACGAGGTGCAGGAGGTCACTCCTGCACCCTTGGTGTGTCATTTGGACATGTCTAAGTCTACAAATTGCGGAGTGCTTGAATGGGATCGAGGCGAGCAGCTTGACGGGCAGGGAAGATGCCGAAAAACAGACCGATGCCGCCGGAGACGCTGACTGCCAGCACGATCGCCCCTACCGAAGCTTGTGCCTGGAGGGGCGTGTACATGCCGACTAGGACGATTGCTCCACTGCCCAACACCGTGCCAATTACCCCACCGGCTAATGCTAAAATCAGTGCCTCCACCATAAACTGTTGCAAAATATCCCCGCGAGAAGCTCCCAACGCCTTACGTAAGCCAATCTCAGAGGTACGCTCTGACACTGATGCCAGCATGATATTCATAATACCGATGCCCCCCACTAGCAACGAAATGCCTGCTGTGGCAGCCAATAAAATCGTCAATGCTCCGGTGACATTATTGGCTGCTTCTAAGGTGTCGCTCTGGTTACGAACTGTGAAATCATCCGGACCAACACTTTGATGACGGAGGCGCAGTAGATTCGTAATCTGATATTCGGCAATATCTACACTGGCTTCATCCTGGGCACTGATGAAAATGGCACCGACCGAAATGCCCAAGGGAGAAGTGCGCCCTGCCAGCAGATTGGACATCGTAGAAATGGGTACATAAGCTGCCTGATCCTGGTTTCCAGAGCCTGATGACCCTTTCGCTGCCATTACTCCTACTACCTCAAAGCTAATGTTGTTGATGCGGACACTTTGTCGCATCGGAGAACGGTTGCCAAATAAGTCCTGTGCCAGTTGTGACCCTAACACCACCACTAACCCGTTGGTATCTACATCCACCGGCGTGAGAAACCGTCCCCGATCGACCGGAGAATTTCGCACGGTGGGGTAAGCCGAAGTGGTGCCAATCACACTAGTGCGGGTGGCATTGCCCTGGTAAGTGACCAATGATTGGCTAGAAATCTGTGCGGCTACCTCCTTCACCGATGGAATTTCCCGCACGATCGCCTCTGCATCTGCAAGCATCAGGGTATTGCCTCCTCCCTGGGCACCACGGCGCGCATCTCCCGCTGAGGGAAACACAAACAACAGATTGGGTCCTAGCGATTGCAACTGTGCTGTTGTATAGCGTTGCGCCCCTTCCCCAATCCCTACCATGGCGATCACCGAGGCATTGCCAATAATAATCCCCAGCACCGTTAATAAACTGCGGAGGCGATTGGCAGATAAGGTTTTGACTGCCATGCTGATGCTTTCAGTAATATCCATAGCGGGGATGCATAATGGGTGAGCTGGCGAACCTACTTTCTATCGGAATCGAATTGCAGGGGGACCGCCGCCTCTACCCCCCTGGCTTTGCTGAGGCTGAGCCGATCGCGGTAGATAGACAAAGACACTATCGCCCACATTCAGTCCGTCCACAATTTGAATCTGGTCGCCCATCGAAATTCCTACGGTGACGGGTTGGAATTTGGGTTTGTCATCCGTTCCTTTGACCAGAACCCCCGTTTTGCCCTTTTCTGAGACGATCGCCACTGCAGGCACCACGACTGCGTCCTCCAGACGATTGCCCAAAAAGACCAAACTCACGTTCATGCCCGATTTCAGATCAGACTGCCCCGTTTCCAGGACGCCCCGCACCTGAAAAGATGTGACGTTTTGCTCGACTACCGCTTCGGGTGCTACCAAACGCACTCTACCGCGAAACTTTTTATCTGGGTATGCATCGGCAGCAATTTCTACTTTTTGTCCTACGCGTACCTGACGGATGCTGGTTTCGGGCACTTTGGCGACGACTTCCAGCTTGCTGGCGATCGCGACGATCGAGGTCGAAGTTGCCGAAGAGGTTGACGAAGCGGAAGTTGTCGGTGTGACAAACGCGCCGACATTGGCGTACTTTTGAGTCACAACGCCGCTTAGTGGTGCGCGAATTACCGTATCCTCCAGTTGCACCTGGATGCTTTGTACCTGGGCTGCTGCCTGAGCCACCGCCGCCTCAGCATCCGCAATATCTTCCACCCGACTGCCGTTACGCATGGTTTCAAACCCTTTTTGGGCAACCCTCAGATCGGCTTTGGCTTTACGCTCGTCTGCCACATAAGCATCAAACTGATCTCTAGAAATCGCACCCTGCTCGTATAAACTTCGATTGCGTGTGGTGCGTTGTGCGGTCAACTGAGCTTGTGCCTGGGCAGCATCCACCTGTCCTGCTGCCTGAGCGATCTCTTCGGGACGGTTGCCATTACGAGCTTTGAGCAAACGAGCCTGCATCTGAAATAACGTCGCCTCTGCCTGGGCTAGTTGGGTTTGCAAATCTCGGTCTTCCATGCGGGCGATCACCTGTCCCGCCTGAACTCGATCGCCCTGATCGACCAGCAACGCCACCAACCGTCCGGCATTTTTGGGGCTAACATTCACGGCTTGGATCGGGGTGATTGTGCCACTGGCTTGAATTCGGACCTGCAAATTCTGCTTTTTGGCAACCACTGTGATTGCTTGCTCAGCCCGTCGAGACTTTTTGGGTGTGAGTTGGCGAAACATCACAAACCCACCTACGCCAACCAGCCCAATCAGTGCCACCGTGATCCCAATCTGCGAAAGATGAACAACCCGACCACCCAGAGAAATTTTCATGCCTGTCCCAACGGTTCAGTATGGATAGGTTATGCCACCGCGATTATCATGACATGTTCCCTAGGTAGGACTGGGACGATTCCCAAAAGGTTCAATGGGGAAGCCGAGTAAACCCTTGCAAGTTCTCTCAGAACCCGGAAACCTGCTGCTATCTGATGAAAATGGAATGGATGAACGATCGCCTGCCCCCTTAACGATCAACGACTCACCGGATAAAGTGGTATTACCTATCCCTCCTCCAGACTCTTACGCCTGCGATCTGAGATGAAGTTCGTTTTGCCCTCTTTGCTTGGTGTTCTTCTGGTGCTCACGATCGGGGCGATACAGTCGCGATCGTTGGCTCAGCCTCTAGTCTCAGATGCGGAGATTCAGAAAATTCTGCATCGCCGCATTGATGATGAAAAGCAGAGTATTGGCATCGTTGTGGGTCTTGTCGATGAACAGGGGAGTCATACGATTAGTTACGGTCGATTGAATCAAACGGACTCGCGCCCAACCAATGGCGACACTCTCTTTGAAATTGGTTCAGTCACGAAAGTCTTCACGACCTTGCTGTTGGCCGATCGGGTGCAGAAAGGGGAAATGCGTTTAACCGATCCCGTTTCCAGGTTTCTGCCCCCATCCGTGCATGTGCCCAGCTACCAGGGCAAGCAAATTACCCTACAAGACCTGGCTACCCACACTTCAGGTTTGCCGAGATTACCCGACAATTTGCATCCCAAAGATGTGACCAATCCCTACGCGGATTACACGATCGCGCAACTGTATGCTTTTTTGTCGAACTACCATCTCACCAGAGCGATCGGCGCGAAATATGAATACTCCAACCTGGGGATGGGATTGTTGGGGCATCTGCTCAGTTTGCAGGCGGGAACGGACTATGAAACTTTGGTAGTCCGTCGGATTTGTCAACCTTTGCAGATGCAGAGTACCAGGATTCAACTGACGCCAGAATTGCAAACCCGACTGGCAACGGGACACACCGCAGATGGGCAGCCGACGCCCTCCTGGGATTTGCCTACCCTGGCGGGGCGCTCGACCGCCAACGATCTCTTGAAGTTGGTTGCGGCGAATTTAGGTTTGACCCCATCTGCACTGCTGTCAGCGATGCAGCTCACCCATCAAGTCCGACATCACACAGAAAATCCGAATTTAAAAATTGGGTTGGGTTGGCATGTGTTCACGCAATATGGGCGGACAATCCTCTGGCATGATGGGGAGACGGGTGGCTTCTCTAGTTTCATTGGGTTTGATCCTAAGCAACGTCGAGGGGTTGTGGTGCTTTCCAATACTGCCAATGCTGTTGCGGATATTGGGCTGCATGTGCTGGATAAGCGCTATCCTCTGGTAACCCGCAAACCGCCTAAAGTCCACATTGCGATCGCCCTGGATGCCAAGATTTATGATGCCTATGTGGGACAGTATGAACTGGCACCAGGCTTCATTCTCACCATTACTAAAGAGCAAGACCAACTCTACCTTCAGGCAACCGGACAGCCCAAAGTCCAACTGTTTCCTGAATCGGAGACGGAATTTTTCATGAAGGCGGTGGATGCCCAAGTTACTTTTGTGAAGAACCCAGCAGGACAGGTGGCTCACCTGGTGTTGCACCAAAATGGACAGCATCTTCCAGCGAAGCGGATTCGGTGAGGGGTGAGGGATTGTGCCAAGGTCTCGTGTCTATAGCGGAAAGCTGGAGCTTGCCGTTTGGCATTCCCAAGCGAGAGCTTGGGAACGAGGCGTTAACGAGTAACTCGCTTGTCTCCGTCACTCGTTGCCATCCTCATCTGTCTCTTGCTGCTTTAGCGTTGCCAGGGCGGGATGCTGGATCTCTGCCCAGGTCTGCACGGCTTCTGCCGCAACTGCCACGCGACAATCTGGACTGACACACTGCCCAATGCTTCGCGCAAATGCCCGCAATCCTTTGATTGCCGTCCGCGTTCCCGCTGCAGAAACATCTAGGCTAATGGGTTTGGGCAGGGTGACGATCGCGGTGACCAGCGCCACCCCAAAAATCAGCACTAGCACGAGCCAAAAAATCCCCACATAACCAGCCGGCAAATCTTGATTGGTCAGCAGCTTGAAGACCGCACCCATCACCCCCGGATTGCCAAAGAAAAACCACACCACATCCCCTAGCAACAGTAAGGTAAACCAACTGCGCCGCCGAATCAGTTCCACAATCCACTGAGCAAAGCTGACGAGTTTTTCAGTGGTCTCTTTCAGGGTCTCTGGGGTGGGCGGGGGCGGGTTGGGTGTCATGGAACGATCGCTGAGGCGATGGTAGGATCAAATTCTTTTCCGCATACAATAACCTCCTTCGCGAGGTAGCGGCATGGTCTGCGTCAGGTTGTTCAGGCGAAAATGAGAACAGCCCGAAAGACAGGAAACTGGAGGCGCAAGCCTTGGGGCGATCGATTCCAACACCGAAAGGTCGCTTGTTGTTTGCATAAATTCGGACGATCGTTGCCCTATTTCTGCGCCGATCGCTTCTCATCCGGCTTCCTATCACACCAGGGCAACGGCTCCAACTCTGGTGCCAGACGCGAATCGAGATCATCTCGTTCCATACACAATAAGGGTTGATTCCCTGGCACCTCATCCACAGGTTCGCTCACCCGCACCTTGCCTTCAAAATCGATCGTCACCTGATTATTGCCAGACCGGGGTCCTCCCCCACCGCCACTGGGCGGTTGAGGCGTGGGCACGCCTGGAGAAATGGGAACCGGCGGGATGGGCGTGGGGGGTGGCGCAGGCACGACGGGAGCCGGACCAAAATCAACGTTGGCAGTCACCGCATCTCCGGTTCCCGTCAGTGGCACTGTGGAACTGGGATAATGCACAATGCCAGAACCGGGGAAAATGCTGGGTTCACTGGGGTTGACATCGCTGGGCGGTGGCCCCCATTCATTGTTGCGGGCATTCAAACATCCGGTTCCGGAGACGCAACTGGCACCCGCACCATTTTTGATGATCGCGGCATAGACACCTGCATTACTATTGCCATTGAAAAAGTTGTTGTTTACCCGAATAATATTGGCTGGAATCACCGAGTTCTGTCGGACTGCCACACCATTCCATGAATCGGTAATCGTGTTGTTGATAATATCGACAAAATCAATAAATCCAAACCCTTGAATTTGTAGACCAATGCCCCCGCGATCGACCCCAGCGTCGAGGTTGGCCCGCGTAATTTGATTGTTGGAAATGCTGATAGCACCTACAGGGGCAAGACTATCTGCCAGAGAGATACCATCTGCTCCCAAATTCGAAAGGATATTGTTGACCACTGTGGCTGTATTGACGCCATCCAGGGCAATGCCGATGAAATTGACATTGCGAATCTGGTTATTGGTTATCGCAATTCCTGTGGCATTGGCAAGGACGATCGCGGATTGATTAATCCCGGTTACGCCATCAATCAGATTATCGTCGATCGTCCAGTTGCTCTGAAATGACAAAGTAGGATTAGTGGCGATCGCCGAGTTGGCGCTATTGAGAAACTGATTCGATCGAATAGTGATACTGCTGGTGTTGGCATTGGTAGGGACATAGATAAATGCTTCTCCTGCCGCATTGGTGCCATTCTCAAACCGGAAGCCCTGAATCGTCACATTTTGTACTCCGTCTGCTAACCGGAACTGGCTGAGTCCGGTGATCAGCGTCCCGGAAGTGCGATAGTCGCCCGTGTCGGAGATTAAGGTGAGTAAGGACTTGTTGATATCCACGACACCCAGGTTGGCATAGGTTCCTGCGGCGGCTCGAATCGTGGCTCCTGTCGCTGCTACATCAATCGCATTTTGAAACAATCCAGTGGGCGTCAAATTCACTGTACTGGCATTGCCCGTCAGTCCGCCCGCTGCTGCTAATGTAATCGGCGCACTCAGATTGATTGTCGGTGCCAGTAGGCTCAAGATTGAAGTCGCAGGTACTGTCAGCCCATCGTTGACATTAATGGTGTTGTCCGCTGCCAGGGTTAAGTTGCCGCTTGCCAGCAAATTGTTGACTGCGGTACTGCTGATCACACTATTGGCACCTGGAAAATCCAGGGCGGCATTGTCCAGATCAGTCGGTGCAGTCAGATCATCCCCCACTGTCAAATCACCGTTGAGATCTGCCAGGGCGGCATTGCTAACGATCGTAAGCGTGGCAGGGTCGAGTAATAACGTGCCTGCTAACCCATGAGTGGCGCGGGTATTGACGATGCCATCAAACGTCAACGCCTGTTTACCCGAAACTTCCACCAACCCACCGTTACCCGCTTGTGCTCCCCCTTGCGCCGAAATCGTGCCGTAAAACTGGGTGACTTGATCTGACCAGATGATGACTTTGCCGCCCTGCCCTTGAACAAATGCGTCGGCTTGAATGCTTGTGTTGCGACTGACAAAGGTGCTGCTTGCCGTCGGGGCACTGCCCTGCCCTTGAAAATCCCCGCCCAAAAGCACTGTGCCACCTCCAGCACTGCCTGATGCGGTAATTTGGGCATTGCCAACCAGGGCTACCCGATCGCCCAACAGTTGCACGGTGCCGCCTACCTGTCCTGCTACTGGCGTGCTGGCATTGATATTGCCTGCTGAGGTCACACTGCTGGGACTGCTGGGGATGCGAATGCCTGAACCGATCAGTTCTATCTGTCCATGGCTGTTCACCGTTAGCCCGGTGGCATGGCTGGCATTGCCGCCTGTGAGGAGTTGGGGCAAGGTTTGGGGCGATAGGAGCGCGGTGGGAGTGGCGGCTGCGAGGGGTTGAAATTCGATACTCAATAAATTGCCCGTTTGGCTCAGGCGCACGCGGTGATTGCCCGGTACTGCGGCAATCGTCACTTGACCCCCCGGCGCCGATAGCGTGCCGACATTCACCACGCTGCCGCCCAACAAACTAAGTGATTGCCCATTCGGGACAGCGAGATTGCCCGCGTTGACGATCGTTCCGGTTGCATTACCAGCAAAGACAAACCCGGTTGGATCGCCAACCAGGTTTGCATAGGCATTGCGCCCGATCGCGCTTAACTGGGACGATTTTCCACCAAACGTCACCCCCGTTGCAGTGGTGGCGGTAAAGGCGGCAGGCACATTCAGACTGGCATGGTTGCCAAACAAAATGCCAGCAGGGTTGACCAAAATCAGATTGGCATTGCCCCCACTGACTTGTAGCAATCCGTTGATCAGCGAGGGGTCTCCCCCAACCACCCGTCCCAAAATCGTGTGAATCGAAGGATTGGCAATGAAATTGGCAACTTCTCCCGCATTCAGGTTGAACTGATTAAAGCTATGGAAAAGATTGGCCCCATCCCTGGACAGTTGTCCACCACCGATGTGGTAGCGATTGCCATTCAATGTAACGGCAGTGCCTGTGCCATCCAAGGCTGGGGTAATCGATTGTGCCTGTACCAGATTGGGCATTAACCCTACGATGAGGGGTGCCAGGATGGGCAATACGAGCGATGGACGTATCCAGTGATCGCCTTGCCAGAGAAGAATCGCGGGATGAGGATGTGCCTGGGTGGATTCTGATTCTAGAGTGTTGAACTGTCTGACTGCGAATCTCATAAAGCCTGGTTCTTGTGACGTATTTCTAAAAACAAAATCATTAAGTCTAAAAATAGAAATCGATCGCGGACAGGTTCGGGTTATCCCTTGGGGCGATCGTCGAGGAAAGTGGCTACTATGGCTGGATCAATTTGGAAAAGACTGTGAGGCTGGATTGCTACTGTAGCCAAACATTGGGGCGGCGACGAGCGGGAGCATGGATGAGTAGGATGTGACTCCCCTTCCCCTGTTTATGAGTAGCGGCTTATGAGTAGCGGCATCTGCCCCCCATCCGTCCGAAACAATACTGAACTCAACCTGCTTTGGGACACATGCTAGAAGACTCTTATACCATAATTCTACTTACAGCTTGTGAGCTTTCGGTCAGTCAGGTTGCGTAACTTTTATCGGAAATTTGTATTGCGTGTTATTTCAATAAATCGCAATAAAGTTAGGCTTTCCGGCAAGTTCTCGTCATCCTATTTTGGATTGGTTATGTTCTAGACATGTTGTTGGTATTTTTGAAAACTTTGCTCAGCAAAGTTTTCAAAAATACCAACAACACCTTTGGAGCACTAACTTTTAGATTTTGGATGGGTCTGAGCGCTCAAATCGGGAAAAACTTCTTGTACTGCCGGATGTACCAGGGTGTGATTTTTGACATTGACCCCGCTTGCCAGTGCACTATCTAATTCCAACGCTTTGAGTCCGTAGTTTGCTAGTTTGAGTACGTAGGGTAATGTGCTGTTGTTGAGTGCCTGGGTGGCAGTCCAGGGTACAGCTCCTGGCATATTGGGCACACCATAATGCACAACGCCTGCCTCGATATAGGTGGGCTGGGTATGGGAGGTGGGATGTACCGTTTCGATGCAGCCGCCTTGATCGACGGCAACATCAATGATGACGGAACCGGGATGCATTTGCTGCACCAGTGGGCGAGAGACGAGCATGGGAGCACGACGAGCCAGCACCAGTACGGCACCAATCAACAAGTCTGCCTGAGGAACAACGGCTTCAATTTGACTGGAACTGCTGTAAAGCAATTCGACTCGTGAGCCAAACAAGGTTTCCAGGTAAGACAAGCGATCGACATTCACATCCAAAATCTGTACCTGTGCACCCATGCCGATCGCCATCCGCGCCGCTTCGGTGCCCACCACGCCACCCCCCAAAATCACCACTCGACCAGGACGCACTCCTGGTACACCGCCCAACAGTACACCCCGTCCCCCCTGTTGCCGTTCCAAAAAGCGCGCGCCAAATTGGACAGATAAGCGTCCGGCAATGATGCTCATGGGGGTGAGCAAGGGTAGGGTTCGTTTATCGGGGAGTTCGACGGTTTCGTAGGCGATCGCGGTGGTGCCTGCTTCGATCAGGTGCTCGGTGAGGGGGCGATCGGCGGCGAGATGCAGATAGGTAAACAATATCTGTTCTTTTTGCAGAGAGCCATACTCGGCTGCGAGTGGCTCTTTCACTTTGACGATCAAGGCTTGCTGCCAGACTTGGGCGGCAGTTCCAATTTGTGCGCCTGCCTGTTGATAATTGGCATCGGTAAAGCCTGCGCCAGTGCCAGCGTTGGTTTCGACCCAAACGGTATGTCCTGCTTCGACGAGAACTCGGACGCTATCGGGACTCAACCCCACCCGAAATTCTTGATCTTTGATTTCTTTGGGTACGCCTATTTCCATCTGCCCCTCTAGAGTGCTCTTATTCTCTAGCTTAAGACGATCAACTAGGGGCTGCCATGAATTGGGCAAGGCAGGGGAAGTTTTGAATTTTGAGTATTGAGTTGAGAATTTGGAGTTGGGAGTCAGGAGTCAGGAGTTTTAAGGTTCGGGTTTTGAGGTATGAGTGTTAAGGACCAACAGCTAATAGCCACCTACTGAAGGCTGACTTTTTCTGCTCCAGACGGGCGAGTTAGAATGATGGCAAAGCATTGCGGTGAACGTTGGCAATTTGCCTATGACTTCCCTTTTAACCAACCCTACGGTTGACTCGATTCCCCAGTGGCAACCTGCTACCTGGGAAGATTATGTGAAACTGCGAGATAGTCTGCCAGAAGGGACTGGACGGATATTTTTTAATGAAGGTTGGATACTGCTCGAAATGGGTGAAGGGATTGGTCATGCCCGGTTTAATCGTCTGGTGGCGTTTATCCTGTTCATCTGGTGTTCTCAGAAGATGACTCAATCTTGTGATGATTTGGGTGGCTGTGTTTTAGAGAAGGCAGGGCAACGATCGGCATCCCCCGATGCAGTCATTTATATTGGCGAAGGTGCACCTCAATGGTAAGCGGGTGAATCGTGCCATGTGGATCTGAATCGCTGGCGAGTGCCTGATCTGGTGGGCGAAGTGGGCGATATTAGCCTTGCGACAGATCTGGATGAGAAGAAGCAAATCTATGCAGCCTTAGGTGTTCCCGAATATTGGGTGATTGATGTGGTTGGGGCACGGGTACTGGCATTCCATCTGGATGAATTCGGGCGCTATCAGCAAATTGAAGTGTCTGTGGCGTTGGCAGGCTTGCCCATCTTGCTGATTAACCAAACCCTGGACAAGTTGAACCAGGGCTTGTCGAATAACAGTGCTGCTCAATGGTTTGCTCAACAGATTACAACGATTAAACCTCACTAAGACGCTGTAAAGAAACCCCTTCACTGTTTGATTGAACGGTAGGGTGCTGTTAGCGCCAGCGTAACGCACCACCATGAAGTTTTTTAGTAGGCTTTCTAAGCAGGGACAGCGAAGGTTGGCATGATGCAGGATCTGATCGCTGATGGTTTCGGCAATGAGGCATGGGAACGGTTATTTAGGACGAGGAATTTCGTCACGAACCAAATAGTTCCCAAATCATTTTCCTAAAGTTGGGTAGTTGCCAGGTAGCGTTCGATTAAGGGCACCTGGAAACGAACCCGATCGCCGTTCTCTACTTCCAGAACTTCGATTTGGGTGAGTTTTTGGATGATGACGCGATCGCTAGCCTGCACCGATTCTCCAGTCAGCAGACGCAGTAACAAATTCTGCTCGATTTCGGTTAAGCAGCGCCAAAATTCATCAAAGTAATTTCCGCCAAGCTCAATGAATGTGAAACAGCAACGAGGATTTACCAATGTGGAGAGCGCCCACAATATTGACGCTGGTGGACTGGTCGTTTGATGTGCTTAACTGGATTCGTTCCCCATTCATGCCCTGGTCTAACCTAAAAGCTCAATGGACTTTGAAGACTTCCAGATTTACGACAGTGATTTGCCCGAATCGGCGCTGAGCCAGTTTTTGCAGTCAGCTAAGCTCGCCGTGGATACCGAAACGATGGGATTGTTGCCGCAGCGCGATCGCCTGTGTTTGGTGCAGTTGTGTGACGATCGCGGACGCGGTGCCGTTGTGCGAATTGCCTTGGGGCAACGAGAAGCAACCAATCTCAAGCAATTGCTAGAAGCAGCTTCAGTACTCAAGGTGTTTCACTTTGCACGGTTTGATGTTGCCATGCTGAGTTATCAATTGGGCATTCAAGTGGCGCCATTTTTCTGTACCAAAGTCGCGAGTAAGTTGGCGCGCACCTACAGCCCACGTCATGGATTGAAAGAATTGGTACAGGAATTGGAAAAGGTGGAACTGGATAAGAGTTCTCAAAGTTCCGATTGGGGCAATGCGGCGAACTTGAGCGATGACCAGTTGCGGTATGCCGCGAATGATGTGCGCTATCTGTTGAATGTACAGCAAAAACTGGTAGAGATGCTGAAGCGAGAGGGGCGTTGGGAACTGGCACAGCAGTGTTTTCAGTGTTTGCCCACGATCGTTGCTTTGGATTTGTTGCAGTACAAAGATGTGTTTGAGCACTAGTGGAGTCTGTTTAGCTCTATCCCTAGCCTCGAAGGAGCCATAAAATCTTTCACAAACCCTACATTTGCGACTATCCTAGATAGCCAGATCTCGTTCACGCTGGGGTAACTCGCAATGCAGCACGGGAAATTTCAATTCGGCATAGTCCAACCGTTGGTGCCTGGCAGAAAAGGCATTCGATGCGGACTGAAATGGGCTGTGCTGGGAGGGGCGATCGCATTCCAACCGCTGCCTGCTTTTGCCCAAGCTGCCTTGTTGAACCACTGGCGCTTTGATCCCTCCGCCAATCAATTGGAAGTGACCCTGAAGGATGGAGTCACGCCCCGTTACTTTTTGCTAGCTCAACCCGCTCGGATTGTGCTGGAACTGCCTGAAACGGAAGTGGGTAATACCAATACGCAACAGACCTATTCCGGCTCATCGGTGCGGCAGGTGCGGGTTGCACAGTTTAAGCCAGGGGTGACGCGGATGGTGTTGGAGTTGTCTCCAAATACGGTGCTGGCTCCGGGACAGGTGCAACTTCAACGAGTTGAAGATGGCAATGCTGGAGTTGGCGATCGCTGGGTATTGCGCCCTTTGCTGGCAAACACTGCGAATTCATCTGCACCCACGATCGCGCAGTCGCCACCAACGCAACCTGCGCCACCGATCGCCCCATCCCCCTCTCCTCAATCCACAGTCGTTCAGAAGGGGGGGACGCTGCCCAATCCAGCCAGTGAAGCACCCGCTTTGATTCCATCATCCAAGCCGGTGGTTTCTGCCCCGCCGACGATTATAAAAATTGTTCAACCAACCGTCCCGATTTCCCAAGTCCCTTCTGCTCCGGTTGTTCCAGCGCCTAACCCTGTCCCCCCCACGACCAATGGATTGCCTGCGCCTCCCGATGGATCGGTTGTGACCGGTGCAGGGGTTCCCGCCCCGTTGCCAACCGTTCCCGATTACTCCACACCCTTGCCGCCCGATCGTCCCCTCTCCTCGGCAAATGCTCCTGATCGCCCCAGTGCCATTGCCGTGCCCACGGCTCCCGCCCCCCTGGTCGTCAGCAAACCCACGGTCAGCATCTCTCCGCCGATTGCTGCCCCTCAACCGAGTACGCTGCCACCGACTAGCCCCTCGCCCCAGCCGGTGGTGACAGCTACGGTGCCCCAGCCTTCGGTTCCAGGGGTGCCGCCAGCGATCCCGCCAACGGTGTCGCCAGCGGTGCCTCAAACAATTGCAGTAGAGGTGCCTCCTGCAGTGACGGTGCCTGAAATTCAGCCGATGGCTGCGGTGCCAGTGCCAGCGCCTATCACAGCACCTCCCCCAGTGGTCGCTGATGTGCCGACCTTGCCAGAAAGTGCGCCCCCGCTCCCGCCAGCTACCCTGTCTACGCCCACTGCTCCCATGGTGACGGTGCCGCCCCTGACCCCCATGCCCAATCCAAATATGCCTGCGGTGCGCCCAACGGTGAGTGTTCCTCCTTTGCAAAGTAATCCAACAGCGATCGAGCGCCCCGATGTGCCTGCAGTTACGCCTGCTCGACCAACTGCAATCAAATTTGGTCAACCGTTGCCCGGTGGCGCTGCCCCGGTGCTCACGGCTCGATCGTCCACAATTTTGTTACCCACGGGCAGTGTGCTGAATCTGCGCTATCCAGGTGAAGCACCCCTGTCGCTGCAACCCGATCGGTCTCAGCAAGAAGTCATGGCACTGCAAACCGAAATCCGCGATTACTGGGGGCGATTGGTCGCGCCTGTGGGGACTGCTGTCATTGGTCGGTTTGAGACAGGCACCAATGGCAGCCGCTTCGTCGCCCAAGCGATCGCCCTGGGGACGCAAAATCTTCCCCTGGCTGCCCAATCTGATGTGTTGAGTGGAAGCCTGCGTCAGGTTTCCCAAAGCCGATTGCTGCTCTACTCTGGCATTGGTGGACTTGCCGGCGGTATCCTGGGCGGCTTTTCTGGATTAGATATGGTGGGGGGAGCGGCGGCTGGCGCTGCTGTGGGCTACCTCACTACCCCCAAGCCTGCCACCATCCAGCCGGGTCAAGTGGTGCAAGTCAAGTTAACCGAAGATTTGAAGTGAGAAAGTAATGCAGCGTTCAGACGGTCGGCAACCCGATCAATTGCGTCCGGTAAGGTTTGAGCGACGGTTTACCCGTTTTGCCGCGGGTTCAGTGCTGGCTCACTGTGGAGAGACCCAGGTACTTTGTACTGTTACGATTCAATCAGGTGTGCCTCGATTTTTGGAAGGGAAGGGGCAGGGTTGGCTAACGGCAGAATACCGAATGCTGCCGGGGGCAACGCCGCAGCGCCATGAACGAGAGTTTATGCGGTTGTCGGGGCGAACTCAGGAAATTCAGCGGTTGATCGGGCGATCGCTGCGAGCAACGCTGGATATGCAAGCATTAGGAGAGCGCACCATTGTGGTGGATGCGGATGTGTTGCAGGCGGATGCAGGCACCCGTACCACGTCGATTACAGGCGGTTTTGTGGCACTCAAAGACGCCTTAGACCCCTTGGTTCAGTCTGGAGAATTGGCGCGATCGCCTCTGGTGAACCAGGTTGCTGCGGTTTCCGTCGGCTTACTGCACGACCAGGCACTCCTGGATCTCAACTACGTTGAGGATGTGGCGGCTGAAATTGATTGTAATTTGGTCATGAATCAAAAATTAGAACTCATTGAAGTGCAAGGAACGGCTGAATCGGGCAGCTTTAGCCGTAGTCAGTTTAATCAAATTCTAGATCTGGCTGAGAAGGGCATTCAGGAATTGATGCAGTTTCAGCTTCAGGCATTTGACAGCGCAGGCTAATTGAGAACTCTTCGCCTCTCGTCCATCGTCTAAACTCAAAGAAGTGATGTTGAACCCTTAGACCTCTCTCAAGCTTGCAAGTGCCAGGTGAATCATGTCCACGGAACTCCAGACTGAGCTACAAACGGCGGTCGATCGCCGTCGTAACTTTGCCATTATTTCTCACCCCGACGCGGGGAAAACCACGTTGACCGAAAAGCTCCTGCTGTACGGCGGGGCAATTCATGAAGCGGGAGCGGTGAAGGCACGCCGATCGCAACGCCATGCGACTTCCGACTGGATGGCAATGGAACAACAGCGGGGAATTTCCATCACCTCTACGGTGTTGCAGTTTGAGTATCAGGACTGTCAGATTAACCTGCTGGACACGCCGGGTCACCAAGACTTTAGTGAAGATACCTACCGCACCCTGGCTGCGGCAGACAATGCGGTAATGCTGATTGACGCCGCCAAAGGTCTGGAACCTCAAACCCGCAAGCTGTTTGAAGTCTGCCGGATGCGCCAGTTGCCAATTTTTACCTTTGTAAATAAATTGGATCGTCCGGGTCGTGAGCCTTTGGAATTGCTGGACGAGATTGAGCAGGAACTGGGTCTGCAAACCTATGTGGTGAATTGGCCCATCGGCATGGGCGATCGCTTTAAAGGTGTCTACGATCGTCGCCACCAACAGATTCACCTGTTTGAGCGCAGCCTCCACGGTCGCCGAGAAGCCCGCGAAACCATCATTGACCTGGGCGATCCGCGCATTGAAGCTCTGCTTGAAAAAGAACTCTACTACCAGTTCAAGGATGATCTGGAATTATTAGAGGGCTTAGGACCTGAGTTAGATCTGGATTTGGTGCATCAGGGCAAAATGACCCCGATTTTCTTTGGCAGTGCCATGACCAACTTTGGGGTTGAACTATTTCTCAATGCCTTTTTGGACTATGCCCTCAAGCCCGGTCCCCACAGCAGCACGATGGGCGAAATTCTTCCCACCTATCCAGAATTTTCGGGTTTTGTCTTTAAGCTGCAAGCCAATATGGACCCCAAACACCGCGATCGCGTGGCGTTTATTCGAGTCTGCTCGGGCAAGTTTGAGAAAGATATGGTGGTTAACCATGCTCGTTCTGGCAAGACCCTGCGCCTGTCGCGTCCCCAAAAACTCTTTGCTCAAGATCGGGAGTCGATCGATGCTGCCTATCCCGGTGATGTGATTGGGTTAAATAATCCGGGTGCGTTTGCGATCGGGGATACTCTCTACATTGGACCCAAGCTAGAGTACGAAGGCATTCCCTACTTCTCACCAGAATTATTTGCTTACCTCAAAAATCCCAATCCCTCTAAATTTAAGCAGTTTCACAAAGGGGTGTCGGAGCTACGAGAAGAAGGGGCGGTACAAATCATGTATTCGGTGGATGAATCGCGTCGTGATCCGATGCTGGCAGCGGTGGGGCAGTTGCAGTTTGAAGTGGTACAGTTCCGCTTACAAAACGAATATGGAGTCGAGACTCTTTTGGAATTACTTCCTTACACGGTGGCACGGTGGGTGGCAGGAGGCTGGGAGGCACTGCAAAAGGTGGGTCGCTTATTTAATACCGTGACGGTGAAAGATAGCCAGGATCGCCCGGTATTGCTGTTTCGGAATGAATGGAATTGCCAACAAGTGCATGCTGATCATCCAGCGCTTAAATTGTCTGCGATCGCCCCTGTCGCGGGGAAATTGTAAGGCTTTATTAAGGCAAACTTTTCAACAATAGACTATAAAAGTGGCATTAGCTTCCAGGTCAGTGGATCGATCGAGGTTGAGGGTTTTGAATGCGTTGATTGGTCAAGCGTTTAAAAATAGCAACGTCTTTTGAGCAACACGACCCAAAATGGCATGAAAAGACGCTGAGTGGAGGAATCTTGATGGCTTCTATTCCTGATTCGCCTCAGGCTGACGGTTCAAGCCCATCCTCGCGATTGGAAAGAGGGTTGGCAGAGCTGAAGCAAGGTCAATATGCACAAGCAATTGCCGATTTAGAGCCGATCGCCCAGGCGGCGGCTTACCAACCGGATGGCATCAAGGCACAGATGGGTCTGGTGTCTGCCTATGAAAAAATCGGGCAACCGGAAAAGGCGATCTCGCTCTGTCAAAGCTTGAGCCAACATGCCAGTCTACAAGTTCGCGAGTGGGGTAGTCGCAATCTTGCGAGTCTGTCCCAACGCTACCCGCAGGCGTTGGCTCCCAATGTTGCCGCAGCGCCTTCTACAGAGCCTGACCAGACCGGATTTGTACCTTTAGAGAATCTACCCTCTGTCGGGGGAACACGACCCGTTGCCAGGGCAGCTCGCCCTGACTCAGCCGATACGGGGCAGTTGCCTCCCAGGCAATCGACGACTGCCAATTCCACCGCTGCGATCGAGTCTGCTGAAATCGACGTGGCTGCTCCAGCCGAACCTCTAGTTCAGGAGTTGGATGCCTCGGCTCCATCCGCTGCTCCCCCGTCCCCGCTGGATGCTGCCGTCCCCGAAACGTATCAACCGACCTGGCGACAGGCAGACCGAGCGAAAATCTGGAATCCATTGGGCAAAATAAAATTTTGGCGGTTGTGGTTGGTGCAACTGGTTACAGCGATCGCCTTTTTCGCAGTCGCGTGGTCGTCTTTGACGTTGTTCATGGGCACGACCAACCGTATTCTGTACTTCACCATCCGCTTTATTCGCCCGATTCAAGCTTTCTATCGAGATCCGACCCAGTTCATCCTGATCACATTGGCAATTTTGTTAGTCGCCTCGCCCTGGTTACTGGATGCCTGGCTCCAATTTTTCTACCAACGAAAATCGCTTTCGCTGAAGCAATTATCGACCTACAGTCCGGAAGCTGCGCGGGTGCTATCTCGTCTTTGCCAACAAAAGAAAATTCCGTTGCCGACATTGAACATTCTGCCGGTGAAAGAGCCGATCGCCCTAACTTATGGCTGTCTTCCTCGGTTGGCGCGAATTGTGGTGAGCCAGGGATTGTTGGAAAGTTTGGCGGAAGATGAGATTGCGACGATTTGTGCCGGAGAAGTTGCCCATATTGTCAGTTGGGATTTTATTGTTCTATCGGGAATGACGACTGCTCTACTGATTCCCTACACGGTTTACTGGCGACTGGCGATCGTGGGAGATCATCTCTACCGCATCAGTCAGGATGGCTCTACTCACAGCATTTTGCGCTTTTTGTGGCAAATCGGGGCGGGAGGTGCAGCCTATTTTTCTGCCCTGGCGTATGGGATTTACTGGCTCCTGCGATTCCCTACTTTATGGTTATCGCGTCAGAGGGTTTACTACAGCGATCGCATCGCGAGTGATGCGACCGGGAATCCCAATGGGTTGACCCGGGCTTTGCTCAAATTTGCGATTGCGACCTCCGAAGCGATTCAGCAACAGGGGCGCACTAGTTACCTGCTAGAGGGGTTTGATTTGCTCAGTCCGCTAGGGCATCGGTTGGCGCTCAGTTTGGGAAGTCTTTATGCCTATCTGCCCTTAGAACAGTTTCTGGCATGGGACCAAGTGAATCCCTATGCGCCCTGGTTGTCACTCAATCATGCTCATCCCCCGATTGGCGATCGGTTGCGTCTGTTGGCGCTCTATGCTCGGCACTGGAAACTAGACACAGAGCTAGATTTTGCTGCCGTCTCCCCTGCCCGTACTTCTGCCCTAAGTGCTCAACAATGGCAAATGTTGCTGTTGCAAGGAGCACCCTTTTGGGGGGTGATTTTGGGGGCAGCGATTGCCCTCAGTATGTGGATGCTCGGCGCGATCGCGAAAGGCTTCCGAGTTGACAAAATTGCTTGGCTCTGGGGTGACCATGCCATTTTGTTTGGCTGGCTCTTGCTTGGCTTTAGTATCGGAGCGATCCTACGCTTCAACCAGTTGTTTCCCGATATTCCAGTTTCATTCATGAGGAATCTAAATCCTGCTACTCCTTCAGTCTTGTCTGACCTGATGACCGACCCCAATGCAACTCCTTTGTCAGGACAGCCCATTGTGCTAGAAGGTAAACTGCTCGGACGGCAAGGGATTGCTAACTGGTTGGGGCAAGATTTGATTTTGCAAACTCACAAGGGAGCGGTTAAACTCCACTACTTTTCGCAAATGGGACCCCTGGGCAACTTTATCTCCGATCCTTTGCGTCCTTGTGAACTGGTGAATCAATCGGTCACTTTGGTGGGTTGGTTGCGGCGGGGTGCGACGCCCTGGGTTGATGTTGACCTGATTCGCAGTCGAGGCGGCAGAACGTTGCGAGGCGCACACCAATTTTGGTCAACGCTGGCGGCACTCCTTGCTGCGGCAATGGGAATCTTTCTGATTTTGCGAGGCGGTGCTTGATGGAGGTTGCTTCGCGATCGTGTCCTCGCTCAAGAACTATTTGTTAAAAAACTTGTACTTCTCCCTGGTTTATGTTACATTTCTTTGCAATGTGGTAGGGGTCGTATATCCAACCAATATCTCTAATCTGTTGGCAGGCGGCACGGTTAATCACCCTGATATCAGGTTCTCCATTTAACACAGCAAGCTGACCAGCCTTTGTGGCTGGTTTTTTCGTTCTTTATTATCCTCTTCAAGGATTTCTTTCATCGGTGCAGCAATCCTGCTTAAAGGGGCAGGAATCATCACAAGGACTTAACCGAACTTTTAGCAAGATATAGCTCATGGTAGAAATCTTCTTTTTAGCCTAGCTGCGTACTGGTGACCGTGATACCTTAGTGATTGGCACAAATATCCTGTGAAAGCAGTAGAGGAAACGC
Organism: Scytolyngbya sp. HA4215-MV1; assembly: GCA_019359045.1. Taxonomy (GTDB): domain Bacteria; phylum Cyanobacteriota; class Cyanobacteriia; order Leptolyngbyales; family Leptolyngbyaceae; genus Scytolyngbya. The sequence goes on from JAHHIA010000003.1 coordinate 287,573, forward strand.
CTCACTCTAATCCTCCGGCAATGACTAAAAACTCACGCTGTAACTTTTGCGACCCAGCTTTTCATAGATGTGCTGCAAGTGGTTAACTGAACAGGTGAAGCATTTTTCCCGGATTTTGAGTTGTCAAGCTCGGTGAAAGGAGAGGGTTGGTTCAAAGTGTCTTTTCTTCTGGTTCATCTCAGCCACTGTTGGGCGAACACGGTTGAGCAAGTTTTTAGTTAAGTCTGGAGGTGTCTTAAGAATGTCGATCCGTCTTTATGTGGGAAATTTACCCAAAGAGTTGAGTCGTCAAGAGCTAGAGGCAGTTTTTGCCGAAGCAGGAGATTCTGTTTCCACCAAGGTCATTACCGATCGAAAGACGGGTGAATGTCGTGGATTTGGCTTTGTGACAGTCAAAACCAATGAACAAGCTGATGAAATCATCGAAAAGTTCAATGGTTATATGCTGAAGGACAATGCTCTAAAAATCGAAAAAGCATTGCCCCGTAGCAAAGGCAAAGATGAGGAGCAAGCAGTCTCTACGGGTTCTCCAAGTCCTGTAACTGCCAGCGCCGATCGTGGTAGCCGTCGTAAGGGCAGCAGTAACAGCAACAACAAATCCAAGCAAAGAGTTGCAAGCAGCTCTTCTGAGAGCGTTTTGCCAGATCCTCGCTGGGCGGCAGAACTCGAAAAACTCAAGCAACTCCTGGCTGCTCCAACGACGAATTCATAGGCTGTTTTACATTCCAGTCTTTTATTTTTGAAGATGAGAGCTTTGATTCTCATTCCTTCAGGTAGAAGCTCAATCAGCCATTTGAGGTGATTGCTTGTTTCACCTCAGAGTTTCGTTTTTTTGCTCAATTGACATTTTTACTAACCATCTTGACAAGTTCAGAAGGTGCCTGTTGGGACAAAGATCAGGATTCGCTTGATTTTTATCCTGCCAGGCACTATTGCTTTTAATAGAGATCATTGTAGGTTTTTGATCATCCAGAGCGACTGGGGTTGGAATCCCGATCGTTGGTAAAGCCGAAGTGCTGGCTGATTCGACTGGAAAACCTGCAAGCCGATCTGGCGATCTCCGCGTGCTTTTGCCCAACTTTCAGCGTGGTGGAGTAGAGCTGCACCAATGCCGCGTCGCCGATGAGCTGGTGAAACGTAAATCAGAAAAATATGGGCATGACGATCTCCACTAAGTTGATCGATCGCATTACCCAGCCATAAACATCCGATGGGATGAGAGTGTTGATGAGGAAAAGTCGCCGGAAACTCTGATGAAGCGACTGGTGACGGCTCCACCCACCAGAGCGGCGTATCTTTAGAAAAATATTGCTCAACAGTATATGCCAGATGAGCAATTTCGCCACCTGGGTTAAGTTCCTGATAAGTCTTCTGAAGAAACTTCAGTAGGAGCGATCGTTCTAGTCCAGAACCAGAACGCAACAGGTAGCCCGATAGGGGTTGATTTAACACGAAAGCCGTATAAGGGCTGCTAAAGCTGTTCGGATAGTGCCAGGTCGTCATCTGGCAACCCCTTAATCAGGGTTGAAAGGGTCGGGGGTAAATCGGCAATGGTATCGGTGACAGTTGCCACTGCTTCTGATCCATCTGGCGTTGTGCTGCCAACTTCTTCAATGGGTGCAGGCGCTGCCATATCGCCAGACAAGAAACTTCGAGCCCCAACTGCCACAAGCGACACCAAAAACACCAACACAATCAACAAGGGCGCAATGTATTGACGAAAGAAAGCCATCTCGATAACCGCTTTTCAATAACAAAAATTTTTATGAGAAAGCCTCAAGATTTATAAAGCTTTCTATCCTCATCCTACAACTGATCAGGTTGATCTTCATCGAGATTTTCGGGCTGATTTTCATGCAATTCTGCAGCAAATTGGGCTTCCCGGTTCCAAGGTGCGAAGAGGGGCAGCAGCAATAATCCAGGGAGTGCGACGACTAAAGTCAGTAGAAAAAATACAGCCCATCCCTGTTGCTGACTAGCAGCCAGGAAACTTGCCCAAGCAGTTGGTGGTGTAGTCTGAAACCGCTGCTGACAACGTTGTGCCAACTCGCCTGCACCAGGGGCTGCAATCAGATCTCGCCCGACTGCCATCAGACTGGAGAGTAGGGCAAATTGAGTTGCCGAAAAGCGAGGATTGCAGAGACTGATCAAGAAGCCCACAAACCCCGCAGTGCCAAGACCGCTACAAAAATTCTCGATGTTGACAGCTATCACCATGAAGGGATAGTTTTTGCCAACGATCGCCAGGGCAAGATAGCCAAGATTACTTACCGCTTGCAAAATACCAAATACCCAGAGCGATCGATTAATCCCAATTTTGCTCAGAACGGCTCCCCCTGCCAGTGTGCCGAAGATCGTCGCAAACACTCCCCAAATCTGCCGGACTGTACCAATATCGTCATTGCTAAATGTCAGACCCTTTGCACCCAGGAAAGGGACGGTCATCTTGGCAACCATGGCATCCCCGACTCGAAAGAGAATAACGAAGATCAGCGCCAGGAATGCCTGGTTGTTTCCTAAGCGTTGAAAAAACTCTTTGAACGGTAAAATTACTGCCTGTTTGAGCGATCCGGGTGGCGTCACCTGTTTAGGTTCGGGTGCCCAAATCGAGGTCAAGAATCCGATCGCCATCAATAATGAAATCAGGGCATAAGTTTGCTGCCAGCCCAGACGATCTGCCAGCTTAAATGTCACCCCACCGGTTAGGAGAAGCGCGAGTCGAAAGCCCTGAATGGCAAGTGCAGCGCCTGCACCTACCTCTTGCTTGGTCAGGATATCGGCTCGGTAGGCATCAATCGCAATATCCTGAGTGGCGCTGAGAAAGGTCACACCCATGGCAAGACATGCCAGAACTTGTAGGGCGCCGAACCTTTGTGCTGCAGGTAAAGCCGAGACAACTGCCATTTGTAGAGAAAGGGCTAAGATGCCTGCTACCAGTCCTCCTTGGGCGATCGCCATCCAGCCTCGCCTGCGTCCTAAAAAAGGAGGAATGAATCGATCGAGAAAGGGGGACCAGAGAAATTTGAGTGAGTAGGGTAAGCTGACTAAACTCAGCCAACCGATCGTCCGTAGGTCTAATTGGGCATCACTCATCCAGCCGCGAAAGGCATCATCCGTCAAGGCAAACGGGAGACCCGATGAAAAACCCAGGAGCAAGATGACCAACATCTTGCGGCTCAAATAAACTTGCAAAAACGATCGAGCAGCTTTCACGGCAAATTCTCACGCAGATCCAGGTCTGTAGCATTCAGTCATCATGCCATAGCCCTGACCTGCTGCTGTTGCAACTGGAAAGATAGTTGGCTAGAAATATTTTTTGTTAAGAAAGCATGCTTACAATCCGATAGATTGTGCAAACAATCCTTGAAATGCTTAGTAAGCCTGCCGTGGAACTGGAAGTAGTTCTCTAGTAAAGATTGCTATAGCCGCGCCAGACACCGACTAAGACACCTTGAATATCAGTCTCGGCAGCAGCAACTTCAGTAATAGGATACAAGTCGCGATCAGGGTTGCCCGGCATGAGAGTAACCTTGCTGCCTTTGCGGTGGTAGTGTTTCAGAGTAGTTTTACCTTCAACTCGGGCAGCCACGATCGTGCCATTTTTGATCGATTTGGGGTCGCTAACGGGTTTCATAATCACCACGTCTCCATCATCAATCAGCGCCTCAATCATACTTTGTCCCCGAACTCGTAAGGCAAAGTATTCTGGCTTTTGGAGTAGGTTACTGAGGTCAAGTTGCTCAACTTCTGTATCAGGAAAAGTTTCTACCAGACTGGTTGCTGCGATCGAACCAACGATAGGAACCCCGATCGGTGTAGAGTGCAATAACCGAATTGTTCGTGCTTTTCCTTCAGTCCAGTCGATATAGCCTTTATTCTTCAAATGCTCTAAGCGACTTTGCACTGGAGCTGGAGATTTTAAGCCCATGGCTTTCATCATTTGCCGAATTGAAGGCGAATGCTGATTTACCCGAATGTACTCTCGCAGCCAATCCAGAAGGGTTTGTTGGGCATCGGTTAGGGTTTCCATAGCAGTACACAAAGTCTACAATTATCCATAGAACAGGTGTACCAAACTTTTGCTTTGTTGTCCAGCTTTTTTAAGAAAATCTGATGAAACAGAAAAAATCTAACAACGTCTTTTAATTATTTCTTTTTTTTCTTCTTGTTTTTGCTAGATTTGGCTGGATTAGGACTAGAAACGGGTTGACCAAACCCTGTGGTCATCGCTTCATAAGGCATGGCAGCAGTTGAAAAATCAACCGCGCCGAATATTCGAGCAAAAGGCTGAAATTTTCTTTGGGTAGGCAGTTCATCAGGTGGTTTTAATCCAAATTCTACTTGGACATCATCCCAGGTTCCTATGATTGATAAATCAACCCTCCTCGCTGCGAATGCTTGCTCCATCAACGGAAGCGCTTCCAATGCTTGCAATTGGACTAAAGAATTGACTAGGAAGCCGTTTAGCTCCAGCGGATTACGGTTGAACCCTCTGAGTTGCTGCATCAATGCCGCAACACAGGCATCACGAGCCTCAGGATGTTGTTCTCCAATTTTTTCGAAACTGGCTGTGATGCTAAGGCGAACGTTGATCTCTTGAGCGGGATCTGCGAGATATTTGGACAGTGCTGGAATGGCAGCCGCACCAATCATCCCGAGAACTTCAGTGAGGGTTTCGCGGAACCAATCGTCGTCTGAGAGTTCTTTGAGGAGTGATAGGAGTGGGTCGATCGCCGCTTCGGCGCGTAATTGTCCCAATACTCGCATGGCATGAATTGGTGCCCAAACGATGACATCTTCTGGGTCTTCTAAAGTCAGCAGCGTCATGTCGGTTGCTAACCGAATCAGATCTGGAATCTGGTCGGAAGACAACGATAATTCTTCGACATAATTGGGATATTCCTGACCCATCTGGCGGAGATCGCCGTAGCTTAGCAATCGATCGATAGGAGGCTGGTAAGCAGATGCATTCATATAAACTCCTGTTGTGAGAGAGTAGGGAGTTCCTTAATCTTGCTGGTGGGAAAATTGGTATGCCCCGATCCCTGCTAAGACGATCGCTACCCCTAACAAAATCGGAATCGAATACCAGGGAAACTGGGAAAGTGGAAGATAGGCGGCAGCGCGTAAGCCAATGGTGGTGTAGGTGAGGGGCAGTAGATAAACTACAATTTTGAGCGCTAAGGGTAAGGTGGCTGGATTAAAAAAGGTCGCCCCTAGAAACGACATGGGCACGATTACAAAATTATTGTAAATGCCAACACTTTCTAAAGATTTGACGTTGAGTCCAACGATGACTCCCATGCCCGCAAAGACGGCACAGTTCAGTACCAGTAATAACAAAAATAAAGGATTGAGAAAACTCCACAGCTTGCCCGTGAAGAGAATTGCCACTAAAATCACCGATCCGGCAGTTAGCAAACCGCGCAAAATTCCTGCCAGCATTTTTCCCAAATGAAGCGCCAGCGGATGGACGGGAACCAGCATCAATTCTTCAAAAGTTTTGCTGAAGAGGCGATCGCCACAAATTGAAAAAGTGGTACCACCAAAACTAATCACCATGGAGGACAATGCCACCATGCCAGGCAAAATAAATTCTAAGTAGTTCGCGCCAATGGCAGGTTTAGGCATAGTGCTCCCTAATCCCAAGCCAAATGCGACGATGTAAATTAGGGGTGAGATAAGTCCAGACGCTGCAACTTGGATAATCCGGGAACGCAGTTCCAACCAATCGCCCCAAAAGATAGTCAAACTATCGGTCAGAAGATTTTGGAGCGGCGTGGGTCGTCGCGATCGAGTAGGATGAAGCACCGGAGAAGTCACAGCGTCGCCTCAATAATCTAAAAAACTTTACAATTTTATTGTGGATTGGAAAGGGGGATCTGGCTACTGCTGTCCGAAATCTTGTGGCTGCGTAATGCTTGAATCGTTGAGATCGTGGCTTGAGCCACTTGATCAATCTCTGCTACCGTGTTGAACCGTCCAATGCCAAAACGCAGTGAGGCGTACGCCAAAGCTGGCGATCTTCCAAGTGCCTGTAGTACATGGGAAGGAGCAATTTTTGCAGAGGTACAGGCAGAACCGGATGAAACTGCAACCACTGATTGCAAACCCAAGTGTAATGCTTGCCCATCCACTCCTGCCACACTGAAGTTCAAATTGCCCGGTAGCCGTTGGCTGGGATGTCCATTGAGGAAAATACCATCGAGTTGGCTGAGAGTGTGCCAGAGGCGATCACGGAGGGCTTGAATGCGCTGTGTTTCTACGGTGAGATTGGAGATCGCGAGTTCTATGGCTTTGGCAAAACCAACAATCTGGGGTGTGTAAAGCGTACCAGAACGCATCCCCCGTTCGTGACCGCCGCCATGCAATTGGGGAGCAAGTTGCACTTTAGGATTGCGCCGTCGTACATACAGTGCGCCAATGCCTTTGGGTCCGTAAACTTTATGGGCGGTCAGGGACATGAGATCAATTTGCAGGGTCTGCATATCTAAGGGCATTTTACCGATCGCCTGGGCTGCATCGGTATGCAATAAAACTTGAGCTTGATGACACAACGCGCCGATCTCTGCTAGAGGTTGCAAGACGCCAATTTCGTTATTAGCAGCCATGACGGAAACCAGGAGGGTGTCTGGACGCAATGCCGCTTCTAGTGTTGTCAGGTCGAGCAACCCGTCAGATTGGACAGGTAAAATCGTGACTTCAAAACCCAGGGTTGCCAGATAATGGCAAGGATCGAGCACGGCATTGTGCTCGGTGGCAACTGTCACAATATGGCGACCTTTGTTCAGGTAGGCTTCAGCAACGCCTTTGATTGCCAGATTATTGGCTTCGGTTGCCCCACTGGTAAAGATAATTTCTTCGGGCGATGCGTGGATGGCGGTTGCGATCGACTGCCGCGCTTTTTGAATGGCTGCGTCTGCGGCCCAACCGTAAGCATGACTGACACTGGCAGCATTGCCAAAGTGCTGGGTGAAATAGGGGAGCATTTCTGCCAAAACCCGCTCATCCATAGGAGTTGTGGCATGACAATCTAAATAGATGGGGAGAGAATTAGACACGGCCAGAATGTCGCTTGACGACTAACATTCACCCAAATTTTAACGATCAGTCGGTGGTGATGGCTGGGTAATTTCTAAAGAGTTCAACTCAACGGGTGTGGGAGGCGAACCGCTGACTTTGAGCAAATTTTCCATGGATAAAAGCCGACGACGATCGAGCCACCGAATCTCTCGCTCTAACTTTTCTTGACCCTGCCGGAAAAAGTCGGTTGTGCTGCTACGACTGAGATCGTTAGAAATTCGCTCCACTTCGCCACGGGAAAGTCCTGAAGGCATGGGTTGTGCCTGTGTAGCTAACGACAACGGAAATAGCCAGGTAGCGAGGGCACACATCAGAGTGATGGTCGTCCAATGGTGCGATCTGATCTTTAAAGTGCCGTTCATAGGATTGAGGGAGGGCAACCGAGAGCAATGGGTCGCCCTTACTCCACCTTAACGTTTCTGATTCAAATCGTCTTCTGCAGACAAGCGATTAATCGTCGCTTTGGGCATCGCCAAACCGGATGATGTCATCTTCTCCGAGATATTCGCCATTTTGTACTTCAATCATGACCAAGGGAATCACACCGGGGTTTTCCACTCGGTGCGGCGTACACATTGGTACATAAGTTGATTGTTTTTGAAGCAACAAAGTCTCTTTGCCATCACAGATCACCTTCGCGGTTCCTGATACGACGATCCAATGTTCACTGCGATGGTTGTGCATCTGGGTACTGATGTGTCGCCCAGGATGAACTTCAATCCGATTAATCCGATAGTTCGCCCCTTCTTCTAACAATGTCACGGTGCCCCAAGGGGGGGTGCGCGAAATTTCGGGGTGCCTAGAGGAGTCGTTCAGCGTTTCCTGATTAGTCTGATCGCTCATTGTTACGGCTGTCTAAACTGCACGTTTCCATCATGCTTGATATTTTCTGGTTGAGGGAAGGGGCGTTCATCGTTTACGGTGCTAGACAGTCAGAATTTACACAATCTTTAATGTGCTTCTGGAAAATTTGGCATATTTCCCAGGATTTTAATAAAAATGTTGCTCAGAGAAGAATCTAGACTTGGGGGTGTTTTAGAAGCGCTTAGCGATCGACTGAGGGGCGATCGGGGTTCATTTCCGGATAAAACCGTTGCTCCTCAAGCACATATCTCCAAAGGATATTTTGGGGATCTTTGGTTTGTGACCAGAGGGAGAAATCGGGAGATGTTTTTTTGCGACGAATCGTTGTAGGCGAAAGATTGAGCCGTTCAGCGAGTTGGGCCTGAGTTAATGGATAGCCCAGATCTTGACCGGAGATCAGGGAACTGGGGGAAGCAGAATAGGCAACAGAAATGCTGTCTACTAGCTCACTATCGGATGACAGGGTTTTCACAGTTTGAAAACAATAGATCACATCGCCGTGATCGGTCACCTCAAAGTGAGCTGAGAATTCTTTGGCGCGATCGTCCAAAAACTGTTGAGCATCGCTAGCTGGCAAATGAGCAGTCATGGCAAAGTCCAAAATGGTGATGCGTCCCCCATTTGCCTGAATGAGTTCGTAAAACAGGGCATTGAAATGTGCTCGACGGGTACTGCGATTTTGTTGATACCAGTGCCATGCCCACCAGCCCGAACCGATTGCACCTACGGTTAAAAGGAGGGGCAAGAGCAGCCGAATCAGTAGAACGACCAGAACAATCACACCTGCAAAACCCAATAGCTGCCACAGATACTGCTCATTAACTGGTTCATCGGCTTGATTTCTCGTCATATCCACCTTTTCCCACTCGACTGGAAATTTCCGTGAAATTTCTGACACTGATTGCTCAAAAACAGGCTAATATAATAGTACATTAGTACTTAATCTTGAGTACTACAAACAATTTTTGTCGTTCTCGCCTGAGGGTTGAGCCATGGCTGTTGCTGTCCAATTTAGTGTAATTGACGATGGTGAGGGTGGTCGGTTGGGAAAATTGGATGTGCCCAATCGAAAGGTGGCTGACTGGATTAATTTTCTTGTTTCTCCTCGTCAACAGGTACACATTATCTCTGCGGAAAGCCGCAGAGGTGGACTCACAATCTGTTTTCAAGCTAGTGATGTCCTATATGCTTACCTGGACAAAAAACTCAGTCGCTCTACTAAGACTGGTACGACCCAATCTGTGCACCAGACCCTTGAAGCGGTGGTTGCCAGTTAAGGATGATTGACAGAGGCTGGGCTACTGCATCCGGTCTATGGTGCGGTATTGAATTGCTTCGGCAACATGATGAGTTTGCAACTCCTCTTCGCTGGCGAGATCGGCGATCGTGCGGGCAACCTTGAGAATGCGATCGCTGGCTCGAACCGAAAGCCCCAGTTTGCGGATAGCGCCTTCCAGCAGATTGCGGGTCGAATCGTCTAGCTTACACCACTGTCTCAAATGACGGCTTTGTAAATCTGCATTGCACCGGAGAGTGGGCTCTGCTTGAAATCTCAGTTGGGCAAGCGATCGAGCGGACTGAACCCGAGATCGAACGGTCGCTGAGTCTTCGCCTTTGGGTTGTTGGGTTATTTCTTCGGGCTTTAAGCGATTGACCGCTACCTGTAAGTCGATACGATCCATCAGAGGTCCTGAAAGTCTTGCCCAATATTGCTCTCTTGCTCTCGGTGTACAGGTGCAGGGCTGTACTGAATCACCAAAAAAGCCACAGGGGCAAGGGTTAGTACTAGCTACTAAGGTAAACTGCGCTGGAAACATGACTGATTGACGAGTGCGTGAGATGCTCACATAGCCGTCTTCTAAAGGCTGCCGTAGAAATTCCAGCACATCGCGTTTAAATTCAGTCAATTCGTCTAAAAACAAAATTCCCCTGTGAGCAAGCGAAATCTCACCTGGACGCGGAAAACTGCCGCCGCCTACGAGCGATGGTCCTGATGCTGAGTGATGCGGACTGCGAAAGGGACGAGTGCTAACAAGAGAGCCTTTGTCTTTCAGCAAGCCAGCCACCGAATGCACACGGCTAATTTCTAGCGCTTCTTCAAAAGTGAGTGCTGGTAAAATGCTGGGTAGTCTTCTTGCTAGCATCGTTTTACCGCTGCCAGGGGGACCGACAAAGATTAGATTATGCCCCCCAGCAGCTGCAATTTCTAAAGCCCGTCGAGCATGAGCTTGCCCTTTGACTTCTTTCAGGTCAGGGCCATGAAACTGACTGCGCTCTAATTCTTGTTTGCCGTCGGTTGCAACGGCAATATGCTGAGTCGGATTCTCTAAGAAGTGACCGACTTCAGATAAGTGTTTGAAGCCAAAAACGGATAGACCTTTGACGACTGAGGCTTCACGGGCATTGTCGGCAGGAACGACTAGGCTCTTGATCCCCAACCGTTGAGCCGCCGCCGCGATCGCTAAAACACCCGTCACCGGGCGCAGTGTCCCGTCAAGCGACATCTCTCCTAAAAAAAGGTAGTCTTCTAGCTGTTGTGTGTTGACCTGTTCCGAGGCTGCCAGAATACCAATACAGATGGGTAGATCAAAGCTAGGACCTTCTTTTCTCAGATCTGCGGGCGTCAGGTTGACGACGATTTTTCGCATCGGGAAGGCATACCCTGCGTTCTTGAGAGCGGCTCTGACTCGTTCTCGTGATTCTTGTACTGCTGTGTCGGGTAAACCAACGATGACAATGCCGGGCAATCCACCTGATACATCGACTTCTACCCCGACTTGAACAGCGTCAATACCGACGAGTGATGCACTCCAAATTCTTGCCAGCATATTTGCTCTCATGACCCTTTGGTTAGGGTGCCCATGATCGCGAAGTCCCTATCAAAAGGTGGCGAGAGAGAAGGGGATCAAGGGTGGAGACAAGATGAGTTTTGAGAAAAGTCGTATGTGAAGCCAGAAAAGGGAAATCACCGCGTAGAATTTCAACTAGTAGTTTGTTAAGACTGTTAGCGTAATGACGAGGCAGCATGAGCGACGCACCTGAAACAATTTTCAGTAAAATCATTCGTAAAGAAATTCCGACAGAAATTGTCTATGAGGACGACCTGGCATTGGCTTTTAAGGATATTGCGCCCCAGGCTCCGGTTCATATTTTGGTGATTCCTAAGCAGCCAATCGCCCATCTTTCTGAAGCGGAATCAAAAGACCACGCCTTGATGGGACACTTATTGTTGACGGTCAAACGAGTGGCTGAACAGGCTGGACTGAACAGCCAGGGATATCGCGTAGTCATTAATACTGGATCTGATGGCGGACAAACAGTTCCCCATCTACATTTACATATTCTAGGAGGGCGGCAAATGGCGTGGCCCCCTGGCTGAGAAAGAGAAATCGGCAGCAGATAGCGCTGAATAAAGCCAAGATAGGAAAGAATCTTTTGAGTTTTGGTTGGGATATTGGATTACTGTTGTCCGGTTGCTTCTTGATCGATCGCTGGTGTCCCATCGTTAGAATAGTGATAGATTCGGAGGTAGACCAACGGTTTATACACGTCCCCTGGCTCGGTTAATTGAGCAACTTCAGCATTTGCCTGGTGTCGGTCCCAAAACTGCGCAGAGATTGGCACTACATATTCTGAAGCGACCGGAAGCCGAAGTGAAAGCACTGGCTCAAGCGTTGATTGAAGCAAAACAGCAGGTTGGGCAATGCTCTATCTGCTACCACTTATCGGCTGAACCGGTTTGTGAAATTTGTCGTGCGCCTAATCGGGATAGCGAGACGATTTGCGTGGTTGCCGATTCTAGGGATGTCATCGCGCTGGAGAAAACTCGTGAATATCGAGGGAAATATCATGTCTTGGGAGGCTTAATTTCTCCGATCGATGGTATGGGACCTGATCAGCTTTATATTCAACCCTTAATCCGACGAGTCAGCCAGCAGAAAATTAAAGAGGTCATTCTTGCAATTAGTCCCAGTATTGAGGGAGAAACAACGACTCTTTATGTAGGTCACCTCCTTAAGCCGTTCACGCGCGTGACCCGCATTGCCTTTGGATTGCCGATGGGTGGGGATCTGGAATATGCCGATGAAGTGACTTTAGCGCGGGCATTGGAGGGGCGGCGGGATTTGGATTAGAAAAAATTTTGGGAAAAAGCTGATATAACAATCCCCGAGATACCGAAGGAATTCAGCATCTCGGGGGGCTGTATCCAAAAGTTGATGGCTTATCTCAATTTTTGTTTGATAAAAGCCAAAATTTGAGCAGTTTGCTTTTTCAAAGCATCGACTTCAGCTTGCAGTTTGGCAACTTTAGCGTTGAGTGCTTGGATTTCCGCGGAGCTAGCACCTGTACCTGCGTCTCCACCAACAGGGGCAGCATGGACAACTACTGGGGCAGGCGGCATCGATTGAGCAATTCTCATTGCCTGTTTGATGGCATCCACCAGTTGCTTTTGGTCAAAAGGTTTTTCGATAAAAGCGAACCGCTCAAAGGGCTCGGGAATTTTCTCGGCGACTTCTTCTTTGCGCCCTGACATCACCACAAGCGGAATTCTTTGCAGTTTCGGTTCTGTCTGCATTTTCTGAAAAAGTTCCCAACCGCTCATACGGGGCATCAAGAAATCCATCATGATCAGGTTAGGTGACTCTTGGAGCATGATGGTTAGCCCTTCTTGCCCATTCTTGGCTTCTAGAACTTCAAAATTACCTTTTGGCAGCAGTTCTTGAACCTGCTTTCTGACGGCAAGACTGTCATCAATGACCAAGATTTTCTGAGTTGCCACGACTGAACTCCTCTAGCAGTGACTGAAAATAACAGTAGGAAAAGTAGGGGGATGTTAACTACAGCGATTCGATGGGTTGAATCTTAAGGGTATTATGACGCCGAGATGGGTGAAAAGTAAGAAACTAACAGAATTTAAGCAATGAAAGCCGTGTTAATAGGATATGCCAAGTTCAGAATTACAGTTACTTTGTTACAGCCTGCACTAGTGTACCCTTTGTCGGACTCAGTCAGGATGAATGAGTGGGTCAACAGGAAATAAAGTCTAGAGAAGACAGTTTGGAATCCCTTGCGAGGGATTCATTGAACTCTTGTCTAGGCTTAGTGAGTTGCTAGAACAAATGTAGGACTTAGAATTTGATGATAACGGCTTTTCGCACTTTGACACCCTGATTTCAGTTTAGAATTCCCTCTTTTATGTCAACAGAGATCAATCAACCCTCTCCTTTTGTCACGATCTCGCCGCTGCATCGAGCTGAAATCGAGGCAATGCCAGCATGGCTGCGCCGCCCGATCGGTAAAGCGAGCGAAATTTCTACAGTGCAGCAAATTGTTAAGCAACGGGGAATTCACACGATTTGTGAGGAAGGACGATGTCCGAATCGGGGGGAGTGCTATTCCCAGAAGACGGCAACCTTTTTGTTGATGGGTCCGACTTGCACTCGTGCGTGCGGTTTTTGTCAGGTGGATAAAGGTCATGCTCCGATGCCGATCGATCCGCAGGAGCCGCAAAAGGTGGCAGAGTCGGTTCAGTTGTTGGGACTGAGCTATGTAGTGTTGACCTCCGTGGCACGGGATGATCTGCCAGATCAGGGAGCGGGTTGGTTTGTAGCAACGATGGATGCGATTCGTCTAGTGTGTCCTCAAACTCGGATTGAGGTGCTAACGCCTGATTTTTGGGGGGGAGCCGATGCGGCGGTCATGCAGCAACAACGGATCGCTCAGGTGGTGGCAGCTCGACCAGCTTGCTATAACCATAATTTGGAAACGGTGCGACGATTGCAGGGGCCGGTGCGGCGGGGGGCAAAGTATGAGCGATCGTTGCGGGTGCTGCAACGGGTGAAGGAGTTTGCTCCTATGACGCCAACCAAGTCTGGTTTGATGTTGGGACATGGTGAAACAGAAGCAGAAATTTTAGAAGCACTGGCGGATTTGCGATCGGTGGCGTGCGATCGCGTCACGTTAGGACAATATATGCGTCCATCGTTGGAACATTTGCCCGTAAAAAAATATTGGACTCCGGCAGAGTTCGAGCGTCTAGAGAGGATGGCTCGTGAAATGGGATTTTCCCATGTGCGATCGGGTCCGCTAGTACGAAGTTCTTACCATGCTGGAGAAGAACACTAAGGGGAGAGCGGTTTTGTTTCAGACAAGACTTCTGCTGTTTCAAAGTGTTTTTGTCGAATGGGTAGCTCGACTCGAAAGGTCGTTCCTTCACCGGGAGAGGAGCAGCAATAGATTTTGCCCCCGTGAGTTTCGGTAATGATTTGATGACAGATTGAAAGTCCGAGTCCGGTGCCGAGACCGATGGGTTTAGTGGTGAAAAACGGTTCAAATAAACGTGACTGAATTCCCAAAGCGACCCCCGGACCATTGTCAGAGATGCTGATGCAGAGATGGTTGGAGGACAAAAGCCGGGTTTCGATAATGATTTGCTTGGGCTGGGAAATGTCGCTTTCTAAGAGGGCATCGATCGCGTTGCTGAGCAGGTTCATCATGACCTGGTTAATTTGATTGATATGACACTCTACAGGAGGAATATTGTCGAGTTCCTTTACAATTTCAATTTCTGATTTGTAGCGGTGCCGTAGTAGAAGGAGTGTGTCTTCGATGCCTTCGTGCAAATCGGCAGCCTTCATTTCTGGTTCATCCAAGCGGTAGAAATTGCGCAGGGTCAGCACGAGTTCACGTACGCGATCAGCACCCAGTTTCATGGAATCCACAATGCGGGGGAGGTCTTCCTGGATAAATGCAATATCGACGGATTCCAGTGTTGCGACAATCGATTCACGGCTATTTCCCTGGTATGCTTGCAACACTTTTAAGAGATCCTGCACATGCTCTTCGATATAGGGCAGATTTCCATAAATAAAGGTAATTGGGTTATTGATTTCGTGGGCAATGCCTGCCACCATTTGCCCCAACATCGACATTTTTTCCATGTGGGTCAGATGACTTTGCAAATGCTCTAACTGAGTCGTTAGATGACTGTAGTGTTGCTGCTGATCCTCTAAGCCTTGCGAACTGTGGCGTACTTCTTGCTTGAGAGAATAATTTTCTTTCTCCAGTTTTTGTGCTAACTCCAGGAGATCGGATAGTAACTTCTCTTGAGGTGCTAAAAGAACCTGAGCCAATATTGAAAAACAAGCATTTGCCATTGTTGGTTTACTCGAAACTGACAGGTAAAAACTGATTAGAGAGAAATTCCCCAATGAGGTACAGATATTGGGTGAGTAGCAGTCCTAATCCTCTATAAACGAACAAGGGAGCGTTGCGTGATGGAACGCGGTGGGACAGTGCGGGGATAGCATCCGGAGCGTTGCTTTTAGTCTAATTGGGATGGCTACGTCAAAGGATTTTGGTGTTTTAGCTGGATCACGATTGAATTTAGGATTGTTCGTTCCTCTCAGCATCGTGTCTATACTATTGTTCTTGTGTAATCCTGCTGGCGTTAAGGGGTTGGTGTAAAACATAACTAAATTTTCATTAAAATCACTGAAATTGATAAAGCCAGGAGGCTGCTGTGCCACATCAGACTGTCCGTGCTCAACCTTCACTTGAATTTATTCCACCTGCGCTAAACCCGTCGCTGGTCAGAATTGTGCAATGGCTGCTACCTACATGGATACATTGGCAAACTGAGATCGCCGATGTGCAGGGAGAGAATGTTGAGATCTTGCTCGATTTATATGAGCAGTTTCGGGCGGGTAAGACTCGTTTTTTGATTGCTTTCCGTCACCCAAGTGCGAATGATCCGATTTGTCTGGCTTATTTGCTCTCGCACATTGCGCCCAAGGTGGCACGGCAACGTCAGATGTCTTTTAAGGCGCCGTTGCACACTCATTTTATTTACGATCGCGGCATTCCTCTATGGGCTGGCTCGATCATGGGTTGGCTCTATTCCCAATTGGGAGGAACGCCAATTCTGCGA
This sequence comes from Scytolyngbya sp. HA4215-MV1, assembly GCA_019359045.1. Classification (GTDB taxonomy): domain Bacteria; phylum Cyanobacteriota; class Cyanobacteriia; order Leptolyngbyales; family Leptolyngbyaceae; genus Scytolyngbya. The sequence continues at coordinate 303,450 of JAHHIA010000003.1, forward strand.
GGTAAGGTCGATCGCCAAGGGTTACGCTCAGCCCGGGATTTGTTTGTCAACGGCAAGTTTCCCCTGGCTGCGTCGCCAGAGGGCGCCACCAATGGACATAGCGAAATTGTCAGTCCGTTAGAGCCAGGGTTGGCACAAATGAGTTTTTGGTGTGTGGAAGATTTGCTGAAGGCGGGTCGGTCTGAGCAAGTGTGCATTGTGCCAGTGGATATTCAATATCGCTACATCACTCCACCCTGGCAAGCCTTGGAGCAACTGATGGGGGAGATGGAGGCAGATAGCGGCATTGCAGAAAAGATAAAAGGGGGGGGCAGAGAGTCGGCTGCTGAGATTTCTGGCTTATCGGGTTCAGAAGCACAGCTCTATCAACGTTTATATCAAATGGGAGAATATTTATTGTCGGTGATGGAGCAGTTTTATAGTCGGTTCTATCATCAATCTTTGCCTGGATTGAAGGCAGTTGAAGAAGCCACGAATCCTGCCAATGAGCCAGCCAAAATTCCGCTTTCTCATGAAGAATTTGCAGCTCGTCTCAATGCCCTGCTGGATGTTGCGCTCACGGTTGCGGAGCAGTACTTTAATTTATCTCCAAAAGGAAGCCTCATCGATCGCTGCCGTCGCTTAGAACAGGCAGGTTGGGATTATATTTATCGCGAAGATATTAAACAGCTGGAAGCGCTCTCGCCGCTAGAGCGGGGGCTGGCAGATCGGGTTGCTGAAGAAGCAGATTTACGAGTTTGGCACATGCGTTTAGTGGAAAGCTTTGTGGCAGTGACGGGGCATTATGTTCTCGAAAAGCCCACTGTGGAAAGATTCGCAGAGACCTCGTTATTGATGTGGGACGTCATTGCTCGGATTAAAGGCGGAAATCCGTTCGATCGTCCTAAGCTGGGTAAGCAGCGTGCCCAATTGAAAGTTGGGCAGCCAATTTCGGTTTCCGATCGCTGGGAAGCGTATCATTCCAATCGTCGGGCTGCTAAGCAAGCCGTGGCTGACCTGACCCAAGACTTGCAAGCCGCATTGGAGGGGATGAGCACGCAAGCTTGAGGTAGTTAATCCATATCTGATGGTTCTCCGGTGGATGAAACTGGGATTGCGCCCGTGGTTTTCACCCGCATGACTTTGTTGAGTACATCAAACCAAAAGCGGGCGCCCATTGAGATAGCAATTCCACTAATTAGCCAACCGATGAAGCGACGTAAAGGTGGAAAAAACCAAGAAAACCCTTCTTGTTGCTGTTGTTGAAGGTTGATTGCATTCCAACCAATGGGTAAGGAAATGCCTGTCAGGGCATCATTGACTTTTTCTTTGATTTGCGAAATGTCATTGGCTGTCGTTGCAACGTGACTGGCACTTTCAGCGATCGTACTGCGTAGAACATTATCTCTTGATAGGCGAGCCACAATGTGAAAAGTATCTGCATTCGCAATGATGGCAATTAAAAAACCGACGAGGATGGCAACGCCTTTCGCATTACGTTTGTAGACTCCTGAGGCGCGCTCCATAGAGCGATCAAACCAAGTTTCGACTTCTTGCTGAAACTGTTTGACTGTATTTTCTGTACGATCGACTTTGGTCTGAGCACGCTGTGCTAATAAAGGCAGGCATTCTTGAACGTAGGGAGGTAACTTATCAAAAATCTCTTCATAATTCACGTTGCCTTGTTTGAGTTCAGTTTTCAATTCTGTAAATAAATGGAAAGTATCTTGAAGCTGCATTAATCGTTCTCTTTGTGGGACTGGTAACTTGGCTGCAATTGTTTCAAAAACATATTGATCTGCTTGTTTGCCAGTCGAACGAATCAGTTGATAAACTTCATAAATCTTTTTGAATTCTTCTACCACGCTACTGATTTTTGGTTTTAAATTTGTTAGTAAAACAGTTCTTTCTTGCTCATTTTCAAATAGGATTTCTTGCAAACCTGCTAGACGGTTAGAAAAAATTTCAACAACATGTTCACTTTCAGGCAAAGCTTCTTTCGCTTGAGAACGGAACAATTTCAGTTGATTGGAGAAGCGATCAAAGGTTATTTCTAAACCAGCTTTTTGTGTTCTAAAATCTTCTAAGATATCGTCTAATTTCGATTCTAGCGCAGCAAATTCGTGCTCTAGTAATGATTCATCCGCTTTGCTATCTCGTAGAGATGTTAAAATTCGATAAATGGATACTTTAAATCGATCCTGACTGAATTTTTTTAATTTCGATTCGGCTAATTTTTGGTACAGTGCTTCAATTTTGAGCGCTCCTAAGAGCGTCGTTGCAAAAGTTTCAGAAGGAATATAAGAAGGTCCGCTATTTTTTTTGCCAAATGTGTTTTTGAGACCTGTCATTTTCCGATAAGCACTACCAATGAATTGGGTGACTTTACGAAAAAAAGGAGCAACGGCACCTCTTGCTTCTTGGTTGAGAGATTTAATCAAGGGATCATCGTAGAGTTGATCGGTAAATTGTTTGACTTGATCATTGATTTCACTGCCTCCACCTGCCAGTAATCCTTCGATCGATTTCTTTAAATGTTCAGCTCTCCATTGCAGAAGGGTTGTAATAATTTCGTGAATTTCAGAGGATAAAAGACTGAGAATGAGATAGATAAAAATTAAACCGATCGAGAGATCTAAAATTAGCGGTAGATTCATGGGATTCCCTGACTTGCTTAAAATCTTTTCATTTGTGTCCAGAATTTATCCTATTTTGCAGCAAGTACATTTTTGAGTCTATATTTGCAATTTTTGATATTAGTAGGAATATTTAAAATTATTTTGAAAATAAATAATTTATTCGTTCACGAATAGATAGACTAAATTGAGGGATTGGAGTTGGGTAAGTCGTCGTCTAGTTGAGGAAAATCGGCGGTGTGTAAGGGAGTAATTACCTTCTCTGTAAAACGATCTTCTTCTAACTCTAGACGGCGAACCTGAATGAGGTGCAGGCGAGGTCCTTCTGCTGAGACGACGCTCAACTCACAATCGTTGTAGTGCAAGATTTCACCGACATGAGGAATTTTTTGCCATTGATATAGCAAAAATCCGCCCAGCGTTTGATATTCATCGGTTAAGGGTAGGTTCAAGTTTAAGCGCTCGTTCATCTCCTCCAGGTTCATTTGTGCCTGGATGATAAAGGTTTGTTCGTCTAGAATCTGGATGCTGACATCTTCGGAACTGGCTGTTTCAGCCGTATCGCCAATGATTTCGGCAATCAAATCTTCGATCGTAACGAGTCCAGCCGTGCCACCAAATTCATCCACGACCATTGCCATTGCTTGCCGAGTTCGCTGCATGAGGGGTAATAGCTCACTCAGAGGCATATATCCTGGGACAAAGCGGGCGGGGCGAACCCAAGGCAAAATGGGGGATTCGGGTGCCAACTCACCGTTAGCTAGCGGTGCAGCGAGTTCTTTGAAATAAATCATGCCGCGGATATCGTCTAGAGATTCCCCCATGACTGGGTAGCGGGAGTGGAAAGACTGGCTCACTTCGTTGAGTAGGTCTTGAAAGGTGGCATCCGCAGAGAGGGCGGTAATGTTGATGCGGGGCACCATGACTTCTTCCACACTAACTTCACCAAACTCAAAGACATTGCTCAACAACTCCCGTTCTTCAGCTTCTAAACCTGTGGACTCGGTAGACATACTGATAATCAGTTGCAATTCTTCGGGAGTAAGTTGGTTGTACCATCCCTGTCCGGTGTACTGAATACCGACGAGTTTGAGAAGCCAACGGGTGGATTGGTTCAAAATCCAAACGAAGGGGTTGAAGAAGCGAGCGATCGCTAAACTGGGGGGACCTAAAAAGATCGATAACCGTTCTGAATAGAGAAGTGCGACGGATTTGGGGCAGAGTTCTCCTAAGACAATTTGGAGATAAGCCAGTAAAAAAAAGGCGATCGGGACGGACAAAGAGTGGACAAAAATCCCCCTTCCCAGGCTAGGCAGAGAGGCTTGGTTTGCCATACTGGTAAGGGTCGCTGCCATCGTGCTTTCACCAATCCAACCCAGTGCCAGACTGGAGAGGGTGATGCCAATTTGAGTGGTAGAAAGCAACCGATCAATACTTCTTTGCAGGTCTTGTACAGTTTTTGCTTGCGTGTCTCCAGCATCGACGAGCTGAGAAATGCGCGATCGACGAACCGAAACGATAGAAAACTCTGCTGCTACAAAAAAAGCATTGATTGCAATGAGCAACCCGATCGACAACAAACGCACAACAATTTCTGATGCGGTGAGATGTCCAGAAGGTGAACTCAGTATTAAAAAAGCCTGGAGAGCAAGGCTGCTAACCCATGGGGCGTTAAAAACGAGGGTGATCATTCACCAAAAATGAAAGTGTTTGCCCGAAAGCGCTTCGTCAAGCCTCTACCTTACCACTGGAATATTCGACATTTGAAGCTGTAATTGTTGATCGGGATAATCGGTCAAGCTGAGGGAAAGGGTCTGAGCGTCATCCAAAAGTGCGATCGGAATACTGATGGTTCCTTTGAAGGTTTCGCTATAGGGAGGTAGCTCTGAAGGTAAGCCATCTGCGTTGGCACTGAGAGATTGTCCGCGATCGTCCGTGACACTCAAAAAACTGTAGAGAAAACGTAGCGTCCGTCCCCCATCATTGCGGAGGTTCACGTCGAGTACCAGGGAGCTATCTTGGGGGCGCACGGAGGTTACCTCCAGCGTTACGCCCCGGCTTTGGCTGACAATGGGTAAGCCTGACTGACGATTCTTGGTTTCGTTGTCCTGCAAAGATTTTGTCCCAGCACTACTGCTCTGGCTGTTTCCAGAGGTACTGCCCGCTTCCATTCTGGCTTTGACTGCTGCCAAAATATCGTCTTCGCGTAAGATCATCACCTTCTCGCGACGAGGTAAGATGCCTCGCCGTTCCGACACATTATTAATGGGACGAACATCAGGTTGGGTAATGCCTTTGAGCGCTTCTCGCCCCAAAGAAAACCCCCAAGCTGCACTGACTGCTCCTGCCCCCGCCATCAAAAATAGCAAGGTCAGTGTCAAAACCAGGTTGGAGTTCAATTTCATGGACTGCTAGACAGAAAGGGGATGATAGTTTAAGAACCCAATTTAACTCAAGTGCAGTGAAATCGTACCGACCGCTAAAAAAATTATAAGCGTTTCTCTTTTGTAAACCAAATTTTGGCAGTACGAGAAAATGAGGATAAAATAAGGAACTAAACCAGGGTTGGCCGAGCGGTTTAGGCAGCGAACTCATAATTCGCCTCAGGCAGGTTCGACCCCTGCACCCTGGATTGACTGGTGGTCATCGATTGGATTCGTTGTTCGGCAGAGGACTCTAGATAAGAGTCTCAAGATATCCAACTTTAGACTCATGGGTGCCGATGATTAGCCCAACGTCTACGGTCTAAAGTTGGATGTTGAAGTGGTCATTCTCGTGAGACGAGCCTCCTAATATGAGATCGGTTCAAGCCCGATCGCCGGAGTCAGTCCTTACCACAGGGCTGGAACAGGAGCACTCTGGGGAGCAGGTTCAGGTAGGGGGGGGCGGAAGGGTTGAGTGATGGTTGGCTCTGCTGCTGGCATAGAACTGACACTAGCAGGCATGGTTAACACGGAGGTGTTGAAGGGGTTGGGTAGATCGGGTGTTCGCAGTACGGGAGCGCCCGAAACTTGCTGTGAAAAGGTTTCCAGAAAAACCCGATGAATCGCTTCTAAATCACGACTCATCACGTTTTCAGTAAAAGAGTTGCGTACCAAAGCTCCGGGTCCAAAGATCATGTTGAATTGGCCGCCAATCGAACGATTGCGGTAAAAATCACGACCATTTCTGAAATAGGCTTCGTTGAATGCTTGCGGTACAGTCTTGAGTTGGGGTCTGGCTTCTTGCGCGATTACCGCAGGTGCCGCAACGATTGAAGCGGCAGAAAATGAGGCAGCAGACAACACCATCACACCAATCAATCCCTTCAATCTCATGACATTAACCCTCGGTACTGTGGTAATTGTTAACTACTCTTTGCCTCTCAGAGGTTTTGCCAAAATCTTGGCAACTCTCACTCAATTGACCGAATTTTGTAGCAATCTGCAGTGCTGCTAGAACGTGAGAGGCTGGATGAAAAAGGTTACTGAAAGAAATCTTTCCTCATAATCTAGATAGGATTGCTACATATCCTCCAGATGTTAACTAGTTTGCCCTATCTCTGACAAATATGACGAATTTTTCTCAAGAATCCAGTGAAATTTCAATGGTTGATTTGCCAACTTTACGCTGTCAATTGCTTGATTTATTTTGTCAATTGGCTTATCGGGAAGGAGATTTCATTTTGTCTTCTGGACAATCCAGTCCTTATTACATTAATGGTAAGCAGGTGACACTTCATCCCCAGGGTGCACTGGCGATCGGTCGCTTATTACTCTCTATGCTCCCTGCAAATACCCAGGCTGTGGCAGGGTTAACATTAGGTGCAGATCCGATCGTGACTGCGGTGAGTGTGGTAGGAGCTTATGAGGGGCGATTGCTGCCTGCACTGATTGTCCGCAAAGAGCCAAAAGGACATGGTACGCGCGCTTATATTGAGGGTCCGGAGTTGCCAGTAGAGAGTGTAGTCGTTGTTTTAGAAGATGTTGTGACGACAGGACAATCGGCAATGAAAGCGGTCGATCGCTTGCGTCAGGCGGGCTATCGTGTTGACCAAGTGATTGCTCTGGTCGATCGGCAGCAGGGAGGAGCCGAACTCTATCAACAAGTTGGGTTAAGTTTTCAAGCACTCTACTCAATTCAGGATTTACAAAATCGTTGGGCACAGTTACATGTTTCATCGCAGAATTAACGAGTCGTCTTCATCGATTCGTCCTGATTTTTCTTATGGATAGTAAAGAGCTTGCGGGTTACATAGAAGCGACGAATGGCATTTCAAAACCTTGGTTGTTGCTACAACTTCGCCTTAAAAAATTGCAAGAACGTCGTGCAACCCTTTCACACGAGGCTTACGAAATCGAACTCAAAGATATTCACCAAGACTTGATGAAATTGGGAGAATGGTGGCATGGCATTGAAGATGAAGTGTTTTAGCGAAACCCATGCCCAGACGTAAGAAAGTTCCCATAGAGGGCGAACCAACAGAGGGTGTGTCAACAGGCACGCCAAAAGAGGGTATGACAACAGAGGACACACCAGCAGGTGCTGCATCAGGCAATGAGATGTCTGTGAATGATGGACTAGTCGATGATGTACCAGTCAATGATGTGCATACCGATCGAGATGCTACCGATCGAGCTGTTATCGATCAAAAATCAACCAGTTCTGGAGCAGTAAAGCGTACGTTACCCGATCAAATTACAGCAGATCAGAGGAGTCCCGCCTCTCCTGTGAGTTATCCAAAGCCTTTCTTTAATCGGGAGCTGAGTTGGCTAGAGTTTAATTGTCGCGTATTGCACGAAGCCTTAGACCCTCGGACGCCGTTGCTAGAACGCCTGAAGTTTATGGCGATCTTCAGCTCTAATTTGGATGAGTACTTTATGGTGCGAGTGGCGGTTTTGAAACAGCAGGTTGAAGCTCAAGTCAGAAAACTCTCAGCCGATGGACTGACCCCTCAAGAACAATTGGCAAAAATTAGCCAGCGCTTGCGCCCCGATGTTGAAAAACAACACCGCCATTTTCATCAGGCACTGCGTCCCCAACTGGCAGCTCAAGGAATCTATCTCCTTGACTATATTGAGCTTAATCAAGAGCAACGCACCTATTTTCAAAAATACTTTGAAGAACAAATTTTTCCGGTTTTAACTCCGTTAGCGGTTGATCCGGGTCATCCTTTTCCCTACATTTCTAATCTCAGTTTGAATCTGGCAGTCGTGGTGCAAGATGCGGAAACTGGGGAGGAATTGTTTGCGCGGGTCAAAGTGCCAAAAGTGTTGCCTCGTTTTTTGCCATTGCCAGAAAATCTTCGGATGCAGCAAAAAGATCGCCTGGCTGTTTGGACGGGGGTTCCCCTGGAGCAGGTGATTGCCCATAATCTAGCGCCGCTTTTTCCGGGAATGACGATTCTGGAGTACTACCCTTTCCGTGTAACTCGTGATGCCGACCTAGAATTGGAGGAGGATGAGGCGGATGATTTGATGTTGGCGATCGAGCAAGAGCTCCGTAAGCGCCGCTTTGGCGGATCAGTGGTTCGAATTGAGATTCATACCTCAACTCCCGATAATGTGCGAGAAATGCTGGTGCGAGAAATGTCGCTTCAGGAGAGCGATGTTTATGAAAGTGAAGGACTGCTTTGCTTGTCGGACTTAATGTCTTTTATGGCATTGCCGTTATCAGAACTGAAAGATCCGGTTTGGCAGGCAGTGACGCCACCACGATTGCGCCGTGTCCTTGAACCTGACAAGGAAGAGATGAAGCGGGAACTGGAAGAAGATTTTTTCACAGTGATTCGTCGCAAAGACTTGCTCGTCCATCATCCTTACTATTCTTTTTCAACAACAGTTCAGCATTTCATTACTCATGCGGCACATGACCCCAATGTGTTGGCAATCAAAATGACGCTTTATCGAACGTCGGGCGATTCTCCGATCGTCCAGGCACTTATTGATGCAGCAGAAAATGGCAAGCAGGTTGCAGTTTTGGTGGAGCTGAAAGCCCGCTTTGATGAAGAAAATAATATTCTCTGGGCACGAAAGCTGGAAAAGGTGGGAGTCCATGTTGTGTATGGGTTGGTGGGACTTAAAACCCATACCAAAATTGCTCTGGTGGTTCGTCGGGAAGAGGGGCGGATTCGTCGCTATGTGCACATCGGGACAGGCAATTACAATCCCAAAACGGCTAGAATCTATACCGATCTGGGGCTGTTGAGTTGTCGAGAAGACCTAGGGGCTGACCTGACCGACCTGTTTAACTATTTAACGGGGTATTCACGGCAAAAAAACTATCGCAAATTGCTGGTGGCTCCGGTCAATTTGCGCGATCGCATGATGGCGTTGATCCGGCGAGAAATTGACCACCAAAAAAATGGATTTCATGCCCGGATCATTCTCAAGGTTAATGCTCTGGTTGATCCACGCTTAATTACTACGCTCTATGAAGCATCGCAGGCTGGCGTTGAAATTGATTTGGTTGTGCGTGGGATCTGTTGTCTGCGTCCAGGCGTCCCAGAACTGAGTGACAACATTCGCGTAATCAGCATTGTAGGGCGCTTTTTGGAGCATTCTCGTATCTTTTATTTTCATAATCGGGGGCAGGAGGAAGTCTTGATTGGCAGCGCGGATTGGATGCCGCGTAACCTCGATCGCCGAGTTGAAGCTTGTGTGCCGATCGAAGATCCGGAGATTTCCAAGGATTTGCAAGAAATTTTGGGCGTGATGCTGGCAGATAACCGTCAAGCATGGGACTTGCAACCCGATGGTCGTTACATTCAGCGTCGCCCCGATGCCAATTGCTCAGAACAAAGTGCCCAAAAAACGCTGATGGAGTTAGCGCAACAATCAGTTACAAGCTGATAAGCACGTTAGGTTTTTGGGAAGGCATTCAATCAGTTTGAGCGGGGGCATTGCTAACAGCAATTGATTAGCAATGCCAATCGATCGACTGGCTTGTGGCTGATCTAAAGCATGGGAGCAAGATCTCAACGCGCATCTAAAGCAAAAGTTTCTCTTGTTTTGGTGGAGTGAAAAGACAATTTAAGCCCTTGTCTGCTAATCTCTTTGTGCGATTTTTTTAAGCTTTTTCATTCTGTTGTTTTCATCCTATGCAGTAGATTGATCGCAAATTTGGTCGTAAAAGCGCGAATCCGAGAGATTGATCAGGATATTCACCGAAAAATCCGGTTTTGTTGCCATCGATCGCTTGCTAACTGGATTCAGACTACATTTTTGGGCAAAAAAGCTTTGGGCTTGTCACAATTCTGATCTCCTTTGGATGGTGGAGACATGGATCAACACATATCAAAGTGATTGGTCAGGCTGAGGGGAACCTAAATATTATCTTTAGATCAAAAATAAAGGCGAGGCAGTGATCCATGGGCTTCTCTGACTAGAAATGATCAGGTTTTTTTATCAGTCAATCAATCTTGTCGGTTTAAGAAGGTCACTAGATGTAGGGTGAGCAAATTCGATCTTTTGGTTGCCACTGCTCTACTCATGGTGTACTCTCTGAGGAAGAATGGTTATGACCTAACTCGTTACCAGGATTTTTAACTCGTTTTGAGTAGTAGGGAGAAAAGCAGAGATTTTTAACAAGATTTTTTACAAAAATAGTGATTTTTTTGAGAGAACTTTGTTAAAGTTGGAGGCACATTTTTCGCCGATTTCTCTCCGATTTGGTTTTCCCCCTTGCGATGACTCTTACACTTTCTTCTGAATCTATCGCTATGGACTTTCCCATTGATGAAGTGGAATTAAATGAACTGGAGGAGGCTGCAAATGTCACTCCAGAAGAGCTTACCCAAGCTTTGGGTTTTGCAACGGGTGGTCGTCTAGGGCTATCCGATGACTCTGTGGGTGTATTTTTGCGGGAAATGGCGCGCTATCCGCTCCTAACTCAAGCGCAGGAGATTGAGTTGGCGCGAGACATTGTGAAGGGGGGCGTCAAAGGTGAGCAGGCGAAACGAAGGCTAGTACGGGCAAATCTTCGGTTGGTCGTTTCGATCGCCAAAAAATATCTCAATCGCGGCGTTCCTTTTCTGGATTTGATCCAGGAAGGGGCGATTGGCTTAATGCGGGCTGCCGAAAAATTTGACTATGAACGGGGCTATAAATTTTCGACCTATGCCTACTGGTGGATTCGTCAGGGCATCACGCGCGCGATCGCGTCTCAATCGCGGACGGTGCGCTTGCCAGTGCATATGGTGGAAAAGCTGAATCACGTTCGTAAAGCTCGCCAGGTGCTTTCCCAAGAATTGGGACGTAAACCGACGAAGCAGGAACTGGCAAACCTCTTAGAGATGGAGGAAGACAAGCTAGACCAGATTTTGGATGTAAGCCGCCGCACACTGTCGCTTCATGCCTGGGTTGGCAAAGAAGAAGATACAGAGTTGTTACAACTGATTGAAGATGCCGATAATATTGCTCCCAATGAAAATTTAGACCATAAGCTCCTCTGCGATCGCCTGAACTCTGTGCTGGAACATTTGAGCGATCGGGAGCGCGAAATCATTAAATTGCGCTTTGGTCTAACGGATGGGCAACACTACACATTGACCGAAATTGGTGAAATTTATCAGCTTTCGCGTGAACGAGTACGGCAGATTCAGGCAAAAGCGATGCGAAAACTCCGTCATCCTCGGCGCCAAGCTTTGTTGCGAGATTGGATGAATTGAGGATTGGCAAGAAATTTGAATTCGCTTTTGCTCTTTCACTAAAATATTAGGCACCCAGAATGATGTATCTGGGTGCCTAATATTTTTTAAGCAAAAACAGACCTGAAATGTGGGGATTTCTATCGATTGCTTGCCGATCCCAGTAATCCTTGCCCGCCTTCGACCGCCTGGCGAAAAACTTCGACCTGATCGGTGTATTCGATCGGAAGCACCGCTTCCACATTTTCATGAGGGTTGGGAATAATCACCCAGGTTTCTACAGTACCCCCATAAACTTTCTCCGCTGCGTCAACTCCTGCTTCCATCGCTCGCTTGACTTCGGAAATATCTCCCCGAATATTGACAGTAAAGCGCGCGCTTCCTGCCCGGATGTAACCAACCAACGTAATTCGACCAGCTTTTACCATGGCATCCGCTGCTGCCAACACAGCCGGGAATCCCTTTGTCTCAATTGAACCAACCGCTTTGGGCATTACTGAGTCTCCTGAAAAAATTGCGTTTGAGCAATATTGCAAACAACTGGGAACTTGCTCTGTTTTCCCAATTGCCAATCCTTTGCCTGAGTTATATTCGGAACCGTTCTACTTGAGCGGTGAATTCAATGGGCAAAACCGACTCAACGTTTTCGGGAGGGTTCGGCACAATGTAGTGAGAAACCAGCATTCCTCCTGGCGGAGCAGCATTGGCGGCTTCGATACCTGCCTCGATCGCAGCTCTGACTTCAGCCGTAGGTCCACGCACCGCGACAAGAAATTCTGCTCTTTCAGCTAAACCGTAATAAACCAGCGTCACTCTCGCTGCTTTAACCATTGCATCTGCTGCTGCCAGCACTGGAGGAAACCCCGAAGTTTGAATTACGCCAACCGCAATCGGCATTCCCGTCTCCCGATATCAAAAGGCCATATCGAACCCATTCTATAGATGTTCATGGTCACTTTTGATAAACATTAACGATAAATTCCTAAGATTCAGAGATGGGGCGATTTGACTACACTCAATCCCCTCAGGCTGTGCTGCAAATCAAACTGTTGGAGTTGGGGCTGGGCTGGGTTCTGAAATTGGCAAAAGGGATACATGAGCCGAAACAATTTTCCAGCCTTCAGGAAATCGATACCAGGTTTGACTTTGTCGCCCCGATCTCAGGATGCCTTCGATCACTTTGCTAAATTCCACCGTCACAGATGCTGTATCTTGACCAAAAGTGACGACCTGCAAGTGGGCAATCTCGCGTTGCAGGTTTACTGTGGGGCGATTTTGTCGAAAATTGCGAATGGCTTCTATCCCATATAGGTTTTCGGTTGCACCAAACCTGACCACTTCGGGTGTATGCCAAAATAATGCATCCATAGTGGCTAAGTCATTGGTGCACAATGCGGTTTCGTATTGAAGATAGAGGTCTGTGAGTTCTGCCACGATCGTGGCGTTGTTGATGGTCCGGGATGAAATGGGAGTCATGGAGTGGAAATAGAGAGGTGAAAAAGGCAAGGGGAAAGGAGTAAATGAATAGCCGTTATACTGCAAAATCTATGGCAGAATGGGCGATGTGCTGCATCCACTCAACCACGGACAGGTTTTCTTTAGCCCCGGAGGACATTTTAGTTATCGGGTGATTGGACCTTGCTGTCGCTTGTTCGATCGCGAACAGCTACCATGGCCCTGTTGTCGTCTGGAATGGCGCGGGAAGGAGCCAAGCTGGCGACGGGTAGGGCGACGCTTCATTGTAGATCTGGCAACCCGCAATCATCCTTCTTACACAGTGGAAATTTTGGGGTTGCCGACTCCTGATGAACCGATCGTCTTGACGCTCTACTATGTCAACCTTCCCGACCCCATCCAAACTTGGTGGCATTCAAAGACACAGGTGGTAGTTTTGGAGCATGCCGCTCACAATTCCTCGCAAAATGTTGGGGTGAGCGGATGACACTAAAACGGCTGGGTAAACTGCTTTTCCCCATTGAGGATGCAGGATCAAGGTGCATTTGCCGCTGCGATCGAGGTCATATCCCAGACAGGTATGGACAACCCTGACATCATCTAGCGTCAGATTTCCTGGTTGAGTCAGGACGGGTAGCCCAGTTTTGGGATCAAAAACATCTACCAAATATCCTTGCTGAAGTAGCTTAGTGGCAACAACTTGTCCAAATTCAAGAAAATTTTGCCGAAGCTGCTGTTTTTGTATTTCGGTTTCTGGGTTCTGGTTTTCTAGCGACAGTAATGAGGGTTGTAACACCAGCAGGACTGACGAAACAGGCTCTGTCCAGGCAGGCAGCAGCTGATCCAAATGAGTATGGATGAATTGATTCGGATCGTGAACTGAGCACTGCATGCCCTTTAGATCCGGTTGCTCAGTTTTAAATTAAGATTAACCGTCTCTTTTTGTGCCACTTGGGTATATAAATCTTCTAATCGACTAATATTACGGCTTAAGGTATAGCGCTCTAGGACTCGACGGCGCGCTTTTTGCCCCAATAGCGTTGCCATTTCTGGATGATCATAAAACAGAGGCAACAAGGTCTGTAACTGAGAAGAGACTCGTTGAGGGTTGAGAATCACGCCTGCCCCTTGTTCCAAAACCTCACCATCGGCGCCAGCATCGGTCGCCAGACAAGCTAAGCCACAGGACATGGCTTCTAGCAGCGACAGCGACAGCCCTTCGACCAGGGAAGGCAAAACAAAGACATCGGCTCCGCGCAAGATATCAATCCGTCGTTGTTCGTCAGCAACAAATCCCAGCCAGATAATGCCGTGTTCTGATCCATAAAAGGGCATGAGCGAGGCTGCTAGAGTGCCGTGATTGCCCACAATGACCAGTTTGCTGTCTTCTGGCATATCGGCTTGTTTCCAGCCACGGAGCAGAGACTCGACGTTCTTTTCAGGAGCGACTCGTCCTTGATAGACGAAGATGCGTCGTGCGCCAATTTCAGCCTTGAGGGTAGAAGTTCCAGGAGAATATTTTTCAACATCGACCCCGTTGGGGATGACGGCGACTTTGTCAGCGGGCACTCCCAACTTGGCTAACAAGTCTCGCTGGATTTGGGAAAAGACAATGATGCGATCGTAATTTGCCAGGAAGGGTGCATAAAGCTGGTACATCAAGTGTTGCGTGCCTGATGTCAGGTTGCGACGGCGATCGAACGGCGGATGAAAGGTCGCGACCAATGGTAGATTTAATTCTTCGCAAATCTCTGGGAGCAAAAAATCCAAGGGAGACAGCGTGAGCGAGGCATGAACGACATCGGGTCTCAACTCTCGCAAAGACTGAGTCAGTATTTTGCTCGACTTCAGCGTCGGAATCGTATAAATTTGCGATTTGTAAAGAAAAGGAATGGAAACCTCTTGAAAATCGGGCCAGTTGTCAGGGGCATTTTCTTCCTGGGCGAAGTGGAAGAAGCTAACCCGGTGTCCCCGATCCAGGAGGGCATTGGTTACTTCTCGACCATAGGTAACGTTGCCACAAAAGGGTGATTTTTTCCCAAGCCAAGCAATGTGCATTCGGGTTAAGGAATTAGAAATTTAAAAGACTTTATTTTGGATCCGGCATCCCCATACAGATCGATCGCAGTATCCGGAGACGGTTAACTGGCTCTCGATTAAGAATTGTGATGTGATCCTGTATCGGCAATATACCAGGTAAAGAGACCTCCTGAGACGACAAGAATCGCCAACCCCAAGAACACCGCTTGCAAACCCAAAAAGGTTTCTGCAACCCCCGCCATTGCCAGAGGCAAGCTCAGCGCGATATTAATGGCGTTATTTTGTAAGCCAAAAACTTTACCTCTCATTTCTTCCGGGGTTTCTTCTTGAATCATGGTCTGCATGGGAACCCCTGCAACTGCCGCAAAGCCCCCAATCAAGGTCAAGAGCACCAGGGTTGGCAAAAGTTGATGAGAAAAAAGTGACATCCCTACGAGCGATGCTGCGACGCCCATGGAACCATAAAGGCTGAGCCGTTTTCGTGAAAAACGCTGACCGAACTGACCTACAACAGCCGCTCCACAAGCCATACCCACCCCACCAGCTGCCAGCAAAAAGCCGAACTGGGAAGATTTTATCTCCGGTAGAATTTCTGCCAATCGGACTGCTAACACTGCTAACGCTGCAAAAACCGAGAACAAAATAACCAATTGAATGAGCGCTGCCCGGACATGTTGTTCTTTACCTAAATAACGCAGCCCGTCTCGGATATCTTGCCAGACGTGGGGTTGCTCGTGAGGAGGTGCATTTAAGCGAGCGGTTTTTTCATCGGTTCTAAGTGAGAGCAGGATCAATCCAGCGATGATGTAACTGCCGCCGACGACCAATTCTTTCCCCAGTCCGAAAGCGCCACCTATCTGGCTAACTAGAGCATCAGCGATCGCCAAGAGCGGTTCACCCACAGCAAAGCCTACGATCACCGACGCCATCATCGTGGTGGTGTAGAGCGAGTTGGCAGAGAGTAAATCTCGTTTTTCAACAATTAATGGAATCGCCGCCTGTTCGGCTGGGGCAAAGAATTGCGTCAGGGTCGAGACTAAAAAGGTAATCGCTAAAAGAATACAAAATCCTAAGGGCAAGGAACCGAGTGGTGACCATCCCTGGGAAATCCAGAGGAGTGGCGAGAGCATGAGTACCAGTGCGCCTCGGAGCAGGTTGGTAGAAACCAGAACGGGTTTTTTGAACCAGCGATCGACATAGACGCCTGCCACCGAGCCAAACAAGACGGCTGGGATAGTAAAGGCAATCATGATGGAAGAAACCCACCCACTGACGGTTTGATCTGCTTCCTGAAAGCGATTCACCACGATCGCAATCATCAGCACCAGATAAACTTTATCTGCCAATTGCGAAAAAATTTGTCCGCTCCACATGGTGAGAAATTTTCGATTTCTCAAAACGGGTAGAAAGCCCTCTTCGGGTTCTGAATCCTTTGGTTTGGGAGGTTCGGGCAAAGATGGCTGAAGGGCGGCTTTACCATTGCCAGGGTCATGCTTGTGCGGTGTTAGTGCTGCTAGGGGCAAAGAAAGAGGAGATTCGACTTGGCTATCGGTGCCGTTACCGTTCTGAGTTGCAGTATCGGGACAATCTTCAGCAGGGCTTGTTTGTAGCGATTCTGGCTGATCGAGTGAGTGGGCTTGCCCCAGCAGCAACCCTTGATCGGTTTGAACAGGCAGCTCTTCGGATAGTAAAGGTAAAGGATTGAGGATTTCTCGGTTCGTCAAGTCTGCTTGGGGGGAAGTGTGCTCGATCGTAGGAAACGCGCTGATCCGAGATGTGGGTACTGACTCAGAAGCAAGCGAACCAGAAGGGGACATTCTACTGTCCTGGTTAATACCCCAAACGGGTTGGTTATTCTTTCCGGCTCCAGGATGCCACAGAGGGGGCACCATCGCTTCTAGATCGGAATCAGGCAATCGCATCATGGTTTAGGGATTTGAAGGATCAGTCGGCAGAGAAGCAAAACAGGCATCAATCAAGCTAGCCGAACGAATGGGACGTTCAAAGTGGTACTCAGTGTACTGGCGCAAAATTTGCTCGATCGATAAACCAATCTGGTCAGGTGAAGCCTCCGGTAGGGCATACTTGGCTAAAGCCAGTGCGGTTTCCGGCTGAGAAAGCCCTCCTTGTGCCAGATGTTGTAGCAGCTGAAATTCAACTGCTTTGAGGAGGGTGGTGGATCTTACAGACTGTCGAGGAGTGCTATAAGATGGCTGATTGACAGGAGCCGTCTCAACGATCATTCCCTCTTTGAGAGTACCTGAATTCTGCGATCGCAACGCTGGCACGCGGACAGTTTTCTGCTGATTTCGTCGTAATCCATTTTCTTCATTGGTAATCCGTTCTAATTCTGACAAAACAACCACTCCACCAGCTGCTGCGCTAAATCCAATTCGCCAATCTGGATTCTCGAAATTCGGCAATAGCGGCTGTTGGGTGACACAGCAAGCATGAACCTGAGGAGCAACTCCTGCCAAAGCCAAAAACTGGAAAATTGCAGCGTTGAGAAAAGTCAATACTTGCTCAGAGGGTAATTTTTCTAACTGAGCTAAGTGAGCATTGAATAAGCAAAACAGCTCCTCTTGTGCCTGGTCACTAAATGCCTGATACAGAACCAGTTCCGCGAGGTATTGGCTGACGGTCAGTTTCCTTAAATCGTGCCCTAGACCTGGATAAGACTTCAGGGTTTCTGCATGGGTAATTTTGTCCAGCGATCGCCCCTTGGCGATGAGTAACTCATTCACGACAAACAAACCGCTTCGTCCCCCTAGCTTCGACTGATGCTTACGCGACCCTGCTGCAACTGCACGTACTAGCCCATGCTCTCGTGTCAAAATTGTAACTAGACGATCGAATTCCCCGATGGGCATACTCTTGAGGTTGATTCCGGTAGCTTTGTAGGTACGACTCATGCAGCTCTATCAGGAGAATCGAACAATCAGGACAACAGAATTTTAGATTTTGATCTTTAACCGCAGTGAACGATTGACATTGGGTTGGATCAAAAATCTATTGATCACCCTTCCTTCTTCTCTAGGGTATCGCGTTGACGCAGAATGGCGGGTCCATGAGAAGTGCCTAGCCGGGTTGCGCCATTCACCACCAGTTCCAATGCTTGCTCTGAGGTGCGGATGCCGCCAGATGCTTTGATCCCAACGCGATCTTTGTTGATGGCTTTCAAAAGGCGGACATCCGCGATCGTCACTCCGCCACGCCAGCCAGTACTGGTTTTAAGGTAGGCCGCACCTGCATCCATACAAATTTCAGCTGCGATGCGTTTCTCAGCATCGGTGAGTAATGCGGTTTCCAAGATGGCTTTGATGGTTTGCCCGGTTTCCTCGCAGATTTCGGCGATTTCACGATGGAGTTCCTCAGTTTTGCCCATTTTTAGCAAACCAAGATTAATCACAACATCCAGCTCGGTTGCCCCATTCTCTGCGGCTTCTTGAGCTTCGTAAAGTTTGATCTTTGAAGTCGATGCCCCCGTGGGAAAGCCAATTACAGTGCAAACTTTGGGGCTCTTGCCATGGAGTAAACGGGCTGCCAGTTGCACATAAGTGGGATAGACACAAACAGCAGCAAAGTGAAACCGATCGGCTTCTTCACACCATTTTTCGACGTGTTCTTGGGTCGCAGTTGGATCGAGCAGTGCATGGTCAATCAAGGGAGCGAGATCAATTTCAGAATGGGCTGCCACCGCAAAATCCTCAGTATCTATACTGACTATATTCACTTTTATCAGAAAGTTAAGAAATATTGAAATTGGAACAAGAAGTCGATGCGATCGCTTTGGGGACGCTAGGCTGACAGATCCCAAGTCTTTCAGGAGAATGGATCATGCCGACTCCGATGAATCGACGACAATTTTGGCATTATCTGGCAGGGGGGACGATCTCGTCTCTCAGCCTGGGCTACCTGCTGCCTGCCAGAAGTAGAAAGCCAGATTTGGAAGACCTTTGCTCTCGCTTTCCACAAAACTCTCGTTGTCAGGACTATTTGCCAGGTGTGCAAGCGTTGGATGAAAAGGGAAATCCCCTTCAACCGGATCTTTTATTGTCTGCTCAGACCTCGGGTGTCCCTATCCCAGTTAAGGGATTGTCCCGCTTGCCTGTCACCTATCTGATCGTGACTGACAAGCATGAAATTGCCAATTATGGCATCAACCCGACTTGCACCCACTTAGGCTGTACGGTGAACTGGAAAGCAGAACAAAATCGTTTTATATGTCCCTGCCATGGGTCTCAATATGATCCGCAAGGACGAGTCGTTCATGGACCCGCAAAACGATCACTCCCTCTGATTACCGTGGTCGTGAAGCAACATCAGATTCGCTTGGTGGATCAAAAGCCTGCGCTCGATCCTCGTTAAGGGTATTGCCTGATTTTTAAGGTCTTTAGCCTGATTTTTAGGCATTGCTGATTCTGAGTATGAATTTAGAGTTGTATGAATTGAAACTTCGTTCCAATTCATACTGCTATTCAGCACTACCGATTTTTAGGATGAGTTGAAATCGATGCAAACGGGTTTTCTACTAGGTAATGTCGCTGCACCGATCGTTTTATCGACAACTGGAAACGTTTTGGTGCTGATCAGTATTATCCCGCTGGAACTGGGGGTTCTCTGGTGGTGGGGATGGCGCAGATTGAAAGTCCCGGTCAGTCTGCCTCGACTGCTGTTGATGGTGCTGATTGCCAATTTGGTGACTGCGATCGTCGGTATTCCATTTGGCTTTAATGTTCAATTTTCAGGCAGTGCAGGAACGGCTTTTTTCTTCATGCCGATCGCGTTGGTCTTATCAATTTTGATTGAGTGGGCAGTGTATCTCCCCTTTGTGAAATTGGGACAAATGTTCATTTCAAAACGCCGATTGTTTACAGCAACGATGCTGGCAAATTTGGCAAGTTATCTCCTGTTTTTTGTCTTTCTCAGCACACAAGCTTATCCCAGTCCTTTGTGGAAAGGAAATCCTAGATTTGCCAATCGCACGATAGGGCGAGTCATCTTACTGACAACGATTCAATCCCATCTCGAGCGGCAAACTGCCTTTTATCGTCAAAATGATCGGTTTAGCCCTGAAATCGCCCAAAATTTTGCTCCTGATCCGTCGCAATCTCAGGGGCGGCTGTCGCTCCTGTATCAAATGTATCGATTTGAAGCTTCTACCCAATCAGATCGGGCAGTGTTGATGGCAAAGCCGAAAGAAGCAGATTTTAATAGCTATACGGCGGTCGTGTTTGCGGTGAAGAAACAAACGGAAACAATTTTTGTAGAAGGTGTTTGTCAAGCAGATCACCCTTCACTCATCCCTCCTCCAATTCCAAAGCGGGTGAATCAGTCCATTCAATGTGCTGCGGGTTCTTCGGCTGTTTATCCCGGAAAGTTTGAGTTCTGAATCGAGTTGCGAACGGATGATTGACACGATTGTTCATGACCAACGTCTAGAAAGGTTTAAACTGATGCGACAACCCCCTAAGGAAATGACTCCCCAATCCTCACTTTTCCTACAGTAGAATATGGGCAAAACAGAACATGAGAAAATCACAATGTTCTTGAACCACGACCTATGGGTAAACAGGTTCCAGTAAGGGAGAGCTAGGTGTGGATGAGTTAAGGACGGCATTGGAACTGGCAACTGATGATGAGTTGCGAGATCTGACAGAGGTCTTATTTTGTAGGAAATTTAATCCGCTTGACTATGTCAATACTCCCGATCCGATCGATGTGCAGAGTCAGGATCGGGAAACTTGGCTTGATACGCTCGAAAAACGCTTTCGCTTTTTGGCTGCCGATGGGGTAACGGTGCTGCAACGGCGCACTGATCGGGTGACGTATCGACAGATTTTGGTTCAAGTTTGTCGCTATCTCAAGATTCCTTATCAAAAAGCGCTGGCTACTACGGAACTGGAAGCCGAAATTTTTCTGAATCTCTTGAGTCGTGCCTGGAAGCAGTTGCCTGCGAACGAACGAGGCGTGTTGACGCAGCGAGTGCAACAGTCGCTAGTCAATACGCAGCTTGTTCAACAGTTACCGTTGCCACTGCAAAAAGACCCGATCGGGTTGCTCTTGAAGGGGAGTAGCGCTTTGGCAGTCAGTTCTGTCCTGCAACCTTTGCTGTTAAGGCATCTTGCGCGTCAATTTGCAATTCACTTTGCAACGTATCAGGTTGCCAAGGATACGCTGATTCGGAGTGGGGCAGTGGCTGCGGCGCAGTTCCAAAATTATGTGGTGCTGCAAACGGCGGGACGCAAGATGGCGTTGAGTGCGGCGCGCTATGGAGCAGTGCGGGGAGTGTTTGCAGTCATGGGTCCAGCTCTGTGGGCTTGGTTTTTTGCTGATTTGGGATGGCGGGCGATCGCGACGAATTATGGTCGTGTGATCCCGATTATTTTTGCATTGGCGCAAATTCGTCTGACTCGTACTGATTGCCTGGACGCCGTGTGATAAGCTCTTGAACCGATTTTCTTTTCAACAAAAACATTCTGATCCTCGCTTACAACTCGCTTGGGATCTTACTCAAATTGGGTTTCTCCTATTACCCATCAGTTTGTTTTTAGGCTGTCTTTGCGCTGTCATTGTGCTGGGAATGGTTTGGGCACAGCATTGGCATCGCTTGATCCGACAGCCTTTGCTTCAAGGGTTTGGTGTGCTCAGTTTGTGTTTGCTCCTCTCAGCGAGTTTGGCATATAAGCCAGGAGAAGCATTTTTGGGGTTGGTTCACTTTCTGCCTTTTTTTGGCATTTTCGCTGCCCTGAGTCTGTTGATCCAAACCTCCGCCCAGCTAAGACGGCTGGCTTGGGTGTTGGTGCTGGGATCAGTGCCAGTAACGCTGGTGGGTCTGGGACAGATGTTTTGGGGCTGGGCAGGTCCAGTCCAGGTTTTATGGATTGTGGTGAATTGGATTTTACCGCCGACGGGGAACCCACCAGGACGCATGGATTCTGTTTTTGAGTACGCCAATGTCTTGGCGAGCTACCTTGTGATGGTATTTGTTGTGACCTTGGGGTTGTGGATTCATCGCAATCCCTGGAGACCTGAAAATGTTCAGGATCAAAATGAAGAAACGGTTGCTAGTTCTAAAACACTGCCATTGATTGATGCTGAAGATCCACGCCGGGTGGTTTACCGATCGCAAGCCACGCCTTCGCTCCGGGTTTGGCTGTTTTTGACGGCATGTTTGGGGGCAGATGCAATTGCCCTAATTTTGACGAATTCTCGGAATGCCTGGGCGATCGTGGTGCTTGTCTGTCTTGCTTATGCTGTTTATTTGGGTTGGCACTGGTTGCTGGTCTTAGTAGGTGGAGTAACCGGCACAGTTTTGCTATCAGCATTTGGACCCGAACCACTCCGACAAAAATTGCGACAACTGGTTCCAGCATTTTTTTGGGCAAGGTTGACCGATGAAATGTTCCCCGATCGCCCACTGCCAACTTTGCGAACGATGCAATGGCGCTTTGCTGTGACTATGGCGCAACAACGTCCCTGGACGGGGTGGGGCTTGCGGAATTTTTCCCCCTTGTACCAAGAAAAGATGCACTTTTGGTTGGGGCATCCCCATAATTTGCCGCTGATGCTAGCTGCTGAAACGGGTATCCCAGCGACAATACTCTTTCTGGGACTGGTGGGTTGGGTGTTTGGACGAGGATGGTGGAAACTGAGTCAAGGTTTTGGCACCTTAGCTTCCCCTTCGTTTGAGGATCGTCTAATGTTTTTTACCTATCTCCTGGCATTTTCAGCTTGTACCCTCTTTAGTTTGTCCGACATTACGTTGTTTGATGCCCGCATTAACTTATTGGGGTGGTTACTGTTGGCTGCAATTCGGGGATATGGCACGAAAGCTGCTTTGCGGTGTGAGAATAATCTTGCCTGACCTTTGGGAAGCGTTTTTGGCAAGCTGAACCTGGTTACAATATTCAAAGCCAGTCAGGTAATCCGTCCTTTTACTGATTACGGGATTTTGTGTGACTCAAGATCAAGCAGCGTCGGGCAATGACACCAATAAGACGCACTCAAAGGCGATCGCTCCAACATACTATGGCTTGTTGGGGCTACACCCCTCCGCTTCTGTGCGAGAAATTCGTCAGGCGTATCGAGATCTGAGCAAGCTTTATCATCCGGATACAACGAATTTGTCTGCAGCGATCGCCACCGCCAAATTTCAACAGCTCAACGAAGCGTATGCTACACTCAGTAGCCCAGAACGGCGCTCGGTATATGATCAAAAAATTGGCTATTCTCGCGTGACGGTTGTTCAACCGTTGCCAGGGTTAGGTCGATCGTCCACTCAGACGAAATACGATCCTTCTGCCTCTGCTTATCTTGACCCCACCGATCGTCCACTTTCTGCAGGAGAAATTTTCGCCTTATTTATTTTGGGGTTAACCTTTTTGGCTTGTCTGACGCTTGCAATTGCGATTGGAATAACTCGTGGAGAATCGGTGGTCCAGCCCATTGCTGAAAAAACACCGTCAATCCAAACAGTAAATTTGGCACACCCTAAACCACCCATAGCAAAATCTGCTCCTGCCAGAGTGGTGCTTCCAAAACCTTCATCTGTTGCGGCACCGTCAGTGCTTCATTCGCCGTCTGTCCGTGAGCCTAAGCCATCGCTCCCTCCAATGGCGCCGATCCATCTTCCTATATTGGAAAAGCCAATGCCTCCTAAGGGAACGATTGAAGTAGTCAAAGACCAACTGAAGATGGATCTGAGTCGTACGGCTCCTCCAGAGTCTAAGTCTGCTCCTTCTCTACCTATTCAATCTTCTTCATTGTCAACTGCCCCAGCGGGTTCTTCGTCTTCTCCGTTTGATCCCGGTTTTTCTTCATCACCCCCCGCTCGATTGCATGACACTCCCTCCCTCTGATACACCTTTGTATAATCATCCACTGCCTGAAATTGAGGATTGGCTGAAGTCGCATGGCTGCCAGCAAGATCGCCAGGATCTTCATTGCTGGCGTGTTGAGCGACCCGATTGGAAGGCAGAACTCTGGCTAGATATTGATCAATTGACGGTGCGCTATTTTCGCAAGGTAGGTGTTGATCAAGACATTCAACGATCGTTTAAGTATTCGCTGAGCCGTCAAGATATTGAAAATGCAATCTTTTCGGGTCCTTAAACCACTTTTTACAACTTGCCAAATCGGCGATCGCGTTGTTGATAGGCAACCAAGGCTTGATGAAATTGGGTACGATCGAAATCGGGCCACAATGTGTCAGTAATGTAGAGTTCAGCATATGCCATTTGCCACAGCAAAAAGTTGCTCAGCCGCATTTCCCCACTGGTGCGGATGAGTAAGTCGGGATCGCAGATTCCAGCAGTATAAAGGTGGCGTTCAAATATACTTTCATCAATTTGATCGGGTTCCAGTTGTCCCGCTTGGACTTGACTAGCGATCGCCCGACAGGCTTGTAAAATTTCTTGCCGTCCGCCATAGTTGGTTGCCACAGTAAATTGGATGCCTTGATTTTGCTGGGTGGCAGTAACAGCCCGGTCGATTTCTGTTTGGAGCGATCGCGGTAAAGCCCCTAAATTCCCCACAAAATTAATGCGGACATCTTCTTGCATCATTTCTCGGAGTTCTTGGCGCAAGACTCGCTCAAACAGCGTCATCAAAAACTCCACTTCTTCGAGAGGTCTGCCCCAATTTTCGGTTGAAAATGCGTACGCAGTCAGCGCTCCCACGCCCCAATCTCGACAACAGCGCAGCAAATCTTTGAGCGCATCCACCCCACGACGATGTCCCATAATTCGCGGTAATCCCTGGCGTTTTGCCCAGCGCCCATTGCCATCCATAATGACAGCCACATGTTTGGGTAACCGTCCGCGCTCCAGGTCGGTAGGAAGTTCTTGTAAAAGAGTTTGCTTTGCAGTCATTGTTTCTCCGAACAGCCGATGGATGAGCAATTAAATAAGAATAATTGTGAACCAACCTTCCGTTGGTTGCGCTCTCTTTGCTTTGGTTCTGTACAACGCAAATCAAATGGAGCAAGGGCTTAAGGCGCTTGTCTAACGCCCTAATCTAGAAACGATCAATTGTGCACCTGCCAGGAAAGCGTCGATCATCTGGATACTTACTGCTAACTTAAACAGTTGTAACCTCCACGCCGCATCTTCATCCTAGTTCTCCAAAAGCTTTATCAAAGATTAATTCCCTAATTCTTCTTCCGAGAAAAATTAAGAAAGCGCCAGACTAATTCGGCTCCTTTAGAACCAATTCGGCGACCTAAATTGCGCAAATCAGGTGCTACTGTCTCACGCTCAACCGATTGAGAAAAACGGGCTTCTAGCAACTCCTTCAGTTTACTGCTGGTCAGTGGTCGATTTAGTGCTCCTCTTTCTGCCAGAGAAATTGAACCTGTTTCTTCAGATACAACGACGCAGATGCAATTTTCGACCCGTTCTGTAATTCCCATGGCTGCCCGATGGCGGGTGCCGAGTTGACGGGAGGCAGTGCGCCCGGAAATTGGCAAGATCACTCCTGCAGCAACGATCCGTGATCCCCGAATCAAAACTGCACCATCGTGGAGCAGTGTGGAAGTCTGAAAAATGGTTTGCAGGAGCTCTTTAGAAACTTCAGCATTGATTTTGACACCTGGTACTGAAAAGTCTCGCTCATCGATCGGACTACCAGTTTCTAAAATCATCAATGCCCCAGTTCGATTTTGGGAGAGTTCCTTCACCGCATCCACGATCTCATCAATTACACTATCGGGATTGGGGATGGTTCGGCGAGAGGGCTGAAACAATTCCAGAATTTCTCCACGTCCCAATTGTTCTAGGAAGCGACGAAAATCTGACTGCAAAATGAATGCCATTGCCACAGCTGAACCCACCACCAAGTTGTTGAGTACGAAACTGAGCAAAGTTAAGCCCAAGCGATTACTCACAGCTGCCGCCAGCATCAGGATAATAAATCCTCTGACCATCCAAAGGGTTCGTCGTTCACCGATAATAACCAGCACCATATAGGTCAGGGTTAAAACCAGCCCAACGTCCAGCAGAAATGGCAAATTTTGAAGGGTAAAATTCAGCAAAGACCGCATCCAGTTGGAGTCTGTCAGCCATTGCTTCCACAAATATCCCATTAGCCCTGGATCAACCCTGAACTTCTTTCAGTTGTGAGTTCCTAGCTCTCAATGTCACCAGTTTGATTGCAACCTCAAACTTCGACATTTCAAGCTCGAAACTATCGTAATCGCTCCGGTAGGCAATCCTGCCGAATTAAATCTTGATAGCTTTCTCGTTGCAAAATAATATTCGCTTCACCTTGGTTGACTAAAACCGCTGCCGGGCGAGGGAGGCGATTATAGTTAGAAGCCATGCTGTAATTGTATGCTCCCGTATTCAAGACAACGAGAATATCTGAAGGTTCCGTTTTTGGCAGATTTGCTTCCTTAATTAAAATATCCCCTGATTCACAATGTTTTCCGGCAATAGTAACGGTTTCTGTGCAAGGAGCCGACATGCGATTTGCGACCACTGCCCGGTAAACTGATTGGTAGGTAATGGGACGCGGGTTATCGGACATGCCGCCATCAACGGTGACATAAGTGCGGATATCAGGAACTGTTTTTTGGCTGCCTAGGGTATAAGCCGTGACACAGGCGGTGCCAATGAGAGAGCGTCCGGGTTCACAAAGCAGTTTGGGCAGCGGAATTTGATTTTCTTGGCAGGCACTCGTGATCGCTTGACTCACAACTTGAACCCAAGCATCAATGCTGGGTGGATCGTCCGCTTCGGTATAGCAAATCCCTAGTCCACCGCCAATGTTTAACTCCTGAACGGGTAACCCATATTGGGCTGCTTTGCTAAACCACTGAACCATGACGGTTCCCAAATCACTGTGTGGTTGTAGTTCAAAAATCTGTGAGCCAATATGAGCGTGTAATCCGCAACATTCCAACTGAGGATGCTGACTGATAAAACGAAAGACTGCATCCAGCTCATTGGGATCAAACCCGAATTTGCTGTCGAGGTGCCCGGTACGAATATATTCATGAGTATGGCACTCAATACCAGGGGTGAGACGGATTAAGATCCGGATTGGATTCTGGATGTTAGGGTTGTCGCCTCCCAAATCAACGAGGGTTTTCAGTTCGTGCCAGTTGTCTACCACGATTTTGCAACCGTTCTCGATCGCCAAGCGTAATTCTTCCTCAGATTTATTGTTTCCGTGCAAATAAAGTTTGCCAGGGCTAACGCCTGCTTGCAGGGCGGTAAATAGCTCACCGCCAGAAACAATATCAATGCCCAAGCCTTCGCTATGGACGATCGCACATACAGCTAGACAATTCCAGGCTTTGGATGCATAAAGAACCTGGTATTGACCAAGGTAGTGTCGCTGAAATGCTGCTTGATACTGGCGGCAAGTTGCTCGTAGTGTCTCCTCGTCCAAAATGTACAGTGGAGACCCAAATTGTTGAATTAGTTCAGTCACATCACAACCGCCAACCTCCAAGCAATCGCGGGAGTTGACCCGTGTTGTCAGGGGAACAAGATATTGGTTGGGTGAGCGCCCTTCCGCACCTTGATCCATTGTTGGCAAATACCGGCGACCAGAATTTTGAACTCCCACAGCGTTAATTGATCCCATCACGTGATAAAGAAAGAATTGTCTTCTCAGTCAGAATTATCTTTTCAATCAGGTCTTCCTTGCAGAAGACCGCCAGTCCGTCCCTTTCTTTAGTTTACAATTGCAAGCTGTGTATCCTGAGCAATCTCTTCCAGCTTCTCTCACTTGGTTGAAGCTTCAGCCGCTGACGGAAGTACTCTTGCCGGCGGCTCTAGACCTGGATCGTCGGTGCTTTGGTGGACTCTGGACTTTAGAAGGTTACCAAAGAGAATTGGCAAGTCCCAACAGTGAGCTCTGGGTATTTTGTCAGTCTGCCGAAGAAACAGATCGAAACCAGCCCCGAAGTGTCGAATCCAGCCAACGACACCCTTTGTCTATTTCGACTCCTCAGCTCTTGTTTTCCCTGCCTCCCCTGCTGGCTCTGGGATGCTTCTGGTCGATTGTGGAAGAAGCACATATCACCATTTTGGCGGTTCATCCGACTTGTCAACAACAGGGCTTGGGGCAGGCGATGCTCTACACCCTCTTAAAAAGAGCTAGCGATCGTGGGTTAGAACGAGCCACCCTGGAAGTTCGTGCTTCTAATCAATCGGCATTGCGGCTCTACCAAAAATTTGGATTTCGGGAGGCAGGACGACGGCGACGTTACTACCAGGATACGGGCGAAGATGCTTTAATTTTGTGGCGTAATAAATTACAAACGCCCGAATTTGACCAAAATCTGGCAAACTGGTCGAGTCAAGTCGCAACTCGACTCGAGCAGGCTGGCTGGCACCTTTCGCTATCTTGATTCTCAGAAACCTTGATCCCCGGTTCGCCCTAGCACGCTGCTAATAAAATAACTTTTGCGACGAATTTTGATCGGAATTTTAGTCTCGTGATTTCAGTCTCCGGTTATATTCTGCGAGATCGCAAATTACCTGCTGCGTATGATACCGCTGATGGGCAGTTTTACTATGCTAGAATCAGCAGTACCGGCACGCAGCAGGTGATAGAAATACGCCATGTTTGAACGCTTCACAGAAAAAGCCATCAAGGTTATCATGCTTGCCCAGGAAGAGGCTCGTCGCCTGGGACATAACTTCGTGGGTACAGAGCAGATCCTCCTGGGTCTGATTGGAGAAGGGACCGGCGTCGCCGCCAAAGTGCTGAAATCTATGGGTGTCAACCTGAAAGACGCTCGGATTGAGGTCGAAAAGATCATTGGTCGGGGATCAGGGTTTGTTGCAGTCGAGATTCCATTTACCCCCCGCGCCAAGCGAGTTTTGGAATTGTCACTGGAAGAGGCTCGCCAATTAGGGCACAACTATATTGGTACCGAACACTTGCTCTTGGGATTAATTCGCGAGGGAGAAGGGGTCGCTGCCAGAGTTCTGGAAAATCTGGGTGTTGACCTCTCCAAGGTAAGAACTCAAGTCATTCGGATGCTGGGTGAAACAGCGGAGGTCTCCACAGGGGGCAGCCAAGGACGGACGAAAACTCCCACGCTCGATGAGTTTGGCTCTAACCTGACTCAAATGGCGTCAGAAGGGAAACTTGACCCAGTTGTGGGGCGACAAAAAGAAATTGAACGGGTTATTCAAATTCTGGGTCGTCGTACCAAAAACAATCCGGTGCTGATTGGTGAACCCGGTGTGGGTAAAACTGCAATTGCTGAAGGCTTAGCCCAACGGATTGCGAATAACGATATTCCTGACATCCTGGAAGAAAAGCGAGTGGTCACTCTCGACATCGGCCTACTTGTGGCTGGAACCAAGTATCGAGGCGAGTTTGAAGAACGCTTGAAAAAAATTATGGATGAAATCCGTTCCGCCGGTAATGTCATCCTCGTCATTGATGAAGTCCATACTTTGATTGGTGCGGGCGCTGCGGAAGGCGCGATCGATGCGGCAAATATCCTCAAGCCTGCTTTGGCACGAGGTGAGCTTCAATGTATCGGCGCCACAACTTTGGATGAATACCGCAAGCATATTGAGCGAGATGCTGCGTTAGAGCGCCGCTTTCAACCAGTTATGGTGGGTGAGCCTTCGGTCGAAGAAACGATCGAAATTCTTCACGGTTTACGCGATCGCTACGAGCAACATCACAAGTTAAAGATTTCGGATGCTGCCCTCGAAGCTGCTGCTAAGCTTTCTGATCGTTATATTTCTGACCGCTTTTTGCCCGATAAAGCGATCGATTTGATCGATGAAGCAGGCTCACGGGTTCGGTTGATTAATTCTCAGTTGCCCCCAGCAGCAAAAGAGTTGGATAAGGAGCTACGTCAAGTCCTAAAAGAAAAAGATGACGCGGTACGTTCGCAAGATTTTGATCGAGCGGGCGAATTGCGCGATCGCGAAATGGAAATTAAGGCTGAAATCCGAGCGATCGCACAAAGCAAAAAGGGTGAAAGCGGCAGCGAAGACGACTCTCCTATTGTGGATGAGGAAGACATCGCTCAAATCGTTGCGTCCTGGACAGGTGTACCGGTGAACAAGCTGACCGAATCTGAATCGGAAAAGCTGCTGCACATGGAAGATACCTTGCACCAACGTTTAATTGGTCAAGAAGAAGCTGTAAAAGCTGTATCCCGGGCAATCCGTCGCGCTCGTGTCGGTCTCAAGAATCCTAACCGTCCGATCGCCAGCTTCATCTTCTCTGGACCGACTGGGGTTGGGAAAACCGAGTTGACCAAGGCGTTAGCAGCCTACTTCTTCGGTTCGGAAGAAGCCATGATTCGATTAGATATGTCGGAATACATGGAGCGGCACACGGTTTCCAAGTTGATTGGTTCCCCTCCTGGCTATGTTGGCTATAACGAAGGTGGTCAATTGACTGAGGCGGTTCGTCGTCGTCCTTACACGGTGGTTCTATTTGACGAAATCGAGAAGGCTCACCCTGATGTTTTCAACATGTTGCTGCAAATCTTGGAGGACGGTCGCTTGACCGATGCCAAGGGGCGGACGGTTGATTTCAAGAATACGCTCCTGATCATGACTTCCAACATCGGTTCTAAGGTCATTGAGAAAGGTGGTGGTGGTCTTGGCTTCGAATTCTCTGCGGCTGATGCGGCAGAATCTCAGTACAATCGCATCCGTTCTTTGGTCAACGAGGAACTGAAGCAATACTTCCGCCCAGAATTCCTCAACCGTTTGGATGAAATTATTGTCTTCCGTCAACTCTCGAAAGACGAAGTCAAGGAAATCTCCGATATCTTGCTGAAGGAAGTCTTTAACCGCCTGAAGGAGCAAGGCATCACGTTGGAAGTGACCGAGCGATTTAAGGATCGGTTGGTTGAGGAAGGATACAATCCCAGCTATGGGGCACGTCCTTTACGCCGTGCGATTATGCGACTATTAGAAGATTCTTTGGCTGAAGAGATTCTCTCTGGTCGTGTGAAGGACGGAGATATTGCTGTGGTTGATGTCGGCGAAGATGGTCAGGTTAAGGTTCTGCAAGGACAAAAGCGAGAACTCCTACCCCAAGCGGCTGAATAGTTTGGATATGTAGGTAATTGGTAAATTCGAAGGGACAGAGAAATCATTCTCTGTCCCTTTAATTTTAAGTAGAACGAATTAATTTTCTGGAATTATCTAAAAATTGAATCAGGAAACTCAGGGGCGGACTGCATCTAATGAGTGAAAACTTTTTTGATCAAGTCTGGAAAGTGCCCAGGCAGCAAATTAATGCCCGCTGCTGATTTCAGCAGGTAAACCATAAGAACAATTAAGGCACTGATAATAAGATTGGCTCCTAACAAAAAAAAGACCGCAGCAATAATATTACCAATACGAGCAATGCCTTCTGGTTCATGCTTTCGAGGTTTTTTACGCCGATCTTTGCCAACGAATAGCACAACATAAAATCGCGCGATAATCAGGTCAACCACAAATCTTAAATCGACTAATTTAGGAGAGGATTTTGGGATGGCTTCATTCAACAGCCCGCGCATGATGCTTAGCTGGTTGGAGTTGAAGGTGGCTAGAGTCTCAGTATCAATGCGGGAGAGGTAATAGTCAGCAGTTCGGAGGGTATAGTCAGGAGGATTGATTCTGCTATTCATACAAGTTTTTCCAATAGGGTGACTGATGGAAAATGCGGGTAGCGTACGGAAAATGGACTGCGGGTTGCTGAACCTGGCTATGAAACGATTTCTTAAAGCCTTGAGGCTCTGTCAAAAATTCGGCAAAATCATAGTGCCATTCAGCAATGCCTGGACTGCTGTCAAACTTGAATGGATGTCAGAATGTTTTGATGTGTAATAGCTGTCCTGCTCTTAAGCCCAAGTTCGTAACCAATAGCAGTAAGCAAAAGATTTGTGCTTTCTTGAAACCAGCAAAGTTAAAACTTTGGGCGATTAATGCCAAATTGAGCATGAGAACCATACCGAGCAACCAACTAAAGGCGAGGGCAATCGCCCACACTGATGCACCAATCCAGGGAATGCCATGAAACCAGGCATTCGCAAGAGTTGCCGACCACATAATGGTAACAATCCCAACCGTTGATAATGCGATCGCCCCGGCGCCTACCCAGGTGAGATGGCAAATCATGGCTTCGACCGCCAGCCAGATAAGCCAACTTGCATCATAGGCAGACAATAACCATCCAGCGACTCCATAGCCGAGAAATACGATCAACAATTTTATCCAGTTGGCGTACGAAAGTCTCAACATGCCCAGAGCGATGTTCCCAATTTTTCTTCCATAGTGTTCCCAGGTTAAGGAGGATTGACACGATGAATAGAATTCTTTGGTAATGAAGTCTGGAAAACCGATGAGAGTTTGACCTCAGCCGGTTCTGAACGGTCTATTTCCAGGTACGATCGAAACTCTGGATATTAGGACTTAGTGCAATGGGCAACACCTTTGGTCATCTCTTCCGCATCACCACTTTTGGCGAATCTCATGGAGGTGGGGTTGGGGTGGTTATTGATGGCTGTCCTCCACGCCTGGAAATCTCCGCTGAGGAAATTCAGGTTGAACTCAATCGCCGTCGTCCAGGGCAAAGCAAAATTACGACGCCTCGCAATGAAGCAGATGCGTGTGAAATCCTGTCAGGGGTCTTTGAAGGGAAGACACTAGGAACCCCGATCGCCATTATGGTTCGCAACAAAGATCAGCGATCGCATGACTATAACGAGATGGTGCAGACTTATCGCCCATCCCATGCCGATGCCACCTACGATGCCAAATATGGAATTCGGAATTGGCAAGGGGGAGGACGATCGTCGGCACGTGAAACGATTGGTCGAGTGGCTGCGGGCGCGATCGCTAAAAAAATCTTGTATCAAGTCGCAGGGGTAGAAATTGTTGCCTACGTTAAACGCATTAAGGATCTAGAAAGTGTCATTGATCCGGAAACCGTTACGTTAGAGCAAGTAGAAAGCAACATTGTGCGCTGCCCTGATCAAGAATGTGCTGAACGGATGATTGAACTGATCGAGCAGATGCGGAAACAAGGGGATTCGATCGGCGGAGTGGTTGAGTGTGTTGCTCGGCGAGTTCCTAGAGGTTTGGGTGAACCTGTGTTTGACAAACTCGAAGCCGATTTGGCAAAAGCGGTGATGTCTCTACCCGCTACCAAGGGGTTTGAGATTGGCTCAGGCTTTGCTGGTACCTTACTGACAGGCAGTGAGCATAATGATGAGTTTTACACCGACGATCGCGGCGAAATCCGCACAGTAACCAATAGATCGGGAGGGGTACAAGGTGGAATTTCCAATGGTGAAAACATCATCATGCGAGTTGCCTTTAAGCCCACTGCCACGATTCGCAAAGAACAACGCACCGTGACCAGCCAGGGTGAAGAAGTCACGTTATCCGCCAAAGGCCGTCATGATCCTTGTGTGCTACCTAGAGCAGTGCCTATGGTTGAAGCAATGGTTGCACTCGTATTGTGCGATCATTTATTACGCCATTCTGCTCAATGTAAAACCTTGTGAGATGGAGCAGAATAGCTGTGTCTAAACCTGAGTGCTGATTATTTATTGACATTTAGCTGATTTAAGTCTTTAACAATGACGTACTGATGTTCTAAACATAGATCGGGTATGGATTAAATCAGTGATTTTAGTGAATATGAGCAGGGTACTCTCTATTTTTGAGTATTTTTCTACTAAGGGAAATATTGAAGCTGCCATGATTTGAGGCGTGAATGGTAGTATCTCATGCCACACAGCATCACTTTTTAAGAGATGTCTAGAAAAAATAGTCATCCCCTTTCTGAATGAGGTCGATTGCTTTTTGCGATCGTCCTGGAAGATGGATCTATTCATAATTGACAGAAAAGCCCTTGAAAAGGGCTTTTTGGACATTTTTACTCTTACTAAAAAGAGCTTGAAAATGCAGATTGTAGAACAGTATTTATTACAGGAACCAAAATAATCCCAGTGTGTTTATCTAAGTAAGGTATTAAAAAGCACTTTCATGATTCGCGGATATACTGGAAGAGAAAAGCGCTTCGAGCAACTTTCAGTGTTTGTCTGGTTCGTTAAGAATGACTGCTTGGGTACGCTGTTAATAGTTGATATTGAGTCATCTTGAAGTCTGCATTGGTTCTCAGATAGGTTTCAAGGCATGAATCCAGGAAATTGGGCTGCCTAAAACAACGACTAGATGAGTCTATAGAGGCACTTCTGGATGTGCGTTAGAAACATTCTGAACAACGAAGTTCCTCCTTTGGTTCGCCTTGGGAGAAACTCCTAGCCACTTCC
The DNA here is from genome assembly GCA_019359045.1 of Scytolyngbya sp. HA4215-MV1. Lineage (GTDB taxonomy): Bacteria > Cyanobacteriota > Cyanobacteriia > Leptolyngbyales > Leptolyngbyaceae > Scytolyngbya. The sequence goes on from JAHHIA010000003.1 coordinate 337,450, forward strand.
AACCCAAAATAAGTGGTGTAAATCTTTTAACCCTTAGTTTCTTGGTTTAAGGCGGTTAATCCGTCACGGTTCCGGCTGCAATTTTGTGCTGACGTCTCTAGTTTTTTGTCATTCAATTAGGTTTCCAAGCTATGAAAAAACGAACTCGTTGGCGCTGTCGCCAATTGCTGACTACGACTCTGGCGATCGGGGGAACGCTATCTCTAGTAGTGCCAGTTTTGGCAAATGGAACGGCTGCCGGAACCACGATCAGCAACACGGCTACAGCAACCTATCAAGATCCCAATGATCCTGCAACCACGCTCAATGCCACCTCCAATACCGTGGTGGTGCAAGTGGCAGAAGTCGCAGGTATTAGCATGACTCCCCTCGCAATTACAGACACCGATCCAACTGACCCAGTTCTCCCCGGTGACATCCTCCACTACGATTTCCGCCTGACTAACGTTGGTAATGATCCGACTCAGTTCATTATTCCCGGTGTGGCAACCGTAGGAGGACCTGGGACTGCTGGCACCCTGATTGCTGACTTAAATGGTGATGGGATTTACGAAACAACCATTCCTGCCGCAGGTTTCACAACTGGACTCATCGCACCCGGACAATCAGTCTCTGTTCGGGTGCCTGTAACCGTAACTGCGCTGGCATCCTCTGGTTCCACCATTTCAGTGCTTTTGGGGAATACAGGTGCGAACGATAATAGTGCAAATACCCAAAACCAACCAGATGGTACGGCTCCCAATGGCAATGATGTCAAAACACTGGATGGAACAGCGGGCAACACGGTTATCTTCAATGGAGTGACTTACACTGAGTCAACGGGCGCTCCGGTGAATGGTGAACGGGAAGCGAGTGCAATTCAGCAAGTTCTGGTTGGTTCTCAACCTCAAGCATTCGCAACGGTACTCAAAACCCGGACTGGATATACAGACAACGCTACACCTGCCATTCTTTCCGATGACACCTTAACCTACGCATTGGCACTGCGAGTAGAATCTCTTGCGCCCAATGGCAGTTCTGGATTGACTCCTGCCAACTTGGTAGGGACTACGGTCAACGGGATTGGTGCAAACCGTGTTTTGGTTTCAGATGCGATTCCTGCCAATACGGTCTTGACAGGGACACCAGTTGCTCCTGTGGGTTGGACGGTGGTTTACACCACGAATCCGCTGACTACCACTGCAAATAATGCGACTTGGACAGTGGCACAGCCGCCTTCTGGTGTAACCCGTGTAGGTTTTGTTTATGATGCCAGTACAACTCCGATCGTGGCGGGTACAACCGTCAGTGGTTTCTCGTTTACTGTGACCACCAGCGGTGTCACGACAACCACTACGATCGCCAATATCGCTCAAGCTTTTGGTCAAACCCAAAATGGTGGTACCACGCTGGTGTACGACGAGTCAGGTGACCAATCTCCCAGCAACTTTAATGACAATGGCACTCCTGGGTCTAACATCCCGACGGATGGAGTTGCTGATCCTCTTACTCAAGGGATAGACAACAACAATAACAATACTGGGATTGGACCTGGGGGTGAAGACTTTGTATTCACAATTGCGTCTCCTGGCGCGATTTTAAGTGGTCCGAATGGGCAACCTGCTGCCGTAGGCCCTACGGACAACAATGATGACTTTACTAATAAGTCCACGCCAATTCCGCTAAACACTGCACCCAATAGCTTGATTGACCCTGCTCCAACAACATTCTCCAATACGATTAACAATCCCAGCACAAGCGCAACTTTGACAAATGTGTTGTTGGTTCCAGATACGTTCAACTTTACGGCAACCACAGGTGAAGTGCTTCCCCCCACCGGGACGACCGTTACCCTGATCTACGGAAACCAGTCGGCAACGTATACCTTTGATGGCACCAACTTTATCTTTACCTCTGGATCTGCCATTACGATTCCATCGCTTGCACCGGGTGCTTCGGTGAACTACAACGTCACGGTTGATTTGCCCAACAACACCCCTTTGTCTACTGATACGAGCCAGGGATTCTCAATTCCCCTCTATGCGTTTGTTGATGGATCGGGAAGCACATCAGCCGGTAGACCAGATGCAGGAGATACCACCCTCAACAGCACGATCGATCGGGTCTATACCGGTTTCTTGAAACTGATCAAGGATGCTCGTGTGCTCGACAGTAATGGGGCTGTTGTTTTGGATTATCCGGCAACCCCTGGAACGACTAACATTCCAACCGCATTAATTCAACCAGGGCGATTTATCGAATACCGGATTACTTACACCAATATTTCGATCGCACCTGTTGGCGCAGGCAACATTACGCTGAATGCTGGCAATGTGGTGATCACTGAAAATGGCACCATTGCCCCCAACAACTGGGCAATTGATCAAGATGCCAATGGAGTCATCGACACGAGCAACGTAGTGACTTCTGCAACAGCAACCTATGGTTCCATTACTTACTCCCCCAGTGGCGATCAATCCGGCAACACTCAAGCAACTGATGTGACTCAGTACGTCAACAGTGTTGGAATCTCCATTCAGCCTGGTGCAAGCGGAACGTTCACATTCCGTCGCCGCATTAATTAGGTGCAACGCAGGGGGAGAGGTCATCACACGGTGTTGATGGGTGCTTTAGACTTCTCCCTTGCACTGGATGTCACACTCTGAACTTTTCAAGAATGAGGTCAAAGATCATGAAACGGATGTCAGCCATCGGCTTAGGTGCCGCGATCGTCTTGTTAACGGTTCCCTTTGCCGGGAAGCCTGTATTTGCAAACATCTGGGATGCAGGGGTCACGATCGCCGAGAACCTGCAAAAGCCCCACATGCAGTTGGATTTAGTTGGTGAGAAGCAGATCGTGACGAAAAACAATGGGGGCAAGGAGCAGGTGACCTGGGAAGCTGATAGCAAACTGGTTGTGCGTCCCGGTGATGTGGTTCGCTATAGCCTGAATGGGAAGAACGATAGCAAGCGTCCTGTGAAAAATTTGGTGCTAACCCAACCCATTCCTCAAGGAACCCAGTACGTTTTGAAATCGGCTCAAGCAGACTCCCAGGTTGCCATGCAGCTTACTTACAGCATTGATGGAGGGCGTAACTTTGTGGCAAACCCAACGGTTCAGGTAACGTTGGCTAATGGCAAGGTGGAAACCCGTCCAGCTCCGGCTGAAGCTTACACACACGTTCGTTGGCATGTTGATCAGTCTATTATTCCGACGCAAATGGTGAAAGTTGCGTATCAGGTGAAGGTGCGCTAACGCCTCAAGTCGTTGCCTGGGGGAATGCCCTTTAGATGATGGTGTTGCCCCCAGGTTTTCTTTTCTCTCTTGCAACCATTCTTATCAACTCAGGTGGGTGCGATCGCTGCGATCGCACACTCAGGGGATTTGTTTTACTAATTTTTCTGTTTATCGGTTGTAGCCTGCTCAGCCGCAGCTTCCAGGAGAAAGCCCAGTCATGAATTTGTCACGACTTTATCAGATGAACTCACATTGTCTGAAACCGCTATTCGCAACCGTCTTGCTGGGAAGTCTCCTGCAAATGTCAACGGTTCAGGCTCAAACACCGCCTCAGACATCTGCTTCGTCGATCAAACTCCATAACGAAGCAACTTATACTTACGATGCGATTAACGAACCGTTGTGTAATCCCCAATTTGGCAATAGTCAAAACTGTGGCTTCAATCAAATTATTCGGATTCAAGGTACAACTCCGCCAGTGGGGGCTGAATTTACCCCTCGCGAACTGGTTGATCCACTTGGACAGATTACGGGTTGTGCTGGGGAAACACTACCAGACTATAGCGGCTTTAGCGTTGGCATCTATGAAGTTGATCCCTCTGATCCAACTGGGAGCAGCATAGGGCAACTCGTTTCTTTGACCCCAACTGAGGTGCCAGACATCCCAGGAAATGGCATCTTGCTGGGATTGAAACCCAACATTCAAAATAGTAATCCTTTCTTTTTGACCGGCAGAGATAGCGGCACCTATAACTTCTTCCTAGATGTACAGCGAGGTCAGCTTGATCCGGGGCGTGCCTACATTCTGGTGGTCAATCCTCGTTCGGGCAGCATCTATAGCCAGCGGCGCGTCAGAATTGTCATTGGCGAACGCAATGGCAACTCGGTCAGTTATACCGCGACCTCTTTGGATGGCAGACCCATCAGCTCGACGGACGATCGCACGACCTTAACTGGTACCCTCGCCATTCAAGATGCGGCGCAAACTGGGATTGTTTTGGCGGTTTTGGATCTCAGAACCAGTATTTGCCAGGCTCAGGAAGTCCAAATTATCAAAACGGGCGATCGGGCTGCGGCTGAACCAGGCGACACCGTCATCTATCGACTCTCTGTTCGGAATCTTGCCAGTGCTGCGATTAGCAACCTGACCATTACAGATAATCTGCCGCTTGGCTTCGATTTTCGAACCAATTCGGTGCGGGCTGAGTTTGCTGGCACTGCTGTACCGATTACTGCCACCCAAAACGGTTCGACGGTTACTTTCAACCTGTCAGGTGTGACACTCCCTGCTAGTTCCAGCAGACAGGATGCGGTTCTCAACATCGCTTACGCCGCAATTTTAACCCCAGATTCGATTCGAGGCTCAGGACGCAATAGCGCGATCGTTCGGGGGCAGCGCATCGACAATTTGCAACCCGTCAAAGATGGTCCTGCTATTCACCGGTTACGCATTCGTAATGGCATCATTTCAGACTGCGGCACCATCATTGGTCGCGTTTTTGTAGACAAAAACTTTGATGGAGAGCAACAACCGGGTGAACCGGGTGTTCCCAATGCGGTGGTGTTTATGGAAGACGGCAACCGCATCACAACAGATGCCAATGGGTTGTTTTCCGTCGCCAATGTGCTCCCTGGTTATCGCACTGGCGTTTTGGATTTAAGCAGTGTTCCGGGTTACACCTTAGCTCCCAATCTTCGTTTCAACGAACGCAATAGCCAATCTCGTCTAGTGCATTTAGAACCGGGTGGGCTAGTTCGCATGAACTTTGCAGTCACTCCAACTTTCCGTGAGGCAGGCAAGCCATGAAACCCCCAAAAAATACACTGAATTTGCTCTGGCTGATACCACTCACGGCTGAATTGCTAATTTTAGGTTTCTTGAAAGCACCTGCCCAAGCGACGACACCTGCTACGGAACCATTGCCTGTGGATACGGCTCAGGCTAGCTCAACCGAGACTGTGTCCTCAGTCAATTCCGTGACAATCTTAACAAGCCCTGCAACACAGGGGACAGCAAAAGATGCCTCAGTGGCAAATGTTGCTGCCGAAGCAACGGATTTAACTTCTTTAGATTCTGTAGGTGCACCGAATATTGTGGATGCGTCAAGCATTCCTCCTACGGCTCGAGGGGGAACTGCTGAAGATGCTTCGCAGTTCAGCCAGCCCAAACAGTTAACTGAGCAGAATGCCCAAAATGTTGGCTCAGGTGAGGCAGCCACGACACCTGCTATGCCAACCACAGATTTGCAACCTCAATCTCCTGCACCGGCTCCTGTTCCCCTTGTGCCTGGTGAGGTACGTATCCTCACACCAACGGTTGATGCGGTGTTGGATGTCCCTGCGGCAACGGTAATTCTGCAATATGCCGAAGGAAGTCAGGTTGAGTTGCGGGTCAATGGGGAATTGGTGTCTGCGGAATTAGTCGGTAGGACAGAGACAGATACTGCAAACCATGTTGTGACCCAAACGCTGTATGGTGTTGCTCTGAAGGATGGTACGAATACCCTCACTGCTCAAACCAGTGTTAATGGTGCAACTGGAACGATGACTTCTGTTGAAGTACAGGTTCGAGGGGCATTCAAGCAAATGACGCTGGAAGCAGTTGAAGCTCGGATTCCAGCCGATGGACGATCGCTGGCAACGCTGCAAGGGCAATTGCTGGATGAGCAGGGCAATCGTTCTAATCGAGATGCGATCGTGACTCTAGTGAGCAGTGCTGGAACCTTTGACGGAGCAGATGTTGACCCCGATCAGCCTGGTTTTCAGGTGCAGGCACGGCAAGGACAATTTAGTGCGGCTTTACGTTCTGGTTTGGAAGCGAAAAATGTAAATGTTCGGGCGACGACTGCAAACCTGGAAGCCTTTGCCCAACTGCAATTTGAAACTAGTTTGCGTCCTTCGATCGCCACAGGGGTGATTGATATCCGACTAGGAAGGCGGGGCACCAATTTCTACGGTAGTTTGCGTGATTTCCTACCTGAAGATGGTGATTATGGCACGGACTTAGATGTCAAGGCTGCGGTGTTTGCAACCGGCAAGATTGGTGAGTGGCTATTTACTGGAGCTTACAACAGCGCCCGTCCGTTGAACCAAACCTGTGATGGTGATACGCGCTTGTTCCGGGATACTCAGTTTTGTGACCAGACGTATCCTGTGTATGGCGATAGCTCCCAGTCGGCAATCATGACTCCCTCGATCGACCACTGGTTTTTGCGGTTTGAACGCAATTCACCTGTGGTGGGAGCCGGGATTGACTATGCTATGTGGGGCGACTACGATACGCAAGAATTTGCCCGACGATCGCAAGAATTCACCGCAACGACTCGCCAACTCCATGGATTTAAGGCAAACTACAACCTGGGAAATCTACAAATTACAGGCTTGTACGCCAATAACGTAGAAGGGTTTCAGCGAGATACGATCGCACCAGATGGCACCAGTGGCTATTACTTCCTCTCTCGTCGTCTGTTAATTGAAGGCAGTGAAAATGTTTTTGTTGAATTGGAGGAACTCAATCGCCCAGGAACGGTGATCGATCGACAACAGCTAAGCCGGGGACCAGACTACGAGATTGACTACGATCGCGGCACGCTGCTATTCCGTCAACCCATCCTGAGAACGGATGTCGGCGAAAATGGTGAAACACTGGTGCGGCGGATTGTTGTCACTTACCAATATGATCAACCCGGTTCTGATAATCATATTCTGGCTGGGCGATTGCAATATCATCTCTCTCGTAAACTCAATCGGGAAAGCTGGTTGGGTGCAACTTATCTCCAAGAAAAACTGGGTAGCCGTGACTTTGAACTGTATGGTGCCGATGCCTATATTTCTTTGGGCGATAAAGGGCGATTGATTGCAGAATACGCCCATTCCAGCAATGATTCGGTGGAACTGGGTGAGGTCAGTGGCTCTGCTTATCGGGTCGAACTAGAGGGAGAAATTGCCAAAGGGGTGAATGGTAGAGCCTATTACCGGGCTGCAGACACAGGATTTGCCAACAATGCGACGATTAGTTTTGTGCCAGGACAAACCCGCTATGGTGCTCAGGTTACGGCAAAGCTTTCGTCAACAACTAGCCTACGGGCGCAATATGACCACGAAGATAACAAAGGGGTTGCACCGCGCGTTCTCACGACCTTTCAAGATCTGTTCGATCCACGCACGAATGCAGTTCCGGGTACACAGGTAGATAACTCGCTGACGACAATTTCTTTGGGACTTCAGCAAAAGATTGGTTCGGCAGATTTGGCTGTCGATTGGTTACACCGGCAACGGGAAGACCGACTCAATCCCAGTACACTGAATAGCACTTCGGATCAATTGCGATCGCGCCTCACAATTCCTCTGGCAAAGAACCTGACGTTTCTAGCACAAAATGAAACGACGCTTTCTGCCCATGTTGATCCCGTTTATTCCGATCGCACGTTGTTGGGGTTGAACTGGGAAGCCATGCCTGGTATCAATGTGCAACTGGCACAGCAGTTCTTTACGCGCGGACAGTATTCGGGACAATCAATAACTAGCCTGGGCGTGACTGGGGATTACAAACTGGGGTCTGATACCACCATTCATGGGCGCTATTTGCTATTGGGGGGTGCGAATGAGATGACGATGCAAGGGGCGATCGGGTTGAACCAGCGGATTCGATTGGCACCGGGCTTGCGGATGGATTTGTCTTACGAGCATGTGTTTGGTAACTTCTTAGGGCGCAATGCGGCGGCTACTCCCTTTGCTCAACCGTTTGCAGCCGGTCAAAGTGCATCGGCACTGGGTTTGCAAAGTGGGGATAACTTTAGTGCCAGCATTGAATACACCGATAATCCTGATTTTCAGGCAAGTGCGCGATTTGAGCACCGTTCGTCTTCATCGGGCAACAATACGGTGATTTCAGCAGGGGCTACAGGTAAGATTACGCCTTCCCTCACAGCCTTGGTTCGCTATCGACAAGCGAGTGCTGCCAACCAAAAGCTGACTGGATTGGGAGATACTGCGGAGTTGAAATTGGGCTTGGCATACCGTAACCCAAAGGACGATCGCTTTAATGCCTTGCTTCGGTATGAATACCGCAAGAATCCTGACACGATTCCTGACACGACGCTGTTTGGCAGTGGTACCGGATCTAAAGCACATTTGCTGGCACTAGAGGCAATTTATGCGCCCAATTGGCGCTGGGAATTTTATGGCAAGTTTGCTTTGCGGAATAGCACCAGCTATTTGGCAAGGGATTATGTCGGTAGCAGCACCACTTACCTAACTCAAGCGCGTGCAACCTATCGCTTAGGTAAGCAGTGGGATTTGGTGGCTGAGGCGCGTTGGATCAACCAGTCGGCTACGAACTTCAGTGAGTTTGGTGGAGTAATTGAAGCAGGATATTATCTCACACCAAATCTGCGACTTTCAGCGGGGTATGCCTTGGGGCGGGTGAACGATCGTGACTTTGATGGGTCTCGCTCGGCGGGTGGTGCCTACGTTGGGTTAACCATCAAAGTCAACGAACTGTTCAACGGCTTTGGTTTGCAGAAAGTGTCTCCTGCTCAGCAACAAGAACCCCAGGCTCAACCTTTTAGCCGTGTACAGCCTGCGGATAAGCAGGCTACTCCTGAGATTGTTCCTGCAATTTTGGGTACTACGATACCGAGAGCAACTGAAACTAGCCTAGTACCTGCTCAGTATGTTATTCGAAACATGGATGCAGCCCCAAAAGCTGAGCCTGTTGTCCCAGGCACAGCAGCAACTTCTGCTGAATTGCTGCTGGTTCAATGAAGCAATTCACGATTGACTTCTTGTCTTTATAGGCTATTGGTCGCCCCCAATCTGGGATATTTACTTCAACCCGAAGTATTACGACTCCAGTCATGCAATCTCCTAGGACTCTAACTATGCAATCTCCACTGCAATACCTCAGAAAAATACTCAGTGCTAAGCCTTCGCACCAGTTGGAAACAAGCCCACATAAATCGATGAAACTAGGGCGCTGGCATCAACCTTCACGATGGGTTCGGTATAGTTTTGAGGTTGTATTGTTCACCAGTACTTTTTTGTTGCCTTTGAGTCTGCTCAATCCTCAAGCAGTTCGTGCTGCATGCAGTGCGGGCACAATTACCCGCGTGTCTGCACCTATTTTGTATATTGATACTGGGATTACGCCGGCACCCAGAGGTATGCATGTTGGCTATCGGATTACCAACACCAGTGGTGCCGCTTATTCGGATTTGTGGGTCAAGTTGGAAAGCTTTACCGGAGGTGTCGTCTCTCTGGGACCCAATGAAGACGGCATTATGCATGTGGGACCTCTGGCAAATGGTGCCAGCAAGATGGTGTACTTTTTTGTCACCGCTACTGGAGCAACTGCAACCGCTCAAACCCATACGGTTAGTCTGTATGCTACTCGCCCTGATCTGGCAGGTAGTTCTCTTTGTGGCAGCCCATTTCCCCTGACGGTAGAAGAAACGATCAAAGCGGTTGCCAACAAAATTGTTACCAGTACGGCTGGACCCAATCCACCAGAGTTAGGTGGAATCATGACTATGACGATTACGGGACAAACCGGAACGATCGGTGCTGCCGGGATTTTTGCGGTGTCGCCTGCTTCCTATCTAGATTGGCCCGCCAATTCCTATCAATTGGTGGGAACGCAAATTACTATGTCAGGTGGCAACACCACTAGTTTTACAGATGTTCTCTATGGTTCCGGTTTAAATAGCCCTGCGACAGATTACACGATCGTTTATACTTTTGTGGCAACGGGTTCAACTGCTGCTCCAACTACCGTCAGCCCAATTAGCGAAATCAGTAGCGGCACCCAGATCAAACACAATGATACAGGTAGTGGTACTCTGGCTGCCATTCAGCCCACCGCCAACAAAACTACCATCAGTGGCAAAACTGCCAGCCCCAGCATCTTACCAACAGGCGGCGTAGTCACTTACACCGTTACCTTAAACAATGCTGGAGCCGTGGATGTCACGTTGGATGACATTACCGATATTCTGCCTTCCAGCCCTGCCAACGTCACCTACACCGCAGGGTCTGCTAAATTTAATGGGGTGACGATAGCTGATCCTAAAATAACCGGACAAACTTTAACCTTCCTGGGACTGTTTACGATTCCGGCTGGCACGAGCCGCACGTTGACTTATCAGGCAAATGTGCCAGGCACGCTGGGTAGCTATACCAATCAAGTAGTTGCTCACATTGGTAACACCCAAATTGATACTACGACCAATACCGGCGACAATGCTCCTGCTACTGCTACCGTCAGTGTCGGTAATGCGGATGTAGTTGTCACTAAGACAGGACCGGCAACTGTTGCTGCGGGGAGTAACTTCACCTATAGCATTACAGCCACCAACAATGGTCCAGCAGCAGCGGCAAATGTTGTTCTTAAGGATACATTACCTGCCGGAGCGACGTTTGTCAGTGCGACCAATGGCGGTACATTAGCCAGCGGAGTGGTAACTTGGCCTACCATTGCCAGTTTAGCCAGTGGTGCCAGTGTGACTTATCAAGTAACGGTTCAGGCACCTGCTAGTGGTACATTGCTCAATACTGCTTCCAGTACATCGACTACAGCGGATGCTAACCCAGCAAATAATAATGGTAGCTTGCCTGCATCCCAGGTAAGTACGACGGTGACCCCCTCTGCTGACTTGTCGCTCACTAAAACCCATGGTGGTTCGTTCACCGTGGGACAAAACGCTACTTATACGTTGACGGTTGCTAACACGGGTCCCTCTACTGCGTCTAGCCCGATTACTGTCACTGATACTCTCCCAGCAGGACTCACCTTTGTCTCAGGAAGTGGAACAGGCTGGATTTGTAATGCAGTTGGGCAAACAGTGACCTGTACCAATCCTAATTCGCTGGCTTCGGGAGCCAATTCGACGATTTTGCTCACGGTCGCAGTAGGGGCAAGCGCATCTCCCAGCGTTACTAATACTGCAATGGTTTCCAGTACCACCAGTGATCCAACCCCGGCAAATAATACTGCTACCGACCCGACAGCAGTGACTCCGGCTGCCGACTTAAGTATTACGAAAACTGATGGACAAACCAGCACCACACCAGGGAGTCCCATTTCTTACACCATCACGGTCACCAACAATGGTCTGAGTACGGTCAATAGTGTCACCGTTACAGATGCAGTGCCTGCTTCGATTCAGTCTCCCGTCTTTACCCCAAGTACCGGCAGCTACAACAGCGGCACTGGAGCATGGACAGGCTTGAACCTAGCTGCTGGACAAAGCATCACCTTAACTATAAGTGGTACGGTTTCAACCTCAGCATCAGGAACCATTACCAACACGGCAACGGTTGCGCCTTCATCTGGCACAATCGATCCTACTCCTGCAAACAACAGTGCAACGGATATCACCACGATCACAGCGTCAGCAGATCTGAGCATCACCAAAACTGATGGCAAAACTAGCATCACACCCGGCAGTCCCACTGCCTATACCATTACTGTTACTAACAATGGTTCCAGCACGGTCAATAGTGTCACTGTTACAGATACCGTGCCTGCTTCGATTCAGTCTCCTGTCTTTACCCCCAGTATCGGTAGCTACAACAGCAGCACCGGAGCTTGGACAGGTTTGAACCTGGCAACCGGGCAGAGTATTGTCTTGACTGTGAGTGGTACAGTGGCCACCTCTGCAACGGGAACCATTACCAATACGGCAACGGTTACGCCTCCGACTGGCACAGCGGATAGCAACAATACCAACAATAGTGCAACTGATACTACGACTATTACATCGATTGCTGATCTTAGGCTAACTAAAACGGTAGATGTTCCGGTACCAGCAGTTGGAGCAACAATCACCTATACCGTGAGAGTGACCAATGTGGGTCCCAGTGATGCAACAAATGTTGCTGTGCAAGATTTGTTGCCCGCAGGCTTAACCTTTTCATCTGCAACTCCCAGTCAGGGTAGCTATGACAACACAACAGGACTTTGGACGGTAGGCACGATCGCCGATGGCAGTAATGCCGCATTGCAAATTGCGGCGATTGTCAACACAAGCGAACTTATCACTAATACCGCAGAGGTGTCGGCATCTGATCAAATCGATCCAAACTCTACCCCAAACAACCAGATTTCGGGTGAAAACGATCAAGCTAGCGTCTCGATTCCCTTTGCGCCACCTCATCTACAACTCATCAAACGTATTACTTCAATCAACGGAGTTTCGTTATCAACTGTGATGGATGATCCGACCTCAACGGCTGATAACGCGGCTAACTGGCCTCTGCCCCTTGATGTAACCAGTGGAATCAGTTCCTATTTACGAGGAGTGATTGATGGTGGCACGGTTCAACCAGGCGATATCCTGGAATACACTATTTACTTTTTGTCGGATGGTGGGACAGCAGCAACGAATATTCAACTTTGCGACTTGGTGCCTGCAAACAGCACGTTTGTTCCAAATTCGTTTGCGAGTATGCCGGAGTCGGGGATTGCGTTAGCGATCGGTGCAGTCACTACCAATTTAACAAACGTCCCAGATAGTGACGGAGGTGAGTACTTTGTGCCAGGTTCGACCCCTTCAGCCAATTGCTCTGCTGCCAACACCAATGGTGCAGTAGTGGTCAAGATTGTTTCTAGTCCAACGAATTTGCCCAATGCAACTGCACCCGGTGTGCCTGCGAACTCCTACGGGTTTATTCGCTTCCGTGCTCGGGTGAAGTAGTTGCCTACAGGTTCAAGGTGGCGAAAAGATTGCTGGTAGTTTCTGTTGAGCAAAGCCTGTAAAACTGCTGGCAATCTATCGAGTCCTCAATCATTGGTGGAAAAAAGAGGCTTTGTGCAAAAGAGTTTCTTCAGAACGCTCTTTTACAATCCCAATAGGAGCGCGATCGCTGAAACTTGTTTAATGTGAAGTGGGCGGAATTGGCAAAAAGTTTGGAGCGCTATGAGGACAATCGATTTTGCTTATTTCTTTCTCTTCTCTGTGCCGTTGTTTGCGGTTTGCAAGGGTAGCTGAACCGTTGCCTGAGCCCAGCCTCCTTCACTCGTAATTTGAATTTTGCCTTGCATACGCCTAATTAATTGTTTGATCAAAGTTAAACCCAAGCCGCTGCCACCTTGCTGCCAGCAATCGCTACCGGGTACTCGATAAAATTCGTTAAATAGATAGGCGATCGCTTCAAGGGGGATGTCCGCCTCATTACTGACTACCAACGTTGTTGGGGGAACTTCCGCTGTGTTTTCCATCAGTGGACTTCGATGGATTTCAAGAAAAATTTTGCCTTTGGGGGCGGTGTATTTACAAGCGTTATCGAGCAATTCTCCAACGATTCGTTGAAGATCTACTGAATCAACCAGGAGCGTTGGTAGGTAAGGTGGAACGTTAATTTGCAGCGATTGCTGACGTTCTTTTGCTTGCACCTGATAGGGCTCAATGCTGTTGGGCAACCAGTCTTGTAGTCTCAGAGCCTCCAAGCGCTGGGGACGAGAATTCGTTTTTAATTGTTGGAGTTCTAAAAGGTTGTTGATCAAGCCAATTTCACGCGAACATTCTGCTTGGACTAATTCGACATAGCGTTGTTGTCGCTCTTGGGTCAGAAGGTTTTTGAGCATCTTGACGGCAACCAAGATGTTCGTCATCGGTGCACGCAGTTCATGCGATGCGATGTTGAGGAATTCGTCTTTGTTAAGATTGTCTGCTTGCAACGTTTCAACTCGCTGTTGCAGATGTGCGATCGCGGCTTGTTTATTGAGTCGGGTGTTGATGGTTGCGAGTAAATCTTCTCGGGCAAAGGGTTTGGTCAGGTAATCGTCTGCTCCCAGATTCATGCCCTGGCGTAGATTGTCGAAAGACCCCAGTGCAGTCAAAAAGATGAATGGAATGAGTGCGGTCTTGGGTTCATTTCTTAATGTTGATAAAACTTCATAGCCATCCATGTCTGGCATCAAGATGTCACAAATGATGAGGTGAGGATTTTCTGCCTGTGCCCGTTGAATGCCGATCTGTCCATTTTCTGCACCAATACTTTCAAATCCTTCCATTTCTAGGAGGTCAAGCAGACTTTCTCGCAGATCACACTCATCTTCAATCAGCAGAATTTTAAACATTGCATCGTTGCTAGGAACGGTTTCTTTACGAATAGCATTCCCTGTCAGGTTGCAAAAGTAAAAAATGGGGAAGGCACCAATTTCTTAGAGGCGATCGAGGAATCGTGTGACGATCTAGTCGTGATGCGGCTTGGCAATGCAAAGATCAGGGCTTTTGCTGAACTAAAATTTCTAGTTATTTTTTAGAAAATTTCTAGAAAATAACTAAAGATAGAAGCGTTAGCAGGTTGTCCCCGTTAAACTGAGGGCTGTGCGTCTCGCAGTTATGGGTAGATTTTCTCGGTTATGAGGGCGTGATCGACGACACGCACATAATTGAGTAATCTTAATTTATCTAGGAGAATAAAATGCTTTTTCCCAAGTGGCGTAGAGTGTTAGCTCCACTGTTTTTGTCGTTGTTACTGCTGATCAGCAGCTGTGCGCTGAAGCCTCCTTCGCCCTACGCTCAGGCTCAGCAAGAAAGTACACAACGCGGTGCCCAGCCAGCGATCGTTAAGAATGCTGAACAGGGCAGCAGTTTTAACCGATTTTTCCCAAAACCAGGTAACGGTTATGAACGAGTTTTTACTCAGGAGAAAAAAGGCTTTGCAGAAGCCAAGCTCAAAAAAGAGGGTAAAGATTTAGCAATGTTGGCAATTTCTGACACGATCAGTTTGCCAAGTGCCTCTCAAAAGTTTCAGACCAGTTCTCAAAAAATTTCAGGCTATCCGGCGGTAGAGGTGGGTAATACTCAAACTGCTGTGTTAGTTGCCAATCGCTATCAAGTCAAGGTGCTTTCTCGTAATCCTGCTTTTACCCAGAACGATCGGCAAGCATGGATTCAAAAATTTGACCTGAATGGACTGTCTAGACTGAAGTAAACCACCTAATCCAGGAGAGCACATTTGTATGAGTAAACCCATTTTTGAGCTGGTGGATGAGTTGCCAACGGGTGGTATTACAGTGATGGCGCTGCGATCGCTCGATTTTGTGGTGCCGGGTCAATGGCAGAATTTAGTAGGATTCAATCACACCATTCAGACGGTGACGGGGGAAACAGATGAAAGCCTGATTCAGCAAATTGGCGAACGAGCTGTTCACCTCTATAACGATAAATCTCAAGGCTACCAGCGGGCACTTTGGCTCTATCAAACTGTGGATAGTGCTTCGGGTGCACTAGGTGCAGCGGCAATGGCAAATAAGGTGGGACAGGATATTTCCTTTTTAGGATTCTTAGGGAATCTGACACCCAAGCCCGAAAAGGCGCAAAGCATTGATCTTTGCATTAAGTTGGTGGTTGAGTTGGTGGCTTTTTGCCAGATCAACGGGATTCCAGGCGATAGCATTGGGGACTTCTTAGCGGCTTTAGGAGACTATAGCGGCGAATCGTTAATGCGGATGGCAGCGCTAGTTTGCTTTGATGGCTTAATTCCGCTAGGTCCTGATTTTATTTTGAAAGGACTCTCAACGATTCAGGGCACCAGTCCTGCTGAGCTAGAGCATAACCAAACCTTCCAAGGGGTTCGTGATCTAATTCCGGGTGGCAATGCAGCGGGTCAACTGGGTTTCATTACGCAAAGCTTTGATTCAGTCAAGGGTTGGATGGGGGATTTTGTGGCCTCGCGTGGGTTGACCCCAGAAACGGTGGTGGATCATCTAACGCAATTTGTCGAGATCTCCAAAGATAAGCTAGATTATCTTGGTGCTTTTATGGACATTGCAGTGAAGTATTACAGCCATACTGGCACCCAAACGCTAGCCCGACGGTTAATTGAGCGGGCTGTGGCTGAGTTGTAGTAACGATCAGGAACTCCGGATCAAAGTAGCACGAAGAAATCGACGAATCCACCCAACCCTTAAGTGCAAATTGCAGGCGGTTGGGTGGATTTGTTTTACTTGGCAGATTTGAGTGCCAGGACGACTTCGAGGTGATTGGTGGTTTTGTTGGGCCAAAAGGCAGAAGCACCGATACCTTGGATGGAATTCAACATGGCGGCGGTTTGGGGGGGAATTGTATTGGGTTGAGCTGCTAGATTGCGGTTGACCAGTACCATTACCTTTTCCATGTCTATGTAGAAGTAGCCCATGTTGGGTTGGGGGAGTGAGGCGGTTGCATTTTTGAAGGTGGGACTGCCATCCAGGGGTTGCGTGGGCTTGGTTGAGATGGCGTCTACTAAGGGTTGCCCCATGGCGACAAATACTGAGTCTTGATCGAGCCAGCCATGTCCTAGCAAAACCCCTTGAGGGACTTGCCATTCAGTGACTTTTTTACCCTGGATATCACGTTCTGCTACTTTGACGGAGTTGCGTTTGGCAAAATTGTCGATTTTGGTGAGGGTGGCTTCTGCGGTTTTGCGATCGCTGGTATCAAACACCATCACACCACCAAAGCCGATCGGAGCCAATAATCCCTGGTTTGAGGAAATCGCACCGATCGCAAATTCTCCATCCATCCATCCAAAGAGCTCCTTGTCCAAATCGATATCGGCGGCAGCTTTCAATTGTTGGCGAACCTGATTAAAGGTAGCAGCAGTGTTTTCATCGGACTTGGACTGCTCAGAGATTTGCTGCCAGTAATGGTTGATGCCCGCACCGCTGAGAAGTGCCATAGTCTCAGCCGGAAATTGGGAAACAATTTTGCCTGGGGCAGGTTTGTATTCAATTTTGGCGGTTTTGGGATCGATATTGGCGACGGCTTTGAAGCGGAGACCCTGATCGTCAACCCCAATTCCAGCGACGACAGATTGTACCTGTTTGAGTTGGCTGAGTCCCTGAGGAGAAATAGGGCTGCCTTTGGGATTGTTGGCAGCAAGTTGTTGAATGGCACTGGCGTAGTCGGGTAGGTAGATGCGAGCGAGGGGATTTTTGAGATCGATCGCATCGGCTGCGAATAGGCTGGATGCGCCTGCTTTGCTGGCAAAAGAAGGTTGTCCTTTAGAGGTTTCGATCGCCTGTTCGACCCATTGTCTCTGAGGCGCTAGCACCAGATAGTCTTGGATGACCGCAGAGTAGGTGGGGCTACCTTTGCCTGTGAATTCAGCAATCTTAACGCCTTTATAATCGCTCTCTGTACTCTTCACCCCAGCCTGCGATTTCATTTTATTAGCAAATTTTAAGGCACTGACTTTGTCTTTAATGCCGACCACCAGTAGCAGATTGGGGGGAACGGGTTTATCGGGCGTGGTTTGTTGAACGGGTTTGGCTGCTCCGGATGGGAGGGCGGCAATCATGACACTGCCAACCCAGGGTTTCACGTCTTTTTCAAAATCAACTTGCGATTCGGTCAAAAGTTTTTGTTGAAACTCTTTGAGGCTTGCTCCAAAGTATTTTTGTGCTTCAGGCGTGCCAAATTTCTGAAG
Source organism: Scytolyngbya sp. HA4215-MV1 (assembly GCA_019359045.1). GTDB lineage: Bacteria > Cyanobacteriota > Cyanobacteriia > Leptolyngbyales > Leptolyngbyaceae > Scytolyngbya. The sequence goes on from JAHHIA010000003.1 coordinate 355,085, forward strand.
TTTGGACCAGGTTGCATCATCGGTCGAAATAAAACTTGTCATGATGGCATCGTCCGGTACAATCTTTGCACTTGCCATCGGACTAAACGCTTCTCCACTACTGCCGCTGCCTTTAAGGTACAGGTAGGTTGCTGCGCCCCCTGCGATGACCACGGTTGCCGCGATCGCAGGAATTAATAACGATTTTTTCCCAGGCATTGTTGTCATTATCCTTGGTTGTGAATGGTTGGGAGCGTCCTCATTGTGGGTCATAGCTCGCCCTTATTCACACAACACATTGATTCTTCTGCTTTCAGGATTCCCTGTAAAAATTAAGAGAAGTGTCCGGATCAATTGTTTTAAAAGTGTTCAACAAAATATTTTGTGATGACTGTCATGATAGATGCCATTCTTGATCGTGCCTTGATCGGAAAAGATCTTTCTCCAGCGGAAGGGGTTGTGTTGCTCCAGCAACGCGATCAGCAGGCGATCGCTCAGATTCGAGCAACTGCTGATCGCTTGCGACAGTTGCAAGCGGGAGAAACCGTGACCTATGTAATCAACCGCAATTTGAACTTTACCAATATTTGTGAGCAGCACTGTAATTTTTGTGCCTTTCGTCGGGATGAGGGGGAGGCAGGTGCATTCTGGCTCGATCGATCGCAAATTTTAGAAAAAGTTGCTGATGGGGTGCGGCGGGGTGCTACAGAAATTTGTATGCAAGGGGGCTTAAACCTGAAAGCAAAGTTGCAAGGGTCTTCGTTGGCTTACTACCAAGGTCTGATTCGAACGATCAAATCTGCTTTTCCGCAATTGCACCTGCACGCTTTTTCTCCACAAGAAGTGCAGTTTATTGCGCGGGAAGATGGGTTGACCTATGCCGAAGTGATTGCAGCGTTGCGGGATGCAGGGGTGGGGTCGTTGCCGGGTACAGCGGCGGAAGTGTTGGACGATCGAGTCCGTCGGATTTTGTGCCCTGAAAAAATCAACACAGCGACCTGGCTAGAAATTGTCAGTACTGCGCATCAACAAGGGTTACGAACCACCAGTACGATGCTCTCTGGGCATATTGAAACGCCAGAACAGCAAATCCAACATCTTGATTTATTGCGGCGATTGCAACAAGCGTCGCTTCACAAAGGGTATGAAGGGATCACTGAATTCATTTTGTTGCCTTTTGTGGGACAAGAGGCACCCAAACCGCTGCGGCGACGGGTAGGACGGGACCAACCAGTGCTATCGGATGCCTTGTTACTGATGGCGGTGGCGCGCATTTTTCTGGGACGGTGGATTCCTAATCATCAGCCGAGTTGGGTGAAGTTGGGGCTGGCTGGGGCGATCGACGCGTTGACCTGGGGCTGCAATGACATTGGCGGGACGTTGATGGAAGAACACATTACCAGCATGGCAGGGGCACAAGGAGGAACCTGTATGGAAGTGGAAACGTTGCAAGCGGCGATCTCGGATTTGGGAAGACCTTATCAGCAAAGGGATACGGTGTATCGCACCTTGTCAGCCGTAGGCAGCAGGTAGCTGACTCGCATGGGGTGATGCAAAACCAGGGACGGAGTGATCTTTAACCTGATCACTAACCGCGAATCCTGCATACTTTGCTAGAGTGGCAAGGGCGTTGCCTATCCTATGCAGTGAAGTGAAATCCCTCTCCCATGAGCGAGAAAAAAAATAAGCCGAGTGAGACCAAGAATAAGCCTGTTGTCAGCTATCGCAAAAAGAAATTTCCGCTTCTCATTACCCTCGGCACGGTGAGTCTGTTGATCGGGGGTGGTGCTGCTGCTTACTGGTATTTGACTCAGGGAAATTTTGGTGCGAGTAGCCTGCCAGTTGGTGCGAATGTGATTCCGCAGGGAGCGCTGATGACGGTGGCGCTGTCTACGGAACCGGAGCAGTGGCAAAAGCTGCGCGAGTTTGGTACGCCTGAAACTCAGGTGATGTTGGATAAGAATTTGGCGCAGTTGCGCGATCGCTTTCTGACTGCCAATGGGTTCAACTATCAGCAAGATATTCAGCCCTGGGTTGGCAAAGAGGTTTCGTTGGCTTTTCTGGCGCCTGCTGCCAAGTCGGCGGCTCCAACCGAACAAAATTTGCCCGCTTCAGTCAATTCGCAGTCGGTGATGGTGGTTTTACCGATTCAAGATCCGCTAAAGGCGAAGCAGCTTTTGGAAAAGACTCAGGCCTCTGCCACGAATCGATTGAGTGATCGCATCTATAAGGGATATGCCATCAAAGAATCGCAGGGATCGGCGGGTGGCTATGCTGCGACGGTATTGGATGGCAAGTTTTTGGTGGTGACCACTGCTCCGAAGGCGATTGAGCAGGCGATCGATACTTACAAAGATGGCAACGCGCTCACCAATACGCCTGGCTATGCCCAGGCATTTGGTCAAATTCAGGTGGCTCAACCGTTTGCCAAGTTGTATGTCAATGTCCCGGCTGCCGCAGCCGTGGCGACGGCGAATACTTCGCCAGTGCCCACGCAAGATTTTTCGCAGCAGCAGAGTCAGGGGGTGGCGGCGACTGTCACCTTAGCATCTGAAGGGATTCAATTTAAGAGTGTTTCTTGGTTGAAGCCCAATAGTGAAAGAAAGTATGAGGTGAGTAATACCGCGCGTCGAATGCCTGATTTGCTCCCTGAGGATACGCTGATGATGGCATCTGGCGGCGATTTGAAACGGCTTTGGCTGGATTATACGCAGGGAATTGCTGCCAATGCTCGGAACTTTGATCCGAATGAGCTGAGAAAAGCAATTCAATCCACGATCGGCATGGATTTGGATCGGGATTTTCTGGAATGGATGCAGGGAGAATATTCTCTATCGATGATTCCGGCTCCCAAAAATGCCCCCCCGAGTTTACCGATCGGGTTGATGTTGATGGTGCAGGCAACCAACCGCCAAGCGGCGGACAGTTCGCTGAGTCGTTTGGACGAAGTGATGGGAAGTAAGTATAAGTTGAAAGTGGAAGCTGCCAAGGTTGGCGAGCAAGCAGTGGTGCAATGGACCTTACCCTCCGGCGGGCTGACGGTGACTCGTGGATGGATTGGTAACGATATTGCTTTTATCACTTTGGGCGCGCCGATCGCCAGTAAGGTGTTGCCTCAGCCAAACCCTGCGCTGTCAGGCAATGAATTGTTCAAAAAGACGACGGTTTCTGGACTCAATCCCAACAATGGGAATTTCTTTATTGATGTCGATCGAGCAATTAATGCCAATGCGTTTCCGTTGATTCCCTTGCCCGCCGGCAGTCAACCGTTGGTCAAGGCGATTCGGTCGATCGGCGTGACGGCGGCAATTAGTAGTGAACGCAGTTCCCGATACGATATTTTTGTGCTGCTCAAAAAGGGAGGTACTCCTCAGCCTCTTCCGAGTCCTTCTGCCAATGACGCTAGTCCCACTCCCGCAAGTCCGGCTCCGGCTTCTCCGCCAGTTTTGGAGCCTTCGCCAACTCCATCGCTTTAACCCGAATCTTCATCTGAGGACGGTTGTCATTAGCTTTCAGTTTAGGGTTGGCCGTCGATCGTCCAAACACTAATTGATAGTGGTGTTTGGGCGGTTTGGATCTGGGCTATTGTCTATTCGTAGAGATAAGATGAACAAAGACTGAAAGACTGATCGAGCCGAGCCGAGTCGATCTTCCTTGGGAGAACACTATCCATGAATTTGATTGCCCTTCAGAATATTCTGGACAACATTTCATTTGCTGTTTTGTTTGTCACCATGCTGGTGTATTGGATCGGGGTTGCGTTTCCGAAAGTGCCTATTCTCCCCGTGCTGGGAACGACCGGAATGGCGATCGCCAACCTATGCACTGCTGCACTGCTGGCTGCTCGATGGATTGAAGCGGGCTATTTCCCTCTGAGTAATTTATATGAGTCTCTCTTCTTCTTGGCATGGGGGATTACCACCATACATTTGGTCGCAGAGAACATGAGCCGCAGTCGGTTAGTCGGCATGGTAACTGCTCCCGTTGCCATGGGAATTACAGCTTTTGCTGCACTGACATTGCCGTCAGAGATGCAGTCTTCTGCACCGTTGGTGCCTGCGCTCAAGTCCAACTGGCTGATGATGCATGTCAGCGTGATGATGTTGAGCTATGCCACGTTGATGGTGGGTGCCCTTTTAGCGATCTCCTTTCTGATCGTGACCCGAGGACAGGCGGTAGAACTCCGGGGTAGCTCTGTGGGGACTGGCGGTTATCGGGACAAGCCCTATCGGCTGCGCTTGTCAGGTGAACCGGAGAATGTTGACGCAGGAGATAGCTCTGTATCTTCCGATCGGGCGAGCGCAGGGAATGGAGTTGCTACGGCTGTGTTAGAAAAAACAGATATTTCCGTTGCGACTTTGCTCTCCCCTCAACGCTTAAGTCTGGCGGATACGCTCGACAATATTAGCTATCGCATTATTGGTTTGGGGTTCCCTTTGTTGACGATCGGCATCATTGCTGGCGCAGTTTGGGCAAATGAAGCTTGGGGATCTTATTGGAGTTGGGACCCCAAAGAAACCTGGGCACTCATCACTTGGCTAGTGTTCGCTGCTTATCTCCATGCGCGGATTACGAAAGGATGGCAAGGTCGCCGTCCCGCGATTCTTGCAGCAACAGGGTTTGTCGTAGTTTGGGTTTGCTATTTGGGTGTTAATCTTTTAGGCAAAGGACTTCATAGCTACGGTTGGTTCCTTTAAGACGCAGCATTTTGCTGACTAATTTTTCGGAATCCTGCTCTGCATAGACAGACAGACCGTCCCTTTACTCGGTATGATCTGAGCGGTCAGTCATTCGCGCTTAAGCTGTCGGTCAGTTGCCAATTGCTGACAGCCTTAGCCATTTATGGGGAGACAGGAAATCTAGCATGCGAATTTTGTTTGTTGCTGCCGAGGCTGCTCCAGTTGCCAAAGTCGGTGGGATGGGGGACGTGGTTGGAGCGCTGCCCAAATTCTTGCGGAGAATGGGGCACGATGTGCGGATTTTCCTGCCTTATTATGGCTTTCTGCCGGACAAGATGAAGATCCCTAAAGAGCCAGTTTGGAAGGGCAACGCTATGTTTCAGGACTTTGCAGTCTATGAAGCTGTCCTCCCAGGAACGGATGTGCCGCTCTACTTGTTTGGGCATCCTTCGTTTATGCCGCGTCGGATCTATTTTGGCGAAGATGAAGACTGGCGCTTTACCCTCTTTTCGAATGCAGCCGCAGAGTTTGTCTGGAATTATTGGAAGCCTGATATTGTGCATTGTCATGACTGGCACACAGGGATGATTCCAGTTTGGATGCATCAATCGCCTGATATTGCTACGGTGTTTACGATTCATAACCTGGCGTATCAGGGGCCCTGGAGTTGGAAGTTGGAAAAGATGACCTGGTGCCCCTGGTATATGCAGGGACATAACACGATGGCAGCCGCGGTTCAGTTTGCCGATCGTGTCAATACGGTTTCCCCCACCTATGCCCAACAAATTCAGACTGCCTCCTATGGTGAGACGTTGGAAGGCTTGTTGTCGTTTATTAGTGGCAAGCTGTCTGGGATTTTGAATGGCATTGATACAGAGCTTTACGATCCATCTGTAGATAAGCACATTACTCAGACCTTCACCGCAGAAACGATCGACCAACGACCTGCCAATAAAATTGCTTTACAAGAAGAAGTGGGCTTAGAAGTCAATTCTTCTGCCTTTTTGGTTGGCATGGTGACTCGCTTGGTGGAGCAGAAAGGGTTGGATTTGGTGATCCAGATCCTGGAGCGCTTTATGTCTTATACCGATGCTCAGTTTATTTTGCTGGGAACAGGCGATCGCTACTATGAAACTCAAATGTGGCAAATTGCCTCTCGCTTCCCAGGTCGCATGTCGGTTTATTTACTTTACAACGACGCGTTGTCACGCCGCATTTATGCAGGCTGCGATGCCTTTTTGATGCCCTCCCGGTTTGAACCCTGTGGCATTAGCCAGATGATGGCGCTTCGTTATGGTTGTGTACCGATCGTTCGGCGGACTGGGGGATTGGTGGATACGGTGTTGCATCACGATCCAAACAATCATGTGGGAACTGGCTATTGCTTCGATCGCTACGAACCGCTCGACCTGTATACCTGTTTAGTTCGTGCCTGGGAAGGTTTCCACTACAAACAATACTGGCAAGAATTACAGCAACGAGGCATGGGGATGAACTTTAGCTGGGATAAATCCGCGAAACAATACATCGAACTTTATCGCTCGATTTTGGGTGTTCCAGAGGATACGGAAGCTCGGGAGAAACATATTGAATTGATCAATCAGTAATCGATGAGTGTCTCGAAAGTTGGCTTAGGATCGTGGATTAAATAACATCGGCAATTTTCCAAGCGTAAGGGCTTGGCATACCCTACGGGAAGCAAGCTACGGGCTAAAACCTTGGCAATGAGTAAAAAGTTGCCTGCCGAATGCTAAGCCCCTACAACAGAATTCACGGTTTTATTGTGTTCTCGTTCCTTAAGTCAGCTTTCGGCAACCAGACTGCTTACTAAGCCTGCCAAAAATTTCTGTACGTAGAGGGTTTCAACCCAGAATTCGTTAAATCCTAGTGGGTTTAATGTCCACTTTCGTCGATTGCTGAAACTCTTCAACGATCGCCTGAACGATTGTCAGATCGTAAGGCAGTCGCCTCTTTAAAGGACGATAATCTCGTTCGTGGGGTGGACCATGACGAATTACGGAATTGATCGCAACGCAGGGTTCAGCATTGATGTTGATTGCGCCGTGCGGAATTCCCGGTGGAATTTTGACCACTTGGGGGTGGCGATCGCTCATCAAAATATATTGATAAGTGCCATCTTGTAGTACTACCAGCACAATGCTGCCTTTGACAACCAACAGTTGATCGGTTTGGAAATGGTGTACAAATAACTCTTCAACGCTTCCTGGTGCAATGTAAACCAGGTTGGTTTCGTGACTGGATGGAATACGAAACTCGGTAACATTGGGTACATCAACATCGACCGAACAAATATCCACTCCTTGGGTTGCATGGATACATTCCAGGTCGGAAATCGCAATCGTTTTTGTCAAACTCATCGGGTGATCCTCCACGCGAAGCGATGCTTTGGAGCGTCAGTTCAAAGCGGGATGCAAGGTCTCAATTTAAAGTAGATCGACTCACGGTTGGGATATTTAGACAATTGCAAGATGGTACTCCGTACCTGAAGTGTTGTCTATCCCAAGCTATTTTCATTATTGCGCACCCAGACTTGATCGTCATCTCTTGGCGATCGAGCAATTTGGCTAGCTAAGTCCTCAATGCTAGGGATGGTGTTGATGCTCATTCAATAACTTAAAAGCGTTTTCTCGACAAACTTTGACTTAAGTTATGGCTTAACTGCATTTATCTGGTCTGGTGATTCCTGTTTGCAAGCTTGAAACTAAGTGATAGGCAGCCAACAACGAAGCCCCGTGGGTTATCTCCTCTCAACACAGCTCTAGTTTGGTCTACTTACTTGCTCCCTAGGAACTCTCCATGCTTAACGATACTCGCTTTTTCTCTCGTCTTGCCCCAGAACAAGCCTTCCCGATTCGTTATCATGCTCCTACCGATCAGAATTTAGGGGATGCCCTTGCTACAGATCCGATCGTGCCACGGGGTCTGCGAGGTGCCAGCTCCGCCAGTTTGACAGTTGCCCCGTCCGTCAGTGCCGCCAGTGCTGCCTCGCCTAGCGCGCAAGCAACTATTGTATGGCGCAACTATGCCACGGGTGAAAACGTGATCTGGCAAATGAATGGCACCACCCCATCGGGGACCATCCCTCTACCCACGGTCACTGATTTAAATTGGCGGATTGAAGCAACGGCTGATTTTAACGGTGACGGGCAGCAAGACCTGCTTTGGCGCAACTATGGCACTACTGGTTCAGAAGCAGGCAAAGTCTATATCTGGACGATGAATGGGCAAACTGCAACCGCAACGATCGTGATGCCTGTAGTCGTCAATAACCCTAACTGGCGCATTGATGCGGTGGGAGATTTCAACCAGGATGGGTTAGTGGATCTCGTATGGCGTAACTACGATACGACTGGAATCGAAGCGGGTAAGGTCTCTATCTGGACAATGAATGGCGTAACACCGATCGCAACCGTACAAATGCCCTTGATTGTCAATAATCCCAACTGGCGGATTGAAACGGTGGGAGACTTCAATCAGGATGGGAAGGCAGACTTAGTATGGCGGAATTATGACACAGCGGGAATTGAAGCAGGCAAGGTCTATATCTGGACGATGAATGGACTAGCGCCCGTTACCACGGTGCAGATGCCGTTGGTAATTAATGACCTCAACTGGCATATCGAAGGAGCAGGAGACTTTACCGACGATCGCAAATTTGACCTACTTTGGCGTAATTCCAGTACTGGCAAGAATACGCTCTGGCAGATGGATGGGACAACCCCCATTGCGAGTGTTGACTTGCCTGATGTGTCAGCGCCCAACTGGGTGTCGATCGTCTCTGCGCCGCCCCCACCGATCGCTACGATTATCCGCATCCCGACGACCAACCAGACCAATGACATCACATTTACGATTTCTGGCAATAACCTGGCGTGGCAGGGCTGGGATGGTCAGGATTATGAAATCTTTCTCTATAACGGTACGACTGGCGTAACGCAGCAACTAACAAACAACACCGTGAATGATGTGAATCCCAAAATTTCTGGCTTGAATGTGGTTTGGGAACATGTCACAGGAACCAACAATCGGGATGTTTACTTCTATAACGGCACGCAGACAATCATCTTATCTAATAGTGCTTTTGATGATGCTAATCCCATAATTTCGGGTTCTAACGTGGTTTGGGAGCGACAGATGAATCCCAGTACTGCCAACAGTAACAAAGATCTTTATTTGTACAATGGCACCACAACGATCGCCCTAGCGACCAACCCGCTAGATGATACCAATGCCAGTATCTCTGGTTCCAATGTGGTCTGGCGAAGCTTTTTTGATATTGATCCAGATCCTGCTGTAGATAACCCCTCTGCCGATATCTTTTTCTATAACGGTGCCACGACTCGCCGCTTAACGAACAACGATAAAGACGAAAGTTCGCTCCGCATTGTGGGTGCCAATGTCTTTTGGATTGGCATGGATAACAATTTCTTCGACCAGATCTTTCTGTTCAATGGTGCTACGGTTCGGCAACTGACAACCGGTAATAACGCAATTCCAGCTTTAGGAATCACGGTGTCTGGCTCGAATATTGTTTGGCAAGTTGAAACAGGTGCCTTTACGAGAGATCTCTATTTCTATAACGCAGTCACCAATACCGCTACTAAGATTGGCTCAGCTGTCGCTCAGGGCAGCGGTGTTGTCACAGTCAGGGTGGCTGGCTCTAATGTTGCTTGGTCTAGTTTTGATGGCAATGATAAGGAACTTTTTCTCTACAACGGTGCCACAACGCGACAAGTCACCCACAATACAACGAATGATGTTTTGTTTGGCTTTTCTGGCTCCAGGTTGATTTGGAAGAACTCTGGCGGGAATGGCACCTTTGTGGATCAGGGAGGGGCGATCGGACAACTCCCAACAGGTAACGCTTTTCCTATCACTTCAGGCGACTATCTTGCCTGGGCAGGTGTTGAAAATGGCGTCTCGCTTTTTCTTGCCCAATTGATTTGAGGTCAGGTCATCAGGTTGCGATTGGGTTGCGTAAGACCTGCGATCGCGGCTGATAAGTAAATCCTGGCACTGATTAGCCGACTTGCTCTGATGCAGCAAAGCTCTAGATTTTCAATTCAAGTTTTCACCCAGGAGTTCACTCATGATTCATCACATTTCAATTCCCGCCCAAAATCCTCTACGTGTTGCAACGGTATTGGCAGAAATCCTCCAAGGCAAAGTTTTCCCCTTTCCGCCTCATCCAGGCAGCTATATTACCGTACCCTTTGATCAATATGGCACTGCGGTTGAGGTCTACCCCATCGGCACAGAATTGACCCCTGCACCAGAGAATGCCGCATTCGTGCAAAAGTCAGTGCTTCCGGTGCCCACCCTCACTCCCTTTCATGCCGCAATTTCGGTTCCAACCAGTCTGGAGCAACTTCAGCAAATTGGCGATCGCGAAGGATGGCGGGTGCAACTGTGCGATCGAGGTCCCTTCAAAGTCGTTGAATGTTGGCTGGAAAACTGTCTCTTGCTGGAATTTCTCCCGCCTGATCTTGCTAGTGGGTATCTGGAATTTACTCAATCCGAAAACGCAGTGAAATTCCTGGCTGAACCTATTCTGGCTTCGTGATCTTAAGCACTTCTTACTCTGTGACTGAAAGGACTGAACTCGATGAATATATGCAACTACAGCCCATGAATATAGAGTTTCACTCAGACAAGTAGAACGCTGTAATGCTGGTATGAGTCACTGACTAAGCAGAAAATCGGGGACAGTAGGCGACCTTCTTGTAGACTCAGAGGGCTATCTAGGTCTAATTGTTGACTTCTGCCATCTCAATCACTTGACCATCGAGATCTTTGACTAGAAAATTAAGCGGTTTCTCGCGGCGGATTTTATGTTTAATCCCTCGCATCTGAACCCTTAAGAGAATCTGCTCGAGACAATCGCGATCAAAGCAGACATGCCGTTGGCGAGCCTTTTCGCCGGTACTGGCACCTGAAATGATGTGGAGTTGGGTATTCTTCTTGATCTGATACCAGAGTCCATCAGAAGTCTTCATGCCTTTGACGACTGTCCCCACTGGGTTCCCTGACATATAGAGCGGATCTATGGCACTGACTCCAATTGATTGCTCATAGTTATAGTAGTAATGCAAGGGGACATCGGCGACTGGCAAATCTAGCAAACCTTCATAAAACCGTTGGGCGAGTTCTACATCCGACACCATGACTGTGTGGACCTTGGGTGCACTGGTGAGAAACATCCACATGGCACCTGCATAGGCTGCCAGCAGGATCACCATAATGCCTTGAGTGGACAACAAGCCATCTAGCGGTAGCGACCAAAACGACGCTAATGGGAGTGACGAGTAGACAGAAGGAATATGATCGATTCCTGTAATCATGAGTTCGCCGAGCATGAAGAATGAGAGTTTAGGAGGAATGAAATTGATCGCTGGAAACGCCCTAGGAGGTTCTACACCTATCTTAAGGAGTTCACTGATTTTATCAAGGTTAGATTATCTCTATCGCTCGCTTATCTTTGATCAATTGCCCAGATCCGTCAACTCAATGCACTTATCTTAATACGTCAACCGGATGGAAGTTTTTGGTAAAAATTAAAGAATTCGGATGCATTTATGAAGTCTGTGTGTACACTAGGGGGCATTCCTATCAGGTGACCTGACGTGAGATCAAAGACTGGGTGACCTGAAGGTGTGGTTGAAAGTCGAGCCATTGGTTGAATAACCGTGCAAATTCCTCAATTTCCTGAAAGCAATCATCCGATCGTCAAAGCGCTCTTTCACTACAGCGATCAAGATCTCTTGACCCTATTTCAGCGCCACCCCGATAGCGGACAGTACTTCACCGCGATGTTCTGCCGCTATAGCCCTATGATTTACACACTGATTCGCCATTCGGCACGATCGCCCGTCCAGGCAGATTATCTATTTGCCAACACCTGGCGGCACATTTTTCATGAATTGGGAGGGTTGGATCTGCGCCAATCGGTGGCTGAGGGGATGAACCTGCAAAGCTGGCTGATCAACGTCACTGCGATTTGCATTAATCGGGCAGATTTACCCCCGGTTGAGTCGATTCATTACTCGCTTCAAGCATCGCCGCCGCCGCTCTGGTGCTATCTGGAGCGAGCCTTGGATCAACTGCCTCCAGCTCTGCGACTCATGATTTTGATGGCTCAAACATTTCGTTGGAGCGAAACTCGCATTGCCGCTTATTTGCAGGCAGAAGGGGAAGTGATTTCACCTGCCGAAGTGAGATCGCAACTCCAAGAAGGATACCAACTTTTGGAAGCTGCGCTGCCGGAAGATATCCGCACGATTTATCTCGATCATGCTCAGATGCCACCCGGTTTTGGTCGCAGTGAGCTGGTTCAGGAAGCCGGAATTGAATAAGTGAAATTTATGAGATACGCCGGACCGAGTATTGGCATGATGGCAATCACCTCTTTACTGGGGCTGCCTGTTGGGTTGGCACAGTCTCCTCCCAATGCCGAAACAACTCCTCCTACCCTGAACCAACAATTTAATTCGCTCTCCGTCGATCGTAAAGCAGCGAGAGACGCTGCCGATCGACTAACTCTTCTGGGAGAGCAAAAAGCCCGTGAGCAACAATATCGGGAAGCGGTGACTGCCTGGTTACAAGCGCTGGATATTTACCGAGAAATTGGGGACTCTCCAGCCCAAGAGCAAGTTTACGAATATTTGGGTTTTACCTATGCGACCCTGGCACGCTACGACGTTGCTGAGGATGCTTTCCGCCGACAGTTAGCGATCGCGCGCTATAACCAGAGTTTTCAAGGGCAGATTTATGGACTCAACAACCTCGGTAACTTGCTGTTGAAACGCGGCAATCCTACTGCAGCGCAGGCAGTATTTGAAGAAGCACTCACCATCGCCAAAAATATCGAAAGTCAGGAAGGTCAGGGATTATCGCTCAGTAATTTAGGACAAGTCTCTGCAGCGAGAGGCGATAACGACCAGGCGATCGCGCAATATGAAGCTGCTTTGACCTTCTTTCGGCGTGCTGGGGGTGAAACAAAACAAATCAGCACCTACAATAATTTGGGCAATGCCTATCACCAAATGCAGCGATATCCGGCTGCAGTGACCTCTTATCGGTTTGCCCTTCGTTTGGCAAAAGACCACCGCGATCTCCCCAATCAATTTCAGGCACTTGCAGGCTTGGCAACGAGCTATACCGCCTTAGGTCTGTATTCAGATGCCTTGAGCTTTGTCAATCAGTGGTTAGCCCTGGCTGAATCTCAAGAGGATCTGCGCCAGCAACTCATGGCTCAACGATCGCTGGCCCAACTCTATTATCAAGCAGCGGATTATGCCTCTGCCCAAACTGCCTATCAACAAGCGATCTCAACTGCTCGCCTGCTCAACGATGAGCGAGCAGAGACCTTTCTGATTAATCAACTTGCCAGCTTGAAACTAGAAATTTTGTCCCGCTGAATATCAATGGCTAGGGATTCGGTTGATAAAACTTTAGATGCCAAAATTCAGCCCGTTTGAGAGATTTTCCGCAGAATACAATACAGCGTCTTTTCTCAGGCGCTCAAGTCAGGATCTCAAGTCCATGTTTGACCATCTATTCTGTAAAAAACAGGCCTGTTTTATGGATCACTAAGGCATGGCGGTTGGCATTCATGTCCTGGGTTTCAATCAACCTCACCTCCAGAACGTTAGACTCTGCTGATGTTTGAGAATAGATTCGGATAAATCTTTTTTCTTTTGGATAAAAAGTAAGGGTTGTTGGTAGGGACGAGACTTCCAGATTAACTGTTGCTTTGGGTAGCAATCCTTGGGACTGAGACTCTCCCAAGACGCCATATTGGACTTCTACCGAAGCCGTATTCACAACCTTGATTTTCACCTTGCCTTCGACGGGTTGCACGCGGAATGGAGTAGCGTTGGCTGGGAAGATGGGGGGCACAGGTTCCTCGATCGCAGGCGATGAGCCAGGTGGCAAGGGAGTTGCCGAATTTTGCGCCAGTTGAGCAAGTTTTTGCCATGGCAGGGCGCGATCGTTTACCGTTTGCTGAGATGACACTGGGCGCGCATCGCTCAGCACCACTATCAAGCCCAACAGCGCAAGCGTTGACCAAGCAGTAAAGGGACGATCGGCAATTTGTCTAAAGAAAGCCTGAGAAGAAAACGGCTGAGGGTGTGGATGCATCAGTGACTTTTTTCCAATACAACTTTCCCCTAAGATACCGATTTCGCTACTTTTGTGCCCACCTTGCCTCAGAAAATCGATTACCGCAATTGGCTCAGTGTCTCTGCCAGAGATGCTGCACTTGGATAACGCTCTTCGGGTTTGGGGTTGGTCAATGTTCTGATGATATTGACCATTTCGGGCGAGAGACCCGGCACATATTCAGCATAAAGTCGGAACCCTTGCTCGCGATGTCCATAAAAAGTAATCGGTTCTTGTCCGGTTAACAGATAAACCAGCGTTGCACCCAGAGAATATAGATCTGAAGCAGGGGTTGCATGTCCTTCCTGCTGTTCAGGAGCGGTATACCCGGTAGAACCAATCTGAGTCCCTGATTCCAGGGCTAGAACTTTGACTGCACCAAAATCCACCACTACGATCTCATGAGAATGGCGAGGAATCGAGCGTTGGATCAAATTATCTGGCTTGATGTCCCGATGCAAAATGGGGTGCGACTGAGTATGGAGATAATCCAAAATTTCACACACTTCCAGACCCCAAGCGATCGCCTGAGACTGAGAAATAGCTCCTTGCTGGGCGATATATTGCCCTAGTGTTTGACCATACACCATCTCCATCACTAGATAAGGCTGACTATCGATGGTGAAAAAATCTAGCAAATGGGGAATTCCAGGGTGATTCAACTGTTGGAGTGTCTTTGCTTCGCGCTCAAACAATTCCAATGCTTTTGCATGGGTGACCCAGTCTGGGTTCAGGGTTTTCAAAACAACAGACTGCCCTGCTCGCCATGCCAGGTAGGTGATTCCCATACCACCTTGACCCAGCATTTTAACTATCTTATAAGCTCCGATCGACTCAGATATCCACAACGGTTGCCCACAGTCAATACAAAACAACATCTCTGGATTGGCACGGGGATGAAGACAAGGCGTTGCAACCGATTCAAGTTCTAAGGGAACATCTCCCACCGCAGACGTATCGGGTACGTCGATGTTAGTTTTTGGTTGCTCAACGGTCACTGCCGCAACCTCTTCGGATAACTCCAAATGAGGAGGCACTGGGAGCAGTCCGGATGCTTGCCCAGTCTCTAGTGAATTGGATGACTCCGGCAGTTTTTTCTTACGACGTTGAGAAATGGTTTCCTCACCCGATAACTTGGGGGGGGGGTCGGGTGAACTCGTTTCGTCAACACTGATTTGGATATTGGGACCTGATCGTGCCAAACGAATCGTGACCCCATCCAACAAAGGGACTTGAGTAATCCGTTTACCCTCTAGATAGGTGCCATTCGCACCCAAATTCACGATTTCCCATTGCCCCGCAGTGCATCGCAGCTCTACATGATGCCTTGATACAACTGCGCTGTAGAGAATGACATGATTATCGGTTGAGCGACCAATCCGAACAACAGATTCGTGCTCAAAGGTCCAGCTTTGAACGGGAGTTGATTGCAGTGGGTGGAGAAGAGTGAGCGTAATCACACTGGCGGAATCAAGCCTGACTAAAGGGCTGAAGAGACAAAAACATGAAAAGCCTAAAACGTTTCCAGCAATGCTCCTAAAATGCCTTCAGGATTTAATTTTGATACATTCTAGTTGTATTGGCACCGGAGTCAGCACATCTTTCTTGGAAATCAAAATAACTGCAAAATACCCTCATGCTTTTTTGAGTTTGTTGAGATGAGGAGATTTCTAGCAAACAAATTACCCGCTAGCTTAGACTCTGCTCAGCCAGCTTTTGCCCTGAGAGAAGTCTAAAGGCAATGGCA
Organism: Scytolyngbya sp. HA4215-MV1; assembly: GCA_019359045.1. Classification (GTDB taxonomy): domain Bacteria; phylum Cyanobacteriota; class Cyanobacteriia; order Leptolyngbyales; family Leptolyngbyaceae; genus Scytolyngbya. The sequence continues at coordinate 370,673 of JAHHIA010000003.1, forward strand.
GAGGGTAAAATCTTCTCTGGAAATCTCCTGAGCAACTTTTCATCGATTCTACGAATTTTTTTGCGAACCGTCGAATTCAAAAAATGACAAGCAATGCAAATCAATACACTTTGAAATTATAGATTGGACACTCTTTAAATTGGCTGACAAAGGATGTCAGAAAACTTACGAAATTTGGAAGAGAAAGGTTACTCGATCTCCCTTACCCAATGCAATTCGATCGCCGGATCTTAAACGGTGACGGTTTCCCAGAGGGAGCGGTGTGTTGTTAATGTATGTGCCATTAGAACTTCCAACATCTTCGATATAGTAAGCATCTCCCTCTAAGCGGATATCCGCATGGATACGCGAAACAATTTCAGCATCGGGAAAGCCAGATAAATCAATATCGGGTGGAATGCGATCATTTTGCTTACCCAGGTGAATCACCGTCAGGTTCTGTGGCAATTCCAAGGATGTGTTGGTTTGCACATGCAAAAGATGAGCAGATTGCTGCTGCAATTGGGTCTTGGGTCCACTACTTTCAGGTACCAAGACTGGGTGCATCTCTGGTGATGGCATCACAGGGGGTGATGGTGGCGGTAGTGGCGGCAATTCCGCAGATGCCGGGACTGGCAGATTTTCTTCATCTGGGAAAGAGGCCCCAACTAAAGGTTCAGGTGTTATCAATGGGTCAATTTGGATTAAGTCGGGTGTGCCTTGCAGAGGTGGCGAAGTTGCCATCGCAATCTCTGCCTCTGGAGGAGCAGCACTGGCAACTTCACCTTTTTGCACATTAAAGCCACACTGCCCACAAAAGTTGGCATCTGCCTGAGCAGACGCACCGCAATTGGGACAGTTAATCATAGCGGGGAGGGGCGTGTAGCAAGCTTCACACTGTACTGCGCCATCGGGATTGGGATGATTGCAATTTGGGCAAACCACCATAAGGCTTTGCTTCCGTAATTTTCAGCAAATCTTTAACAGAACCAGGATCAAGACAGAACTTGACAAAATTTGATCTTAAAGCAAGCCAATTAAAAATTGGTACCCCAGACTCTTAAATCCTAGTTCTCTCTAAAATCATATTTCGCCAGGGTATCGTTTGATTTCTCTGAACCTGCTTAAGCGCTGATCTCCACTATAGAAGGCTGTACCTGCTTGCCTGCAGATTGATCGAGCAACCACCACAATTCCTCCTGTGGCTGAATTAGCCGTGCAGGACAGTGATTTGCATCTCCGTTCTCAGCAAAAATTTCAGCCAGGGCAAGTTGTTTGCTGGCACCTGCAACCAAAAACACGACCGTTTTTGCCTGATTGATCAGGGGGGCAGTAAAGGTAATTCGAGGCTGCCCGTCTTTATTGCCTACAGTAATTAGGCGATCGTGAACTTTTAAAGCTTCTGTAAACGGAAACAGAGATGCAGTATGTCCATCATCGCCAATCCCTAACAGCACCAAATCAAGGGCTGGAAATTGCCCCGGCGGAATTTGAAAAAATGTCTGTAAGTGAGCTTCGTACTTTTGGGCTGCCAAAGCTGGATCCGCTTCATCGGTTGGCATTGGGTGCACATTGGTTTCAGGAAAACCGACCTGATCCAACCAGGCATGGCGAGCCATGCCCTGATTACTATCAGGATGATCGGGGGGCACATACCGCTCATCTCCCCAGAAAATATGAATTTTCTGCCAGGGCAAACCCTGAGTTACGATAGCTTCGTACAGAGGTTTAGGAGTGTTTCCCCCTGCCAAGGCAACAGTGAAGACTCCCCGTTCAGCGATCGCTGCTTGGGCTTTCTCTAAAAAGATGTCCAATGATTTTTGAATCAGGGCGGTCTTGTCTATTAAGACTTCGACTATTTTTTTCATAGATTCCCCGGAGTAAAGAGGGCTAACAGTTAGAATACTGACATCTTGCGATTTTGTTCACGTTTGTTGTAACAGATTCAATGATTCAGCTTTTAATTTTACTGAGCGCTTAGAATTCTGGGTGTATATGGATTTTTGAGCCTGGTTATTGATGTCCTCAGCCACGATCCGAAAACGTATCTGGCTCGCTGCATTGCGCCAGTTCATCTCTAGAATTTTGCGAACCACTCCATATTCCTCATTCGATTTGTTAAGTACTGATGAAAGCATCTGATAATCGACAACTGTCTTCCTTTACGTCTCTAATCTTGATTCTGATTGGGGTCTTGATGGCTCTGGCGTTTCTGGTAGATTGCTTCACGCTCATTGTTCCTTCTGATCAACCGAGCCAGTTGGGCAGTCTCGATGGGGTTCGCTGGCAATTAAATTTGGTCAACCAAATCGTAGATCGAGGGGTTGTGCCCCTTGTGGGACTCGTTTTGGTGGTGCTCGGTATTTGGGTAGACAGTTTGTTTGGCATTGCTGCCAAGTCAAAACTTCGGCAGAATCTGGGGTTGGCTGCCTTTATTTTGTCCAGTTTTTTGGGGTTGCTTTTTTTGTTGATGGTACCGATTCACGTCAATAATTCCTACCGAGCTTATGGTTTGACGATGACTCAGGTACAGCAACAAGCCACCCAGTTGGAAGGTCAGTTAGGTCAGCGTCTACAGTCAGAAGTCGAGCTCATTAGTCAACTGAGTAAAGATGATCAGAAACTGCAACAGGCGCTTGCGAGTGGTCAACTTGCTCCCCCTCTGGCTCAAGCCTTGCAACAAGGAAAAAATAATCCAAAGGCGCTGCAAGATTTTATTGATAAACGATCGGTCGAAGTTAAAAACAAGATTCAGACCGAAGTACGCACTCAGCAACAGCAGGCTGAGCAAAAAGCGAGTGTGGAGTATTTTAGAACAGGTGTCCGAATCAGCTTGACCAGTCTCTTGTTAGCGATCGGTTATGTCACGATCGGTTGGACGGGTCTCAAAAACTTGGGGGTGCAGAGAACAGAACGTCGTAAAACTCCCGCTCGATAGCATCCCTAAGCAATTTCGGTATGTTCTCAATTTACATTCTCACCTACAACGAGGAAGTTGAGATTGCTGCCTGTATTGAGTCAGCCCAACTTTCGGATGATGTCGTTGTGGTTGATTCATTCAGCAGCGATCGCACGGTTGAAATCGCCAGCCAGTATCCTGTACGGGTTGTGCAACATGCGTTTGAAAGCCACGGTCGTCAGCGCACCTGGATGCTCCAAGAAGTGCCGGTCAAGCATGATTGGGTTTACATCCTGGAAGCAGACGAGCGTATGACCCCTGCTTTGTTTCAGGAATGTTTAACAGCGATACAGAGCGAGGAATATATCGGTTATTACGTGGCTGAGCGGGTTATGTTCATGGGGCGATGGATTCGCTTTAGCACGCAATATCCTCGCTATCAAATGCGGCTTTTTCGTCAGAATAAGGTGTTTTTTACGGACTATGGACATACAGAGCGGGAGGTTTGTGAGGGTAAGACCAGCTTTCTCAAAGAAACCTACCCGCACTACACCTCTGGCAAGGGTTTAAGCCGCTGGATTGAGAAGCATAACCGTTATTCCACTGATGAAGCGATCGAAACGCTGCATCAACTCGCAAAAGGTTCCGTCAACTGGTGGGACTTGCTTTGGGGACAGTCAGAAGTTGAACGTCGTCGTGCACTTAAAGATCTGTCTCTGCGGTTGCCTTTTCGACCTTTGATTCGGTTCATCTACATGTATTTTTTTTTGGGAGGGATTTTAGATGGCAATGCTGGGTTTGCCTGGTGTACATTGCAGGCTTTCTATGAATACTTGATTTTGCTCAAGGTTGAAGAATTGAAACAGCCCTCCAGCGTGTCTGAAAATGTTTCGGTGAAATCCGTTGGAGTAGAAGCGCCCCCAACCAAAGTTGGTACCTCTGGTTTTTGATCCCTCAACCTATTACCTTACCCATGGCATAAATGCTGAGCCTAATTTCCCTAGGATTTTGTGGGTAAAAATCTTAGAACGGATCTGAAGGATTAGAGTAGGACAGCAACCACTTCAATCAGGTTGGGTTAATCAGCCAATGATCGGTATAAGCAAGAATTGTTTCTTTTCGGTGTGATTTCGGTTGCCAAATCCCGTTCAAACAGTCGCTAATAGATTTTAAGCAATGGCTACATCTTTACTAGACAGCGAAAGATGCAGCCATTTTTGCCTCTAAAGACTGTTCTCAAAGAAAAACAACTCGCGATAAATAGCTGGATTGTTGCGCTTGTTCGCGATCGCTTTAGCTCCATGAAATCGGTTCAACAGAGTGTTATTGTTAAATGTGATACGAACGAGTCGTCTATCAACTTTGAATTGAAGATTGATCAGTTTGTAAAAAATATTGCTTCAGAGAAATTCATTCAACAGAAAGTTCTTGACAAAACACTTTCTGCCATTTCGGGGCGATCCTCAAAATAATAGTGGACGGAAAAAATTTGTTGGTGCTATTTAAGGAGATAACCAGGTAAGATCTAGAGAGAATTTGTGAAACAAATCTTCACAATTTTTGATGGATAAGATAGAAAGAGAGGTATTGGCGTAGTCATGCAATGTGTTTAGGCAAGGTTTTTGTCAGTGCACTTTGCTAGTCCAATGCTTTCATCGTTTAAGTCTCTTCAACAAAATTTTACTGAAGTTTCTACCAATTTTGGAGTCGAGATCGTCATCATTACCTGCAACTAAGTGAGGGAGAATAGGGTACTCGTGTCCGTTATCCAACGCCTTAAGCAAGATCTCAAAAACGACCTGATTGCAGGTTTGTTGGTGGTTATACCGCTCGCAACAACAATCTGGTTGACGATCACGGTTGCAAATTGGGTGATTAACTTTTTGACACGTATTCCCAAGCAACTCAATCCTTTTGATGGGCTGCATCCCATTCTTGTCAATTTGCTGAATTTACTGGTTGGTTTAGCGGTTCCGCTGTTCTGCATTCTGCTCATAGGCTTAATGGCTCGTAACATTGCAGGGCGTTGGCTCTTAGATTTCGGTGAGCAACTGTTGCAGGCTATTCCGCTAGCTGGTTCGGTCTATAAAACGCTGAAGCAACTCCTGGAAACGATTCTGAAAGACTCGAATAGTAAGTTTCGGCGGGTAATTTTGGTTGAGTACCCGCGTCAAGGAGTTTGGTCGATTGGATTTGTTACAGGTTCACTTAGCAGTGAGTTTCAGGCTCGTTTGCAGGGAGCTATGGTGAGTGTGTTTATTCCTACGACACCAAACCCGACCACTGGCTGGTATGCTGTTGTACCCGAAACTGATGTAATCGACCTTTCCATGTCGATCGAAGATGCCTTTAAGGTTGTTGTCTCTGGCGGGATTGTCTGTCCAGATTCGATGGCATTTCTATCGGCTGCTTCTAGCAAAGCTTTAGAATCAATGGCAGAGTTTGGGCTGCAAGCTGTCCCTTTAAAAGAAGAGTCATAATTTTCATGCAAGCGCGACGCATTGCTCGTGAACTGGCACTCCTGAGTATTAGCCAGTTGCCTGCAAAGGCAACTCGTCTAGAAGCTCAGCAGCTACAAGATGTGATTTTGGCGGCTGTTCGAACCCTGGCTGCTGAAGTTCGAGATGCGCTGGAAAGTGCAACTGCTGAACTGCAACGGAGTGATGCTCAACTTTTGATCAGTGAGACTCGGTCTAGTGATCTCAAAAGTGCTCGAATCATGGTTCAGGATGCGATCTCGTTGATGCAATCAGCCATTAACCGATTGGGGATTGCAGTCGATTTACCTGAATTTATCCAGCTTGCTAATCAGGAAGAGGTTCATGCCTATGCGCTAGATTTACTCACAACGGTGAGTTTGCATCGTGCTGAAATTGACGCAGTGCTTTCTCAGGCGCTGGTTGACTGGCAACTTTCTCGCTTGGCTCGGATTGACCAAGATATTTTACGTTTGGCGGTGGCAGAGATAAATTTTATGCTGCTCCCGGATAAGGTCGCCATTAATGAAGCGATCGAATTGGCAAAGCGATATAGCGGTGATGATGGACATCGCTTTATTAATGGTGTTTTGCGCCGGGTGACTGAACAACTGAAACTGCAATCTGAAGGAAAAAGGGATTAGTGTTCCATTCAGATAATTTCGGTTATGTTCTAGACATGTTGTTGGCATTTTTGAAACACCACCAAAACTTCACTGAAGCTGGAATCATTGATGACAGAGCGAGTGAATAAAAATAAGGGCAGACAGCATTTTGAATGGCTGTCTGCCTGATTCACTTAAACTTAAGCAAGAGAAGACACTTGTGCCTGGGTTACCTGCCACAGCTTGTAAACAAAGAACTCTGCCCGATCGCTGAAAGCTGTGATGAACATCCCTTCATGAGCTTCAACGCTGTCAGCAATCCAGCTACCGTGCAGGCTGACTTCGACAAACTCATCATCCACAGGGATGATAGTGATCACCTGGCTTTGGTCCAGGCGCAGTGCCATTTCCAACTGGAACAACCCAGCGGCATCCGCAGGCAGCAAGAAAGACGCTTTCCCTGGTTCGATGTACATGGGTTGTCCGGCACGCAGTGCCAAAACGACCCGCTGAGCAATCAGTGTTTCCAGCGGAACGGCAACCCGCTCCAGGTGCAATCCAACTTCGGTGTAGGTCAGCTTCAACATCCTGCGTGCCTCCTTAGACAAAGCGGTTTGAGTTGAAAGGTTGAAACAGGGGTGAGGGGATCGTTGAGAATGGTGAGTTCGCCAAGAGGAGGTATTCAACCTGCGATTTGAGGTTATTAAGCCCTACATGCAAAACTCACGACTCGCGGCTCAACTTTCTATCTGCTGTGCTTTCCAAAATTGATCGGCAAAGGCAACAGCAGGATGAATGGGGGCTTTCGGTTTCGTTTTGAGGATCAGGTTGGTTTCGTGGAGAATGCGATCGCCCTTGCGGGAATTGCAGGTCTCACAGGCTGCTACCACGTTGTCCCAGGTATGTCCTCCCCCTTTGGAGCGCGGAATCACATGGTCGATCGTCAATTTCTTGGTGCTGCCACAGTACTGACAGGTGTGGTTGTCGCGTCGAAAGAGTTCGCGACGGTTCACCGGAGGCACTTTCCAATGGCGTTCGGGGTTGCCTGCGGTGAGCCGAATATGCTCTGGCACCTGGAGCACCAGGCTAGGAGAACGTACCTGCCAATACTGGGTACTGGTCAACTCCAAAGACTCTGCTTGTCCAGTGACCAAGAGGACGATCGCCCGCTTGAGGTTAATTCGCGCCAGGGGCAAGTAGTTTTTGGAGAACACCACGACGGAGTTCTGGAGAACCGTTACTTCAGTGTGTTGTCGAGGTTTCATGATTGAATCACTCCGCAAAAAATAGCCCCCGCTGTCTGATATCCAGAAGCGGGGGCAAGCAGTTGAGGCTGACTTTTTGCCTTATGTGAGTGCAAGTAAATACCTACACTTCCCGCTCTGGGTCGATCGATCCGCATTCAGCCATACCCGAATGGCACCCAAACCATTGCCGCCCAAGGGGGCTTTGCCAAAACTCACTTCGCCAAAACTCTGTGGATAGCGTTCCTCACCTGAGAACTGCACAGCGGTCCCTGACACCATTTTTTGGAAGTGGCGCGGTGTCCTGCAATGTAAGTTCTCGGAGTAAGTGCGTATCATGGAAGGCTTGTGATAAAAACTCGCTGTTTACATACTACACATGTAGTATTTGCTTGTCCACTAGATTTCTGGTAAAAAGAGATCTTTTTTAAGGGCAAAAAAGTGATCTTTCTGTTGATAGGAATCTAGTTGCTCGGTAAAGCGGCTACTCCGCTCCATCGATTTTGCACAATGCTTTCCTGAATACATTTCAGGACGATGAGATTACGGAAAACTGATCGTATTTTTTTAGGGTGTTGGGCACGATGCCTGCTGCTTTGGCTTTGGATCTCCTGTGTTGATGATAAAAGCAGAATGCCAGATGCGCTTTCCTGCCGATAACTGACTCGCTCACCCATTCTTTTCTTGTGCCTGCGTGAAACCTGAGATCGTCTTCCTCTTCTTCCACGTTCTGACCATTTGGATCTACATTGGTCAGTACCCTCTGCCAACTGAAATCATGACTGCGCCCAATCCTGCGATCGTTTATCCTTCCAGTCCCAAAGTCGAACAAGTGGATGACTACTACGGGACAAAAATTGCTGATCCTTATCGCTGGCTAGAAAATCCCGATTCTGAGCAGACTCAAGCTTGGGTGACTGCGCAAAACCAGGTCACATTTGAGTATTTGACAAAAATTCCACAACGACAAATAATTCAGCAGCGATTGACAAAGCTTTGGGATTATGAAAAATACAGCATTCCTTTTAAGCAGGGCGATCGTTATTTCTATTTCAAGAATGATGGCTTGCAGAACCAGAGTGTGTTGTATACGTTGCGATCTCTGGCGGATGAGCCACAAGTTTTGCTCGACCCCAACAAGTTGTCTGAGGATGGCACCGTAGCGCTGACCGACCTGGCAATCAGCGAAGATGGCAAGCGAATGGCTTACGGCTTATCGGCGTCCGGGTCTGATTGGCAAGAATGGAAAGTGCGCGATGTTGAGACCTGTCAGGATTTGTCCGATCATTTGCAGTGGATCAAGTTCTCCAGCGCCAGTTGGAGCCACGACAATCAGGGCTTTTTTTATTCCCGCTACAACGAACCCAACGAAAAGACCAAGCTCGAAGATACCAACTATTTCCAAAAGCTGTACTACCATCGCTTGGGCACCGCTCAAAGCGAAGATATTCTGGTCTATGAACGTCCTGATCAAAAAGAATGGGGGTTCTCGGGTGATGTCACTGAAGATGGACGCTATCTGTTAATTTCGGTTTGGTTGGGCACCGATCCACGCAATCTGGTGTTCTACAAAGACCTGACCAACCCTGCAGCAGCGGTGGTTGAGCTAATTGACGAATTTGAAGCGGATTATAGTTTTATTGACAATCAAGGACCGATTTTCTGGTTCAGTACCGATCGTGATGCGTCGCGTAAACGGGTGATTGCGATCGATACTCGCCAACCCAATCGGGCACATTGGCAAGAAGTCATTCCCCAGACTACCGAAACCTTGCAAGGCGTTGGTGTGCTCAACCATCAGTTTGTCGCCTCCTATTTGAAAGATGCTCATACCGAGATTCGCATCTTTAACTTAGATGGCACTTTTATCCGTCAGGTCGAATTGCCGGGATTAGGTTCGGCTGGAGGATTTGGGGGCAAGCGCGAAGACACCGAAACCTTCTATAGCTACACCAGCTTTACTACGCCGCCCACGATTTATCGCTACGACATGGTGACGGGTAAAAGTACGCTGTTTCGACAGCCTCAGGTCGATTTCAACCCAGCAGATTATGAAAGTCAGCAGGTGTTTTATCACAGTAAAGATGGCACACGGGTACCGATGTTCATCACTTACAAAAAGGGATTGAAGCTGGATGGTAGCAATCCCACTTACCTGTATGGCTATGGCGGTTTCAACGTTTCGCTGACGCCCAGTTTCTCGGTCAGTTTGCTGGTCTGGTTGGAAATGGGTGGAGTGTATGCCGTACCCAACCTACGTGGAGGCGGTGAATATGGCGAAGAGTGGCATCAGGCAGGCATGAAGCTGAAGAAGCAGAATGTGTTTGATGATTTTATTGCGGCGGCAGAATGGTTGATTGAGCATCAATACACGCGCTCCGAAAAGCTGGCGATCGGGGGAGGGAGCAATGGTGGGTTACTGGTGGGTGCTTGTATGACCCAGCGTCCCGATCTGTTTGGGGCAGCGCTGCCAGCAGTGGGGGTGTTGGATATGTTGCGGTTCCACAAGTTCACGATCGGCTGGGCATGGGTATCGGAATACGGCTCCCCCGATGATCCGGAGCAGTTCAAAGCGCTCTATGCCTATTCGCCGCTACACAATCTGAAACCCGGCACGGTTTATCCCTCTACTTTAATTACTACGGCGGATCATGACGATCGGGTGGTGCCTGCCCACAGCTTCAAATTCGCCGCAGCGTTGCAGGCTGCCCACGCCGGAAGCAACCCCGTGTTGATTCGCATTGAGACGAAAGCTGGACATGGGGCAGGCAAACCCACTGCTAAAATCATTGAAGAAACCAGCGATAAATGGGCATTTTTGACCAAAGTTCTGGCTGTTCAGGGGGACAAGTCATGACGATCTCGCAACCCGCATTCTTGACCTTGGCAGAATTTCTGAAGCAGCCAGAAACACAACCTGCCAGTAAATATATTGACGGTAAAATTAACCAGAAACCCATACCCAAAACTCGCCATTCTAAACTTCGGAGCAAGTTGATGGATGCTAAGTAGCTGGGCTAAATTCAATTGAAGATGTTTTGGGGGGTGGAGAGGGTAAAGCTCCTGCCTGGGGGCGCAGCCCCCAGACCCCTTGCTTCCAATTAATTAGAACTACCTACCTATTAATGCAGTGACTGAGGCTCAGAAAATTGCATATGCTTTCCCACAGTTGTTCTGCACGTTTGGAGGACGCTCAATTGTCCCGATGTTGCAGTGCTGCGCTGGCACCTATCGAATTGGATGAGTATGAAGAATCCCGTGATGATGTGCTCACAGAGTATTGAACTTTGAAACAGCGACTCGACACGCTTCTAGTAGATCTCAATCTCTGCGATTCCCGGCAACAGGCGCAGCGGCTCATTCGGGCTGGCGAAGTGCGGGTGAATCAGCAACTGGTTGATAAACCTGGCACCGAGATTGATGTAACGGCTCAGGTCGAGGTCAAAGCCCGATCGCCCTTTGTCTCCAGAGGGGGTGAAAAATTGGCAAAAGCGCTTCAAGTATTCTCGATTCCAATATCTGGACGCATTTGTCTGGATGGTGGAATTTCTACTGGGGGATTCACCGATTGCCTGTTGCAAGCCGGGGCAAAGCAAGTCTATGGCGTGGATGTGGGCTATGGGCAGGTCGATTGGCAACTCCGCAATGACCCGCGCGTTGTCTTGCGAGAACGCACCAATTTGCGTCATTTGAAACCAGAAGATCTATACCCCACCCCCTCCCCTGAAGCGGATCTGGGGGTAGTCGATGTTTCGTTTATTTCTCTCACCAAGGTACTGCCTGCTCTGTGGCAATTGCTGTGTCCCCTGCGTGAACTGGTGTTACTAGTAAAGCCCCAGTTTGAGGTGGGACGGGAGAAGGTTGGCAAAAAAGGCGTGGTTCGTGATGCCCACGACCAAGCAGGGGCGATCGCCCAGGTGCTCCAGTCTGCTCAGGTGCTCGGTTGGCAATACCGGGGCTTGACCTGGTCACCTTTGCTGGGTCCCGCAGGGAATCTTGAGTACTTGCTGTGGTTATCGATGGAGGAGGGAGAGCCGTTAGGGGCAGGCGCGATCGTGGAAATGACTCAAATGGCTCAGCAAACTTTGCTGACGGGTAAGTCAGGCTAAACCCCTCTGCCGTGCTCCGATTGACCTTGATCTATTGCGCCGATTTATTGCACCACGAAAATGCTGACCGGTGGGTTTGACCAGGCTTGGGTGAAGGTTTTGTGGCGGAATGTCATGGTTTTGCTGTCTAGGGGCTCCTCTTTTGTTCTCACCACAAAAATAGCGCAAGGATCAAACTGATCGTGGGGCGGGGTCTCTGATTTGCGGATCGAAATATTCTTCATATTGATATGTTCTAACCGATCGGCTTGAGCATTGGTATTGCCAAACAAATGCCACAAAGGATATTCCCAATAATCATTGCCAACCGTGATTCCCGTTCCCAAAGATAAGCCCACGTTGGTACAAGATTTCGATCGAATAAAATCGACCCCTTCCGTATAGGGCTGAATTAATTGAGGACGTTGTTTGAAATATTGTTCAATTCGACTGGTGTTAAAGACATTTTGGGCACCCAAGACGGGACGAATCGTGTTCTTGAATGCCCAAGGCAAAGAACTCACTAGAATGACTACTGCCAAAATATTGACAATCCGATAATTCAACGCCTGGGAAAAGACCACGCCGATAAAAGCAGAGAACAGCACAAACAGCGCCAGATGATGCCGACTTTGATAAGGCTGGACTTTGAGCATAATACAGAACAACAGAAAAGCCCCGATCACTGTTAACCCATAAGCCAGCAGTAATTTTTGAGTTCGCAAGTGTTTTTGCATCAAAAAGAGGACGATCGCCCCTGCAATTAACAGTAGATGGAGCGGGTTTCCAGCAACATTTTCATCAAATGAAATGCCCGGAACTCGATAGCTTTGGTCTGGAAATGTGGTGCGTGAATCATTCATATCCAATCCCAACAGGGAATGTAGGAGACGAATCATTTTCTCAATTATGCCTGTGAGCGGTGTAATGACTCCTTGCAAGTTGAAATAGCGCACGATATCAACATGCAAAGATAGGTTTCTCACAATATTAGAAATTAAGGCAGGAAGACCGTAGATCTCCATTTTGTATTCTCTGGTGAAGTTGCTGGGCGTGCCAAGCGGTGTTCCAAAGAGATCCAGATTGCGTAAGTAATGATTCAGATTGAGTGCCAGCATTAGCACAACAATGACTAGCAAGGGTTTCCAGAACTTCCAGAACTTCCAGCGTGATTGTTGTACTTTTGCCAAAAATAGCCAGACCAGAAATGGGAATGCGTGGATATAGCCCGATGATTTGGTTAAGATTGCCAACCCGACACTAGCACCCACTTTTGCAGATTGGGTGAGATCCAGCTTGGTCTGTACAGATTGCAGGACACAATGCGCCAAACAGACAATCCAAAAGCAGACTGCATAGTCGTTTTGGGTGCTGGTGCTTTGCAACATGCCCATGGGAAGGGTCGCAACCAATACCGCTGCTAAAATTTGTCCTCGTGTATTGGCACCCAACTGTTGGGCGATGAGGGATACGCCCAACACGCTGCCCACCATACTGAACCATTGCACCAGGTTGGCAAAGCGATCGCCCCCGCTCAAAATTTGCAGATGCATGATGGCGAACTCGGCAAAGGGGGGATGAAAGAGTTGGGGCAGGTTATAGGTGGGATAGTGGGCAACACTATGATTTTGCATCCAGTGCATTGCCCGACTCATGTGGTAGGTCATGGAGTCCCAAGTGTTGGGGGGTGCCACGATCGCGATCGTTCCTAGCATGAGGAGGATGAATCCCAAGCCTGCTAACCAGACCAGTGGGAAGGCTTGTAGCTTTAGAATGTCACTGATCTCGAACTGAGAGGTTAGCGGTTCTGTCCGATTGTCCCGACGACGTAAGCGAGTGTAGAACAGTCCGGCAAGAATACAAACCGCGCTCCAACTGACCAGTACTCCGCTAAAAGAGAGCCAGTGAACTGCACTTAACAGTTCGGTGATGGCAGTGAGGAGGGTGCCCCAGGCGATCGCTGCCGTCAGAAACGCACCGCGCCAACTGTCACCTTTCTGTTGAATGATCAGCGCCAACAGAATCAGAGCAATCAGGGGGAGAATTGCAAGCATAGGGAGAGGGGATGTAGAGAAGAGAGAATCGATTATCTAAGCGTTAGAGGATTTGATTGCCATGGAGACATGAAGACAGTGGGATACAGGCATTTTCGCTAATTTTGCTGGCTCTCGGCATCTCCGCGTTTCCCGTTCTCCGCGTTAGGTTCAACGACTGTCCTTAGCACCAGACGTCTGGAGAAAATAGAGTCATCAGTCTACGATTCGCGATCGAGATCCTGCTGCTCTGCTTTTTGCAAGTCTTTTCGGGGATCTTGACGACGACGATAGTACCAAGTGCCGCCCCCAATCAGGATCCCAACCAGTCCCAAAGCGCCCAGCAACGGCAACACATCGCCAGTGCGAATGGCTTTCAGTCCAGAGTCGCCCAACATGACAAAGGGCAATACGCCAGGAATGGTGCCCAGTGCCGTGCCCAAAACGTAGTCTTTGAAGCTGACGGAGGTTAACCCCGCTGCCAGGTTGACGATGCCATAGGGAATCACAGGTTGCAATCGGATGGCAAACATATAGAAAAGTCCACCCTGCCGCAGCTCGGCGTCGATTGCTTGCCAGCGTCCTGCTAGCTTTTGCATCACCCAATCCCGTCCGACGGTGCGAGTAAAGGTGAAGGTGACGATCGCCGCTAACACCGCTGCAATGCTCGTCCACACCGTACCCATCCAAGGACCAAAGATGGCACCGCCTGTCAGGTTGAGGGGGGTGGAGGGCAACACCAACACCGTCGCCAAGATGTAGAAAACGATATAGATAATTGGTGCCCAGACGCCTGCATGTTTGAGCCAGGCTTGAATCTGTACTGGTGAAACGCCGCCAATGAGATACATCCCGATTGCTGTTGCCAGGATGCAGATCAGGATGAGTAAGACTAGGCCTTTCTTAAAACTCAGCATAAATTTAAGTTTTATCCGTGCGATTGTCTGTAAAGCCGTAGCTGTCTCGCACTAAATATAGCGGTCGTCCTTTCACTTCTTCATAAACTCGCCCCAGATATTCGCCAATTACGCCCAGGGTAATGAGTTGGATGCCACCCAAAAAGAGAATTGCGACCATTAAGGACGCATAACCGGGGAAATCAATACCAAAAATCAAGGTTCGCATGAAGATAAAGAGGGCATACAGCAGTGCCACGCAAGAGATGAAGAGTCCGATGTAGGTCCAAATTTTGAGGGGAGCGAGGCTAAAAGAGGTAATACCATCCAGAGCAAAGTTCCAAAGTTTCCAGTAGTTCCATTTGGTGGTGCCCTTGTAGCGTTGCGGGCGATCGTAGAGGATGTAGGTTTGTTTGAACCCCACCCAGGCAAACAGCCCTTTCATGAAGCGGTTGCGTTCGGGGAGTTTTTCCAACGCTTCGACGACACGCCGATCGAGGAGCCGGAAGTCGCCAGTGTCTTGAGGAATCGGCACCCGGCTCATCCGCCCAATAATGCGATAGAAGGATTTAGCGGTGGTTTTTTTGAGCCAGCCTTCTTCGTTACGGGAGCGTCGCCTTGCCGACACCACATCGTAGCCTTCTTTCCACTTGACGACCAGTTCTTCGATCAGTTCGGGCGGATCTTGTAAGTCGGAGTCGATTGGGATCACTGCCGCGCCTCTCGAGTAGTTGATGCCTGCGGTCAGTGCCACTTCTTTGCCAAAGTTGCGTGACAGGTTGACAACTTTAATCGCCGGGTTACGAACGTGATGACGAATCAGGCACTCCAGGGTGTTGTCCCGACTGCCATCGTTGACGCAAATAATCTCATAGCTTAGATTGAGGCGATCGAGGACGCTTTCTAAGCGTTCGAATAAATAGTCAATATTTGGCTCTTCGTTGTAGCAAGGAGCCACGATAGAAATTTCTGTAGACTTTTCTTCTGAGGTTTTTAAGTCTAGGGGCATGGGCAGAAGCATAGCAAATTCCTACGGGGAGGAGCAAACACTGACTGAACCCTCTCGTTAGCTGAATCCATGCTATAGCAGGGAATTCCGGAGAACTAGCACCCCAATTTGAGGTTCCCTCAATCTTTAAGCACCCGGGTGGATTATAAACTTTATAAAAAGACCCTGAAGCTTTTCTGGAAAGGATTATTTGGCTTGCAGCGTTTGATTCAAAATTTGGGCTTTTAGCGCAGATCCGCCAGTTGCTGCCTCAGACTGAAGTGTGTGTGACGCGATGCATCGTAGCCAGGAAGCGGAGTCCTTCAGGTAAAGCGGCTGAGTGCCCCTGACTTGACTGCCTGATAAGCCAGCGCCAGGATCAATGGCAAGACGATCGACATCGTAATGATTAACCCTTGTTTGCCAATGCGAATTTCTTGGTTGTCAGCTTTGAGCAGAGCAATCACAGCGGCAATGCCCATTAGCACCCAAACACAGCCAAAAATGATGAAAATGATAAAGGCTGAGTCTTTCATGGCGATTCGATTCTCTTCACAACACCGCTTTCAAACTAACACTCCTATTCGCTGATAGTGGTCTGCACTCAGAAGTTTCAGACGAGAACTCAGTCTGACGCTGATTTGTGATATGGACTCCTATTGTGTTGCAGATACGATCGTATATTCTTCTTGAGGAAGGTGCAGGCGATGGTGGCGATCGTTGCAAAGTGGAGAAATAGTTTGGCTGTTATATTCCAGAGCGGGGCGATATCGTTTATTTAGACTTTCATCCAACCAAAGGATATGAGCAACGGGGACATCGATCTGCTTTTGTAATCTCACCTCGTGGTTACAACGAGAGAATTTCCCTGGCTTTGTTCATGCCAATTACGAAACAACAAAAGGTATCCCTTTGAGGTGCTCTTACCATCAAAATTGAAGACCCAGAGAGTGATTCTGGTGAATCGGATCAAGTGTTTAGACTGGAAAGCCCATGGGGTTCAGATGGTTGAATCTTTATCCCACAGTGTGATTGAGGAAGTTCAAGCAAAAATTGAACCGTTGTTGCTGTGACACTTGACTTACCGTTGTTACTTCTGTCGCTGGTTCTCAAAAAACTGTCGGTGTTACCTGTCTAACGAATTCAGCAACCCTGTTCGTTTGCTAACGAGCATTAATGCCTCCACAGGTTAACTATGACTATGATCGCCATGTCCACAATTTTTTACTTCCGGAAAGCCAAAGCTTTTAAGTAGAAATGCCAGCGATATTCCTGGAAGTGGATAAATTGCACCCTCTGTTGCTAAATTTTTCAATTTTCTGTCAAATTATGTGGTCGTGTTTCAAAGGTGTTGTTGATATTTTTGAAAGCTTTGCGAAGCAAAGCTTTCAAAAATATCAACAACATGTCTAGAACATAACCAATTATATATCCGGTGTGGGATCTGCTTTTTGAGTGCTCAGTGACCCGTCTAAATCGAGGTTAACGGATGAGAAATCTGAGTTTTTCGTTGGCTTTTTAGGAGATGCCTGTTGGGGATGCCCTGTACCGTAGGTTAGCGCATAGCTTTGTGCCAGCAGCCACAGCCAAAAAGCCGCGAAATGAGCTTCCAGCCAGGGTTGTAACTGGCGTACCCAACCTGGAAACCATCCGCCCAAGAGCAAATTCAGCAATGCCTGCCAGGTGAAATCGACATAGCTCCCCAGCCAGCGCAGTAAGTCTTTGGGTCCTGCCATTTGCCAGATCCAGAGCAGCAGAGCTGGATTTTGCCAGGCGGCTCGCAATGCCATGCGGTTAAAAGAGAGCCAATCTGCCCGGTCTTTAATGAAGGCTTCGGAAACGGTCGGCGACTCTGCTGCCAATACACCAAAGAAGGTATTGAGCATGGTATTGACCCGCTCTGGTGGCAGATGTTGATGAGTAGGCACCATCATTCCTTTAGAAAAGAGCCAGGTGACAGAGACATTGCTCTGATAGGCTCGAATTTGATTGAGATGTTGCACCTTGAGCAAATCGTGCTTCAATGCGGTGTCTAGCAGATCGGTAAGACGGGGCAAGTTGCGAACTAGCGAACCAAAACCTGTGAAGATGAGCGGGGATTGCAGGGATGCCGCATCCCCGATCGCAATCAGTCGATCGAAGGCGACTTGACGATCTCGACTCCCCACACTGAAATGACCAGGAATATATCCAAACGTGGGCTTCTTCCAAGTCAATTGATCCAGTTCACAACGACGATACTCTGGCAGAATGGTGAAAAAATCCTCATACATCTCCAGCAGAGAACCAGGGTTGTCGGGATGCACCTGATGATAGTGAAATAGATAGAAGGTGAGGTCATTCCCTTCTCCAGGAAAGAGTTCCCAGATCAACTGGCGACCTCGCGAAATGTCGCCATGGCTGTTGAGCACATCTCCATATTGAGCATCCCACACAGATGGGTCGAAGCCAGAAACCACAGCCCCCACCGTAGGACAAACGCTATCAAACGCGCGCCCACCATTGAGCTGCCAGGAGATCGGGGAAGCTGTGCCCATAGCATCCACCAACAAGCGTCCGCTGACTTGCCGGGTTGTCTGGGTGGGCAGGTGCTTTGCCTGGATGGTTACCTGCGATCGCCCTACATCGGCGCGAATAAACTCCGTCTCATCCCAGATCTCCCCTCCTGCCTCTCGCAATTTTTCGCCACAGCGTTTTAGCAACTTTTCAGAATCGATCGCGATATTGAGCACCGTTGGCGTGTGCAAAATCGGAGCCTTGGCATTGACAGGATTGTTGGCATCAAAGAACTTGTTAAACCCATCCACATATTCTCTGGCAATTAATCCCTCAAATTCTGCGGAGGTGAAGAGACCCAACTGAATCAGGCTTTGAAACTCCGATCGCGAAATATTCCACTCTCGATTCATCCGTCCGAAGGGGAGGCGCTCCAGCAACAGGACTCGATAACCTAACCGTGCCATCACCGCTGCATGAATAATGCCTAATGCCCCCCCTATATAGATCAGGTCATAGGTAATCGATTCGGTAGCCGATGAGGGAGACTGGTGAGCAGGAAAAATTACTTGCTTGGGCTGTTGAGGCTGACACACGCCTTCTCGCCAGCGTTGCTCCCACCAATAGGCACGAGTCAGGTCATATTCCCCATTGGGAAACTTCTGGAAATATTGAACAGTTAAAGGATATTGTTCTGCTAATGCCTCAAAAATAGGTTGCTGAGTGAAATCGACTTGCGGGGGCGAAGGATAGCTGGGCGGAAAGCGATCGCGAATATCCCTCACCAAATGGTTGAGTAGTCGCTGCTCCTGGGATAAGGGTTGTGCTGCCCATCGAAACGCTTTTAGGTAGGTCGTACGCTGTACTGTCCAGGCAAAAATCGCCAACTCATCGGATTCCAATTTTTCAGAAATTGCCTGATGGGAAGATGTAGAAGATTTATCAGCCTGCAAAGCCATTGCGACTGTAGGAAATTGCATCCGAATCCCGGTCAAAGTCAGGACTTTGTCACCCACTTCTGGTTGCCATTCTTGCTGCAACCAGCGAATGACCTTCGCCGGATCGGGTGTCGGAATTTCGAGATAAAGAACTTCTTTCATCAGGAGACTATCAACTCCGGTAAATTTACTGAAAAAGGGAAGGTCAACCTAAGCAAAAGTACGTTAAACTGCCTATACGATTTTTCTCAAAAAACTTTACAACATTCTCATAATCAGATAAAAAGCATCTTTTGCGATCGTTAACCATGAATTATCCTATTCCAGTCAGCCCCCAAGAAGTTGTTGATCTTCGGCAAAAAAATGTCTCCGAAGATCTGGTCGCAGCGGCGATCGCTGGAGTCGTCCAAGTCGCACGGGCTAAGGGGCAATCATTGGATGACCTGACGGCTGAAGTCATGGCGGATGATAGCCTACTCGATCGGCAGCAACGTTATTGGTTGAGTGAAATTGTTGCTCAGGCTTGGCAAACCCTGCCTTAAGGGTTAAGAGGCAGAAGAAATCAAACATTGATAGAGCATAAAATGTGGGCAGATTGTCCGCCTTGTAAGTAGGGGGGACACTCTGCTCGACCTGATCATTGAGCCTGACTGATGAGGCAGTCTCTCATGAGTAGCACACTCTAGTCCTGAACCATTGTCTGAAACTCAAAATCTACGCATCACACTAAACAGCAGCCGACCATGCCAAAAGTTGATCCCCTATGCCTGCTCTGCTCCACTTCAAGGCAAAAGGGGCAAAAATAATGTCACAAAGTAGTAGACCAAAGGTGCAGTAAAGACGTAACTATCGGCGCGATCGAGAATGCCACCATGCCCTGGAATCAATTGTCCAGAGTCTTTTACTCCAGCATCCCGCTTCATCATCGACTCAGTTAGATCACCCAATAGACTGGCAATCCCAATCAATAAACCCAGGGCACTCCCGGTCAAAAACCACCATTCCCAGTGGAAGCTCCAGCCACCAAAAGCGGCAACGGCAACACTGGCAGAAACACCAAATACGGACCCTTCCACAGTTTTCTTGGGGCTAATGTCCGAAAGCCGAGTGCGCCCAAATAGCTTACCGATTGTATAAGCACCAATATCGGCTGCCCAGATGCAGCCAAATGCCAGCAAAGTCAAAATTAACCCCTGGGGTAAATGATGCAGATCTGCCCAGGAGTGGGGCAAATATCCATCAAGAGGAAAATTACTGGATTCGCGGCTTCCCAATGATCGCAACCGAATCCAATAGCTGGGGAGGTAACCTCCATAAAACAACCCCATGATAGAGGCGGAAATATCAGCGATCGTGGCAAATTTGGGTTGGAACAGGAGATAGAAGCAAATAAACGTCCCAGCAACTGGAAAAATTGCATCTGCCAGCGTGGGGGAGAGATGAGAAATCACTAACAAAGCCTGACTTACCACCAAGGTTGTCTTTGCGGCTGGCTGAATTCCCTTAGCACGAGCCAGTTGAAAATACTCCAATTGCCCCAGGTACACCAGAATGCCGAAGCCCAAGGTAAAATACCAACCGCCTAAACAAACCATTACCAGGGCAATCACGATCGCCACAATGCCACTGATAATCCGCGACCAAGGCATCGTCATGACTTCTTTTTGAGGTGACTTGGTCGAACTATCCATTGGACTCCTGCTACAGGCAAAATCGCGATCTGAAATTGGGGCGATCTGAACTACATCCGTTGGTGAGCCATCCACCCTATCTTGATTTAATTCTGACAAATTCAGCAATTCTGACAAATTCGGTGCACTGAGTGAGGGCGCGCACCGAACCCCTTACCGATGAAAACAGGTGAGCCTTCACCTGCCATTTATCAGGTTATTTGAAGATTAAGAAGGTTAAGAATCGCTTTGCAACACTTTAACCGATTCAGGGACACCACAACAGCCCTAAGATCTGGGTTAATCCAATTTCTCGCCACTCAAAACAAAAATTGGATCGGCGGCAACAAAAATCTGGCTGGTTCCACGTTTTTCCAGACGGTTAATTCCCGATTGCACCACTTCAATGTTACGAACTTGTAATTCCGAAAAACTTTCTGAAATAAAGTATAGGCTTTCTAAATTATTGGCTGTTGCAACCAACCGACCTTTGGGTTGCAGGTATCGCCAAACTTCTTTCAAAATTGCTTTGACAGAGCGTGCCCCTTCAATGCAAACACAGTGTGGGGTATCGGGGATATCCTTGAGACAGTCAGGCGCGCTACCCTCGACCACCTCGACGTTGTGAACCTGAAAGCGATCGCAGTTTCGTCGAATTAAACTGGCAACTTCTTCGTCCCGTTCGATCGCAATAATTCGCCCTTGGGGACATAACAGCCCCACTTCAACAGGAATGGTGCCGGTTCCTGCACCAATATCCCAAAGTACTGAATCTGGCTGGAGTCGTAAATGGGAAATTAGCAGTAACCGAATTTCTCGTTGGCTAAGCGGAATTCCGGGTAAGCGCTCAAATAAATCATCAGGGATGCCAGGAGTAATATAAGGCCAGAGAGAAGATGGCATGGGGAAAAGAAGAGATGGAAAATCGCCAATACAATTGAATTAAGTCTAATCTTGGAAATTGCAGAATTTTTTCGGATCGATTGCCCATTCACCGTCTGCGTATTTTTTTGGAACAATGCCTGCCGAGCCAAAACCCGTTCCCCTACTACTGATTTCGGATACCAAAGGCAACCGAGAGTTCCTTCTGGACAAAGAGCTGTACATCATTGGGCGGGATTCTAAGTGCGATATTCGCTTAGTATCTCCTTTTGTCTCTCGACACCATGCTACGTTGGTCAGATTTCAGGAAGCGAATGGAGCTTCCTACTACCGAATTGTAGATGGTGATCTTAGAGGCCAGCCTAGCACTAATGGCATTCTAATCAATGGTCGTAAATTAACATCTCACAAGCTAAAAAATGAGGATGAGATCGTCTTTGCGCCCAATGTGATGATTGTGTATTACGGGCTAGAACGGGGCGATGAGATGGAATGTAAAAAATTAGTTGCCTCTTAACGGTTCAGGTGGGTAGGGTAGTGTTTCAAAGGTGTTGTTGGTATTTTTGAAAGCTTTGCCCAGCAAAGCTTTCAAAAATACCAACAACATGTCTAGACGGTGGGTAGGAGGCGGTCATGCGAGAATGACGCGCAATGTTTCTAAGGTAGGGTCTGCACAGCCGCTAATCATGCCACCGGCGATACAAATTTGTTGTAAATAAGCAATGGCTGCGGGCGAGATCACTTCTCCCGGCATTAGAACGGGGATGCCGGGAGGATAAGGGCAAACCAACTCGGCACTCATGCGCCCCAGGGTCTGGGCGATCGGGATCGTTTCACTCGGTGAAAAAAAAGCATCGCGAAGGGTTAGTGGGCGCTCGGTCGGTGTGGAAAAATTTGCATTCTGGCTCGTGAGTGCAGCGCTGCGAATTTCTTTGGAGATAGTGTTGGGTTTACCTGCTTTAAGAACATGAGAATGAGATGCTTGAGCGAGTTGCTGAAATGCCTCAACCAACCGTTCAATATCTTCTTCCGTATTGCCTGGGGTGATGATAAACGTCAGATGTTGGAGAGAGGGCAATTCTGCGGTAATTCCCCAAGTTTTGTGCAAGAGTTCATCCGCGGTAAAGCCATCTAGCCCTAAACCGGATACGGTGACTGTGAGGCGAGTGCGATCGAGTGCCACAAATCCAGGTGTGTTTGCGGAGTCTGTTTCTAAAACTGCAAGTCCATAAATCTGGCGCAGGCGCGATCGCGCAGACTCCGCCAGATCAAGCGCTCGTTGCATCAAACTCGCTCCTTGGGTTGCCATTTGTTGTCGCGCGGCATCTAACGAAGCCAGCAGGAGATAGCTGGGACTGGTAGATTGCACCAGTGCCAGTGCCTTGCGAAGACGATCGTCTTGTACACGGTTACCACGTCGATGGATCATCGCTGCTTGGGTCATCGCTGCCAGCGTCTTATGAATTGATTGCACTGCGAGATCAGCACCCGCTAGCAGGGCTGGAGTGGGTAAATGGGTATGGAAGGCAAAATGGGCACCATGCGCTTCATCAACGAGGAGCGGAATATTGTGTTGGTGCGCTAGATCAGCGATCGCTGCGACATCGCCGCAAACCCCGTAATAAGTCGGTGATACCAGCAGTACAGCTTTGGCGTCTGGGTGTTGAGTGAGTGCTGCTGCGACCGCAGTGGGAGTAATACTATGTGCAATGTCCCTCACTGCGTCATATTCAGGGGCTAAAAAGATTGGAATTGCACCCGATAGAATCAGCCCTGAAATGGCTGACTGGTGTACGGTGCGGGGCAGAATGATTTTTTCGCCCGGATTGCATGTCGCCAAAATGGCGGCAATCACGCCACTGGTTGAACCGTTGACCAAAAAATCGGTCTGCTCCGCTCCAAAGGTTTGTGCTGCCAGCGCTTGTGCGGCGGCGATCGCCCCCTGCGGTGCGAATAGATTATCTAACTCTGGCAGCTCGGGCAAGTCAGCTTGAAACACGGCTTGCCCCCACCAATCGCCCAATGCCCTCGCAATTCCTTTGCCTTGTCGATGTCCCGGTGTATGAAAAGGCGCACCTCTTCTTTCAGCAGCTGTTTTCAGCGCTGCTACCAGTGGCATTTGTGCCGCATGAATGTGATAACTATCCACAAAAATTGCCTAGCGAATCCCCATTTCAATATAGGGCGTTGATAGGCAAAGTTGAGGGTCACTTGTGCTAGCGTTGCTTGTGCTGTTCTAGCAAAGCCTGTGCTCTAGGCTTATAGAGCAAATAGAATAGCGATTCCAGATAGCGCAGCATATCTTCTCGGTTCTCCTGCGACGTGTAATTCCAGAAGCCATAAATTTTGGATAACGAAAGCAGTTTGGTGGTGTGGATTTTCCAGGTATAGGTGTTGTAAACCCGTTCTACACCCCGTTGAGAAATTTCATGCCAATAATTGGGACTATGCTCACAGGTTCTGACAAATTGCAAAATAATCTCTGCCATTTCTTCTTGCAGGGTGGGATTAATATAAAATCCGTTGACTCGATCCTGAATAATTTCTAGAGGCCCCCCAAACCGAGTCGCAAAGGTAGGCAACCCCGTAATCATCGATTCCAGGATGGTGAGACCAAACGCTTCAAACAGAGCGGGTTGCACAAAAATGCCCTGACGATCAGCAATTACCCGATAAATCTCTCCAGAGTCACTTTTGGGTAGACGGACCCCTAGCCAGCGAATCTTACCGTGCAAGTGATATTGTTCAATAATCTGGTAGAGCTTTTGGATTTCGCTAATTTCTTCGTGGTCGGTGGAATCTTCGGTGCGTAGTTTGCCCGCCACCAAAATCAAGTTACAGCGTTCTTGTAGTGCTGAACTTTTACCAAAGGCTTCTGCCAATCCTGTGAGGTTTTTGATGCGATCTAGCCGCGCCATGGAAAAGAGGGGGCGCTTACTGGGATCGTCCAGGGTGCCATACACCTGGCCGGAATCATCTAAGGTAAACAGCAGTTCTTCTAAGCGATCGCGATCGCTGAGTAAGCGATCTTTCTCACGAGTGTAGGGAAAGTAAACGTCCTCGTTGACCCCTGGCGGCACAACGTTGAACTTGGGACTGAATAACTCAATGCCACTGACAACGTGATAAAGCTCCGGCATGGTGAAGCTTTTATAGGATTCATACTGTCCGACGCTTTCGGGAGTGCCGACAATCTCCTGATAGGTACTGCTGATGATGAAGTTTGCGGCATTCATGGCGATCAAATCAGCTGTAAACTGGAGCGAAAAATGGTACTTATCCTCCAGGTCTTGCCAATAAAGATTACTGAATAGGTATTTGGATTTTTCCAATGCATGGGCAATGTTGCACTGAGTCACCTTGAGACGTCGCGCTAACAAAAAAGCAACTAAGTTGCCATCCGAATAGTTGCCAACAATCAAATCCGGTTTACCACCAAATTCTGCACGCAGCTCGAGTTCTGCATCGATCGCATAAGTTTCCAGGTAAGGCCAGATTTCAAAGCGCGAGATCCAACCTTGCGTGAGTTTGGGGTTAAAGTCTCGAAAAGGCACCCGCAAAATCCAGGCATCTGCTGTCCCATGAATTTTTTCGAGACGTTCATTACAAAGAGTCCCATCGCTATTGGGGATCAGCCGTGTTAAGACGATTACTTTCGGATGTACACCTAACACATCTAACCCAGCTAAGGCGATATCTTCTTGAAGTTGTTGTTCGAGACTTTTGACTTGATCAAGAATATAAACAACTTGACCGCCCGTATCCGGTCGTCCTAACACCCCTTCCTGTCCGAACCAACCATGGGGCGACACCAGTGTCACCCGAAAAATCATTGGAATGCGAGAAATAAAAGTCTCTAATGCTTGATGATCCGGGGAATCAATCAGCTGATCGAGGATTTCAAGCGTTTCTTGAACCCGTTGTGCAGTATTTCCCCAACCTGGCTCAAATCCCAAATTTTGCAGTTCAAACCGAAATGATTCATAGGGTTGTTCAGCAGAAAACCCGCCCACTATTGCCAGAGCCTGCTTCAGGGCATCAGACAACTGTTGATGAGATTGAATGCGCTCATTAATTAACAGCTGATAGCCGTTATACCGATGTAACCGCAGGAATCTAAAAAGTGCTTCTTGTCCCTGACGGGGATCGCCTTGAAAGAGTTGGCTGGAGAGATAACGGTTAAGAAATTCTACACCTTTGCCAATATTTTTAGGATCTCGAATGCTGGGTGAATAGTCATAAAACGGTTGAAAGTCAATCTCAAAGACATCGCCTTCCTGAGGATTGTGCCGATTGACAAAACGATCGCGTAAATCCAAAAGTTCTTCAATTTGGATAGGTTCAACGGTTAAATCTTCTAGGATTCGGTAGGCTTCTTGATAGGCAATTTTGGGGCGAATGATCATGCAAAGACTCTCATTCTCTAGAATAATTTCTTGCACGTAATAGATCAATTTGCCTAGACGGGACGTATGGTAAAACTGCTCAGATTTTTCGTAATTCTTGCAGTAATCTACAAATTCAGTTAGGATTTCGTTTCTCAAAAAATAGCGTTTGTCTGTAGCGCGCAATTGACTGGAGAACTGACGGAGGTTTGTTCTCTCGTCACTATTGAGAACAGCCTGAATCAGATTAGACATGGCAACTCTCCTGTACGATTATTGGCAAAAACTCAACGACGACTGCCTAAAAGATCGATTAGTTCAAGGCAAAAAGTAGCTGAGTGGAACATCCCTTTGTTAAGTCAAACGAAATCTAGATCTGAGAAGATAGCCCTTATCTGATAGCATCCCATTCATACTGCACGATGGGATAATCAGAGTCCTTTATAGTCGAGGTTGAAAAAGTAAGCTTCTACCCCAAGTCTCAAAATCGATCAACTCTTCAAATGCACTTTGCAGCTATGTTGAAGGCTTATTGTTTTTTTGTAACAAATAGCCCAAATTATGCAATAGGTCTAAATGAATAAATTTCAGAGTTCATTTAGAATTTGTCAAAAAACATCGTTAAAGATGCACCGCAAATATTTGCGCAGAGGTGATGATCTGCACAAATTCCTTTCAGGGATTAACTAAGCTCGATGCAATGACTTGAAAAGACGAGGCATCCAGATTGGTTTGAGCGCTCTGGATATATCGATAAACTTTGATTGGCTCGACTGAACGGCTGCCTGAAAGAAGGATCAGAAAAATCCCTTATCAAACATCTCACAGAATGATTCGTGATAGCGTAAAGCGATCGGTCAAAAATTTGAAGTTCTGGTAAAGATACCGGATATTACAAAAATGTGGGGGCTTGATTTCAACTTGCTTCCAGGCGCCCAAGCATCTCGCTGCTGTTAAAATATATTTGCTTTGAACGCAGGAGAACGCCGCCGAACTTAGTAAAAAATTGCCCTGACATGAGGTCCGAACACCACAATATCCCCCGGATTTAAGTCCCATGTATGACACTTTTGCCCGTTGATAATGAGTCCATTCGTGCTGCGTTTCCCTTGCAAGCTGCCATCGACAATGCGATACAAATAGCTCTCATCTTCAGTTGGAACCTGAATCAGCGTCGCGTGTTGACGAGAAGCAAACTGTGAGTGCAGGCAGATATCATTCCGCGGATCTCGCCCGATCGAATACAAATCGTTTTCTAACCAAATATCCCGTTTACCAAAATCATCTTCGACGACTAGGCGTGGTTGGTAAGGACGGGATTCAGCAACTTCCTCCTGGTGATCGCCAATTTGAGTATCCCGATCTCCACTAATGAAGGTGGAGTCTGTGTAACCGCGCCCATAAAAAGAAGGATTAGTTGTGGGTTGCTTTTCGTCCAAACCCGCTTGCCCCATCACCAACATCCGGGCTTGCCAGGCAATTTGATCGTCCGGTTTAATTGCCAAGGCACGCTCATAACTTGCGATCGCTTCCTCGTAGCGCTTGAGGTCCACCAAGGCATTGCCCCGATTACGCCAGGATAAATGATCGTCTGGGTTGATGCAAATGGCACGGTTGTAACTTGCGATCGCATCTTCATAATGCTTTAACCCATATAAAAAGGCATTGCCCCGATTTTGCCATGCCGCATTAGATTCTGGGTCAAGCTTCAAAACCTGGTCATAACAACGAATTGCCTCCTCATATTGCCCCAGTCCATATTGCCAAGCATCCCCTCGTGCTTGCCAAATTGAACTCCCCACTTCGCTTTTAGGGTGTAGATTTAAGGCTTTGTCATAACTGGCAATTGCTTCTGGATACAGCCCTAACATTTCCAGAGCTAAACCTCGTTCGTACCAAGCTTCATAGAAATCCGCTCGTTCCTGAATGACACTATTGAAGCTGACAACCGCTTTTTCATAATTTTCCGCGGCAGCAAAGGCAAGCCCCTGCTTAAACCATAAAAGCGCGTTACCGGTAAGTGGCTGTTGACCCGTGTCGAGCATGAGCTAAAGTCTACGGAATGTTAGCAATTACTTTAACTGATTGTTTTAACGCACCGTTAAAAATTCGCTGTTACGGGGGCAAGATAGCAAAAAATTGTGCTGGGGCTGCGGTAGGTAGATCTTAACCCTTTCTTTGATTAACGAGTCTGATATTACTCAATGTTAATTCTGTGATTGATCAGCGGGATCAATCACATATTAGATCCTTATTTAGCCAAAAACTTGCCAGAACAAAATTTAGCCCCCCGGATGACCCATCCAACCCATCTCCATCCTTTCTAAAAGGGTTTAGACCCCTAAAAAAACTGAAGTAGATTCCTAATTCGTAGCACAATTTGCGAGAGGCATTCCAGAGGGCAATGCCAAAAACTGCGTTGCTAGCTAGTTTTGGCAAACTACCCACCAACCGCACTCACAAAACCCTGATTCTGATGCAGCGAGTTTTTCACAGTTGTTGACATCACTATGAGAATTCTAACGAGAAAAGCACCCGAAAAATCCTTGAGGACTAAGCTTTGACAGAATGAGTAGCGACTTTCAATATTAGAGATGAGTACTATAAAACATGCGTATCGCGAGCAATGGAATTCTTTCTATCTCTCGCGATACGTGTCTTCATAGCGAGGCTTGAAGATGAAGCTGGTCAAATTTGCTTCCTAGAGTCCATAGATTTCGCCGTATTTTTGCTGAATATATTGCATCAGCGGTTCAATACTAAGTGCGCTTCCAGTTGCTTTCTCAACAACTTCCGCAGGAGTAAATTTGCATCCATGCTGATAAATATTTGTCTTGAGCCATTGGTGTAGCGTATTGAACTCACCGCGACGGATTTGCTCAGGAATTTCTGGATGAGCACGGAGCGCGGCGGCAAAGAACTGAGCACTTAAAATATTGCCCAAAGTATACCCCTGGAACATACCTCCTACTTGTCCGCTGTACCAATGCACATCCTGCAAAACTCCTTCTTGGTCATTGGCGGGTACAATACCCAAATCGCTTCGGTAGCGATCGTTCCAGGCTTCCGGTAGGTCTCGTACAGCTAATTGCCCTTCCAGCAGATCCAGCTCCAAATCAAAGCGAATCATGACATGTAGGTTATAGGTAACCTCATCTGCATCAGTGCGGATTAAGGAACGATCGACCTTGTTGATGGCTCGATAAAATGTCTCGAGCGGCACCTGTCCGAGTTGATTTGGAAATGCATGTTGAATCTGTGGATAGAAGTATTGCCAAAAGTTTCGACTACGACCAACCAGATTTTCCCACAAGCGAGACTGACTTTCATGCACTCCAGAAGAGGTTCCGCCTGCCAAGGGTGTTCCTTCAAAGTCTGGAGCAATTCCTTGTTCGTATAAGCCATGCCCCATCTCGTGTACCGTGCTGAAGAAGCCTTGGTTCAAATCATGTTCGTAGACGCGAGTTGTAATACGGACATCCCCTAATGAAAATTTAATCATGAAGGGATGGAGGGTTTTGTCTTGCCGTCCCCGCTTGAGGTCGTATCCTAGACGCTCGATCACTTTGAGACTAAAAGCAAGTTGTTGAGTTTCCGGAAAATGCTGATGTAGACAGGCATCATCGGCGATCGGTTGCGCTGTAATTTTCTGCACAATGGGAACCAGACGATCGCGTAGTTGGTGGAAGAGCACCCGAATTGAAGCCGTGCTCATTCCGTAGTCAGATGCTTCAATGAGTGGATCGGCGATGTGCTCGTAGCCAGGAAAGAAATTTGCCCGTTCCCGACTGAACTCGAGGGTTTTTTCCAAAAAGGGCTGAACGATCGCAAAATTATTCTCTGGACGAGCTTTTGCCCAAGCTTCGTAAGATTCTGCCCGATGTTGCGAAAGCTTCGCCATAAAAGATGATGGAACTTTGATAGCGCGATCGTACCGACGACGAGTGACCCGCAATAGACTGGCTTCATCAGAATCGTAGGGTAAATCAGCCGCATAGGTTGCCAAATCATCCAGAAGTTGCCCAATTTCTAAACTCGTAAACTTTTCATGAGCAATTTGTCGCAGGGTTGCGAGTTGTCGTCCCCGCGCGGCAGCTCCCCCAGCGGGCATATAGGTAGCTTGATCCCAATAAAGCAGAGAAGTTGCAGAATCGATATCATTAATTTCTGTGAGACGATTTTTCAGGACTTGGAGCTTAGGATGCGTCTTTTCCAACGTTTGCATAGTTATGGAAGATGCTTAGAGTTTGGTTTCTACTAGTGTGCCGCAGGATTACCTGAAATATCTGTACTCTTCATCGCGCTTTATCAAAGCAAAGCAGCAGGTTGACGCTTTGCTGTAGATGATGGCTCACGATCGCTCAGCAGTAGCGATTGTAGGAAGCAGTGTTTTATAATTGGGTTTTAAAAAATTAATATTTTGGATGTCTATCCGGAGTTGACCCAGCCGATGAAAGCTTCCACTGAGACAGGTTACGTTTCAAACCAACCCACCAACCAGTCGCCCACACCGTTGCAGCTAGAGAATCATCCCGCAGTCTCTCCTCATCACGTTGGCTGGTTTACTGATTGGAAGTGGCAAGGTTGGGATTGGAACCGTCCAAACTGGAAAAAAATTTCTCAACAAACGGTGACTGGCATCTTGTCGGTGGTGCTCAACTTGACCGTGCTGAGCAGTGTCAGTTTTGCCTATACGCTGCTTTCTCCTGGCGATAGGGGACCTGAAGTGACTGAACTCCAGATGCGGTTACAGCAACGAGGGTATAGCCCTGGTCCCATTGATGGCGTGTATGGGTCGGCGACCGAAGCTGCTGTCAGACGCTTTCAACAAGACAACGATCTCTATCAAGATGGAGTTTATGGAGAAGATACGGATTATGCCCTACGTGACGGTGTTTTACCGGATAAAGGCGCTGGTGGTTCTTCGGGTAGTGAACTAAGCTGCCAGAATATTTTCCCCAGTCAAAATTATGTGGTTGTGATTCCGGGTGACCATTTGAGGAGTGTCCCTGGTCGGGCTTGCTTGCGACAGGATGGTCGAGGCAAATTTACCGCTGCTGGGGAGTTTGGCACTTATACGAGAGCAAAATTAAAGTCTGACCGGCTCCGTAAACGAGGATTGGATGCCAGAGTCGTTTATTTCCCTTAAGGATGGGAGAATTCCGCTACAGATCTGACAGGCACTCTTTCACTGACTATCTTTCAAGAGCTGCTGAAAGCGTGGATCGCGACGGATAGGATTGAAATTCGAGTCCGAGTTTGACATAACTCGGCAAAGGTAAGGACTGTCATCCATTGCCCTTTTCAAGTGTTCGATCGCGAGGTCTACTTGCTTTTGCATGGCATAGGAGCAAGCTTTGCCATACCAAGCGTTGGGGTTCTTTGATTTGATTTTCAGGGAACTGTCAAAGCTATTCATAGCTTCTTCGTGCCGTCCTAGCTTGATCAGTACTAACCCTCGATGGTTCCAAGCATAGTGGCAGCTAGGCTTGATGGTAATCGTGGAGTTCAGGCTGGAAAGGGCATCCTGATAGCGATTGAGGGATGTGAGTGCAACCGCACGGTTATACCAGGCTTTGTAGTTATCTGACTTGAGTTCCAAGACCTTATCGAAGCTTTTGAGTGCTTCCTGATAACGACAGAGGCTAATCAAAACTTTGCCATGGTTTTGCCATGCTCGGTAGTCATTAGGTTGTAGTGTAAGTGCTCGATTTAAGTTGACGATCGCTTCTTCATAGCGGTTCAGCTTTGCCAGTGCAATCCCTTTGCCTTGGAATGCAGGAGCAAATTTGGGATGAATTCGGATGGCTTGTTCAAAACTATCGATTGCATCTTCATACTGACCCAACAGATCCAAAACATAGCCCCGACTACTCCAGGCTTTGTAATCATCCGGTTTGGCTGCCAGTGCTTTATCGTAGCGGGCGACCGCCCCTTCATGACGACCTAATCCGCTTAGTAAATAGGCCTGACTATAGAAAGTGTGGGAATGATCACTTTGGCTCATATCGAGGTGATGCAACGATAATGCACAATTCAGGAACTGGAAAGACTCAAAAACTAACAATCCCACATCCAGACAACTTGCACGGTTGTATTGAAGTGGCAAGATTCACACTCTACATTGCTTTAATTATGACATTGAGTAATAAATGATACTTCCATTACTTCGCCACCCTAAATATTTCTCTGAAAAATTTATAACTGTTTCTGAGCCATTAAAGTGTACTTATCGAAACAGCAGGGACGACTTGATTAGACTTTAAACGAAAGAAGGTGGCATCGTATAGGAAATGCCACGATGGTATTGTATTGAAATCGAGAGTTTGCCTTATCAGGTGGCTCTCTCAAGGCTGAAAGGGTTGCTATACCTGCTGCATTTAGTCGATTATGGCAAATCAACGAACTGGCAACTGTTTCCTAGCTGCCATGCTTGAGTTTGACTCGTGTAGAGCCACCGATAAGGGCAAGAAATCGTTGATCTTGGTAGAGGCAGGCAAAGTCAGTATTGGTGCGGGCAATTTCCCGATACTCACTGGGGCTTAACTCGACCGCTCGCTGCAAATTCTGAAATGCCAGATCGATGTCCCCTTGCAGGGCATAGCAACAGGCTTTGTTGTACCAGGTATTGGGGGTATCTGGTTTAATTGCAAGTGCCTCATTGTAGCTAGCGATCGCAGCTTCAAATCTGCCGAGATGATAGAGCGCGTTACCGCGATTAATCCAGGCTTCTTCAAAGGCAGGGTCAATTTCTAGGGCTTTGTCATAGCTGGCAATGACTTTGTTCAGTTTGCCCAGTTTACGCAGAGCTAAACCGCGGTTGTACCATGCCCAGCAATAGTCTGGCTTGAATTCGATCGCCCGATCATAACTGTTGACCGCTTCTTCGTACTGTCCCAGGTTGCGCAGCGAAATGCCCCGGTTGTACCATGCCCAGTGATAGTCTGCTTTGAATTTGATCGCTCGGTCGTAGCTGACCACGGCTTCTTCGTATCGTGCCAGTTCGTCCAGGGCGCTGCCCCGGTTATTCCAGGCTTCGGCAAAGCCTGGTTCTAACTCCAACGCTCGCTCATAACTAGCGATCGCGGCATCGTAGCGCTTGAGATAGTAAAGCGCATTGCCTCGGTTGTACCAGGCATCAGAATAGTCTGGTTGAAGTTCTACGACTCTTTCATAGGATTCGATTGCCGCTTCGTAAGCAGCGATTCGGTTTAAGTAAAGTCCTTTCTGGAAGAAAAAGGTGACTTCCAAATCTGGCATCTGACTCATAGACTTCAACTTTCTAACACTAGACCTTTCTAAAATCCAAGATGCCCAGTCTTTTGCCATAGGGGAACACCCTAACGGGGGTACTAGTGAAATCCTTACAATCGATTTCTCCTGGATGTAGAAAGTGTGAAGAGTAGACTCGTTGGACTAATCAGACTTGTTTGGATTTTCGCTTTCC
Organism: Scytolyngbya sp. HA4215-MV1; assembly: GCA_019359045.1. Lineage (GTDB taxonomy): Bacteria > Cyanobacteriota > Cyanobacteriia > Leptolyngbyales > Leptolyngbyaceae > Scytolyngbya. The sequence goes on from JAHHIA010000003.1 coordinate 403,700, forward strand.
GGTTCAGGTAAATTTTGAAACCGCCAGGTCTGTTGAGGCACCCCGATCGAGATGCCTTTGGCATCGAGTGCAAGTTTGAGCCGTCGTCGAAACTCGCGCGCCACGTTCCATTGTTGCAAAGGTTGGGTTTTGATCCAGATGCGAATGGTGATGCCGGCGTTGTCGATGTCATCAATGCCCAGGACTTCGGGAGACTCCAGGATGTGGGTCTGCCATTGGGCGTCTTGCAACATGGCTATCCCTACCTGTTTGATCACGGCGATCGCCAGATCCATATCTTCCTCATAAGCAATCACAATGCTGAGATCCACCCGTGACCAATCTTTTGATAAGTTTTCAACTACCGAAATCGCGCTGTTGGGAATGGTGATCAATCGTCCCTCACTGTTGCGAAGTTGGGTAATTCGCAGATTCATCGATTCCACCAGCCCAGAAACGTTGCCGACTGCGATCACATCTCCTACAGCGTACTGATCTTCAAACAAAATCAATAAGCCATTGATCATGTCTTTGACCAAGCTTTGCGCTGCAAAAGAAATTGCCAGACCAATAATTCCGGCTCCTGCCAAAACTGGGGCAAGTTTGACTCCGACCACTGACAGTATCGTGAGTACGCTTGTGGTAATCAAGACGATCGCAGCCACACTTTTGAGGACGCGAGAAAAGGTCGAAACTCTTAGGGTTAACCTTTGAGACGCTTCTGGGCTAATGAAGTCACTCTCTTCCAGGGCATCGAAGAAGCGATCGATCAGTACATCTACAAGGCGTACCACAATGTATGTGCCCAAAATAATTGCCAAAACTTTGAGGGGACCAGCCAACAGCAGGGGACGCAACCATCGCGTATAGGGAAATAGTCCGAGTAGGAAATAGCCGCTGCCTCCCCAAAGTATCATCTGCGCAATTTGTAAGAAGCGAAGTTGCACATCGGTTAAGTCGCGTTGCCGACGATAGGTCATTTGCTGTCGCAAGGCAGTGGTGACCGTGGCTGCATCGGTACTCTCCATGTCTTGGGGCAGCGGTGGCAATGCTGGCAATTGGGCTTTCAAAGCTTGTTGTTCTGCTCTAAGGTGGCGTTGCCATCGCTGCAAGCCCCAATTGATCAAAAAGATGGTCAATAGGATGCCTCCTGCCAAGGCGGTTTGCCGCCAGAGAAAGGGGGGTTGGCGTTCCTGATGTGCTCGAATCAATGCAGCTTTGATGATGCGGGTTAGTTCGTCTGCGTGTCGGACAGGATCGCGTCCTTGGATTTGGGCATCCAAGGTGGTGACAGTCATTAAATATTGCCCATTGATGCTGATGATGGGCAGTTTGGTGGTTGCGTCGATTTTGGCATTGACGATCAGTTTTGCTGGATCAAACTGATTTTGCACTGTCCGATTGAGAATGGTTTCAATGCCTTCGACTCTTTCCTTTAAGGGATTGGTGGAGCTAGATTGGCTGGCTTCTGGTTTGACTAACGGAGCTGAGATCGCGAACAATTTATACCCATCCAGCCGCACTTCTTGGGTTGCAATTTCTTGGGCGATCGCAGTAGTGATTGCACTACTAAAGTCTGGAATTGAGAAAATCGACGGTTTTGACTCTTGCCCTAAAGCGGGTTGATGGGTAGTTGCGGCAAGTAACCAGACAAGGGTGATTGCAAAGATGGCACGCCTGAAATGGAGTCTAAGAGCTAGTTTAATGTTCCATTTTGAAGGTCTCATACCGAAAATTTGGCAAAGTGCAGAGGGTTGGAGCGCTGAAATCCGTGACCTGATGAGTTGAGAATCTCGCTTACTGTCAAAACAGCAAGGATTGCGATCTGTGACACCATCGCAGGCAAGATCTTCATGTCCTCAGTCACTATACTCATATAGCAGGTGCAGGGGGTGGATGGCTGAGGAAAGGTCGCTCTAGGTCTACATGGATGGCTCCTAGCGTGCTCTTCAGGGTTATGTGGTGCGTCTTTTGGAAACGCTTGTTTGTGCGATCTAGTCTTGTATCCTGGCTAACCTAATTTTGCTATGACAGATTTTTCTGCTTTGTCGGATCATCCTTCCGCTTCGCTGTTCGATCGCGCGATGATGCAGCGTTGTATAGATTTGGCTCGACAAGCCTTAGGACAAACTGCCCCCAACCCCCTGGTGGGTTCAGTGATTGTGCAAGGTCAAAAAATTGTTGGAGAAGGATTTCATCCCAAAGCAGGACAACCCCACGCGGAGATCTTTGCTCTGCGTCAGGCTCAGGAGCAAGCTAAAGGGGCGACTTTGTACGTCAATTTGGAGCCTTGTAACCACTATGGACGTACACCTCCCTGTTCTGAGGCAATTATCACCGCTGGGGTTAGTCGGGTAGTGGTGGGTATGGTTGACCCTGACCCAAGGGTGGCAGGAGGGGGGATCGCCCGCCTCCGACAGGCAGGGATTGAAGTGGTGGTGGGGGTGGAAACGGCTGCTTGTCAGGAGTTGAATGAAGCGTTTGTGCATCGTATTTTGCATCAGCGTCCGTTCGGAATTTTGAAATATGCTATGACGTTGGATGGCAAGATTGCGGCAACGAGTGGTCATAGTGCCTGGGTGACGAGTCCACCTGCTCGCCAGAGGGTGCATCAAATCCGGGCGGCTTGTGATGCGGTGATTGTGGGTGGACAAACTGTGCGGCAAGATAATCCTTTCTTGACAACTCATAGTGTCACCGATCGCAATCCTTTACGAGTGGTTATGAGTCGATCGCTCGATCTGCCCATTTCAGCCAACCTCTGGCAAGCAGAAATTGCGCCAACGCTTGTCTTTACGGGGCAAGGAGTGAAGCCAGATGTGCAAGTGCTCCTCCAGCAACAAGGCGTAGAAGTGATTGAACTGGCGAAGGTTACCCCGATAGAGGTTATGACCCACCTCTACGAGCGCGGCGCGCTCTTAGTTCTGTGGGAATGTGGGGGGACTCTGGCAGCCCGCGCGATTGTGGAGGGGACTGTGCAGAAAATTATGGCTTTTATTGCGCCCAAAATTATTGGGGGGCGTGAAGCGCCTTCTCCAGTCGGTGATCTGGGATTTTCTCGTATGACGGAAGCGCTGTTGCTGAAAAACGTGCGCTGGAGTTCGATCGGGAGCGATTGGTTGATCGAAGGCTATTTGTCCGGAAAAGCTGACGAAGCTTAGGGAATGGGGATTGAAAGGAGCGGGTTGAAAATCATTCTGACGGAGGGGTGCAAATTCATAAGCAACTGTTATAGTCACGCTAGTTTAAAATTATTTGCCAACCCAACTGACTCGCAATGCTTGATTGCGTGCAGGATGGTGACAGAAATGCAAAACCTGATGTCCTCCAGGTTATGTACTTCATACAGATAAAAATAACTACGGAATACAGGTTAAATTTTTACAGCAAAATATCGATGTTCTGCAATTTTGATTTCGACAGTTGAGTGTCAATTTTCTGGTATGAAGGGGTCTCTCGTCGCGATCGCCAGATTACTCAACCGCATTGTGCCTTCCCTCAACGTGGTTCCCTGCTAAACAATGGTAGAGCCGATTACAATTTGGAGCTTATTCACGGGCAGTTTAGGGTTACAAGCCACGATCGTGGGCGGTTGGATGCGACAGCAACAACGCCGCCAAGAGCAACAAAACCTACAGGAGGAGGAAGAAGAAGCAGTGACCCGGCATGAATCCAGGGATACGATGTCTTCAGTCGGACAGCCCAACGGCACCACCAAGCGAATAGAGCGAGATCCCCGTTTGGTTGGTTGGGAGTTTAAAATTGTGCGGGCGCATCGAGATTTGTTTCGCGATTCAGCGGTGCTCAAGCGTCTCTGTGAGGAGGAAGAGTCCGCAGGCTGGATCATGCTAGAAAAACTAGACGATCGCCGCATTCGCTTCAGACGCCCGATCGCACTGCGAGACATCATCAAAGCCGAGTTTTTGCCTTTCGATCCCTATCGTTCTCATTACGGCTCCGCTTCGCCCTGGAAAACCTGGTTGCTGGCGGTCGTTGCAATCAGTTGCTTACTGTTGCCTGCTTCTTTGGGATACTGGTTAGTGGTAACCACGTTACACAAAACTCAGAGTCCTGCAAAAGCGCCCTCTCCCGTGTTTTCATCCCCCTCTGCGGCACCTCAGTCACCTCATGCTTTTTAGAAGATTGAGTAGCGATGGGCATCCAGAAATTAATGAGATGCCCATGCGTGATGTCTCTACTTTGTCTACGTGGACGGCTGTCATTAAATTGCAGATGTTTTTGGAGGGAAGGCGGAAACCCTTGTCTAGAGGCTGCGCCCCCAGGCCACTTTCTGGCAATTCATAAGAGCTAACTAATTAAGCAATCTTTAGGATGGATGAGAATTCTTACGGCTCTTTTTCTGCCTCAACCCGACTCTTCCTGACGGTGTCCATCTGGATAAATCGTGGTTCCATCTAGGCAAGCATCCGTAAAATTTACATCCTGAGCACGAAATAAATTACATCCCGACAATTTAGCACCTGTTAACCGAGTGCCTGTCAAAACACTGCGGCTCAAATCTGTATTGGTTAAATCTGCAAAGCTCAAATCAGCATTTGCAAGATTGGCTCCTTGTAAATTGGCATGGGTTAGGTTAGCTCCTCGCAAATCAGTCGATCGTAAGTTTGCTCGACATAGATTGGCATTTGCCAGATTTGCTTTTGACAAGTTGGCTTGAAAAAGCTGAGAGTCAGCCATCTCGGCGTTTTGTAACTGCACAGCTTGTAAATTTGCTTGACTAAGATTTGCATAAGGAAGATAGGCTTTTTGCAAAATACTGCCTGATAAATTGATTTCCGATAAATTCGCTTCAAATAGGTTTACCTCACTGATATCAACGTCTTTGAAATCTCGTTTTCCCGCAGAATATTGATTGAGTAATTCTTCCGAACCTAACCTAAACATCTCAGTTTGAAATGTGGAACTTAAATGCTCTTTACATGAAAATTCGCTTGAGACTGCCTTTTTAGGATTTTTTGATATTGCTGAACGCTTTGTTTGGTAAAGCTTCTACAAGCATCAGTCTATTCCTACAACATGCTCTAGCGCTGATGGAGGATAAGCATAAATACGTATCCTCTCCTCCAAGAATGTAAATTGTTATAACGAAAAGTCTAAATTGCTTAACTTTTTCTTAGTGTTTTTTGGTGAAGATCGGTTCTGTCGGGTTGAGTAATCCATCAAGCCAGATTGGAGCGCTATCGGTTCGATCGCTCAAAACCTGATCCTTCCCTCCAATGCAGATAATGGGAATTGTGATTGCACACAGGACATATGCAGCGTATGGAACCGTCATCTGAGCCTTCAGAGATTTCAGCCAATGATCGGACCGATCAATCTCACATCGATCGCCTGATTCAAATCCTTCGACAAGATCTACCCACCCTATTTGAACAAGACATTTCCTACGACATTTACACGCAGGATATTTTCTTTCGAGATCCAGTAAACACCTTCAAAGGCAAATTGAACTATCGGATTATTTTCTGGACGCTGCGATTTCATGGACGGTTATTTTTCTCGGAGCTTCACTTTGACTTGCACGAAGTAAAGCCCCTGGGCAAGGGTGGGATTCTGGCAAATTGGACGGTTCGAGGCACGCTCCGGGTACCCTGGCAAGCCCAGATTTTCTTTAATGGTTACTCCACTTACAAGCTGACACCCGCAGGCTTAATTGACGAACATATCGATACCTGGGATCGTCAACCCAGCGAGATTTTGCGGCAGTTTTTTCGTCCAAAAAATCCGTAAAGTATACCGACGCTTGGGTGTTAATCACAGCACCCCTTGAAGACCAACCCTTTAGCCTCGATCGGGATGAAACTCACGCACTACGACAAACTTCGTCAATATATGGATTCCGATTGTCACAGTGAGTTATGGAGGGCAAACCCCGAACGGTCGCCGCATCAATACTGTTCATACCCCTCCAGCACATCGCAAGCAAGGCTACGCTACCTCAGCGGTCACCGCGCTCTGCCGCAAGTTACTAGTGCAAGGTCGGCGTTTTTACTGTTTATTTGCCAACACTGCAAATTTCATCTCAAACTACATCTACTAGTACCTTGGGGTAAGTTAGACGACCATTCTGAGGGAGTCAGGAGTCAGAATGGTAGGCAGATTTCCGCCAAGTTCTACTAGTCAATTGGTTTTCACCAAGTCGGTAAAGTCTGTTTTAATTCTTTAGCAAAGACTACATTGATTTTTTAAGAAATTTCTGGAAACTTCGTACGCTCTTTATTGATTTGTAAATTGAATCTGGAAAACTGGAGGAGGCTAGTTCTTTGACTGTTTGATTTCACGCATCTCTTCCCGAAATTATGAAAGACTTTACTGTTGCAATTTGTACATGCAATGGCGCAAAGCGTTTACCTGAAATTTTAGAAAAACTGCGATCGCAAGTTGGTACGGAAGGTATGCGCTGGGAAATTCTCATTGTTGACAGCAACAGTAACGACGACACCCAAAAAGTTATTCAGGAATATCAAGCCAACAAATCGATCACTGTACCAATCCGCTACTTATTTGAACCCAAGCAGGGGGTTGCGTTTGCGCGACGCTTGGCTGTAAGAGAAGCAAAGAGTGATTTGGTAGGTTTTTTAGAGGATGGCAATTACGCCACGCCAACCTGGGTAATCGCTGCCTATGCGTTTGGACGAACCCATCCTCAGGCAGGCGCTTATGGCAGCCAAATTCGTAGTATTTTTGATAGCCAATTACCCAAAAACTTCCAGCGCATTGCCTGTCATCTGGTCACGATAGAGCGCCAGCCCGTTCTTGAGGTTGAAACATGCCAGCAAGAGGGGATTGCAGAAGCTGGGATGGTGGTTCGTCGGCAAGCATGGTTGGCAAGCGTCTCTGAGCAACCTGTTAGCTGGGGCTCTGGGCAAGAAACTCTTGCCTCCAAAGGCGAAGAGATTGACGTTCAAGCCTGCTTATGGAATGCAGGATGGCAAATTTGGTATAACCCAGAAATGGTCATTGACCATCACATGTCAACGTGGCGGTTGGATAAAAGCTACTGGGTCAGCTATTTTCAAAAGATTGGTCTCAACCGTCATCGTATTCGAATGATGGGCTACCGCAAATGGCAGCAACCTCTGATGGTTTTGCCTTATGTCGTCAATGATTTACGTAAAGTTTTAATTCATCTAATCAAGTATCGGAAGACTCTATCAACCGATCTGGTGGCGACTTGTGAAATGATTCTGTTTTTGAATTCTTTTTACAGTCCGTTTCACAGTCTTAAGCAAAAGGTCCTGTGCCAGCTCAGGCTGTTGCAGCGAGGACAATCTCCCACACCCGTGGTTCATCCGGTTTACAAGTCGTCTCTTGCCCCAAATCTGGTGATGCCCTCACGGTTGATCGATTGAGGAAAACTTATCGTCTGGCAAGTCGGTGAATCCAAAGATAATCTTCGCCTTCGGGTGAGCACTTGGTTTGAATTAGCGCATTCGAGTAATGGAGATTTGCGCCAGAGAGGTCGGTTCGGTAGCCAGAAGATGTCCATTCTCCATAAGGATCATTGACAAAAAAGCCGTACTGATCGTAACCACGCACAACAATGACATGCCCAAAGGTGGTGAAGTAGCCGTGGATGATACAGGGTCTTCCCTCTGCGATCGCTTGTCGAAGATCTGATAAGGTGCCTCGCTTGGTCAAATCATCTACCAATCCATAATTACGGGACATTGTTGCTAAATCATCCGCATCCCAACGGCTTAGTCCGGTATTGGCCATATACCGATAGAGTTCATCCTCCAGTTGTCCAACGCCAGTGGTGCCTTTGATGCGAAAGTAGGTCATGACCATGGCAAACGACGTCACATTACAGGATCCTGTGGGGTTGAGTACGTTATCGAGTTGGCTTTTGTGTGGGACGTTCAACTGTTTCGTGGCGGGCAACCCACCAGCGGGAGCAGTGGGTTGCGGGGTGATGAGTACTTTGGGCTGGGTATTAATAAATTGGGCATGGGGAGCGAAGACATACCAGGTATTGCGAGGCGGATCTCCAAGCGTGTCCCACAGCAAAGAAAATTTGAGATGGTTGTTATTAGCATTTGCCCAAGATTGGAGATTCAGTACGCGACCTGCAGGGGTCATTACTTTATCCTGGGTCGGTAACTGTGAAGCATTGTCAGTAGATTGTTTAAGAATTGTGTCTTGCGTAATTTTAATGCTGGCAGGCTGGATCAACTGCAAATGTTGTGTGAATACGTACCAGGTATTGCGAGGGGGATATCCCAACGTATCTTTGAGCAGCGCAATTCGGACATAGCTTTGATTGATCACCTTCCAAGAGTGAATGTCGTATACTTGCCCAGCTGAAACCGATACTTTATCGACGTCAGGCAGTTGGGCTGCAGGCTCAGTCGTTTGTTTGAAAACAGTGTCTTGGATGATCTTGAGTTGTACAGGCATCAAACTTGTCCTAATCAGAATTTTCCACTCTCAAATTTAGCGATGATTGCTCCAGTTGAAATTCTAATTTTGTATAAATTGGGGCGAATTGTTCCAGGAGATGGGTCGCTCAAGCCCAGGAGCTTTTTGGGGGAATTGTCCATGCCACTTTCTGATAGGACTGTGTAGCTTCAGCTACAAATTGAGATTTAGGGGGCATGAATAATTGAGCCGGAGTCAGGTTCATAACCTCCTGATGTTTCGATCAAAATATAAGTTTCAAGAGATTGTAGGATGATGCCACCATTGACAGAAAAGCTTTTGGCAGCGAAGCAGGCAAAAGGCTTGAGTTTCGCTGATTTGGAGAAGCAGATAGGGCGAGATGAAGTTTGGATTGCGGCACTTTTCTATGGGCAGGCAAGTGCTTCTGAAACTGAAGCCAGTCAATTGATTCAAATTTTGGGATTACCTGTTGAGGTTGCGGTTGAACTGATGGCTTTCCCTGCGAAAGGGTTAGGTGCTGTGGTTCCGACAGATCCGTTAATTTACCGTTTTTATGAGATTATGCAAGTTTATGGCTATCCAATGAAGGCAATTATCCATGAGAAGTTCGGGGATGGCATTATGAGCGCGATCGACTTTACCCTGGACATTGAAAAAGTAGAAGATCCAAAGGGCGATCGCGTGAAAGTGATTATGAATGGGAAGTTTTTGCCCTATAAGAAATGGTAAAGGGTTGAGTATAGCTGAGAGCGCTTCACTGGGCTTTGTAAGTGCGACGACGACGAGCCAAAAAGTCGGGCAGATCCACTTTGGGGGAGTGGGGCGTTTGTGTGTTGCTGGGTAAGGAGGTGGGCGTTCCAGTGGTGGGAGATTGCAGCAGGTTGAGGATTTCTGCCAGCAGCATTTCGGCTTCGGCAACTGAACTTGCGTCTGAAGATTCTTCTGTCAAGAGCTTTGTCAAGATGGGTGATAATAATTCGCGCAGACGGGTGGCGTGGCTTTGGCTCGCCAGACAGCGGTTTTTCCAATGCTGAACAGCAGTTTCGTATTCGCTGGCTTGTTTGGCTTGCTTCAAGATTTGCTCTTGCATTTCGGCAATTTTTTGCTGTTCTTGGCTCCCAATGTTGATTTGGTGATGAGTAAGTTCTTCAATTCGGCTTTGGGCGATCGCCAATTCCCGGTTAAGCGTCACCAGTACAGAATGCTCATCCGGTGAAGTGCTTAAAGGAGTTTGCTGTAAGTGAGTGATAATGGCTTGTTGCTCTTCTAAAGCAACATACGCTTGTTTCAGTTCGGTTTCCAAACGAGTGAGGCTAGTTTGGCGGCGCTCCAATTCTGTGGAGAGGGTTTGAATTTCCCTCTGGGCAGAATTGAGCTGCTTTTCGAGTTCGTTAATTTGAGTTTGTGCAGATAAAAGTTGCCTTGCCAAATCGGCAATTTGGTAGGCTGAAAAAGAGGATTCTCTCGGTTGAGGCGTCTGACCTTGAGCTTTGAGCGCTGTTTCTTGTTCGGCTAATTGTCGTTTGAGTTGTGCGATCGCTTGCTGCTGAATATTGGCAATTTCTTCTGTGGCTGCCAATTGGGACTCTAGCAATTGCTGATCAGCGACTCGCAGCCGCAACTCTCCAAACGTTGCTAGGGATTCATCTAATGCTTGCTCTAATTGGCAAATGCGGGTCAATCGATTTTGGACGAGGGTTTGCGTCTGTGCCAGTTCGCTCAACAAAACTTGCCGCTCTTGCTCCCACGAAGCCATCGGTTGCGAAGTGCCATTGCTAGACGTCAAGGTATTCGGCATTCCTTGTACGGCAACAAAAGATGCTGCCCTATTACCTGGGGCATCTGACTGAGAGCCTTGTTGACCCTCTGACAAATCACGATCGGTCAGGCGGTCTGGGTCAGACACTCAGAGCCTCCCAAAGAAGAGCAAGGGTAATACAACCGATAATGAGCAAACTCTCTCTAGTAGAGCAGCCAGTTCTCTGAAGAGTGTGATTCTTCAATCAAGCCTTGACCAGAGCTTTCATGCACCCCTCAAAAATCGACCGCCTAATAGCCGTTGCTATGATGAAAAACTAACACACTGATTGAGCATCTGGTCAATCTTCTCAGCATAGCTTGACATTGGAGTCTACTGTTGAAAATAAAAATGAATTTCTTTTCAGCAGCAATCTTTGTCTTCAGTGATCTAATGCATGCTTAGAACGCTGGTTTGGGGCAGTGTATCGAATAAAGCAAGAGTGGTACTGACTGCTCATCCCGGACTGACCAATCACGCCTGTCTGCTCTGCGGTGTCGTCAGCAGATCGGTAGGTAGAATTTTTCCCGAATTTTCTAAGGCATTGAGCGACCAACGATATTCGATCGGGATACCTGCTTGCTGGCAGCTTTGTTCTAGCTGCTTTTGTTGAGCCAACGCCTTCCGAAGCATAATAATGAGTTGATGGACTTGTTCTCGTTGCTGTTGCTTATGTTCAATGGCGGGGATCGTTTGCCGTTCCAATAGCTGAAGCAAGAGTTCGTAATGAATATGCGAAGGAAGAGGAATAGAACTCATGAAAACACAATGTTCCTTGATTTAATTTAATTTTTGATTAGCCGAGGTAGCGTAAAACACACGAATTGGGAGTTGCCAATGAACCCCACGGCAACTCCAAAAAATGGCTTCAGACATCGCTTAATAGCTGTATCAGCGCCTGAGTTGGATCAGGTTGTTTGACCAGAGATTCTCCCACCAATACGGCTCGAACGCCTGCTTGGGCAACCATGGTGAGGTCAGTAGAGGTGTGTAAGCCTGATTCACTTATCACTAGAATGCCACGCTCTTGTAGCGGTTGCCCGCGCTCTAACAGAAGTTTACAGGTCGTTTGCAAATCGACTGAAAAGTCTTTGAGATTCCGGTTATTGATGCCAACCAGTGTCACCCCTTCCAGGCTTAAAACCCGATCTAGCTCTTCGAGGGTATGAACTTCGATCAGTGCTGTCATCTGGAGAGCATGAGCAATTTTCAAGAAGTATTGCAGATCTTTATCGGGGAGGATGGCGGCGATGAGTAACACTGCATCGGCACCATTGACTCGTGCCAGATACATCTGGTACGGATAAATGATGAAATCTTTGCAGAGGAGTGGCAAATCAACGGCTGCACGGATTTTGGTCAGATTCTCAAAACTACCTTGAAAAAAATTTTCATCGGTAAGGACAGAGAGGCAAGTCGCGCTTCCTCGCTGGTATGCCTGAGCGATCGCCACTGGATCGAAATCTTCCCGAATTACCCCTTTGCTGGGAGAAGCCTTCTTGACTTCTGCGATGACAGCTGGGTGTGTCTGGCTTTGCTGTAAGGCGGTCAAAAAGTTACGAACTGGGGGCGCTTGTTCTTGTACTTGGCGTTGCAAGTCTTTAAGCGGTAACCGCTCTCGCCACTGGTCAACCTCTTTTTCTTTTTGCCATACAATTTCCTCCAGAATGTTCTGGGGGGCGGCATCTGCCACAGGAACTTGGTAGCGTAACTGTTGAATTGAGATTGGGGGGTTAGGCGAACGACGACGAATCTGCATAAGTAGAGCAGCCAAAAAGGACAAGTAAATCTCACAGGGTTGACTAAACCACCCTTAATTCAATGCTAGATTCTGGGATTGACTCAAGCAAGATGTCCAGCAAGATTGAGTCTATTCGCAGACTAATCGCAACACAACATGACAACCAATACAATTCAGAACGAATCGTGACTGAACCTGATCAATAGAAGGCTGTATGTGATAGCGTAACTTACTCTCAGCCTTTGTAGGAAAAATTACGGGTCAATCCTCACCTGCTCTTGTCAGGTCTGAGATGAAATATGGGAATCCTGAAGGAAAATTACTGTTTTGGCAAATTGCCTGCTGAGTCATGTCGTCTTGCGATCGCGTTTTGGTTGCCATTCTGAACAACCCCAAGGACATGGATATTGTCCGTATACAGCATTGGTATCGCATTCCCCTTGACAAGGGCGCCAAATTTTTTAGCGTCGAGCGTCCGCCGCAATGGTTGGCATTTTATCAAACCAAGGTCTTTGGACAGGAGGCGTTTGCCATCCATTACTTTGCTCAGGTCAAGCAAGTGGAGCAAGTGCCGCGATCGTCCCTTTTTGCCGACGAAGCCACCCATCCCGATCGTCACAAGCTTTACTACAAGCTAGAACTCTCGACTTTGCAACGCCTACCGCGCCCAATTCCTAGTTCGCGACTACGACGCATCACCTTTATCTTGACAACGCTGGAAAGGTTGCAAACCGCAACAGATGTGAGTGAGTTGTTTCTGATTGCTCAACCCTCGTAGGGGTTATTTGGTGACTTCTCGCAGTTCTATGTAAGATTGAAAGGCTGTGCGGGAGAAGATTCCACAGGAATTTGTCTCACCATTCTAATCGGATTCCGATCTCTTACGCAAACAAATGTTCTCTTTTCTCGGATGTCTGTTAATCTGCTGACAGTCGTGGAGGATAGATCATGCGTCTGGGGAAAGTTGTGAAATCGAACTCTCATTGCGACTACATCGTGCAGTTGGATGATGCGATGGAGATGACGGATGCACCGCAAGCTGAAGACTATGGGTTTGGTTCTTTTGTGAAGCTGGAGGACCTAGCAGGTCGGCATTGGGCAGTGGGGTTAATTTATAATACCCAGTTGTTTAATCCCATGTTTTTGAATACAGGTCCCCGTTTGACCAGTGATCCCGATCCCCTGTTTACCCCTGATCTCATTAGTGATACGCGCACACTCCTCTGGACGGTGTTGATTGGGACCTTGGAGCGGCAGAATGGGGCGACCTATGGGATTCATGGCATTCCTCGCATGGTCGTGCCTGTGAATACATTGGTGTGCACCATGACGCAGGAAGAAGTGTATCGCTTTCACCTCAACGCAGAGGAGCGTCCTCAGTTTTGCTATTACAGTCATTTGCTGCGATGTGGGGGGACGTTCGCTGCACAACTGACTCAGCAAGTCTTGCGGGAGTTGATTGATAGTCGGTTGTTTGAAGGAAGCGATCGCCGAGCGCTAGAAATTTTGTGTAAAGAACTTTCCTGGAAAAACACGATGGCTGCCATGCGTTAGGGCGATCGCCTTAAAAAGCGACCTGTACACAGGCGCTAATTTTCAAAACGGATTCTTGTTGAAAGGTTTGTTTGTAAGTGGTGACGATGTCGGCGATTGCGCGCTCTTTCTCGGCGCTACTTTTGTAAAGCAAAATCAGAACTTTACTGGGTTCGATCACCAATCTGCCAGAGCGATCCAGATATTGCCCTCGAGCATTGACCACACTCAGCCCACCCCGGAAGCGAGGAGTCACGGTTTGGTTGAGAAATTGTTGCCATTCTAATTCGGTGATACTGCGTCCTGTCGGTTTTGCTAGCCCAAAGTAGAGTTCTGCTTTGGTGAAAGTCCCGACTTGGCAGGGCAAGGTTGGCATCGGTTGTGGCTGCGGTTGGGCTTCGTCGGCAAAGGCACGATCGGGGGCTTTTGTCAGCAGCACTCCCAAGACCAACACACTGGGCAGTAGGCAATTAAGTGGTTTCATTTACATTCTCCAGAAAATATAAACTGGGTCGTCCAGCATGAGCGAGTCCCTTCATGCCGATGCAAACCACAATAGAATGAGGAAAGCATCTTACGCATCTGATTGTTGATTTTGATTCAAGCTGAAACCCTGGAATTGCTAGAGTGGTCGCGATTGTGCCAGCATCTTTCTACCTTTGCTGCCACAAAACTGGGAGCGATTGTGGCAAAAAATTTGAGGATTCCCACGACTCAGGCAGAGAGCGAAGCGCTGCTGGCACAAACGCAGGAAGTCTATACGCTCGAGCTACGGCTGGTAACCGGATTGCGGTTTGAAGGAATTTCGGATGTGGGGGAAGCGTTGGAGCGGGCAGAACGCCAGGGGATTTTGTCTGGAGTCGAATTATTTGCGATCGCGACGACTCTAGCTGGAGCCAGAACCTTGCGCCGAACCATCGATAGCCAGCCTGACTTGCCTGTTTTGAACGATCTGGTGGCAGAGTTACGCACCTACCCTGAACTGGAGCAAGAAATCTATCGCTGCATTGATGATAATGGCGACGTGACCGATCGTGCCAATCCCAAGCTAGCAGGGATTCGGGAGCAACAACGCCACCTGCGCGATCGCATTCATGGACTGCTGCAACGTATTATGCAGCGCAAGGCCAATGCTATCCAGGAACTTCTGATTACCCAACGGGAGGGGCGCTTTGTTTTGCCAGTAAAAGCGCCCCAAAAAGACGCCATTCCCGGGATTGTCCATGACACCTCGATGAGCGGTGCCACGTTGTATGTGGAGCCTCAGCCAACGATCAATCTGAACAATCAGTTGCGTCAGTTACAACGGCAAGAAGAACAAGAGGAAGAAGCGGTGCGGCAAGCCTTAACTCAACAAGTGGCGGCGGTTAAGCTTGATCTGGAGCGGTTATTGGCGATCGTGACGGCGATCGACCTGGCAACGGCTCGTGCCCGCTATAGCTTTTGGTTGGAAGCCAACCCTCCGCGTTTTGTTGATTTTGATGTGCCGATTGTGGAGGGTGCCGTTGCCTCGCAACCTACTGAACCGATCGTCTTGCGGCAGTTGCGGCATCCTCTGCTGATCTGGCAACAGCGACATGAGCAGGGTACACCTGTGGTTCCGATCGACTTGATAATCCAGCCCAAAATCCGGGTGGTTGCCATTACAGGACCTAACACGGGCGGCAAAACCGTCACGCTGAAAACCTTAGGTTTAGCAGTTTTGATGGCAAAGGTGGGGCTGTTTGTCCCGGCACGGGAACCTGTGGAACTGCCCTGGTTTGAGCAAGTGCTGGCAGATATTGGCGATGAACAGTCGCTGGAGCAGAGTCTTTCGACGTTTTCAGGGCATATCCGGCGGATTAGTCGGATTTTGGCAGCGTTGGGGGGATCAGCGGAAGGGACGCGGGGAGCGGGGGACGCGGAGACGCAGGGAGATGAGGAAGATGGGGCAGATTTGAGTCAAGCTACTCTTCACAATCCACAATCCTCTGGCGAAGCGGTGCAGAGCGTTATCCAAAATCCCCTATCCAAAACTACGTCACTGGTATTGCTGGATGAGGTGGGAGCGGGGACTGATCCAACGGAGGGCAGTGCGTTGGCGATCGCGCTATTACGTTATCTAGCGAATCATGCGTTGCTGACGGTGGCAACGACCCATTTTGGTGAGTTGAAGGCGCTGAAGTATGAGGACGATCGCTTTGAGAATGCGTCGGTGGAGTTTGATGATGTGACGCTTTCTCCGACTTATCGGTTGCTATGGGGCATTCCGGGACGCTCGAATGCGCTGACGATCGCGCGTCGTTTGGGCTTGGATCAGGCAATTGTTCAACAGGCGCAAGGTTATGTAGGCGGTGCGTCGGAAGAGGTAAATCAGGTGATTGCGGGTTTAGAAGCTCAGCGACGACGGCAGGAAAGCAAGGCGCAAGAAGCGTCGCAGGTATTGGAGCAGGCTGAACGATTGCATCGGGAGGTTGCCCGAAAAGCGCAGAGTTTGAAAGAGCGGGAACAACAGTTGCAAGTGCAGCAAGAGCAGGCGGTGCAGCAGGCGATCTCAGCAGCGAAAGGCGAAATTGCGAAGGTGATTCGGCAACTGCAACAAGGTCCGGTGACGGCTCAGGAGGCGCAACAGGCGACAGAAGCCGTGAACCAAATTGCCGATCGTCGCCTGCCCTCTCGCCAGCAATTAGCTAAACCCAAGCCAGTTGGATTTTCACCCCAGATGGGCGATCGTGTCCGGATTCCGCGCTTGGGGCAAACGGCAGAAGTGCTAACGGCTCCGGATGGGGATGGTGTCCTGACGGTGCGTTTTGGTTTGATGAAAATGACGGTATCCCTGGAAGATGTGGAATCGCTGCAAGGAGAGAAGGCGGTGAGCCAGCGATCTGGAGGGAGTCAGGAGTCACGAGTTAGGAGTCACGAGTCAGGAGTCACGAGTCAGGAGTCAAAGCTGAAAGGGCAGAACTCGACTCCGGTTGCTGCGCCACCACCCGTGATTCGCACAGAACGAAATACGATCGACATTCGCGGCAGTCGGGTGGCGGATGCGGAGCCTGTGCTGGAAAAGGCGATCGCGCAAGCGCAGGATCGGACGGTGTGGATTATTCACGGGCAGGGCACGGGCAAGTTGCGTCAGGGGGTGCAGGAGTTTCTTCAGCAACATCCCCAGGTGGAGCGCTTTGAGTTAGCCAGTCGGGAAGAGGGCGGATCTGGGGTGACGATCGCGTATCTCATCTAAATATTCGCTATCCTTGTCTAATTGTAGAAGTGTTGTCCCCCAGCACAGAAGCCTTCGATAGAGGTGGAAAATTTCGTCAATATCATCGGATTGAGACCCTGCAAGAATATGTGCTGATTGAACCGGATCGTCCAGGCTTGGAATGCTATCGTCTGAATGAACGGGGCAATTGGGAGGTGGTGCAATCTGTGGGCAGTGACGCCAACCCGGACACCACCGAAATTCATCTCGCTAGCCTAGATTGTCGATTTGCACTGGCTCTGCTTTACGAAGAGGTGGAACTATTATCTGGCTAGAATTTCCTGCAGCGATCGTCTATTTTCTTGCCCACCAGGGTTGTTGTAGGGCTGGATATCGATCGGTGATTTGGCTCATCAACTCACGAACCACGTCATCCGGCGGCAACTGCCCATTCACACAAATCACCTTTTCTTCTGAAGTAATCGATTCAAAGGTGGCAATCTGGCTATTGAGCATCTCAGCTTTCATATAGTGGTTGAGACGTTGTGCGAGTCGTTGCCGGATGATATTGGCGGGGACATCTAGCCAGATTAGTTGCACGCGCCCTGATGCGGTCAGTTGTTGGCGGTAGGCAGTTTTCAGCGCTGAGCAGGCAATTACGATCTCTCGGTTCCGTTCCACTGCCCATTGAATTTCAGTGACGATCGTCTGGAGCCATTGTTGCCGGTCGTCATCTTCTAAAGGCTGTTGGGCAAGCATACGGGCAAGGTTGGCAGGCGAATGGCGGCGATCGCCTTCCCAATAATCGCACTCTAAGCGCTCAGCCAACCGACGCCCTACCAGGGTTTTCCCAGAGCCAGAAACCCCCATCATCATCCAGATCAACGGGACTTCTTGATTTGACATAGTGCTCAATGTGTAGTTGTCACTGCGATCGCACTCACTTAATCCCTGGACTGACTTGCCTGAATCTGTTCCTGCAATTGTTCCAGGCTGAGGGCAGGCTCATTGCAACTCAATCCCTGGCAGACGAGTCCCACACTACCAGATGGCAAATCTGTCATGGCTTGGCACACCGCAGTCGGTAAATATTGGCTGTGCAACCCAGCCAAGCGATCGGTGCAGGTCCGAATCAAGGTGTGATGTTGGAACCAATCGAGGGCAGAAAACAATGTGGGACATGCCTGGGGTGTTTTTTGCATTACGCTGCTAAACGACTGAAGCGCTTGCTCGGCCTGGTCGAGATAGGCTAACTCTTCAGTCAGCAGTGCGAGCCTTACCAGGTTGGCGATCGCGACTCCATTTGCCGACGGAGTTGCGCTATCCAGGTAACTGCGCTCGCGAATCAGCAAATCACTGCTAGCATCACTAGCGGTGTTGTAATAGCCGCCCAATTCCACGCTCCAGAGAAATTCATCGAATTCCTCTTGTACCTTTTTGGCTTGTTGCAGCCAATGGCTACTGTTCGTCGGGTCAACCTGTTGTAGATCCAATAAGGCTTTGACAAACAGGGCATAATCTTCTGCCTGCGCTGAGACGGTTGCTTGTCCATCATAATTGAGGCGCTGGAAGCGTCCCTCGCTCCACTGCTGATCCAAAATGAATTGGGCAGCT
Organism: Scytolyngbya sp. HA4215-MV1; assembly: GCA_019359045.1. Taxonomy (GTDB): domain Bacteria; phylum Cyanobacteriota; class Cyanobacteriia; order Leptolyngbyales; family Leptolyngbyaceae; genus Scytolyngbya. The sequence continues at coordinate 421,946 of JAHHIA010000003.1, forward strand.
TGGGTTGCCAGTTCCAGATAGGGCGATCGTTGAAAAACAGCAGCGGCACGTGCCAACCCAGAAATCATCAAGCTGTTCCAGGCGACGATCATTTTGGTATCGGTGACGGGAGGAATCCGTCCTTGCCAGGCGATGGATTTTGCCTCCTGATTGTTGCGGGCAGCCGGAAAAGTCGATAGGGCAGCAGCAGCCACCCCATAGCGAACTGTAAAGAGTTTTTGCAAGGTGGCTTCCAGCACATCACTCAGATGCCCCAGTTGGCGACGTTGCAAAACGTTGAACCCTTCAAAGTTGCCCTGGCTGCTGAGAGTAAATTGCTCACTAAGGGCTGCAAGTTCTTCAGGGGTTAGCCATTGGGTCAGGTTGTCATAATCCCAAACATAGAACGCACCTTCTTCTGGCTCTGCTTCGGTCGCATCGGCGAAATTGTCTGCATCCTGGGCGGCGTAGAAATAGCCTTGAGGCGCTGTCATTTCTCGTTGCAACCACTGCACAGTGAGTGTGATCGCCCGGTCAAAAGCGGGTTCTTGAAAACCGATCGCCCATAGATTTGCCAGATACTCCATAATTTGCCCATTGTCATAGAGCATCTTTTCGAAATGGGGCACCGTCCAGGTTGCATCAACCGTGTAACGGTGAAATCCGCCACCTACATGGTCAAAAATACCTCCCAGTGACAGATCGCGTCCACGTTGCAGGCAGATTTTTGGGGCATCGTAAGGGGACGTCGTGCCAAAGCGGATATTACGAAGGGCTGCTTCTGCATAAGGAATCATCGGGAAACTGGGACCCCTGTCTTTAGCGCTGAGGATACCCGTGCTATAGTCCAACCCTTGTTTCAGTAACTTACGACTCAACGGGCTACCGGATTGCAGTGTGGCAGCATTCTGAAGATGACTCAGAATTTCTGCCTTAAGCGATTTCACTTTGTCTTTCTCGGTATCGTAGTAACGACGAATCGTCTGCAAGACTTGCAAAAAACCGGGGCGATTGTACCGAGGTTCTACCGGAAAGTAGGTGCCTCCATAGAAGGGAATCAGATCATCGGGCGAGAGAAAAGCATTGAGGGGCCAGCCGCCCTGCCCAATCATCATTTGCACTGCCTGCATGTAGATGCTATCCAGGTCGGGGCGCTCTTCCCGATCGACCTTAATCGGCAAAAAGTGCGTATTCATAAACTCGGCAATGTCTCTATCGGAGAAGGCTTCACCCTCCATCACTGTGCACCAGTGGCAACTGGAATACCCGATCGACAAGAAGATAGGCTTGTTATCTCGACGCGCCACTGTGAGTGCTTCTTCGCACCAGGGCCACCAATCAATCGGATTTTCGGCGTGTTTACGCAGGTACAAACTTTGAGATTGGGCAAGACGATTTGTCATGGAATCTGACAAAAAAGGTGAATTGGAGGATATGGGGGTATCCTGAAACATTCAGGACGCTCTACCGCTAGTCTAATCCTGATTGCAACCGGGATGGCGACAGGATGGTCATGAATCAAAACCACAAAAACAAAGGGGTCGATCAATCGACCCCTTTGCCCAAGTCATGGAAGCGCGGTCTCTAGAAGCAGAACCGGAGTTTGGCTGTAATGCGTTGCATAAAACGCACGATCGATCGAAGGAGCTTTTTCCAGCTAAAGCCATGCTGCCGCATACCCAAAGCCTGGTCATAGCTGTCGTAAGATTCTTGATACCGTCCTAGATGGTTTAAGGCTGCGCCACGAAATGTCCAGGCTTCAGCATCATCGGGCTGAATTTCTAAGGCGCGATCGCAACTGGCAAGGGCTTCTCGGTATCGATTTAAGTGAATCAACATGACTGCCCGAAACGTCCATGCTTCGGCATGATCGGGTTTGAGCGCCAGCACATGATCAAAATCTGCCAGGGCTGCTTCATATTGTCCCAAGTTAGCGAGGACATCGCCCCGATCGTACCAAACTTCAAAGTGGTCAGATACCAGGTCAATGGCTTGATTGAAGCTATGCAGCGCTTCACGATAACGTCCCACACATGCGAGAGCCTGCCCACGCCGATGCCGCAACATGCTGTCCTTCAATTGAGCGTCTGAAACTTTAGCAGAAGTATCAATTACGTTACTCATAACGTCCTAAGCCGAGTCAAGGGGAATCGGTCATCCTAGCGCTTCAGAGCGCTGAACTAAACTTTTTACTGGACTAAATTCTAGTGAACACAAAAACGAATCAAAGCACCCTACCGCCATCGAGGAATCTTTACCAGAATTCTGAGATCACCGCCTTCAGAGAATACTCTAAAGGTTGTATTTGCAGAATAGGGAAAAATTGTGTCAACTTAGTGTCGAAACTATCAACCCAATGTCAACACATTAGAAAACCCATTGTCTGGGACAGACAAACTCAACCTGGGAAGACTGATATATTAGCACCGCCGTCTTACTCAGCTAATGCTAGCAATCAACCTTTTCCTCAGTAAGAGCACTGTTACGATCAGTATTCTTTGTTAATCTTTCTTTAAAGTCTTGAATTTCGAGAAAGATGGGGAAGCAGGGAAACGAAGTCTGAGTGCAAACCCAATGGATTGCGTTTTGCCGATCAGGCTTTCACTTCTGAAATCAGTTTAGGTTTGGATGAATAGAAAGCCTATGCAAAATTTACGGATCTGTTATCGATGAAATTCTTAATTTATGAAGCGGTTGTACGGGATTTACGGACAATGAGAGGCGGGCAGTCTGCTTACTTCCTCAATTGGATTGATCAGCCAGGCGCGGCTGAAAAGGGGCATCGCCTGGTAAGCTAATCGACATAAAGGCTCTTCATCAATTTCTTGAACTGTTCATTCAAATGGCAATTCAAACTTGATCATCAGTAGAAAGTTCGAATGAATTGTAAAAAAGGGCTTAGGGGGTTCACCCCAAAAACATCTTCAAGTTAATTACAGCCGTTTACTTAGACGACTAGCTCAAAGCATCGGGTTCATGACAAAACTACGGGTAGGACTGCTCTTTGGTGGGTGCTCTGGTGAGCATGAAGTATCGGTCATTTCTGCACGGGCGATCGCTCAGGCACTGACCAGTTCTCAAAATACCGATAAATACGAACTGCTGCCCATCTATATTCAGAAGGATGGGCATTGGCAAGGGGGAGAGTTGCCGCAACAGTTGCTGACTTCCAGCACTCCCACCCAATTGATCAGCCAGATCAACGATGCAGCGATCGCGCCGGACGATGAACGGTCGGCGCTGGTTGCGGCTCCGGTTGCAACAGATCTCACCCTTTGGCAAACGCCACCGCAAGTGAACAACGTGGATGTTTGGTTTCCCATCTTGCATGGACCGAATGGTGAAGATGGCACCATTCAGGGGTTACTGAAGTTAATGCAAATGCCTTTTGTGGGATCTGGGGTATTGGGGTCTGCCCTGGGCATGGATAAGCTGGCAATGAAGATGGCGTTTGCTCAAGTCGGCTTACCACAGGTGAAGTACAAAGCCGTGCTGCGATCGCAGGTTTGGTCAAACCCGTGCATCTTTCCCAAACTGTGCGACGAAATTGAGACAGCGTTGGGTTATCCCAGTTTTGTCAAACCTGCCAATTTGGGATCTTCTGTCGGTATTGCCAAAGTCCGTTCCCGTGCCGAATTGGAAGCGGCTCTGGCTAGCGCTGCTAGCTACGATCGGCGATTGATTGTAGAAGTGGGCTTAGCCAAGCCCCGTGAAGTAGAATGCGCAGTTTTAGGCAATGACCATCCCAAAGCGTCCGTTGTGGGTGAAATCACCTATCAGAGCGACTTTTACGATTACGAGACCAAATATACTGAAGGTAGGGCAGACCTGACGATTCCTGCCAATTTGCCCACAGCGATTATCCAGCAGATTCAGGAAATGTCGCTCCGGGCATTTGCCGCAGTTGATGCCGCAGGTTTGGCACGGGTCGATTTTTTCTACGTGGAATCGACCCAAGAATTGTTTATCAATGAAATTAATACCATGCCAGGGTTTACGGCTACCAGTATGTACCCACAGTTGTGGGCTGCCAGTGGCATTCCCTTTGCTGAACTGGTGGATCAACTACTTCAACTGGCGATGGAACGATTTGCAGGATAGCGATCGCGCTTAACCCATTACCAGTTCCACAGGATGGGATGATTATCCATCGGAGCCGTAACGATTTGTCCGATCGCATCAATTTCTGCTAATTCCTCAGCCGAAAGCTTTATGCTTGCTGCTTTGGCGTTTTCTACCGATTGTTCAGCATTTCGAGCACCGACGATCGCGTTGGTTTGGGGTTGGGCGATCAGCCATGCCAGTGCCAGATTGCCCAGGCTGATTTGGCGGCGATCGGCAATGGGACGGAGCCTATCCAATGCCTGCTGTGCCCGTTCAAAATTCTCTGGCTGAAATAGCTTGTTTTTAAATCGATTGTCGGAGGGGGCAAACTGGTGTCCGGGGGCAAACTTGCCTGTCAATAACCCCTGCGCCAGTGGCGAGTAAGCAAGGATGGAAATGTTGTGTTCGAGGCAATAGGGTGCAGCATCTTGCTCGACTTTGCGCCAAAACAGCGAATAGGGCGGTTGCAAACTGTCGATGCGCCCGTATTGGGCAGCTTCTGCCAGTTGTTCGCCTGAGAAATTGGAAACCCCGATCGCCCGAATCTTGCCCTCCGCCTTCAGTTGGTTCAGTGCACGCATGGTTTCCTCAATGGGCACGACTTCGCTATTAAATGAGCCAGCGGGCCAATGAATCTGGTACAGGTCGATGTAGTCTGTGTCCAGGTTTTTGAGTGACCCTTCGCAGGCAGCAATGACCTGGTCATATTTCAGTTGGTTTGCAAAGACCTTGGTGGCATAAACGACGCGATCGCGGACATCCGACAAGGCTTTTGCCACAATCCGTTCCGAATGTCCCTGTCCATACACCGCTGCTGTATCGATCGTGGTTACGCCTGCTTCAAACGCTGCCCGAATTGCCGCGATCGTATCTGTATCTTCAATCCCCACCCACATCGATTTTCCTGCCTGCCAGGTGCCCATCATGATGGGAGTAATTTGAATGCTGGAAGTTCCCAGTTGCCGCGTTTCCATCTGTTTTCCTAAGAATTGTCATTGGCTTCACTTTAGCAACGGACTCCGCCATCTTCCTGTTCCTGTGGCACGATTCAAGCGCTCTCGCAGGAGTTGCCGGACTCTGGCTCTGACTTCGGCATGACGTTCGACCCCCTCGTAGGCGTAGCGGTTATAGCCGTTCTCTTGAATTTGTTCTGCGAGGTAGCGAATGCGATTTTTGGTGGCTGGGTGGCTGGAGAGCCAGCTAGGCGGGCTGTCTTGATTCTCTTTGCCGAGAGTAATCATCAGGTTGTACAGTCCGTCAGCGGCATAGCCGGAGGATGCCAGCAGGCGAGTGCCGAGGACATCGGCTTGGCGTTCCATGTCGCGGCTGTAGTTGAGGGTGAGCAGGTTGCCGACCAAACCGCCGACTCTGGGGATAAATTGTGCCAGGTTGAAGGTGAGATTGCCTTTGGTCATGAGTTGGAAGCCGTGGGATAAGATAGCGTGGGAGAGTTCGTGGGCTAATAAACCAGCAAGTTCAGCTTCAGAATTGGTTTTGGCGATCGCACCCGCATTGACAAACACTTTGCCCCCCGGCAAGGCAAAAGCATTGAGATCCTTGTCTAGGATCACGTAAAACTCATACTGAAAATCATTACGTCCAGTGGCTTTTGCCAGTTTTTGTCCCAATTCATTGACATAATCTACTACCAGGCGGTCATCTACCATCTCTTCTTGTCGCTGGACTTGTTTGGCGACTCGGGCACCAACGGCAGATTCACCTTGCAACAGCAGCGCTGTAGTTTGAATGGCAGAGAGGGGACCAAAAATATTGCCTGTTAACACGTAACCCACCGCCCCGGTGAGTACGCCCCCGATTGCTTGTTCGCGAAGCTTGCGCCGCAACCGAGACTGGTGGTGCTTTAGTTGTTCATCTGCCAGGGTAGTGAATTCTGCTGCATCGGGACGATCGGGATGCAAGAGCGCAAATTGGCGGGCGGCGATCGAGGCTTCTAAATACTGCTTTTCATTGGCTAAAGCGGTTACTCTGGCTTTGACTATCCCTGGATGATCGGGATAGCGCGTGTTGAGTTGCTCCAGAACTTCCAGAGCTTGTTCAGATTTTTTCTCCTCGATTAACATTTGCACCCGCTGCAATTGTCCGGGTATAAACTCCGGATGCTTTTCCATCAGCAGATCCAGTGCAACTTTAGTGCGCGACTCCTGGTGCTGGGCAATGCCGGCTTCTGCCTCGCGCCAGTAAACCTGTCCGGCAGGGGAAAGTTGGCTAGGATCGAACAATGCCTGAGGGCGATCGGAAACTGTCGATTCGCCCTCCATGGGCGGCTTGACCTGACGGTACAATTTTTCTGCTTCGGCAAATTTCCCTTCTTGGTAGAGACGATCGGCTTCGGCAAGTTTGTGAAACCGACTGATTGCCTCCGGGGTTTTCTCGGCAGCTTCTGCTTCTGCCTCGGCTTCTGCGTCTGGATCAGGTTTGTTTTTGGCGGGGTTGGTCTCGGTGGGCTGGGCGTTTTTGGGGGGGGAAGGAGATGTCGTGGTTGGGGCGGTGTCGTCAGATTTAGTGGATTCTGGGGGTTTGGAATTGTCCTGCTTCAGTGCTGGGGAGGGCAAGGTCACAGCCGGTAGGGACTTGGACTGAACCGTGGATTGATTAACCCAAGCATCGGGAATTGGCGATCGCCAATCCTCTGCTTTCGCTGGGGAAAGCAGGGTTGATTGGGCTGGGAGTGGTGTCTTTGCCTGGACAAGCTGCGTGCGCTTCCCAGGTGTCCATGTTGCCAGGGTCACGCTCGCCGCTCGCCCACTTTCATCGTGTGAACTGGAAAGAGGAGCCGATTGCACGCTTATCTCAACGGGTTGCGCTGTTTTGGGCAGGAGCGTTTTGGGGGTTGCCAGGGCGATCGTGGCTGTCGCAGGAAGCAACGCCAGACTCAGCGGTAGCGCCTGACCCAACGTGAGGAGGAGATTCCAGGCAGGTTTCATAGTAAATCGCTTGCTAAAGGGAGATAAAGAATGAGAGGCGAACCCGTTGTGATCCAAATTAACGGTTCAGAGGTTTTGTTGGTAAAAGTCAAATAAAAGTTCCTGGCTGATTCAACTCTTACCTTTCCGAGGGAAGATAGAAAGAATCAAGTTTGGGCAGTGGTGTCAGTGGTGGGCTGATATTTGCCTATTTTTGCAACAGTGTACCTGGCTTGACATTGTTCACCATTCTCTCCTCACAATCGTCTGAGTCTGTCTATGAAGTCTTATTTGGCTGCCGCAATTCAAATGACCAGTCTGCCCGATCTCCACAAAAATTTGGTGCAGGCAGAAGAACTGATTGAACTGGCAGTGCGGCGCGGTTCCGAATTAGTTGCCCTACCCGAAAATTTTTCTTTTTTAGGGGAAGAAGAGCAGAAGTTGGCACAAGTGCAAGCGATCGCCCAAGAGAGCGAAAAGTTTCTCAAAACCATGGCACAACGCTTCCAGGTCACGATTTTGGGGGGTGGCTTTCCAGTGCCTGCGGGACACGACAAGGTGTACAACACTGCCCTGCTGGTAGACCCCAACGGGCAGGAGCTGTGTCGCTACGAAAAGGTGCATCTCTTTGATGTCAACTTGCCCGATGGCAACACCTATCAGGAATCGGGCACAGTATTGGCAGGGTTGCAGTTGCCACCCGTCTATCCTTCCAAGGACCTGGGCAATCTGGGCTTATCGGTTTGTTATGATGTGCGCTTCCCCGAACTCTATCGTCATCTGTCCCAAATGGGAGCAGAGGTGTTGTTTGTCCCCGCAGCCTTTACTGCCTACACAGGCAAAGACCACTGGCAGGTTTTGGTGCAGGCACGGGCGATCGAAAACACTTGCTACGTGATTGCACCTGCCCAAACCGGGCAACATTACTCTCTGCGCTATACCCATGGTCATGCCATGATTGTTGACCCATGGGGGGTAGTGATGTCTGATGCAGGCGACAAGCCAGGTGTGGCGATCGCCGCGATTGAACCTTCTCGTTTGGAGCAAGTTCGCCGCCAAATGCCTTCGCTCCAGCATCGCGTGTTTGTTTGATCTCCACGTCTCTACCCCTTACCCTTTTTTCCAACTCTGCGCCATACTTGGGGAAAGAGGATCGTCAGGAGTCTCTGTCATGAATGAAGCGATCGCTGCCTTGGGTACCGTTTTGATTCTGACCGCCTTTGCTTCCTCAGTTAACGCTCAGTCCACTGCTGAACCTGGCTTGGCTGGCTCGTCCAACTCTGCCGCTTCTTTGGGTGGACTGCAAGAACGTAAAATTTCGCGAACCGATGTGCAGTTGCCGCAAGCAGAAGCGATGTCTGCAACTAGCTCTCAGAATACTGGCTCAACCCAACGCCCTTTTAACTTGCCCAAGCAAATAGAAGTGCGGGTGCAACCAGAAAGAGAACGTAGCCAAACTCAGGTTTTTCCCGATGAAGATAACGCTAAGGGAAGCCAGGTAAGGGTGCTGTATCAACTGGATGAGTAAGGGGGCGATCACACCTCTGTCTTCATGGGCCTACAAAAACAAAGGTGCGTGACAGCAAAGCCGTCGCGCACCTTTGTTTTTGTAGGCAGGATTGTGGATCGTTTAATCTAGCGTTACTTTTGTGGAGCGACGACGCATCCAGGTGGCAATACCCAGCGTGCCCAATGCCATCAAACCTACAGCGGAAGAAGGTTCTGGCACTGACGTTTCGCCACAAGCGGCATTGGCATCATCTGCACTAAAGCCAGCATTGCTTTGATTGGCATTCCCCCCATGGTGATACTTCTTCTGCGGAGTTCTGGTCGAGATCACAAAGCAAGCACTGCTAGGCAAGTTGAGCGTTGTCCCGGCAGGCATGTTCAGGTTGCTCAATTGACCAGTGACGGTCAAGCTGGTGACGGCGCTGGCAGTTGTAAAGGAGTTGCTCGCAGTATTAAAGTAAAAAGCATTGCCATTGGTGATATTGCCTGTGGCAAGACCGCTTAGCCCCGCAGGAACCGTCGGCGTGGCACCATTGAACCCAAGGGTAATGGCTGGAAACTCAACACTTGCAGTGCCAGAAAGGTTTCTAAAGGAGCCACTTAAAATTTGCGTCACGGTGATCGTGCTTCCGGCTCTGAAGATGGGAGCGAGCAGAGTTCCGGTAAAGGTGTTGGAAAAAGCGGCAACTGTGCCAGAAGGACTCAGGGTGTTAACAGCGGTCAAATTCAGGTTCGTGAACTTCAGTACAACCCCTGTGACCGAGTTCCCAGATGCGTCGATGAGCCCAGTTTGTGAAAGCAACAATGGTTGAATTTGATTACTGGTATTCACGATCGGTGTGATTGTGACTGGCGTACTTCCGATCGTTGTACTTTGGGTGTTGGAGGTTGTAAAGACAAGGCTACCGTTATTGTTGGTACCCGTAGCAGTCAAGTTGGGTACCGAACTGCCACCCACGGTCAGAGATAGCGCATGGGCAGAAGCGGGAATCAAACACAGACTGGCGGTTCCTGTCGCGATCGTCAATAGCAACCGAGCATTTAACTGAGACACGATTTGACTCCTGGTAGTTGAGAAGAGAGGTGTGACTGAACCAAAGTTGTTCAGTGATTGCTGAGGAAGTAGATTGGTAACCTCCAAGCAACGCCGGATCTTGACCGAACAAACTCGCACCCTGGCACAAAAATTTTGAATTTTATCGATAGGGAACGGAGTGGTTACAGATCGAAAATGATCTCTGCCTCACGTTCAATTTCTGTATAGTCCTTAAAAAGCAAAGCGGAGCAAATTGCCTTAGAGCAAGTTGCCCTCGTTCACTCTTGCAGTTTACTTATTACAAGCAATAGAGGAAAAGTGTTTCTACTGGATCTTCACTGAAAAAAAATAATCATGATCCATAAGATTTACGGAAATCAAACAGAGTTTCTTCGTGACCGAGCAACCGTTTTTTCGGGTAAAATTACCGAAGCAAGGGGTGAGACCCCTCTGCCAGCCCAAATTATCTAAAGTTCACTGATATCCAGTCATTCGGACTTGCCATCAGGATTTTTTGATCAGAAATGATCGGTTTTTAAGCCACTACTCATTTAAAGCCCAGATAAAGCATGGCTAAAACTAAACCTGGCAATTCCTGTGTCACTTGATGTAGCTTTTAATACCAAACCTCCGCAAGAAAACGGAAAATTGCTTTACATTCTATGATTTTTCCCTTTGTTTCTCAGCTTTCCTTGTTAGACTAGCCCAGTCCCCGTTCCTGAAGTCTTATGCAGCAGTCCTGTCAAAGGTTGTGGTCTGTTGGCAGCATCGCGCTTGGCTGCGTTTTGTTGGCTAGCCCCTCCCACGCGCAAATTGTTCCGGACAACACTCTGGCTCCAGAAAATACGATCGTCTTACCTAATCAGGTAATTCACGGTGTGTTGAGCGATCGCATCGATGGGGGTGCCATCCGAGGTGCAAACCTATTCCACAGTTTTTGGGATTTTAATGTGCTGGATGGGCGGGGGGCATATTTTAGCAACCCGATCGGCATTGAGAATATTTTGAGTCGGGTAACGGGGGGCAACCCTTCGCACATTCTGGGGCGATTGGGCGTTTTAGGGAACGCCAACCTATTTTTGCTCAACCCAAATGGCATTGTGTTTGGTGCCAATGCCAGTCTGGATATCCCTGGTTCATTCACTGCAACCACTGCCAGCGGCATCCAACTCGGTCAAACTGGGCTATTCAGTGCCACTGCGCCCCAACAGAGTACTTTGCTGGCGGTGCAGCCGGGAGCCTTATTTTTTAATGCTGTCGCTAGCCAACCTTCGACGATCGTCAGTCAGGGCAACTTAGCCACAGGCAAAGATTTCACACTGGCGGCAAGCAATCTCACTCTGTCGGGGCAGTTACGGGCGGGCGGTAATCTGACGCTGCAAGCCGCAGATACCCTCACCATTCGCGATAGTGCAACGGTGCCGTTTGTTGCCAGTGCGGGGGGGCAATTGTGGGTACAGGGCGATCGCCAGGTGAGTATCTTTGCCCTCAACCATCCCAGTAGTGGCTTGTTTGCGGGGGGCAATCTGACGCTCCGTTCTGCCAACCAGATCGAGGGAGATGCTCATTTTTGGGCAGGGGGCAACTTTCGGATTGAGCAACTGAACGGCAACCCCGGTAATTTTTACAGTCCCTACGATCCGATTATTCGGGCGATCGGGGATGTGGTGTTCGATGGCTATCAAGGCGCGTCGCTGCACATCCTGGCAGGCGGCTCGGTGATTGTGAATGGCATCATTCAAATTGACACGCCGGATACCACAGGCAATGCCATTAGTCCCACCACCACCCCTGGTCTCGCGACGGTCACCCTCTCCAACGGCACCCCGGTGACGATCGATGGCACCCAGCAAGCCACGCTGGATATTCGAGCCGGCATGAATCTGGCAGCGATCGGTGCTTCGGGTCTGTTTCCTAACCCCATTCCAGGTGCTGCTAGTCCGATCGACCCCAATGCGGCGGCTACGGGAGCTGAGATCAGAATCGGAGCCATTTTGCTGACTCAGCCAAAGGGATTGGTGCTGTTGACAAATCAATATCAGCCAAATCTCACGCTACCAGGCTCCAAAGACATTACGGTGGGTCCCGTTATTGTTGGGGATCTTTTGTTTGCCGCACCTGGAGACAGTGGTGCCGTTTTTGTGGATTCACGAGGAAATTTTGCCATCAACGATCCCCTGGGACTGGTCGGAGGGGTCGGTTTAATCGATGCTTCCAACCTGAATGGAGTCGGCGGTAATGTGACCATTTTGTCCGCTGGAACGCTCAATCTAGATGGAAAAATTGATACCAGTTCTGTGAATGGTGCTGCACCGGCTGGAGCCATTACCCTGTTCTCGCTTGGCAATATTGACCTGACGCCCAACGCCAGCTTGATTGCTGCGGGTTCTCTGGGAGGTAATATTTCCCTCACAGGTGCAGATATTTCTCTCAACCAGAGTACGATTAGCAGCGAGAATCGGGGGGGCGCACCTGGCAGTGTGGGGGGTAACATTCGCATCCAGGCAAGATCCCTGTCTGCCACGAATAGTGCGTCGATTTCAACAGGCAGTAGCGGCACATCAGAAGCGAGTTCGGGAAATATCGAGATTCAAGCCACCGATTTTGTCTTGCTGGATGGTCTGACTATTAACACCACCGTCCGTGCACTGAGTGCCACTTTTGGCAATGGGGGGAATGTTCAGATCATTGCACCCAATATCACCGTAGCCAGTAATTCACAAATTACGACGGGGACAACCAACCAGGGGAATGGCGGGAATATTTTCTTGCAAGCCAATGCGCTGCAAATCAATAACAGCTCAGTTGTTAGCCGTGTTTTTGCCACTGGACAGGGAACGGGTGGCAACATCGTGATCGATACTGGCTCTTTGTCTCTGGCAAATGCAGGGTCGCTGCAAACTGCGACATCGGGTGTGGGAGATGCTGGAACGATTCAGGTGACTGCCAGGGGTGCAGTGACCCTGACCGATTTTGATACTTTCATGACAAGTCAGGTAGATCCGGGCGCGATCGGCAGAGGCGGAAATATTTCCATTGAGGCAGGTTCAGTATCCCTGGCAAATGGAGCAAAGCTGAATGCCCAAACCGATGGACAGGGCAATTCTGGCAACATCTCGGTGTTTGCCGACAATGGCTCGGTCACTCTGACTGGGGCTGGCACTGGTATTTCGACTAAAACTACCACTGACGGAGCGGGTGGGGTGATCGCCATTCGCACCGATAACTTGCAGATGACAAATGGGGCAACCCTGGATGCCAGCACGTCAGGCAGTGGCTTAGGTGGAACACTCTTCATCAGTGTAGACAACTTCAGCGCCAATAGTGGTGCCCAAGTGCGAACCCGCACCTCTGGCAGTGGCAATGCTGGCATGATCGTCGTGAATGTCAATGATGCGCTTTTGCTTTCCGATATCGGAACTGGTTTCTTTGCGGATACGACGATCGGGTCTACAGGAACCGGGGGCAACATTAGCATCAACAACGCCAGGTTCGTGAACTCTGATACCGTTCAAATCTCGAATGGAGCAGTGCTGGATGCCAGCACATCAGGCACTGGTGAAGGTGGTAGTATCCTTCTCAGCACACGCAACTTCAGCGCCACCAGTGGGGGACAACTGCGGACTCGCACCTCTGGCAGTGGTGCGGCTGGCAACATTGTTTTAAGTGTGCTCGATTCGATCGTGATTTCCGATGCTGGAACCGGGCTTTTTGCTGATACGACGAGTGATTTTATTAGTGGTAGTGGCGGCAGCATTATCATTAACACCGATACGTTTCAGGTAACGAACGGAGCAGCGCTAGATACCAGCACCGCTGGAAGTGGGGCAGGGGGCAGCGTTAGTATCAACACCAATACCTTTAATGCCACGAGTGGTGGACAACTACGAACCCGTACCTCTGGAGCAGGTAGGGCTGGCAGCATCAGCGTGAGTGCTGACGATACGTTCGTGATTTCCGATGCTGGAACTGGGCTTTTTGCTGATACGACGAGTGGTTTTATCAGTGGTAGTGGCGGCAGCATTATCATTAACACCGATACGTTTCAGGTGGCAAACGGAGCAGCACTAGATGCTAGTACTTCAGGTAGTGGCAATGGGGGGGAGATCACGATCATTGCCAATGATTTCAGTGCTACCAGCGGTGGACAGGTGCGCACCAATACTTCCAGCAGTGGCAATGCGGGAACGATCAAGCTCGATGTGGATGAGGATGTCACGATCGATGGCAGTGGTTCGGGCTTATTTGCCAGTGCGGAACCGGGTTCGACCGGGCAAGGGGGCAGCATTAACATCGATCCGCAGCGCGTGGTTTTGACCCATGGTGCGGGAATTGCGGTCAATAGTTTGGGTTCTGGGAATGGCGGCAATATTGATCTGACTGCAGGTTCGCTTTCGCTGGATCAGTCCTCTTTTCTGAGTGCGTTCTCTGCCAACGGTCAGGGCGGCAATATCACCTTAAATGTGCAAGATATTTTATCTCTCCGTCGGGGCAGCTTGATTTCGGCAACAGCCGGAAATAATGGGGGCGGAGGGAATGTGACGATTAATGCCGCCTTCGTTCTTGCCTTTCTGCAAGAAAATAGCAACATTACCGCCAATGCTTTCAATGGACCGGGTGGCAACATTACCATTACCACGCAAGGGTTGTTTGGCTTTACCCAATCTGCGACTCCCACTCCCCTGAGCGATATCACTGCCAGTTCCACCTTTGGCTTAAACGGTACTGTCATCATCAATACCCCAGATGTGGATGTGCAAAGTTCGGTCACCAAACTGTCAGGCGATTTTGCCGGGTCCGATCGCGTTGTTGCGGGTAGTTGCCTTGCCCGTACCACTGCAAGTAGTGGCAGCTTCACCGTTACTGGGGCAGGGGGGTTAGCCCGTACCCCTGAAGATCCTAAAGTTGCAGGTCGTTACAATGTTGCTAAAATTCGCCCCCTGAGCGATCGACCCGCCGCCACTACACTCCTACCAGTGCCCACGCCTGCTTGGCGTATCGGTGATCCCGTGCGGGAAGCCCAGGGAATTGCCATTACCACAGAGGGGCAAGCTTTACTGGCAACGGCTCCACAGTTGAGGAAGCTAGCGAGTGCAGGGGAGTTGATCTGTCAGTCTGAGGGGATCGGAGATGGGCAGAGGGAGTGAAGGGGTGGAGCGGTGAAGGAGAGGGGAAGATGGGGCGCGTTTTCTCAAGTTCCCTGATGTTTGTGATCTAACACTGATAAAAATCTGGTAACTAACTATCCTGAAATCTCACTTGCTCGGTTGGACAGTAACCATAGGGCAGGTCAATTTTGTTGGTAGGGTTGAGTCATCGTTTCGCCAGATCCATGTCCAGTCGGCTGTGTGAAACTTAAGAACTGCTCGTAACGTCTGGAAACTCATATCCCATCCTCTATTGGCAATTGGGCGATCCAGAACAGCTCAATCTGCCAAACCTGGTCTAATGCCTGTCACAATCCAGGGAGGATTAGATTTTTTTGGAATCTTAGTTGGCTGGACTATGATGGTTTCTCGATTTCGAGTGAGCCAAGTGCGACGCAACACACACGAGGAGCAATGTCTGTGAGATTTCCCTGGCGACTTCCCAGCATTCTACTAAACCAATTAGATGGGAAGGTTCAAACGAAGGTTGGGAGTAAGCTTCCGTCCTACGTTCTAATGTTGACGGTTTATTTTTTGCTGTTTACGGCTCCGGCTCAGGCAGCAAAGCTCCAGTTTTGGCGATTTAATGCTAGTCAAAATCAGTTAGAGTTTACGACGGATGATGGGGTTCAGCCCAGAGCGCAACTGATCGCCAACCCGACTCGTTTGGTAATTGATTTGCCGGGTACGACTTTGGGTCGTCCGGCGATCACCCAATCCTTTAACGGTGCGATTACAGCAGTTCGGGTGGCGCAATTCGATCGGCAAACGACTCGCCTGGTAGTGGAGTTGGCGCCCGAGTATACGATTGATCCCCAGCAAGTCAAGTTTCGCGGTATCGCGCCCAATCAATGGACGGTGCAACTACCCACACCGCAGCTGGTTTCCCAGACACCAGGAGGCAGTGCTCCGGGGGGAGACAATGCGCCGACGGAGCCGACAGACCCTATCCCCACCAGTGTTTCCGGGGCAGCAACCCAAATTCAGGCTGTGCAGGTGACACCCGATGGTTTGTTTGTACGGACGGGGGGACAATCTACCCGATTGAGGGTGCTGCGGAGTCGCGATCGTCGCCAAATTACGATTGAGTTTCCGGAGACCAGCGTTGCAACCAACTTACAAAATCGGAATATTCCCATCAACCAACATGGGATCAGTCAACTGAGAATTATTCAAACCCAGACCGCTCCCGCTGCAGCGCAAATTGTACTCAATGTGGATCCCAATAGTGGGAATTGGCAAGCCTCTAACAGTAGCCTGGGTGGTGTGGTGTTGCTTCCGTTAGCGGGGACTGCTGCCAGCAACCCCAGTCCCATCTCGCCGCGCCAACCCGATGCTGGGTCAGGTTCGCCCACTGCTGCGCGAGTGGCGACGATTCAATCAGTAGATCTGGAAGGCGAAAACCAACTGGTGATTCGGTCAGACCAGGCAGTGACTTACACCAGTGGATGGGATCGAGCAACAGCGGCTTATCGCATTTCAGTGACGCCTGCTCAACTGGCTGAGAATATTCAGGGACCCAAATTGGGGCGAGGCAGTCCCTTGTTGCGGGTGCGCTTACGGCAAGAAGATCCCCGCACAGTCAGTATTTTAGTGCAGCCTGCGTCGGGGGTACGGATTGGAGAACTCAACCAACCCAAGAGCGAAGTACTGGCGTTGCAGCTGCAAAATTCGCGTCCTGTCGCAGGCAATCCACCCGGTTCAATTTCTATCCCGCCGCCGCAGAACTCTTCACCTCAGCCTTTACCGACTGTACCTAAAGGCAAAATTGTGGTGGTGGTAGATCCGGGTCATGGAGGACCCGATCCGGGGGCGATCGGCATTGATGGTCTACAAGAAAAGGGTCTGGTGCTGGATATTGGTCGTCAGGTGGCTTCACTGTTAGAACAACAGGGGGTTCAGGCAGTCTTAACCCGATCGGATGATATTGACCTGGATCTGGAGCCGAGGGTACAGATGGCAGAGCGCCTGAATGCAACTGTTTTTGTCAGCATTCACGCGAACTCGATCAACCTCAGTCGTCCCGATATCAGTGGACTGGAAACTTACTACTACAGCAGTGGCGACCAGCTTGCCCGTACGATTCACAACAGTGTTTTGCAAGGGACGGGGATTCAGGATCGGGGGGTTCGGCAAGCCAGATTTTATGTTTTGCGGAAAACTTCGATGCCTGCGGTGTTGGTTGAGGTGGGTTTTGTCACGGGACAGGATGATGCTGCTAAATTGTCAACGTCAGCCTATCGTCGTCGGATGGCAGAGGCGATCGTGCGTGGTATTCTCCAGTACATTCGACAAAATCCCTAATTTGTTCGTGAGGAGACAGGTGTGAGGAGACAGGAAGTCAACTTTAGCAATCCACAATTAACCGACGGCGAACCGGAATCAGAAGGCAACAATCAGGAGCCAGGCGGCAGGGGGCAAGAGTTGGGACTGAGTGGTCAGTCAAGGACGATCGGTAATCCCAGTGTCAGGCACGCCGAGATCCGAATTTCTAACTTAACGCGCAAAAAAAACACCACTTCCCCAGATCTCAGTGCCCCGATCGGGGTGTTTGATAGTGGGGTTGGGGGATTAACGGTGCTGCGTGAGTTATATCGTCAGATGCCCAATGAATCGGTGATTTACTTTGGCGATACGGCGCGGTTGCCCTATGGCACGCGATCGCCTGGTGAGATTCTCCAGTTTGTGCGAGAAATACTCACCTGGATGCAGCACCAGGGCGTCAAGATGGTGATCATGGCTTGCAACACTAGCTCGGCGCTGGCGCTTGAGCAAGTCCAGTCGGAATTTGATTTACCCACTTTGGGGTTGATTTTGCCTGGAGCGAGAGCTGCACTCAGTCAGGGCAAGCGGATTGGGGTGATTGCCACACCCGCGACGGTTGCTAGCAATGCCTATCAGAACGCCATTCAAGAAATTGATGCAACAGCGCAGGTCTGGCAAGTGGGCTGTCCAGAATTTGTACCGCTGATTGAACAAAATCGGATTCTTGACCCGCATACCTACCGAGTGGCAGAAGCCTACCTGGAGCCATTGTTGCAGCAAAAGATTGATACGTTGATCTATGGCTGCACCCACTATCCTCATTTGGCTCCTGTACTCCAGCAAATTTTGCCGCGATCGGTCAAATTGGTGGATCCGGCTGCCCATGTGGTGGCAGCGGCAGCCCGCGAACTGGATCTGTTGGGTTTAAGAAGTCTGCGTCCTCCTTACCCAACCCGCTTCTGTGTCAGTGGCGCACCAGAGCAATTCAGCCAGTTGTCTACTCAGTGGTTGGGCTGCACCTGTGTGGTTGAGAAGATCCAGTTGCCGGAATTGGCAACCCAACCTGCGGTGCTGAGTGTGATGGATTAAAGAATCGGTGTCTGTCTCCCTTAACCAGTTAGAACTCAAAGATCGCTTGTTAAGGGAGCTGTAATACCGGTTAAAACGGTTTGCAGGTCCAATATGTGTGGGTAGGGGCAGGTTTAGCAAATTACTGAACAGCTTTGTTTCCACTTAACCGCAAAACCCGCCCCTACAAATATCTGTAAATCGCTACGAGTTTGTTTAAGGTTTTGGGGTGGGGAAATCATCAGCGCTGATGCCATTGGGGTTGGGATCAGGGGGAGCGTTTTCGGGGGCTGTGCTTTCAGGGGGGGCAACCCCGTTGGGATCGGCAGTACGATCGCGGTTGTCTGCTTCGGCACGTTCGCGATAGATGGCTTCGCGTGCTGCTATCCAGCGAGCGATCGCAGCTTGGGCTTCGCCATAGAGGGCACGACCGGGGCGGATTTCGTCTGCCAGACGAATGGCGTCGGTGTAGCTGCCTTGCTCTGCCAGTTCGTTAGCCTGATCGAGGATGGGACGATCTTCAGCGATTTGGATTTGGGCAGTCCAGCCCTGGATAGCGATCTGGGCATCTGAGTACAGCGCCCGTCCCGCCCGAATTTGGGTCGCTGTCTGGATAGCTTTGCTCAGCTTGCCCTGGTTTGCCAGGACGCGGGCTTGCGCCAGAATGGGCTTATCTTCCAGGATTTGGATTTGTTTTTTCCAATAGGCAATATGGGTCTGAGCTTCGATACGCAGAACCCGCTTCGGGGCAATTTTGCTTGCCTCGGCGATCGCCGCTTGCAGTTGGGTGATCGTATCGGCTTGTGCCAGTTGTTTGGCTGTGAGCAAGTAGGGGCGGTCTTCGATGCGTTGAATTTCTTCCTGCCATTTGGCAATGAGACTCTGGGCGTACAGCCGAGCAGGACGATCGGCGGTAATGGATTTGGCATAGCGAATTGCCAATTGTAAGGTAGCCAGCCCCTGCTGATGGGCAAGCGTTTGCGCTGCCTGAAGTTGAATCAAGTCTTGCAATTGCCGTTCTAACTGGGGAATCTGAGCTTGGGCTTGAGCATAGAGCTGGCTCTGAGGTTGGATGCGCTGAATCGCTGGCAACACGATCGATAAGGTCAAAAATTGATGAGATAAGGTTGTTTTGACGATCTGTTTGGCATCGATGAGTTGTTGGGCGCGTGTACACCAGACCCGTTCTTGCGTGGTGGCTGAGAGCGGAAGATTGAGGGGGATCTCCTGAGTGGCAGCGATCGCGCCTGCGACATCCTTTTGGCTCCAACGTTCGGCTGCTAGTTTTAGAAGCGCATTACTCCAGTGATCGGCTGCAATTTTGGCATCGTGGTAAGTGTAGCTCTTGACATCAATTTGCTGCAAAAGCACCAGAGCTTGACCCAGATCCTTGATTGGGTCTGTACCCAAATTTGCCAGATTACGGGCTTGTTGTAGGGTTTGTCGAGCTTGTCGCTCGACATTGACTTGTTGCCGAACCACATTCAGCGCATTTTGCCAGGTTTGTCCTTTGAGTTGAGAAAGATCTTGGGCTTTGCTGATCGCTTGCTGCCATTGTTGTGCTTTCAACGCTGCCTGGATCTCGGTCGAAAGCGTTTTACCCCGCTGGCTATCTTTTTTCCAGGTGGCGATCTCCCGTTCTACCTCTTTGTGGATCGGGCTATTTTTGGGGATCTCCTGTGCCAGGGCGATCGCGCCTGCCAGATCGTTGCGGTTGAACTTCTTGCGAGCGATCTCCATCACCGCCTTCGACCACTCCGCCATTAACGTCTGGGACTTGGCATAAAGCGGGTGATCGGGCGACCAGGGTTCAATCAGATCCAGCCCTTTTCGCAAAGAATCTAGGTCGTCCGATCTCACCTGTTGTTCCGTGCAGTAGAGCAAATCCGCATCTGCTGCCAGGGGGGGCAATTTTTGGCAATCGGGCAGCGGGGGGAGGGTGGACAGCCACAAAAACGCAGCGGCGCTCGTTCCGCCTGAAAAGGCAATGAGACCGAGCCAAATTGCAAACCAGGGCAGCGGGGGTTTCTGCTTCGGCACCTGGCTGCTAGCGGTTGCAACTGTGCGCTCCTGTTCGCGCTTGGGTGACTCAGGTTTGGTTAGTGTATCCGCCGGGACGCGATCGGGTTTCTGTCGCGTTGAGGGCGGTGGTACAGGTTGGGAATCGGGCGATCGCAGGAGCGGTTCGGAGCGGGTGGCTGTGGGCGGATCGGGTGGTGCAATAGAAGCTGAAGCCGAAGCCGAAGCTTTCTTACTGGAGGGGAGCCGAGCAGGATCAAAAGGTCGGATAGTCATAGCCGCAGCGCAATCTGAAGCGGGTTTTGCAGCTAGTCCAGTTGGCTCACCGAAGCCCAACGAGAGAGATCCCGTTGGGTTTCAATTTTTCTACCGAAAAGCACCCTACCAGCCAACCCACCGAATCAGCGGTTGTTGATGGAAATTTTCTATAGAAATACTCTGAACTAGAACAAATAACCCTTTATCTTGTGCCGATATTGTAGAGGCTCTCATTCGGAAAAAAACGTTTGTCTGGCTAAATTGCTGAAATTGACTCCCTTGACCGAATTGGTTATGTTCTAGACCTGTTGTTGGTATTTTTGAAGCACTACCCACGGATTTATGGTTGTTGTGGACTGTCAACCAACTGTTGCGTGACTTGAATGATTTCGTCAAACGCAAAGTCTTTTGCCAGTTGTTCGAGATGCTGAGCCAGTTGCCGATGTTCGGCAGGGATGGCACGAATCACGTTGAGGACTCGCTGTTCTTCACAAAAAATGGCTGCCTGATGGAGCTGCACAATCCAGGCTTGAGGCATGACTGCGAGCCGCTCAGGTGTGAAGGGAGGATCGTCTGATGGATGCAACGAGTTATCCTCAGAACTGTTATCAGACCCATCGTAGAGATAGCGTAGCCCTAAGTAATCAGCCATTGCCTGAAATAAGGTCTCAGTTTGAAATGGCTTACTAATGTATTCATTGCAGCCTGCCATCAGCGCCCGTGCTCGATCATCGGCTGAGACTTGAGCTGTGAGGGCAATAATAATGGTTGAAGGAACCAGCGAAGAATGCGATCGCTCCCAGTTGCGGATTTGTCGAGTTGCTTCATAGCCATCCATGCCT
Organism: Scytolyngbya sp. HA4215-MV1; assembly: GCA_019359045.1. Classification (GTDB taxonomy): domain Bacteria; phylum Cyanobacteriota; class Cyanobacteriia; order Leptolyngbyales; family Leptolyngbyaceae; genus Scytolyngbya. The sequence continues at coordinate 443,097 of JAHHIA010000003.1, forward strand.
GGCATTCGCAGATCCATCCAGATCAGATGCGGTTGCCATTGTTGTCCCATCGAGACTGCCTCTGCTCCATTTGTGACTTCTCGAATTTCTAGCCTCAGGGGTTGCAGCATTTTTGCCAAGAGTAGGCGATTTTCTGTCTGGTCATCGACAATCAAGATGCGGTAGCTCGGTTGATTGGGTGCCAACCCGGTTACGACTTGTTTGGGTTGAGTGGATGAGATACCAGCTGTGGCAGCAGACTGTACCGGAATGATGACTTGAAAGGTACTTCCCTGCCCCAACTGACTGGTAACTGTAAGTTTACCCCCCATTAATTGCACCAAGCGACGGCTAATTGCCAACCCTAACCCAGTACCCTGATGCATTTGCTTGCCACTCAGTGTCTGCGTAAATGCATCAAAAATCAGATTGAGATCTTGGGCATCAATACCCACCCCTGTATCTTCTACCTCCAAGCAGATCGCATTCGATATGGGTAAAGCAGATGCCGTCGGACTCGATAAGGCTTCAGCCGATGGTTGGACCCGGAGTGTAACATGACCTTGATGAGTAAACTTCATGGCATTGCCAATGAGGTTAATACAAACTTGCTGTAATTTTTGAGTATCTACGGCGATATATTGCAGCACTCCTGGCAGAATTTCTAATCGAAATTGTAAGTTTTTCTCTTTCGCTTGCTGAGTGAAGGTATTACGTAGTGACTGGAGAAATGCAAATAAATCAATTGTCTGTGTTTCTACCGTCAACTTTCCGGCTTCAATTTTGGAAAGATCGAGAACTTCATTAATCAGCTTGAGTAAATGTTCACCATTGTAATAAATCAGTTTCAAGTTTTCTTGTAGATCGGACGATAACCGTGAGTCTCGACTCATGAGTTGGGTGAAACCCAGAATTACATTCAACGGTGTACGTAGTTCGTGACTCATATTGGCGAGAAATGTACTTTTCGCCTGGTTAGCAGCTTCTGCGGCTTCTTTGGCTTGTTGCAGTGCGAGTTCAGCCTGTTTGAGTGCAGTGATGTCTGTTAAGGAGCCAATGTAGCCGATGACTGCGCCTGTCGCATCCATTTCTTGTGCAACTTGAACGTAGTACCAATTGATGGTGCCATCGGGCTGTAGATGCCTGCTTTCGGTGTGATTGAAGATCAGATCATCTGACTTTAGCTGATCGTACCCTGCTTGCCAGTAGGCGAGTAACTGGTCGCGATCGTCAGGATGGAGGGCATCGATCCAGCCCTTGCCCAGCGCGGATTCTTTGGATCTGCCGGTCATCTCGCTCCAGCGATCGTTGACATAGACACAGTTCAAAGGTTTATCAAACCGGAAAATGCCAACCGGACTCACCTCTGAGAGAATGCGATAGCGCGCTTCACTTTCTTGCAGGGCACTTTCGGCTCGTTTGCGTTCAGTGATGTCTCTTACAATGACCAAGCATTCATCCGGACCACAGGGAACCAGGCGAATTTCTTCATCACACAGCACCCCATTTTTCGGAATTTGATGTTCCCAGACCTGCAACGCTCCCGTTGTCAGTGCTTGTTCAATCCGTTGCAATTGGTATTGCAACAGATCGGGTGGCAATACTTCAGAAAGGTTTTGACGAATCGGGATAAAAGTGCCAGCCCGCTGATCGTTGGGTGGAATAAAGCTATGACAAGTGCCATCTCGCCTAATCCGCAGCAGCAGATCGGGGATTGCCGCCAACAGAGCGCGGTTGGTTGCCTCACTCTGGCGCAGTTGGGCTTCAGCCTGTTTGAGCTGGGTAATATCGGTGATGGTGCCCACCAGTTTGGTCACTTGTCCCTGGTCATTGCAAATGGCTTCACCTCGGCTCACCACATGACAGATGGAGCCATCAGGACAGAGCATCCGATGTTCGATTTCGTAAGGAGACCCATAGGCGATCGCGGTTTCTACCGCTGTCTGCATCTTGGGTTGATCTTCTAGAGGCAGTAGGTCAAAAATCTCTGGATAGTCGGGTGCTCCTTGCTCTGGAGAAATGCCCAAAATGCGAAATTGTTCGGCTGACCAGGTACTCTTTCCAGTTGCCACCTCAAATTCCCAGCTGCCGACCCGGGCGATGCGTTGAGCAACGGTCAGAGCCGCGGTTTTCTCCGCGACTTGTTGCTCCAATTCCTGTGCATAGTTCTGACGCAGTTGGTCTGCCTGGCGCAGCGAACTGACCATCTGGTGGAAAGATGCAAATAGGGTTTCAATTTCGGCAACGTGGGTATTGGGTGGCGGTGCATCTAGATTACCATCAGCAATTGCCTGAGCTGCCTGATTGAGGCGCAGGAGCGATCGGGCAATTCGCTGAGATGTCCAGATACCTAGCCCCACGGACCCTAATAACGCCAACCCGCATAAGGATAGCGTGCCGCGAAGATTTGCCTGAATGCTGCCCATAAAGTCTGAAGCAGGCAGCACGACCACGATGTCCCAATCGAGTTCTCCGCTAAGAGGGATGACTTGTATGAAATAGCGATCGTGGTTTAGCCAGAGCTGCAATTGCTGTGGATGGATGGTTTGCTGGATCGCAGCGGAGTGTTTTGATAACAGTTGGGCAGTGGCAGCCGTTAGCAGATTCTGGCTATGAACGGCAAGTAGGCGACGATGCTGCGGAGCCACATTGTCAGCAAGTTTCTTCCGAACGGTGCGATCGAACGGGATTTCACCTGTGGAAGTGGCGACTAATAATCCATTGCGTTCGATCAAAAATACCTGCCCGGTGCTGCCTGTATTCAGGCTTCTGAGGAAGTCACCCAGTTGGGTTAGGTAAATGCTGGAACCCAATACTCCTTGAAACTGCCCCGTTGCATCATAAAACGGCAAAAATCGAACCAGATGCAGAATGGGTTTGTTTTGCCCACGAGAGAGGTTCACTCCCACACTCCATATGCCCTGAGGCGCCTTTCTAGCTTTGACATACCAGGGGTTGCCGGGTGGATCATTGTGTGGATTGTAGTTGTATCGCGTTTCTTGCAGGATGAGGTTTTGCCCGTTTGCATCAGCCAGGTAGCGACGGAAGGCATGATTGGGATCGGCGGCATCCAGTTTCCGAAGGGTGAGCCCTTTTCCCAATGGGCGCTCAACTGACAAAAAATCTCCCTTTCCATTGGCGATCGCTACGCCACTCAGTTGCGGAAAGATTTGCAACTGTTGCACAAAGTGCTGCTCTATTGAGCCGAGGTCGTATCCATCGAATCGCCTTTGTCGGAGTAAGGCGGCATTTGTGCGCGTGACGGTCTGAGGCACCGCAAAATAGCTATCCAGCGTTTGCTGAGTGCGATCGCCGATCTCGGTCATTAATTGAGCAACCAATTGATCGACGGCTTGCTGCCCACTTCGATAGGACAAGTAGCCGACTAGCCCAACGATGCCCAGCACTTGCACGACAAAGGGCACAGTGAATACTAAGCGCAGGGGAATCTTTGAGAGGCGCAGCCAGTTGCTGTTGAATAACCGTCGCCTATGAAGCGTGAAATTTTTAGAGAGATTTTGCTTCATCAGCTATTTGCTTGCTGCCTCACTCAATCAACCTACGTTCTATCTACTAAGGAGATTTCCAGAGAAGATTTTACCCTCTGCCATTGCCCTACGACTTCGCTCAGGGCAAAAGCTTGGCTGGGCGGAGTCTAAGCCAGCGGGTAATTTGTTTGCTAGAAATCTCCTAAGATGTCACCTTTTAGCTAAGGAAAATTGTGTTTTGATCTTGATCGGGAAAACGAGATGTCAAAACCTATCCTCCCATCACCGGAGAAGGGTAATGTCTAACACAGTGATAACATTTGTCAATTTGATTCAGGAAGAGATGCTGAGCGGAAATTAGCGAGGCAAGGTGGTAACGCTCACAAAAATAGCCAGGGTTTCTCCAACTTTAGAAAAATTCTGCCCATTGGTAGTGCTTCAAAGGTGTGGTTGATATTTTTGAAAGCTTTACTCAGCAAAGCTTTCAAAAATATCAACCACATGTCTAGACGCTGTTTATTTTTGGGGACGCCCCTTGCCATGCCAACCTGTAGAAAGGGCATGACCCTGCTGAGCCATGCCCGATTCCGACTTTATTTATCCGTCCGCACAGGCAGCGGTAGGTCCAAGATCTCCATCAACAGATCCAACCGAGAAGGACGAGTCAACAGCGGCACCAGGTTGGGCAAGCTGTAGTAGTCGCCGGCAAAGGTGAACGTTTCTACGGGAGCCTGCTGCTGCTTCAGTTGGCTCTCCAGCCAGTCATAGTGACTACCCACCCGGACAATCACCACATTTGGCATAATCGCCAACTCGCGGCAGTAGACCTTGTAGACCTCACCAAAGTAAGGAGCCATATTCTCCCCTTCGTCTGTCACGATGATGATCTGATCCACCACCTGACGCTTCTTCCGCATTGCTTCCAGCGCACAGCCGATGCTAGTGCCACCGCCTGCCTTGATGTGCTGGAAAGCCCGCTCCCAGTCGGTCAACTCCTTGCCCTGTGCAGTCACCGGGTAAGGGATGTTGTCGAAAGCGTAAACAAACAGGTTTGCCTGGGTAATACCAGAGATCAGGGCAGCCAGATGCTTACCCAGCTCGATCGCATTCTCCATTGAACCTGACTTGTCCACCAGCAGGGCAGTAGGACGGCTAATCACACCGCGCCGCTTCACCTGCTCATTGGTCACCTTCTCCAACCGGGCAACCGTGTCTGCATCCAGATCAACCGCATCAGCAGCAATCTGGGCTTTGAAAGCAGCAACCCGTGTGCCTTTTGCTGCCTCATCCAGCTTGCCATCGATCAACGCCTTTACCTCTGGGTGATCCATTGCCCCTCTTGCCTTCAGAGACTTGAGGTTGTTGATCACTTCCTGGGGGGTCATGCTGTTGATCAACGCCACCAGAACGGTTGGCGTCAGTTGCTGAATCGCACCGATGGCGATCGTGTAAGGTAGCTTAAACTCCACAATCAACCGGGCTTGTTCTGCTGCGCTTTCTGCCTTGGCAAGCTGTTTCAGTACCTCTGCCAGCGAGCCCACTGGAGGCTGGTCACGGAACAGAATTGCATTTGCCCGCTCACCAGGCTTGATGTGCAGAGTTGCGTACAGGTGCTTCATTGCCTGACGACCCCGCAGAGCGGCGCGATCGAACACCGCAGGGTTGCTTTCCCGCGCCTTCAGATACCGCTGTACCGCCGTCCGCGCAGAACGCGGTAGCTTATTGCAGTGCTGCTTCATGAAGTCCACCACCCGTGCCACCTGGTAAGGTGGGAACTCTTGCAGCATGACAAAGCCCGCATCCCGGTGCTCGGATAGGTTGCTAGTCAGCAGATGGGCGACAAACACTTCTTTGTGGTCACGCACATCCCCCTGGCGCTGATACCAAACCGCCAAATGTCCGTAGAAAATCGGATCAAGTTCAACAATCAATTTATGGATCTCGGCAACTTGCTCCAGCTTGCGGTGAGGAGTAGTGAGCAAGCTGTTTAACATTTCTAGCCGCAAGTCCCGTTCGGTTTTGTTCATGGGAACCTCCTTAAGAAATTTTGGATTGCGGCTTGGCGATTGTGGATTGAATCTAAAATCCTAAATCGCCAAGCCAAAATCAAAGGAGGCAGATGTTGCACGCGGAGCGGGGAGTCACCGCGCAAGTTGGGGAAGCTGGCTGAAGAAAGTCCTTCCTTCAGGGATGCCTGCTTAAGGTTCAGGCTTGCAGCGTATTTCTCAGATACGCACCTGGTTGGTTGAGAGAATGTAAGCTTCCGCGATCGGGGCGCGGCAACAACTGCCAAAAGGTATTAGAAAAGGGTCACTTCGTGCAAGTTCAAAAAGCTGTAGTCACATACGTAGGATTTGAACCTACGAAGGCTTTCTTCCAAGGAAAGTGCTCTACCACTGAGCGAGTATGTAAGCTTTTGGGGTTGGGGCACGAAGTGAAAAGATGGGATGTTTCGAGTACTGGAGTGAAACTATCTCCCTCAAAACAAATGGTCAATTTTTATCCGTAAACAGCTTCGGGACGGATGATAAAGTCACCGCTAGGACGACGATCGATCACATAAGATGCAAGACGATTGGCGTGAATGTCTAAATGACGAGAGACATGCTCTTTCACAACTTGATCATTCATGTTTGCAGTGATTCCCAGTTGTGCTTCCGTTAGATCGAGTGATCGTCCTTCAAATCGAATATGTACCATGATCATCACCTCCTGTGGTGAACATTCATTGCAGCGGAAGGTGGAGGAATCGAACCCCTAAGTGTCACCTCACCCTGGTTTTCAAGACCAGTTGCCGACCGTTCAGCGGCACCTCCCATGCGGTTAAATTTTGGGTACAGGCACAATGCCTGAGCAAGGTCGCAATGCCTTGCGGTTCAGCAAGGTCGCAATGCCTTGCGACCCAACTGATTTGGGGTGTCCGGCGGGACTCTAACCCGCTAATCCTGGATTCACAGACCAGCACCGCGATCGCTTTGGTTTCGGACACAGTGGAGCCAAGGGGAGTCGAACCCCTAACCTCCCGCTTGCAAGGCGGGCGCTCTGGCCAGTTGAGCTATGGTCCCAGTCTGGATGAGTCCGAGTTGGCATCGAAGGCGTGAGTGTGACTATTGAGGATTACAAATCTGAGCTTGCAGATTACGGAAAATGATCCTTGCAGTTGAAATAGGGGACAAACACATCAGCTTGCTGCCTGGTTTGTTACCTCATACTACATATACTACAAATAGATTACAGAGGTGTCAAGAGGGTGCTAAAAAAAGGCGTTGCTGAAAAGCAGGATGATTTAGAACGAAGTTTCAAATCATTCAGCATCATTTTCATCCCGTTGTTGAGCAACGCAAAAAAAATTGGGTTGATCGATAAAACTTAGTCAATTGCGAAGCGGGAATGCAGGCGTGACATCAGCAAACTGCGCGATGCAGTCAAGCCGAAGGGCGCTGCTCAACGCATCCACAAGAAACCAGGAATCAGAATTTAACAGGGCGTTTCCTTCTGGCTCCTGACTCCCGACTCCTGAATACTTCAATCAGCGCATCGATCGCAATTAGACCATCGATCGCACCACACCCCCATCGACCCGCAACGCCGCCCCATTGGTTGCAGACGATCGGGGACTGGCGATATAGGCAACCAGGGCGGCGACTTCTTCGGTGGTAGCAAATCGCTGAATCAGAGAAGAAGGGCGCGTTTTGGCAAAGAATTCTTTCTCCACCTGTTCGGGTGAAATGTTTTGCTCTTTCGCTAACCCGTGAATGAAATCTTCGACCCCTTCCGATCGCGTCGGTCCTGGCAAAACCGAATTCACCGTCACATTGGTGCCAACGGTTGTTTCTGCTAATCCCCGTGCCAGCGCGATTTGGGCAGTTTTCGTAACTCCATAGTGGATCATTTCGGCTGGAATATTCACACCAGATTCACTCGAGATAAAAATGATGCGTCCCCAGTCTTTCTGCAACATTTTGGGCAGGTAATAGCGCGACAGTCGCACGCCGCTCATCACGTTCACTTCTAGAAATTTCATCCATTCGTCGTCTGAAATTTCGGCAAAGGCTTGAGCCCCATAGATCCCCAAATTATTGACCAAAACATCGACTTCTGGAACCTGTTCGAATAATGCGGTTGCGCCATCGCTGGTGCCTAAATCGGCAACCATTCCTTGTAGATTGGCATGGGGGGTGGTTTGTTTGATCTGATCGATCGCGGCATTGACTCGTGCTTCGGTACGTCCGTTGAGGATGACAGTGGCACCTTCCTGGGCAAGTGTTGCGGCGATCGCGAGTCCAATTCCAGCAGTTGAGCCGCTGACCAGTGCCACTTTATTCGTCAGTTGCAAGTCCATGGGTATCCTCTTCTGTTGCGAGATGTTGTTGCCAACCAAATTCAATGTAAATCTGTCGAAGTGTTACGGTGTATTCTGTTACCAGCCCTGAATGGGGGACGATCGGATGTCCAGGTCAGGATATCCAGGTCAGAATGTCACTGTTGCATCAGTCTGGACGGTGGATGAATCCAACGGGCTCCGTGCATAAATGCGCTAATAAAAACAGGAACTCGCCTATTGGAACGGTTTTCTCTGGGATCTGTCACCATCCCTTCGAGAGAGAATGTTGATGCGATCGCAAGAGGGCGTAGCATTTGGATACAGAGCTAGCGGAGCAGACCCGCGTATGAATTTTCTGTTGCATGAACAGCTTTATCCCACTGATGCAGTGATGGCAAAGTTAAAAAACTATCCGATCGTCCTTTGTGGTGCAGGGGCATTGGGTGCCAATTTGGCAGAAAATCTGGCGGGGGCGGGGGCGGGAGCGCTCAAGGTGATCGATCGCGATCGCATTGAAGAAGGCAACCTTTCTACCCAACCCTACTACCGCTCTGATGTGGGTGCTTTCAAAGCCAAGATCTTGGCAAACAATCTGTATCGGGCGATCGGAACCAAGGTGGAAGCGGAAACCAAAGAATTGACTGCCACCAATGCACCGCAATTGCTGAAAGCGAGCCAACTGATTGTGGATGTGTTTGACAACAGTTCTTCCCGACAGGTGCTCAAGGGCTATGCTGAGCAAAGGGGGGGTTGCCTGTCTTCATGCTGGACTCTCGGCGGACTATGCAGAGGTGATTTGGAATGAAGCATATCGAGTGCCTTCGGATGCCCAGGATGATATTTGCGATTATCCTCTGGCGCGGAATTTGGTGATACTCACGGTTGCTGTTGCCAGTGAAGCGATCGTGTCTTTTATGGCGACGGGTGAACAACGCAATTTCACAATTACGCTAAAGGATTTAGCGGTGCGATCGTTGAAGTTATAAAGCCGATTATGTTCTAGACATGTTGTTGGCATTTTTAAAAGCTTTGCTGAACAAAGCCTTTAAAAATACCAACAACACCTTTGAAACACTACCTGATTACGCATCCCTTTTTGGATCAAGAGTATTGTCCATTTTGACTGCCGAGTTTGCTGCTTGAAGGCGAGGTGCTGCTATCTTGAGCTTAAGTCCATCTTAAGTTGGACTTAAATCGGTTAACTGAGTAAACTCAGTAATATTCCAGAGAGGGTTGAATCGAAGGACTGGCTTTCTAGAGAATCTTTCAGACATAGATTCAAATATTTTGCAAAGAAGGCTTCGTCATGAAGTTCTAGATACTCCTTAGGGGCTGATTTCAGACCACCCTCCTTCGCGCCTCCTGTTGTTCTAAAATCGTGTGCTATCCATGACCGTTAGAAAGAATCGCAGACGTGGGGTTGTTCTGTCTTCCCAGGGACAGCGAAAACTTGAAATGGCGCGACGGCATTTGGAACAAACGCTCAATAGCAGCGATCGCTTTACGTTGGAAGAACTGAGCGAACGTACCCAACTTTCTCCCAGCACCGTGGCCCGCGTGTTGGAAGCGCAAGTAGGGGTCGATAAACAAACTCTGGAACAGTTTTTTGGTGTCTTCGATCTCATTCTGGAACGGGCAGACTACCATCGACCAGGCGCTGGAGAAGACGCGCAACTGACCGAGGAGCCGATTTCCACGATCGCACCCATCTCCCGTTCCATGGCATCGACGATCGACTGGGGCGAGGCGATCGACGTCTCTACCTTCTATGGACGCACCACCGAACTTGCTACCTTGGATCAGTGGATTCGGCGAGACCAGTGCCGTCTGGTTGCCATTTTGGGCATGGGGGGAATTGGCAAAACCGCCCTCTCTGTCAAGTTGGCACAGCAGCTAGCTGATAACCATGAACCAACAGCGACCCCTGCGTTGAAACCAGATGCGCGCACCCTAAAACCGTTTCAATTCATCATCTGGCGATCGCTTCGCAATGCTCCTCCCATTGAACTATTGCTGACTGACCTGATCCAGATGCTCTCTTGCCAGCAAGAAAGTGTCCCGTCTTTGACGCTCTCCGCCCTATTTTCTCGGCTCATGCACTATTTGAGGCAATCTCGCTGCCTGCTGATTTTGGATAACGGCGAAACGATTTTGCAGAGTGGACAGTTTGCGGGAACCTACCGGCAGGGCTACGAACCGTATGGGGAATTGCTACGCCAAGTGGGCGAAATTCCCCATCAGAGTTGCCTGGTTCTGACCAGTCGCGAAAAACCTGAAACCCTTGCCAGTCTTGAAGGGGAAGACCTGCCAACTCGATCGTTTGTTTTATCAGGGTTACCCATTCCAGAAAGCGATCGCTTATTTGACCGCATTGGTCTTTCTCCATCGCCCATAGGCAGAAGCAAACTCATGCAACTTTACAGCGGTAATCCCCTGGCACTGAAAATTGTGGCAACTTCGATTCGCGAACTGTTTGGCGGTGATGTCGATGCCTTTTTAAGTGAAGAAACTGTCGTTTTCAATGGCATTCGTCGCTTACTCAATCACCAATTTCAGCGCCTGACTCCCTTGGAAAAACAGGTCATGTACTGGCTGGCAGTTAACCGAGAATGGGTGACGATCGCCGAATTGCAGGGGGATATTGTTCCTTCAGTGCCCAAACAGAGATTGATGGAAACGTTGGAATCTCTGTCCCGACGGAGTTTGATTGAACAAAACAACGCTCGTTTTACCCAACAACCCGTCGTCATGGAATACATGACAGAACAGTTGGTTGAGCAAGTTTGTGAAGAAATTAAACAAGTTCAAAATCATTCAGCTCCTTCAGATACAGCGGCGGCGATTTTTAATTCCTATGCACTGGTTAAAGGCACTGCAAAAGTCTATGTTCGGGAAAGTCAAATACGCTTGATTTTGCACCCGATCGCGGGTCATCTGCGTGAACAATTTAGCTCAATGGCTGCCTTGGAACAGCAGATGCTTCGGGTTTTGATGATGTTACGTCGGTGGGAAACCAAAGCTTCTAGCTATGGAACTGGAAATTTACTCAACTTGATGAATTATCTAAAAATGGATCTGACCGGGTATGACTTTTCCCATCTCACTATTCGGCAAGCCTGTTTACAGAATGTACCTCTCCATCGCGTCAATCTAGCGCATACGCATCTAATTGCCTGCCAGTTTGCTGAACCGATCCGGCATCCTTATTCATTAGCAGTTAGTTTTAAGGGCGATCGGGTGGCGATCGGGGGAGAAGATGGCGTGGTTCAGATCTGGCAGGTTTCCACTGCATGCCCTCTGGGAATGATCCAGGCACATAGTGCCTATACTTTTGGGCTCACTTTTAGCCAGGATGGACAAACCCTGGTGAGTGGAGGGGGGGATGGCTTCGTGCGGTTTTGGGATATGGCAACTTACCAGTGTGTGCAGTCCATACAATTAGACGGATCGGTATGGGCATTGGCGCTTAGCCCCGATGGGCACCTCCTAGCCAGCAGCACGTCCGATTCCGATCGCACGATCTATGTATGGGACAGGCAAACGGGAAAGTCTTTCACGGCTCTGACCGGACATACCGGACAGGCAAGCGATTTGGTCTTTGTTCCAGCACCAGCAGCGACAACTGGCTGGCAACTGGTCAGTGCCAGTCAGGACTGTACATTGAAGATTTGGGATCTCGATCTTGGTGAGTGTTTGCAAACGCTGACCGGGCACACAGGCTTGATCTTTTCCGTCAGTTGTCATCCTCAGGGACACCTCCTTGCCAGTGGCAGCTTTGACCACACCATCAAACTCTGGGATTGGAAAACGGGAGCCTGCCTCCACACGCTGCAGGGACATACTGCCGATGTGAGTAGCGTCAGTTTTAGCCCGGATGGACAACTGCTTGCCAGCGGTGGCAACGATCGCACCATTCGGATTTGGGATGCAGCCACAGGAACCTGTCTAAAGGTTCTACAAGGGCATCTGGATCACGTCTGGGCATTGGCATTTACCGCTAGTCAGGGGTTAGATGGCACATTAGCGCAACTGTTGGTGAGTGCCAGTCTAGATCAAACCATCCGGTTTTGGCAGATTAGTCAAGTCTCATCGATGCTAGATGGCCAAAGTCTTCCATCTCTGCTTCCGACAAAGTCCGTCATCAGTGACTGTCTCAAAACTATCCAGGGTAGTACACTAAGCCTTCGTACCCTTGCCTGTCATCCGCAAGGCAAATTACTGGCGAGTGCGGGCATAGGGACTCTCATTTGGTTATGGGATACAGCGGGACACTGCCTCAAAGTATTAGAGGGGCATACAGCCGGGCTTTGGAAAGTGGCGTTTCATCCCCAGGGTTGCATCCTTGCCAGCGCCAGCCTCAATGGCGAAATCAAGATTTGGGAGATTGAGACGGGACGATGTCTGCACACCTTGCTAAGAAATGATTCCTGGATTCAAGCGCTGGGCTTTAGCCCCCAGGGCTATCTGGTCAGTGGCAGCAGTTCTGATGCTACGATTCGATTCTGGCAGAGTCAGACTGGGGAATGTTTCCGCAGAATTGCTCTGCAACCCGACGCCTATTTATTGGGATTAGCGTTTCATCCGGAGGGACATTACTTTGTCACAGCCGGGAATGACGATCGCTTGCGCTGGTGGGATACCGAGACCGGAGACTGCTTGCGGGTAGTGTCAGCGAATAATGGCGGACATGCTTGGGGCGTGGTATTTCATCCAGAGGGACATTTGCTAGCCAGTGTGGGTAACAATTCGCAAGTGTATCTGTGGGATGCAGATTCGGGCGAGTGCCTTCGCCAATTGCAGGGACATACGGGGATATTGGGTGCCTTGGCATTTAGTCCCGATGGCACCCTACTGGCGAGTGGTCGTAGCGATCGCACCATTCGCCTTTGGGATGTCTCAACAGGCAACTGTGTCAGCGTCCTGGAAGGACATACCAGTGGGGTGACGGCTATGGTCTTTTTGCCGCCAAACTCCTTCGACCTTGCGACTTGCCATGGGCAAATTCTGGTGAGTGGGAGTCTGGATGAAACGATTCGTTTGTGGGATGTGGAAACGGGAGAATGTTTGCAGGTTATTCGTCCCGATCGCCTCTACGAAGGCATGAACATCGCAGGTGCTACCGGGCTCACTGAAGGACAAAAAGCTATGTTGTCCACATTAGGTGCAATCTGTGGCAGTGGATAGGGTTTTCAGATTGCAGATTGCAACTTGCGAAAGTCTGGACAAACAGGTTTTTGGGGGATCATCTATAGTTCGGCAAATCCAAAATCTAAAAAAACTGCATCTTGTCCATGGACAAGATGCAGACTCCACTTAGTTTTGCGAATGCATCGATCGTCTACTGACAGATGAACCCGTTCGTTAAGGGAACATAGGTTGTACCTGCCGGACAAGTTCCAACATTAGCAGTGCCACTCGGAGCAACTGTCGAGGTTTGTGCCGCTCCTGCCAAGAAGTTGGCGGTGCCAGCGCCTCCGCCACGTCCAACCGCGGGGATTTCCAGAAAATCATCTTTTGCTAACACAGTGTTGCTATTCACTTGTGTGCCAATCACCGAAGTATGATCACCCAAATGTCCGTTAGGAACAAACAGTTGAGGATGATCGAATGGTGCCTTATCGCTGGCAACGCGAGGGTCGGTCAACGATTTTAAGAAAGCCACCAGATCCTCTTGTTCTTGAGGCGTCAAGTTCAACCGTTCGATATCTGGGTCGAGATTGTCGATGTTTTCGTCATGGAAATCGCCACCGCGATTGTAGAATGCAACCACCTCGTTAAGGGTGCGTTGTCCACCATTATGGAAATAGGGAGCGGTGAGCTCAACATTTCGCAAGCTTGGTGTCTTAAAGGCACCATCCACTGCCACCCGTTCATTGGGGTCGAGCGGACCGGTTGGAGGTCCATTTTCACCAGGTACGATCGGGAAAGGGGGGCCTTGTTGCTGCGCAAGGCGAGACATTGACAAAGGCTTCCCGAAGGGATCGGTGCCACCGACACCGACGTCTTCTAACGTGGGTCTGACCCCGATGTTATAGAAACCGTTGTCATAAACTGCCACTCCCTGTGCCATGTTCATCCGTTCCAGTGGCTCGTTTTGTACATGTCTGACAGTTGCTTTGGTAAACTCTGCGCCAGCATGACAGCTGATGCACTTGGCTTTAGTTTGGAAAATATCTAAGCCACGCTTTTGCTGAGCAGTCAAAGCAGCCGAGTTGCCTTCCATGAACTTATCGAAGGGGGATGCGTCAGAAACCAGGGTTGCCTCGTATGCCTGAATGGCTAACCCAAAGAACAACGAGAAGTTGTACTCCAACTGGGTAAACTCATCAGCCGTGAATTGGGCAAGTGGTTTATTGGTGAAGATCAAGTTCCCTTGAGGATCAATGGAAATTGCCTGTTTCGAGTTCCACCACTTGGGCTTAAAGGCATCCCGAATCATGGCGTCATACGTGGTCGATAAACCCCTGAGGGGCCATCTGCTCAAACCGCCCAGGACACTGTCATTGCGGTGTACCAGTTGTTTCGACAGAGGACGGACCAGCCCGATTTTCTTCCCTAACTTAGCCCGCTTGAGCCTAAGTAGCTTCGAGCTGAGCTTCGTTCCCACTTCGGGGAAACTCCGACCACTTGCGGACATTTCAAATCCGCTGAGCGGCGGTCCAACTGCCTGTGATGCCAGGGAAGAATTATTCAAATTAATGGTGACTTTGCTTAACGCTCCCGAATTACTTTGAAGAACGAAAGCGTCAGGATCACGTTTGCCGAAGGGGTTGACCCCGTTGAAATCATTTTGGGCGCGACCATCCCAAAAGTTACGGAAATTAAACACTGCGTTGATGGCAGATGGAGTGTTTCGGGGTTCCACCCGACGAGTATTGGTCCCGTTGACGTTGAAGACCAAATCAGGTTGATAGGTCACGATATCTTGAGGGTTACCAGCTTTAACATCGTTAAAAACTGATAAAAAGACCCCTTGCGATGAGGTGACATCATTGCTGTCTGATAAGACAGCGGAGTCGCGATCGAGTGGGTCACTCAACTTATGAAAGGGATAATCGCCGGGTTGGAGTTGGTAGTTGGGAGCACCGCCAATCTGAAACGTATTGTCAGGGTTGGCGGCACCACTGGCATTGCGCCGCAGTAAACCAGGGCTAATCTGGTTTTTAGAGCGACTGTCAGCACCAGCATGGAAATGGCAAGTTGCACAGGAAGTTAATCCATCGCTGCCTACTTGCATATCCCAAAAAAACGCTTTACCCAAAGCGATCGCAGCCTGCTTGTCTCGAATGAAGTCTTGGATATTGTCTGGTTCAGGGACAGGAACGGTGCTCAGGGCAGCCAAGTCAGCTGAGGCGGAAGGCGCAATTTGGGCAGAAACAACCTGTCCCGTGATCACTGTTATAGCAACCAATGCAGCGATCGCCAAACCTCTAGATGCCTGACTGACCTGAATCACCCGTCCGCGCCATCGTGCTGCTAACCAGCGACGCCATGGCGGCATGATTAGCAATCCCAATAAAGGGATGGCAATCAGCAGTATGGGTATCAGTAGTACTACGGTTTTCATCTGTTTAGACAATAGGGTTTGTCATTAAACATGTCTTTAGAAATTAAACTGCTTATCCGCAAAAACCCCTAGAAAATTTTACAAAAAACATCATTTGATGATTGAACATCAAGTTTTCATGAAGATTGATCCAGCTCAAAATTTTTAATTGTTCAGCAGTACGGTATTTCTCTAAACCATTTCGAAAATAGGCTGAAATGCCTGCTAATACGATATCTCAAGATTTGTTTCCGATAAATTGTGAAATTTTTATTAAAATTTATTTTTGACTGTGTTTTGATGCACAAATCTCCGTATTTTTACGACTCCTTCTCAAGGAATAAATCTGAAAGCCTTATTTGATAGGACTTTATTTCATTATTGAGAATATTTCTTAGTAAATTTAGTGTATTAAAAAATACATTTAGGTGATCAAGTCGATCACTAAGATAGGTGGTTGACAAAGCTCTTGCTTCATAGAGAATAAAAAAAGACAACTATGTTTGCGAATATCTTTTTCAGCTGAATTGCTTAATTGTTTTACGTAACAATACTTAGTTGCGAAAAACACTCAGCAATTCGGCTTAGATTGGTGGTTTGAGCAATTTTTTATACCTGTAACGGCTTCTTAAGGAGTCACTTTTTTGAGTGCCTTTGATTTTTGCGAATCATTGGGGCTAGGTTATTGAGGTAGTAGGTAATTGCCTCAATCTGGATGAGGTTTGTCATCCAGATTTATCTGCTGATTGCAACTCATTGGTCCATGATTGGGTCATGGTCTAGTGATGCTGTTGGGATTTGTAAAACACTACCTATGATTTAGGCTGACAAACTTTGTAACTGTCGAAGCCTCACTCCTAACCTCTAAGGGACAACGGGTAAGTGTGCCATGGTTGCAATGGGAAATCAATACAAGTGGTTATCTTCGTCAACGGTTAGGGTATGACGAAAATTTTTGACATGAAAATCTTTGGCACGAATTTCATCGATCGATGTTTACGGATCATATTCGGGGAAGCATTGCCATGAAGATCACAAGAAGACAAGTACTTAAGTATGCTGCGATCGCAGGTGGTTCAATTTTGTTGCCCTTGGGGATGGAGAAAGCGGTTTTTGGTGCTTTTCCAACGACCCCTAACCCAGGGAAACCTTTTACCTTAACCTTTAAGGTGCCGCCCATTTTGAGTCCGGTTCGCAGTGATAGTACAACCGACTATTACCAGATAGAGGTAAAGACAGGATTGCAAGAGATTATTCCCGGCAAGTTGACGCGAATTAATGGCTATGCAGGCATCTTTCCGGCTCCCCGCATCCGACAGAAGAAAGGTCGGCAGTCGGTGGTTCGCTTCATTAATCGGCTCGTGGATAATACGCCCACCTCCATTCACTTGCACGGGATGGCTTCGTTGCCAGAGTATGATGGCTGGGCAAATGATGTGATCCCACCACGGGATGCCCAGGGCAGATATTACTACAAAGACTATATTTATCCGAATAACCGACCTGCTACCCTCTGGTATCACGATCATGCGGTGCATCAAACTGCCCGGAATGTCTATAGCGGTTTGTCTGCAGGCATGTATGTGGTTTATGACGATCACGAACTGGATTTAAATTTGCCCAGTGGTGACTATGATGTTCCCTTGATCTTGCATGACAAGGTTTTCGATCGACAAGGACAAGTTGTTTTTGATGATCAGGGCGAGTTTAGCGTCTATGGTGATGTGATTACGGTGAATGGGGTGGCCTGGCCCCGGATGCCGGTTGAGCGGCGGAAATATCGTTTTCGCATGCTCAATGCCTCGGTTTCCCGTTCTTATAACTTGCGTCTGGATAATGGCGATTCGTTCATCATGATCGGGACGGATGCCGGACTCCGCAATTCCCCTGCTGCTGTGAAGAACTTTACGATCGGCATGGCGGAGCGTTATGAGTTTGTGCTCGATTTCTCCCAATATCCAATTGGTACGCAAATTCAACTGAGAAACAATTCGCCCCTCAATAATGAGACTTTTACCAACACCAACAAAGTGATGATGTTTGAGGTGGTGAGCGATCCCGTCACGCCCGACACCAGCGAGATTCCCAGTACGTTGGGTTTTGTCCCACCTGTTTCAGAGTTGTTGAGCCAGGTCGTGCGGACTCGTGAGTTTCGCTATGCCCGCAACAATGGTCTGTGGACGGTGAATGGCAGAACCTGGAGCCAGACAGATATGGAAGCGAATCCGGGGCAAAATCAGGTAGAAATCTGGTCCTTGATCAATGAATCAGGCGGGTGGTTTCATCCGGTTCATATTCATCTCTCTGATTTCCTAATCATCGATCGCAACGGTAGAAAGCCATTTACCTGGGAAGAAGGATGGAAGGATGTCTTCTACCTAACGGAAAACAGTGTTGTACGTGTGGTGGGCAAATTTGGACCCCATTCTGGCAGATATATGACTCACTGTCACAATCTGGTGCATGAGGACAATGACATGATGCGGGGCTTCCAGGTAGGCTCCAATTCCAACAATCCGGCTGCGATCGCTCCAGCTAAAGTCTACACAGCCAACACACCACCGCTATAGATAAAGGCGGGGACATGGGCTGATTCGGTCTCTATCTGTAATGTGTCTGTAATGCGGGCATTGTTCCACTAAAGTTTTCGCAGACGGATTTATGGGTCTTTGGGGAAGCAAAGAATTCTCTAGTGACGGACAGCGGGCTCGTGACCAATGCCTCACAAAAACGAGTACCAGTTTCTAAGGTGGTGTGTCAATTGATTTTTAATAATCGAGTGATCTCGACCAATGAGATTGTGCTCGTGACAGGAACTGGGGGCTTGCGTCCTGGTGAATCCCGAAGTTTCAATCAAGCGTTGGATATTCCCAATCTCGATGGAGTGCCGCTTTCACGATTGCGTGTCCAGGTGACTAGCTTTAGTTAATTTCCAGGCATCATCATTATGCAGCTTCGTCAATTTGTATTTATTCTCCTGACGGTTCTCTGGTTAGGGGGCGCTTCGGTGTTGCCGGTTGCGGCGATGCCTGAACACGCAGGTCACCCCCATCACCGGATGGAAACAGAGGTCTCGCCTATTTTCCCGTTTAATGAAAAGGCTGAAAGCTTCTTTAACCAGGGGCTTGATCGGTTGCAGGTCAAAAACCATGAGGGGGCGATCGCAGCCTTCTCCGAATCTCTCAAAATCGCACCCGATTATCGGGTTTATCTAGAGCGGGGTAAAGTGTATGCCCAAATTGGGGAATGGCAACAGGCGATCGCCGACTATACCGAAGCCTTGATGATGAATCCTGATGCTGACTCGTATGTTCACGGTTTGCGGGGGTTGGCATGGGAAAAAGTGGGTAATTTTGAAGCGGCGATCTCAGACTATACTCAGCAACTGACTATCTATCCCAATGATGGCGTGGGGTACACCCGTCGCGGCATACTCTACGCCCATCTCAAAAATTTCTCAGAAGCATCGCGAGATTTGGACGCTGCTCTACAACTGAACGACACGAAAGCTGAAGCGTATTTGGCGCAGGGTGAATTACGATCGCAAATGGGCAATGTTCAAGGTGCACTCGTAGACTATCAGCGGGCGATCGAGCTATTTACTGAGCAGGGTAAGCTCGAAGCCGCACAAACGACTACCCTTCTGCTAGAGCAGCTTCAGCGCATTCCATTGTCTTTACCCGTTTCATCCCCGTAAGACAACTTTGAGAAAAATCTCCTGATCTTGGAACCTTGCAAAATGCTTCCCACTCAACTACACTCAACCGAGGTTTTCTGCGGTTGAGGATCGGACGTTTTGAGGAGAGCGGGGGGAAAGGGGTTGGTGATGTTTTTCGCAATCTATTCGCAGCGAGGGTTTCATAAACCTCCATTACCGACGCTGGATCAGGAACCGCTGGAGGCGTTGGTTCGGCAACTCGAAAGCTATGCCTGCAAATCTCCTCAAGGGTATCGGTTGCGCGTCACCCTGTTGGCTTTGCTGGGGTATGCCTACATCGGCGGCATTTTTGGTGGCTTGGTGCTGTTATTCTTCAAGCTGGTTGCATTCCAGTCTGTTGTCCTGATTTTGGTGGGACTCATCAGTTTGTTTTGGATTCGGATGCCGCCACCCAAAGGCGTGAGAGTCGATCGCACCCATTGCCCACTTTTGTTTGCAGAACTCGATCAGTTGAGCGCTGCCCTCAAAACTCCCACAATTCATCAGGTTGTCATCACGACTGATCTGAATGCAGCAGTTTTGCAAGCACCGAAATTAGGCATCTTTGGTTGGTATACCAATTACTTACTGCTGGGGTTGCCATTGATGCGATCGGTCACGCCGAAACAATTTCGTGCGACCCTGGCGCATGAACTGGGGCATCTATCGGGTAACCACTCCCGATTTTCTGGCTGGATTTACCGCGTTCGTTATGCCTGGTTGAAACTGTCGCAACAGGGCGATCGTCCTCCGCTTCTGATGTATCCCTTCTTTAAATGGTATGAACCCTTTTTTCGGGCGTATACCTTTGTTTTGTCACGCAGTAACGAGTATGTTGCCGATCGTTGTGCTGCAGAATACGCGGGTGTCCAGAATGCAGCCGAAGATTTGATCCAGATTCATCTTCAAGGGACCCATGCCGCGCGTATCTGGCGAGATTTTTATCAACAAAAAGCGCAACATGCCAAAGTTCCCGCCAATGCTGTTTCTCATCTGATTACATCCTTAGAACGGGGCATTGCTCCCGAATCTGTTCAAGCATGGCTAGAATTGGAACTGGCTCGCCAAACTGGCTACGAAGATACCCATCCCTGCTTATCAGAACGGCTGACAGCATATGGTTACCAGTCCGATGCGGCGCGTCTCTGTCCCCTGCCCTTTCCAGTTGAGCAGTCCGCGTCTAAATATTTTTTGGCAGAGGAGGAGCGATCGATTACTGCGTTACTGGATGCTCAATGGAAAGCCGAACATACAAAATTTTGGCAAACTCACTATGCTAGAAGGCAGGAACGAGAAGCATTTTTCCAACAATTACAGGCACAGGCTGAGGGGCAGCTGTTGACTGTAGAACAATCGCTCAAGTTGGCAATGTTAACGGCTGAATTTGTGGGATCTGCGGCGGCGATCGCCCAACTAGCATCCCTAACGCAAAAATTTCCTGCCCATGCTGCTATCAAATATGAACTGGGTAAACTGCGGTTACAGCAGCAACAAGCAGCGGGACTAGCAGATTTGCTCGCAGCCCTTCAGCACGCCTCCTATCTCCTGATCCCAGGATTTGAATTTCTCTATGCTGCTTTACTGCAACAGGGAAAACAAGCACTTGCCCAATCCTATTTGCAACAATTGAGGCAACAGTTGCCCATCTGGCAGCGATCGCAAAAAGAACGAGAAACGGTCACAGGTAAGGTCTGTTTTTTGCCTCACAGCTTACCTGAAACGGAAATTCGCCAGATCACATGGCACTTGACCCGTTATCCTGAGGTTCGGGAGGCATATCTGGTTCAGCGTCAGGTGAAGTATTTGCCTGAAAATCCTGCTTATGTGCTGGGTGTGGTGTGCCAATTCGATCGGCAAAATCCCATGACATCGCTGCGGAACTGGGAACTGGTAGATGTGCTGGG
This sequence comes from Scytolyngbya sp. HA4215-MV1, assembly GCA_019359045.1. Classification (GTDB taxonomy): domain Bacteria; phylum Cyanobacteriota; class Cyanobacteriia; order Leptolyngbyales; family Leptolyngbyaceae; genus Scytolyngbya. The sequence continues at coordinate 464,035 of JAHHIA010000003.1, forward strand.
GCAAACCCTGTGTCTATCCGCAGAGGTTCGAGTGATACCGCTAGAAGGGCGACGAGAAATCTACCAAGCTTTGCGAAAAACATCCACAGCCAAAATAGTTTAGGAGTCAACGTGTGAGTGAATTTTTTCACCAACCGGTGATGGGTCGGGAGGTAGTTGAGGGTTTGGTGGTGCGATCGCAAGGGCATTACCTAGATGCAACGGTGGGCGGTGGGGGGCATAGTCGATTGATTTTAGCAGTTGCACCTGATGTCAGCCTGACGGCGATCGATCAGGATCAACAGGCACTTGTAGCGGCGCAGGCTCAACTGGGAGAGTATGGCGATCAGGTGCAGTTTTGGCATGGCAATTTTGCTGAGTACGATCCCGGTCGCATTCGGTTTGATGGCATCGTTGCCGATTTGGGGGTGAGTTCTGCGCAGTTTGATCGGCCAGAACGTGGCTTCAGTTTTCGTCACGAGGCGGATCTCGACATGCGGATGGATCAACGCCAATCGCTTACGGCTGCCGAAATCATCAACACCTGGGATGACAAAGCCTTGGCAGATTTATTCTTCAAATACGGGGAAGAGCGCTTGTCACGCCAGATTGCTCGTCGTATTGTAGAGCAGCGTCCCTTTCAGACCACCACTACCCTGGCAAATACGATCGCCCATGCTGTGCCCGGTAAATATCGTTATGGGCGCATTCATCCGGCAACTCGTGTCTTTCAAGCACTCCGCATCGCAGTGAACCGCGAACTTGAAGTCTTAGAGATGTTGTTACAAAGAGCACCCGTATGGTTGAAGCCAGAAGGTCGGCTGGCACTCATTAGCTTTCATAGTTTAGAAGATCGTTTGGTCAAACATACTTTGCGGGCAACTGAAACACTCAAAGTTTTGACCAAGAAACCAATTTTACCTCATGCTGAAGAAATTGAGAATAACCCTCGTGCTCGTTCCGCCAAGCTAAGAATAGCAGAGCGTTTGGCAGATTTCTAACCTCTGGATGATGACAGGCTTGTCAGTATTTTGAGGCACATTAAACGAAGGCTTTATTAAAACCAAGGGTTAACTCCAGTTAGACATGAAGATTATGTGAAGCAACCGGGAAACCCTTAGTTTTTGCGTGTTGCACTTCCTATAGTTGTCGTCAACGCAAGGAATTCTACTGAGACCTCATGGGTCTTGGTTTTATTCCTTTTTAGGATGGCTGAAGATCCACTACAGAGCCTTTCAAGCTTGTGGTGATTGGTCATTCAGGCTAAGACTATTGCCGACATGAAGTATCACCTAACTTGGGTTACAGACATGGGTTTTAAAGAAAAGATTGAGTCCATCGTACTTCTGCCTCAAAATCGGTTAGATGCAAATGGCGGAATTTCCCTCCAAAAGCAATTTGCCGCGATCGATGCCAAACGTTATCGCCTTTGGCTGATTGATATGTCATTGGTAGACTTTGTGGATAGTGCTGGTTTGGTGTCGTTACTCACTGGGTTGAAGATGGCGCGGCGATCTCAATGTCGTTTGGCGATTTGCAACCCCACTCCCGCAGTGCGGTTGATTTTGGAAATTACTCGCCTGGATCAAGCGTTGGAAGTGTTGACGAATCGCGAGGCAATTTTGTCAGCTTCGGCGGTTATGGCAGAACCCACCCGACGAGTAGAGGCTGAACTGGCAGCAGCTTAATGTTCTGATAAACGCTTGGGATGATTGAAAACCTTCCCAGAAAAACTCCATCAATTTCTCTACCCGTCCAGTTAAAATAGGTAGACAATCAGGTGTTGCACCCTGCGATCGCGACCTCATATTTTAAGTGAAGCCAGCGACCCGCAGATAAAAAATAGTCAGTGAAAAGCGGTTGGTGAAAGACCTTTAGACGCAAGACGTTCGTGTGTGTTGGTATCCTCATCAAGATTCCCAGGTCTTTCAGTCGAGCCAATGTCTCAAGTACAAAATTGAAGTCCAAAATCCCCTCAATTCACTGTGCTGGGGCAAATCGGTGCCAACGTTCAAGTTTTAGCTATCCAAATATCTACAAAAAAGCATCACACTCTTTGCAGGGTGATGCTTTTTGAGTGCTTTGCAGTCATTTTTAACCAAAAGCGGGCAGGGTTACATCTGCTGCTCCACTGCGGGGGAAGTTGGGCAGATCCAACCCGGCACTGCGACGAGTTCTCACTGCCAGACGATAGCTAACACTTTGCAACTCCGCATGGAGCTGACGATTTTCCCGCTGGATCATGGCAACTTTTTCTTTGACTGGGATCATTCGCTCAGCAAATTTTTGTCGATAGATTTTGGGCAGTTCTTGAACCACCTGCTCCAACATGCGCGAACGATCGGTCAACTCTTGCACCGATTGTCGAAGTTGATAAATTTCCGCATCGCGGGCTGAAATTTGCTCTTGATAGAAAGAAACCTGCTGCTCTACTCCTTGCAACTGTTCCCGTAGCGCCCGCATTTCTGCCATGTGCCGCTCTGAAACATCCGGGCTAGGCATAAAGCCAGTATTGCCCTTGACCAGGCGAAACAACTCTTGCGAGAGTTGTTGAACCAACTGATCGCGGGTTTGCAACTCTTCGTGCAGGTGAGCAACCTCAGTTTGAAGCTCTTGAAAACTGGATGTATTCATGGGGATTACGACGGTTCAGTTTTAATAAGGTTGTCTTGCCAAAGACGGGGCGGGGAAGCGCGGCGGATCTCCCGCCAGATTGCTGTTGCAGCTAATGTACCATCAGAAACAGCAATTGATACCTGATTAATTCCTTCCTTTAAATCTCCTAATGCGAAGATTCTTGGATGAGAAGTCCGGCACATGTTGTCAGTCACCAGGTTTCCCCCTTTCCATTCCAGATCTAGCCCCTGAAGGTATTCATTATAGTAGTGAGATCCCATTGCGACTAACCCAGTTTCGAGAGCGATCGTGGAGCCGTCCACCAATTCCACTCCATTCATTTCGTGTTTGTCTCCCAAAAACTGTTTGATTGGGGTTTCGACCAACTGATAGCCGTGATCTTTGAGCTTCTGACGCATGGCTTCACTCACCTCAAATAAGCCATGGGTAAAGACGGTGAGATAGGGGGTAAACCAGTTGAGCACAAAGGCGGTATTGATTTGCCCTTCGGAACTGGCGAATAATCCACAGCGTTTATTTGCCATTTCGTAGCCATCGCAGATCATGCAGACATGCAGGTTATACCCAGCGTAGTCGAACACGTTTTGCATGTTTTCTAACTGTGGTAGGTTGTCGATAATACCGCTGGCAGCAATCAGATATTTGGCGCGGAATACGGGGTAGATGCTCTCTTGTTTCCCAACTTTGACTTTGACAGCAAAGGTATCCCCCTCGTCTCGCACTTCTTCGACAAACCCCATTAGATAGTCACCCTCTAGGGAGAGGAGATGATCGTGCCCTTGTTTGAGCATTACTCGTCCGGGGGTGTCTGGAGGCAGTCCCAGATAGTTGCGGAGGTCTTGCATCCAAAAAGATCGCCCACGCCCCTTTTCAATTACTAAAGAAGAAAGTAAGTAGCGTTGCAGGTAAATTGCCGCAGAAAGACCGCCGGCGCCTCCACCCACAACGATCGCGTCATACACATGGTCTAATCGCTGAGCCAGATTTTTCTTTGAAAGCTTCATACAACTGATTCCGTGATCTGCTTCAATGCTAATGCTTCCTAGGGTGTGCAAAAAGGCAGAATTTCGTCTTATTCCAGCAATTTTATAGAAATGATGATAAATAGATTCGTGCTCAATGCTTAACAATCGGTGATTGATAAGAGCTGGAAAACTGATGAAGAGATGAAGAGGGAGGGGGGCTTTGTATCGCTTTATCGATTTTCTAAAGTTGCTGCGTTCGAAGGACTTCGCAAAGTTTTTGGAAGATTTCTTGATTTCTGGAAGCCGTATGAGTCTCCAATCCCTCAACGAGTTTTTATACTGAGTATTAATATCACCTTCAAAACCTCGTTCTTTATATATAAAAATCCGTAGTTACAGGATGCTTTCTAAGAGAGAAGAGGTGATTTTTGAAACCATGCTTTATCGTAAATTTAACTAGCTGGCCAATTTTGTGGCGGGACGATCGACTCCAATACGGACATTTGAGCGATCTTGATTTCGGAAAATTTATGCTGCCTTTATAAAGACCGAGCACATCTTTACGTAAATCCCACTAGAAAGAATAGAAAAAGAATTCTTGAAGCGCTACTGTTTGGAGTAGCAAAGATCGAACTGATAACGAACAGATTTTGAACAGTTCTCAGTAAGAATTCATCTAGATTCGCTCGATCTGAAAAGTTTTATTGACGACTTGACTCTTTCTTAAAGTAGCTTTGAGCAGATTTACTCGATGTATTTCTGCTCAAACTCTATGCTTGGTTTGCTTATTTTTTTCTATTTCAAGCTTCTGTTCGCTGTGACTTAATGTGCAGTCATGTGTGTTGTTCCGTTTGAGGAAAATTAATGTTAGATACTCCTGTAAAGCGTCTTTATCCTAATGAATTATTGCCACCTATCCCCAATCCTGAAGTTGAGCAAGCGCTCTGGAAACGGTTGTCTTTAGCGGTGGCAGTGGTGGGTTTAGCAATTGTGGGGATTGGGGTTGGGACTGCCTCAATTTCCTACCGGCTCACCCACCTACATGTAGAGGGAGGGGTCGTCAATGGTCGTTTGGTTCGGTTGCGGGCACCGATCGCAGGCAAACTCCAAGATTTTTATGGTAGACCGGGGGCGCGGGTTCAGGCTCAGCAGATTGTTGCTCGAATTATGCCTGCTCCGCAAGAAAAAGAAAGTCTACTCAAACTGCAAGGAGAGGTGCAGGTCAATGCAGTTCAATTGGAGTCGGGTCGGCAAACGTTGGTTTTTTTGCAACAGCAGTTAGCGCAGATGGAACGCCAGGATGTCGCTTTAAAGCAGGCTCATGTGGCGATCGCAGATAAAGACGTGGAATATCACCAATCTGGGGTGAATGCAGAAAATGCTCAGGTCGCGGCAGCGCGACTGGAGTATGAACGCTACAATAGCCTGCTGGCAGAAGGGGCGGTTTCTCGACAGAAGGTTGATGAATTACGGGCGGTTTGGCAATCTGCTGAAGCCAAAGTAAGACAAGCGCAGGCAAGCCTTGATTCATCCGAAACCTCACTTGATGCTTTGGCGAGTGGGATCCCCCTAAATCCAGGTGCAACGTTAGCCAATCAGCGACTGAACTTGATGCAAGCTATCCAGGATCAGGTAACTTTAGTGCACACGCTAGAAGCTCAGCTTGCTAGCAAAAAGCAACGGTTGCTTCAGGTTCAGACTCAGTATGGCGATCGCAAAACCTTAGAAATCAAGGCTCCCTTTGCAGGGGTTGTTTATCGCACGGAGCGTGAATTAGGTGAATTGGTCAGCCGTCCCGACAATCTGCTAACCCTGCTTGATTGTAACGACCTCTGGATTGAGAACTGGATTACGGCTGAACAAGCCCGCCGCATTGATGTGCAAAACCCAGTCCGAGTTCAGCTGGCAGGGGATACGAACACCTATGTGGGAGAAATTGAGCTGATTGAGCCAGTGAGCAGTATTGAAATGGTGCGGCAACAGGTGCAAGCCATTATTCCACCCGTTCCACCTAATCTATCGAATCAACCCCTGGCAAGAGTCACGGTCCGTATTCCGCCGTCGTCTGATCAAGCTCAAGCACATCAATTTTGTGGCGTTGGCAAATCCGCCAATCTCACCTTTGGTATGAAGCTATTTGCCCAGTAGATGCCTGTTTCCTTAACCTCATTGCCTTTTACTTCGTCCCTCTATCAGATACTCGGAAAGGAAAGGATTTATGGCTCCTGCAAGTACAATGGCTCCTGCAAGTACAGTGGCTCCTGCTAAGACCGTCACAGCACGGTTGAATTTATTCGCATTACAAGCGATCGCGCTACTAGGATTGAGTGTTCTCTACACGCTGCAAAATTATGATCACTTTGCGTTTTGGAATCTTTTCGGACTGATCAGTTTAGGGATCATTGGTTGCTGGCGTTGGGGTTTATTTAGCCTCCGCATTGTGCGATCTCGTTTCTACATTCGCTCCACCTTTCGGCGTTGGCGCAAACAGGCGGATGCCATTGCCGTTGAGCAATTGCCACCCATTTGTTTGTTGGTGCCTACTTACAAAGAGCAAGCCTGGATTACAGAACGGGTATTTCAGGCGATCGTGCGAGAAGCTAAAACCCTCAGCCAACCCATTTGGTTATTGGTCAATAGTAGCGGTGATGAAGAAAATGCCTTGATCCGTCAGGTGTTGGAAGCAGAAGATCCCGAATGGAAGAGCATCCAGCTGATCCAAATGATCCAAAAAGATGGCAAACGGAAAGCTATGGCAGATGGCTTGCGTGAACTGGCGAAGCTTGACCTACCTCATGATCTAGTGATTGCCTTGATGGATGGCGATTCCGAACTGGCTCCGGGCACGCTGCGGCAATGTTTACCTTTCTTTCGCCTTTTTCCTCGCATGGGCGCGCTGACTACTGATGAGTTACCGATTGTGCAGGGATCTGACTTGTTCTTAGAATGGTTTCATCTGCGCTTTGCTCAGCGGCATTACCAAATGTGTTCCGATTCGCTATCAGGCAAGGTGATGTGTTTAACGGGACGCTTTTCCTTGTTTCGCAATGAAGCGGCGCTGCACCCTACCTTTGCCGACCAGTTGGAGAACGATAACCTGACCGATTGGCTCTGGGGCAAATTCAAGTTTCTCTCAGGGGATGATAAAAGTACCTGGTTTTGGTTACTGCGGCATGGTTACGACATGCTCTACATTCCCGATGCCATCGTTTATTCCATTGAAACTGTTTCTGGCTCCGTAGTCGATCGCGCCTATGCCAATATGCGGCGTTGGTATGGCAATATGCTGCGCAATAACGGACGAGCGATCGCTCTGGGACCCAAAGTGACGGGCTGGTTCACCTGGTACAGCTTGTTTGATCAACGCATTAGTATTTGGACGTCTCTGATTACGCCCGGTTTTCTTATGGTTGCTTTGTGTCAGGGTGAATGGAGAACAGCCCTGATCATCATTGCCTGGGTGGTGTTGAGTCGATCGGTCATGCTAATGATGATTTTTCATAAGCGGCAATCTGACCTGAAACCCATTCATTTAGGTTTGTTGCTGGTGACCCAATGGAGTTCTTCTTTAGTTAAAATTTGGACTCAGATGAATCTGGCGAAACAAAAGTGGGCAAACCGGGGCAACCAAACTATTGATGCGGAAGGCAAGGGCAAAAAACGGATTGCCAAAGTTGGCACGTCTCGCTTTTTACTGATGGCGCAAATCTTTAGTTTTGTCGTGTTTTTGTTGTGGTTGACTGGCGTGCTCAATCCTGCTTGGGATCTGCAAGGATTCGTGTTAAATCAGCAATTTGCGGTACAACCTAAAATCGAACAGGTTGAGGCAGTGGATTACGGCATTGTGCCGAGTGATGGGCAAGATGATGCGGTCGCACTTCAGACGCTGATCGATCGCCTGTCACCCAACCAATTGGTGCAAATTAATCTCCCGATCGGCGAAGTTGACCTATTTCAGCCCGTTAAAATTCATCGCAGCAATCTTTCCCTGAAAGGCTACGGCATTGGTAGAACAATCTTACTCGCCCATTTCGGTCAATCGGTTGGGAATGCTGTTTTGCAAATGTCGCCCTCATCTCAGCCGGTGCACCCGCTGCAAATCTCGACAGCCGCGACGATCTCTCCTGCGGCAACGGTCAGTACCCCTCTGTCCAACCTGGAACTCAGCAGCTTTACCCTACGACACCTGCAACCGGACACTCCGGTTACTGCCAATTACGCGATCGATAGTGTGGTGCTCAGAGATGTCAACCGGGTCCTGGTACGCAATCTGCAAGTGGAACAGAGTGGTCGTTATCCACTGGTGCTCGAAAAAACTCGGGATGTCACGTTGGAATATGTGGCAGTGGAAGGTCGCTCTGGTCATCGTGACATCATCATGACTGATACCATCAATACTCAAACGGTTGGGCTGACAACACTTTCTGTGCCCGTCTCAAAAAGCTAAAACAGAACTCTGGCGGTTCTGGCTGGTGCACACGTCACCTGCTAGGAGAACCTAGAAGTCAGGAATCCGCAGCCATTACGACAAATCCCTTCCTGGCTAATTGAATGTACTGCTACTCTGGGGGAATTTTAATCAAATCCCCCGTTTTTTCTATTTCAGGTCTTCAAGAGACTGGTCTTAAGCACTGGAAAGTCTTATTTTTGTATGATGGCAGGAAAAACTGCAAAATTGGCAAAGTCTATATCAACATCTTTGGGGGTCGCCCAGGAACGATCGCTGCCGCCAAAAAAAGTGGAAAAGAAAATTCCCTCAATCTTCAACGATTCGGTGGTACGAAAGGTCAAATTCCCTTTGTCTAAAACAAGCTTGCTATCCAACCAGACTCGGATTCGACCGTTTTTCTTGCCCACTTGATTCAGATCCACTTGTTGCTCCAATCGCTGCCAGACCCCTGGGGTAAATCGCCATTTGCCCCGCCCGATTGAGGTTCCGTATTCTTGACTGGTGGGTAGATAGGCATACACCTCACCCTTCCCCTGACTGCGCCACATAAACCGCGTAGAAAATCCGTTCGTGCCATCGGGAATATTGCCTCCACTGGCACCTGCCCCACCGAATAATCCCGGCAGTTTTCCCCCTTTAACGAAATCAAAGTCTTGGGAAAATCGCAGATTGTAACTCAACCGCAGCGATTCTTGAGGGGGTAAGCCCAAATCTGCATAAAACTGTAGTCCACCCAAAGGGGCGCCCGTGTCGCGGGCAACCGCAGGACTGGCAGATCCCGATGGATAACGCACGCGCAAAATTTGCGAAAACTGCTGCGCCGGATCAACAACGATGGTGGCATTCTGCCAGCCCCAAGCTTTGGCTGGGCGGACATGCCAGCGCGCTCGCCAATCTGCTTCAGCAAAGCCCCCTGCCCAGAGCGACCGATCGCGATCGGTTGCATTAGAACTGGTTGCTGCTGTAACCGATGGGGCTGAAGAGGGCACCCCCATCGAGTCGGTTGCTGCTGTAGAAGTGGGTTCCTGGCAGCCTGCCAAACCGAGCCAGCAGAGCCATACCAAACCCAGCGATCGTGGCAGAGCACCCATCCTGCGAAGACTCTTCAGCATTGCCATGCTCATCCCTCCACGAAAGTCTGTAATCTAGTCTAATGTCTAGCGTCTACCTCAAAGTCTACAGTCTAGACCCTAAACTCCAGTAAATTGAGGTTGAGTGAGTGTGAGAGCACCCGTGACTGCGTTCAAACAATTGGCTTCCCTAAACAAAGTGCATCCCGAATTGCGCCAAATTGCAATTTTGGCAAGCGTCTTTTTCAGCTTAGTGCTCCTGTTTGGGATGCACCGCTACTATACCCTTTACGCTTCCTACGATCAGGGAATTTTCAACCAGGTTTTTTGGAACGGTTTGCACGGACGCTTTTTTCAAAGTTCACTCTCTTCGGTGCTCTCCACGAACGTGGTGCATGATAACCAACCACCGGAGGTGTTCTACCATCGCCTGGGGCAGCACTTTACCCCAGCCTTGCTTTTGTGGTTGCCAATTTATGCGCTGTTCCCTTCGGCGGCAACCCTGGTGGTGATTCAGGTGTCGTTGATTACGGCGGGTGGCTTAGTACTCTATGCCTTAGCACGGCATTACTTACAACCGTCTCTGGCGTTGTTGATGACCGCAAGCTACTACGGTGCCAATGCTGTGATTGGACCCGTTTTTTCTAACTTTCATGATCTTTGCCAAATTCCCCTTTTTGTCTTTGGGTTGTTACTGGCAATGGAAAAACGGATTTGGTGGCTGTTTTGGTTGCTAGCAGCTTGTACGCTCATCGTACGGCAAGATACCGGGGTGATTTTGTTTGGGGTGGGGATCTATCTGGCGGTGAGTCGTCGCCATCCCAGGGTGGGCATTGTGCTTTGTACGCTCAGCTTGGGCTACATTTTGCTGGCGACGAATGTGTTCATGCCGATGTTTTCTCAGGATATTTCCCGCCGCTTTATGATTGAGCGCTTTGGGCAATATGCGGATAGTGATCATGCCACCACATTGCAAATTCTTTGGGCGATCGTCAGCAATCCTGGACGCTTATTGTACCAACTGTTCATTCGATCGGGCGATCAAAAGATTTTCTACCTCCTGGCACAGGGATTGCCTTTGATGTTCATTCCGTTAATGGCACGTCCCGCCTGGATCATTGCCGGTTTCCCGTTGCTACAACTGTTTTTGCAACAGGGTGAGTCGCCGTTGTCGATCCATATTCGCTATGCCATCACCGTTGTGCCTGGGTTTTTCTATGGGGCAATTTTGTGGTGGTCTCAGTATTCCTACCGATTCAGATCACGTCTACGCCGCGTTTGGGTTGGTTGCATTGTACTCTCTGTGTTGATTGCTTGTCTCTATAGCCCCCATCGGGTTTTTTATTTTGCGTTACCCGACTCCTACCGCCCCTGGGTACATGTGCCGTTAATTCGGCAGTGGCAACATGTGGGGCAGGCCAGATCGCTAATGCAGCAAATTCCCCCCGATGCTAGCGTTTCTGCCACCACTTACTTGATTCCCCCCATCTCGGGGCGACGAGAGATTTTGCGGATGCCTTTTCTTCACGTTCGCAATGATGCCCACCAGGTAGTGGATGTGGACTATATTTTGGTGGATCTGTGGCAATTGCAAACTTACCAGGTTGCCTTCAAAGCAGAGCGACAGAGCCTCCAGCAAGTGGTGCCGCTGATTGAGCAACTCCTCGCTCAGAAAAAATATGGTGTTGTGGGGTTGGCAGATGGTGTTATCTTGCTGAAGCGGAACACCCCTTCCGATGCTCAAGCGTTGGCAGCCTGGCAAACTCTGCGCCCAACCATCCAATTTCTGCCGATCAAGTCCTAGTACTTTGGAGTATAAGTTGGGCAACCATTCTGAAGGAGTCAGGAGTCAGGAGCCAGAATGGTAGGCAGATTTCTGCCAAGTTCTACTAGTACAGTAAAACAAAAGTTTTGAAAGGGGTGGAACCCCTTCTTGGGGCGAAGCCCCCAAATCCCCATGTTGCAAAATTGCAACACTAATCGTCCGTCAGGATTATTGGTGGTGCGTCAAATTAATGTGGGGTAAGTAGCGAGGTCGTGCCAATTCCACGATCGTATTGTTAGTTCTGCTCGCTGTGCAGCAGTGGTTTTGAAGCAGCTATGCTGCCAAATCCAGCTAAAATAACTCATCACTAACCGCGTTGTCACCTTTCTTTGCCCCCAGACCTTGGCAAACTTCAATTCTAAACACAGCCGTCAGTAAGCAGGTGGGGGATATCGATTGTTTGCAGGTGCATGTGTCAACAGGGGAGGATTTACGGATTCGGGCAGAACAAAGATACTCCGTTTTTGAACAGAATTCCTCGGCGGCAAGATTTCCTGCAATGGCTCAAGATCAAGCTACCTCACCGCAATTTTCGGACGAGTAAACCACAGTTCGGTGGATAGGTAGATGGGGCTGAGTGTGGCTCATGTTAATGAAAACGGCTGTAAGATTGTCGATGAGCGGGTACTTGGGGATGAAAATTCTAATCACAGGCTTTGAGCCGAATGATGATGGTTTAAATGCATCAGAGTTAGTGGTGAGGTCGTTATGTGAGAATCTCCCACAAGAGCTGAGTCAATACATTGATGACATTCACTTCCAGATTATGCCTGGTAATACCCAGGTACTTGGGAAAGTTGTAGATGAAACGCTTAAAGTTCTACTACCCGATATTTGTATTGGGATTGGACAGGCACGGGGTTACAACAGGATAGCGCTTGAGCGGATGGCGAAGAATTTGAGGTACTTTGTGACTCCGGATAAGGCAGGAAATGCACCCAAAGGAGAACAAATTATCCAAGATGCTCGTGTCGCTTATTGGGCTTCTTTATCCGATCAAGAAAGTTTAGTTTCCCTCCTGCAAAGCCATAATATCCCTGCTAGGATTTCAAACGATTGTGGCACCCATTTGTGCAACCAAGTTTTTTATCACTTTCTTCAGTGGAAGGAAGCTTATTATTCTACTATGAAAGTGGGTTTTGTTCACATTCCAGTCTTGCCGGAGCAAGTGATTCAAGGCTGGTCGGAGTCACCCTTTATGACGCTAGAGATGACCCGTCAGGCCCTGTCGTTAATTATCAGCCGTCAGATTTCGGCGATCGCATGAAGCTACTATGCGGTTTAACCCGGTGCGGTACGTCAGGTATATCCAGTCTACAGGTAACATCGCAAGGGGATGGATAGCCTTGTTCACCTGAGTGAAGTACTTCACCCAGGTGAACAGGGCTATAACAGTCAGGTTAGGAGCGGTTGTAGTCTTGCACGTAAGCAGGTATCCCAATTCCGGATAACAAGTGAGAATCTGGAATTGCGGCATTCGTCGTTAACCGTAGCGGTAATTCTCCCGCCCAAACTGGGAGGGTGTAGTCGGCTTCATCATCGAGAGGACCTCCCGTCCGCATTTTTGCTGAAGCTTCGGTTAAGGGCAGCGCCAACACTAGCGTACCGCTCATTTCTTGACGGCTGGGAATTCGCACTTCTGCCCAACGATCGGGCATGACATGTTCGGTAAATGCCCGTAACGCCTCAAACTTTTCCTGCTCAGCTTCCACGACTGTAGCTTTGCCAAAGACCACTACTGAACGATAGTTCATGGAATGGTGATAGGCAGATCGCGCTAAGACCAACCCATCCAGTAGCGTTACTGTGACGCAAACTTCTACATCTTGCTGAAGAGTACGCAACATTCGACTGGCAGGCGAACCGTGGAGATAGAGACGATCGTCAACACGACCATAGGCAGTAGGAATAACAAACGGTTGTCCTTCAACAACAAAGCCGACGTGACAGATCAATCCTTCATCTAAGATTTGGTAGATGAGGGTGCGATCGTATTGCCCTCGCTGGGGCGATCGTCGAATTTTTGTCCGCTGGGTCACTTCTAAAGTGTTGGGACTGGACGATTCAATCGGATAGTTCATGATTTTTGGCAGGATAGGGTAGTTTCTGAAAGGTTTTGTCCCCTAAAAGGGTGCTAAGTCTTGCGCCTTTATGAAAGATGGGCAGGGGGTGGGTAGCCGATCTTCCTAGAAATTCCGAGTGTTAGTGACTTCACACAGCGCAACCGATTACAGCGGGATGGTCGAGCCAAGGGTTACAGTGCATCCGGTAATTGATGCATCAGTTCTGCTAGGGTTTTGCTGTTTCTCAGTGCAGCAACCACGCTGTTTTTGGGCTGAGCATAAATGGTGAAGTCATCTACCTCATTAAGTTCGGAGCGCACCGGAAAAGCTAGTTTTTCTTGCTCCAAACAGAATTCAGCCTGCACGCCAGGTTTGTTGCCCCGCGCATCGATGCGCACCCAGCGTTGCAAATCTTCTAGATAAATGGCGTTAAGTCCATGCAAACTAAAGCGGGTGCGATCTTCATCGCTAAACACTAGGCGTTGATAACAGAATCCCGTAGCAATCCCTAAACTCCGCAAGATGGCAGCTAGTAAATGTGACTTAGCAAAACAAATCCCTTCGCGGTGCTTCAGCACATCTGAGGCATTACAAGTTACAACTTTGCCTTGAATATCAAACGAGTGGGGAATCTGATCGCGCACAAATTCATACACCGCTTTTGCCCGATCGCACGGTACTGGAGTCAGTTGGGAGAAATGATGGGCGATCGCCTGAATCGTTTCGCTATCAGAATTCACCACTTCAGATGCAGCCAGATAAGCATCCAGGTCAATCTTTTCGAGAATTTGAGACATGGGACTATACACTTTTGGATAACGCCAAACGCATGAGATTGCTTTCTACAAACTCCAAACGTGAGTAAATGGGTTTGCCCGATGGTGAAGCGTTGAGCACCGCATGAGTGCAGCCGATCGCTCTGAGGTGGGCGATCGTTTGCTGGGTCAGTGCCGTTGCAATTCCTTGGTTGCGGTAAGGAGGTTCCACATAAACGCCCCAGATGTAGCCATCGCAACGATAATCAGATTGCAGAATGTTGGGATAGGGGCCTGCAAAGCGCTGGCATCCCGCAGAACCAACCACTCGTCCTTCTACTTCTGCTACCAATGCCTGATAATCTAATTCTCGTCGTGCTTGCTCAATGAACTGACCTACGATGATTTTCCAGTGGGGAGCGATCGCAGTTTCTGGCACCTGATTATCCAACCACATCTGATAAAAATGCGTTGCGATCAGGTCATCATCTTGGGGAATAGCGGTTCTGATGTGAATCAGTTGTTGAGTCAGCATGGTGATAATTGCTTGAGTCCAACAACCTCAGCCTAACCAGCCAGGTGGACTCAAGCAAGAGCCAATTTTACTCAAGGATACCAGTCCACTTACTCGATAAACTTTAGAAAGCGCACTTTCGGTTGGGACATTTGGCGATATTCACTTGCTTTGGTTTCGATCTCTTGCAACTGTCCTAATGCGAGCCCGCAGGGAAATCCGTACTTTGCTTTGACCCGATCACTGGCGATGTTGAGAGCCGTACGCGATCGATCTACAAAATCATCCAGACTGTACTCTGTATCAGGAGTGAAATACTCTTTGACGACAAGGGAGGGGGAGTAGCAGGTGGCTTGGGCGCCATCGGGGTATTGGATTTGGAAGTGAATTTCGGGCATGGGGGAAGGGAGAGGGGGAGAATTTAAAACTCTAAACTTTAAGATATTGCTCTAAATGCATTTGAGCGGAGTTTTCCCAGGTATAAGTTTGACAGATTGAACGACTGTGCTGCACCAGAGTTTGGGCTATCTTGGGTTGAATGATTTTAACCATGGCTTGGGCGATCGCGTCGGTATTCTCTGCATCAATCAATAGTGCTTGCTGAGGGTTGAGGAATTCGGTGAAAGGAGGGGCATGAGTGGTGAGAACGGGGATGCCGGAGGCGATCGCCTCCAGGACAACCAAACCCCACCCTTCTTTGAGCGAAGGAAAGACAAAGGCATCGGCACAGCGATAGAGGGCGGGCATGGTGTGGTCGGCAATGACACCGGGGAGAATGAGCGATCGACCCACTTCAATGCCCAGTTGTTTCACCCAATCAAAAAAATCATCTCGATAGGTCTGGTAGTCAAATAGGGTTGCTCCGCCAGCAATGACTAATTGCGCATGGGGATGGGTTGTTAGGACTTGAGCAAACGCTTGGAGTAATCGAATTGAGTTTTTGCGGGGTTCAATCCCACCAACGGTAAGATAAATTGGAGCGCCTTTTAATCCCAAATTGTCCTTCAACCCAATCTCTGAATTGTCAGCAATAGTTGAGAATCGTTTTGAATCAACCCCATTGATGATTTGTGGTGCCCAAATTTGGTAATGGGTTTGCAATTCTTTTTGCCAATAGTCACTGACACATAAACACAAATCGGGTTCCAGAATCGATCGCTCCTGACATGCCTGTAAATAGGGGCTGTTGAAATCATCAATGTGATGCACGGTGCGAATGAAGTGGGGAATCAATCCCCGCTGTCGCAAGATCAACAGTGCATTCGCACTGATACAGTCTTGAGCATGATAAATATCGTAAGGATGAGCTTGCAGATGTCCATTGCCCAGATAATCGACAAATTCTTGAATGCGTTGCTGGATTAGGCGATCGGTGTCGCCTGTAATGGGTCTCGCAGGAACGGGGCGATAGTTGCAATGTAATTTGCGCTGAAATCCAGTGCCGTCTTTATCGAGGGCATAGAGACAAACAAAATGTCCCTGTTGATGCAGGGCTTCCGCTAATTCGATCGCGTGTACAACACCCCCTCTAGGCTTGGTGGAGTAGACAAACAGGGCGATGCGGCGAGGAACGGGCATGAGATTTTAGATTGAGAATTTTGAGAATTTTGAGCCTTATTTTTCTGCTGCCGTGATGCCAGTCAGAGGATCTTGTTGAAGATCCCAGAAGCGGATGAATTCTCCCTGCGAATGGAGTTCTAGGTGATGTGTAGGCTGGATTGCACCGACAACCGCACAAGCCAGATCTCGTTGGTGGAATAATGCCTGCACTGCTGCGACCTTGTCAGGTTGTACACTCAATAGAAACCCATAGCTGGGAAAAGAGATGAGCCAGCGTTCCAGGGGCACATCTTTGGGATGGGGAATGGCATCTAAATCCAGAATGGCACCACAACCGGACGTTTCCAGAAGCATTAGCGACGTGCCGATAATTCCACCCATGCTGATGTCTTTTCCGGCATGACACAGCCCCGATTCTGCCAATTGGGGGAGAATTGCCAGATCTTGCCGCAGGTGCCCTGGATCGGCTTCTGTTGCCGCATTCCAAAAGGGATATTGGGGATGGGGTTTGCCACGTAGATTAATTGCGGCTAACAAACGATCGCCTGGTTTAGCATCAAAGCTTGTGATTAACCGCTGTGCCCGTCCTAAAATCGCTACTGACAGGGCATTGTAAGGACTATGGCAATTGGTGTGTCCTCCGACGATCGGCACCTGGTACGCTGCTGCTGCCGCCTGCATTCCGGCTAGCAATGGCGCACTCAGTTCTGTCGATTGGTTCCAGATCGTGTCAACCACTGCGATCGGTCGTCCCCCCATCGCGCATATGTCACTTACATTCACCATTACTGCACACCACCCCGCAAACCAGGGTTCTGCTTCCACGAGGGCAGGCAACATTCCCTCTGCTGCCATGAGTAGGTAGCCATCGCCGTCGGGAATCGCAGCACAGTCGTCGCCTAGATGGATTTTAGAGGTTAGATTTTGGCTCTTGGCTTGAGTCGTCTCCGTGTCTCCGTGTCCCTGTATTCCCGTGTCTTCTCTGCCTCCTGCACAAAACTGCGCCACAACCTGAATATCCTGTTTTTGCAAGATACCGAACGATCGCCGCAGTTGGTTAGCAAGTTCTTCTAACACGCCTGTGCCTCAGGTTTCCAGATGGGTAAAGCGGGACGCGGTTCGTTACCTGGCGGGTAAAAATCCAGCTCTGCTTCCATGAGATGATGGGGACGGTTGCACAGGGTCAATTCCTGAAGTGATTGCCAGTGCAACCGTTGAAAAAAGCGTACATTTTGCAATTGCACCGTCGCAAAAAACTGATGACACCCCCAGGTATTAGCTGTCGTTACGGCTTTATCAATCAATCCTTTGCCAATTTGCCAACCCCGACGATAGTCAGGATGGGTACCCAGCCGACCGCCATACCAGATTCCTGGTGAGGTTTCATAAATTCTTACAACTCCGACGACTTGATGGGTCTCAGGCACGATCGCCACGATCGGATAGGCGATCGCATCTAAATCATCGACATCGCTGCCCTGAAAAACACTTTGTTCTTCAGTAAAAATGGTATGACGTAATGCAAAATAAGCAGCAATTTCTTTCGGGGAAGTTGCAAGTTTGAAGTGATAGGGCATGGGAAGTCGGTGTCAGGTGTTAGGTGTCGGAAACGAGAGGATATTCTTTGTTCCTATGCTCTGCTTGGGAACGCCCTGCGGAGCCTCTGCCTCCAGCCTTTGGCAATTTCCTCGCTAAAGTATGAGAACAAGAGAGAATTCAAAATTCTCTACCCTTCAAATGTAGAAAGAGCAGAACAGGCACCGCATTTGGCGCAACCGGCTTTGATATCTTGGGAAGACATGCCCGATCGTTGGAGCAAAGCACCGACTTGTTGGTAGAGGCTGAACATGAACGCACTATTGGGCGTGGGATGGTTTGCCAACGGTGTTCCGCTGATAGGAACAAAGGGAACCACAAAGGGATAAACACCCATTTGAATTAATCGATCGCACGTCTCTACTAACGTAGATAGATCATCGCCTAAACCTGCTAAAAGATAAGTGCTAACCTGTCCCCAACCAAAAACTTTGACCGCCGCAACAAATGCCTCGAAATAGTATTCAACGGGCACTATGGCTTTCCCTGGCATGATTTTTGCTCGTACATCAGGATTCACAGCTTCTAGATGCATTCCCAAGCTATCCACTCCAGCAGTCTGGAGGCGATCGAACCAGGCAAAATCGTCAGGTGGCTCGCACTGCGCCTGAATCGGCAAATTGACGCTGTCTTTAATCGCTTGAGCACATTCAGTCAAATAGGCAGCCCCACGATCGTGGGTATTCGGCGTCCCCGTCGTCATTACCATATGCTTGACCCCATCTAATCGCACTGCTGCTTCTGCCACTTCTGCCAATTGTGTCGGGGTTTTACGGGCGATCGTCCGTCCTGCGGCTAGCGATTCACCAATGGCGCAAAACTGGCAAGCCGTTGCGGTATCGGCATAGCGCATACAAGTTTGTAAAATTGTAGTAGCAAGTACATCCTGACTATGTAAGAGGGCAATTTTCCAGTAGGGAATGCCGTCAGATGTCTGCAAACTGTAGAACTTGGGCTGTTGAGGAAATACAATCGGTGCGACAGTTTCTGCTCCCAGTTGGAGTCGTGCTTGTTCAGTGGTGGGATCGAGGATAAGGGTATAGGGCGATCGGGCAGCAGCTCCTGTGTAAATCGGCACCATGACTGTTGTTCCGTCCACTGTCACAGCCTTATGATCCGAAGGTCCCGCGCCGCCTTTTCGTCCGGCAACGCCAACACCCGGTTCAATCAATTGCAAGCCATGTGTTTGCAAATCAGTGAGTAATTGTTGCTTATTCATGAGAAAAGGTAAAGGATGGGGAAAAAGCGCCAGAGACCAGTTATTATTTGAATTCTTCTCGTTCCCATGCTCTGCTTGGGAATGCTGCTTGGAGGCTCGCCTCCAGTTGCCTGACCACAAGATAAAAGCTGAACACAGTCAGCCAAGCAAAACTCGTTCGATGATCGAACGAACCTCTTATTACTAATCGAGCGTCGAGTATTCTGGTTCAGGCACAGACAACAGAGCCTCTGGTACACCTGACGCCCCCTCTCTGACACCTGACGCCGACTCCTGTACCACCATCGACCATTCCTTCGCATTCAGTTGCAGCTTGAGCAAGTCAGGTCGAGCATAATGACCAACGCAATCCATCATGCGTTTGCGTTTGGTGATGAGTGAGAAATCGAGATCGGCGATCGCCATCCCCTCACCTTCCGTAATGGGGGGACAGAGATGATTGCCTTCGGGTCCAATAATGGCAGTATTGCATCCGCCACTCAGCAACCGTTGCAGCTTCTCATCCGGAGTAATTTGTGCCACCTGCTCTGGCGAGAGCCAACCTGTAGCATTCACCACAAAACAACCGGACTCCAGTGCATGATGGCGAATGGTGACCTCAATCTGATCCGTAAAAATTTGTCCTACCAAAGAACCAGGAAACTGGGCACAGTGGATTTGCTCATGCTGCGCCATCAACGCAAACCGCGCCAGTGGATTGTAATGTTCCCAACACGCCAGTGCTCCAACCCTGCCCACTGCCGTATCCAGAACCTTTAATCCGGCACCATCTCCCTGTCCCCAAACCATCCGCTCATGATAGGTCGGTGTAATCTTACGCCGCTTCAGCAACAACGTACCGTCCGCATCGAAAATAAGTTGAGTGTTATAAAGCGATCCATTATCTCGCTCATTGACCCCTAAGACCACCACAATACTGTAGGAACGTGCTGCCCGACTCACGGCATCTGTGACCAAGCCTGGTACTGTCACCGCTTCCTCATAAAGCCGCATGTGCTCTTTGCCCATCAACACAGGCGGTTGAATAAATGAGAAATAAGGATAGTAGGGAATGAAGGTTTCTGGAAAGACGACCAATTGAGCACCCTCTTTTGCTGCACTAGCGATCGCCTGTAACACCTTTTCCGTTGTCCCATCTCGGCTAAACAGAACCGGACTGAGCTGAACGGCAACCGCACGAATAGTTGTTTGTAAATTGTTCATGGCAGGTGGTAGGTGGTAGGTAGTAGGTGACGGGTGGTAGGTGGTAGGGATTGAGCCACTCCTTACCTGTCCTACCCCTATCCTTCGATGCCTGATTACAACGTCCAGGTATCCAAAATGAAGGCTCCATCCTTGCGGTGTAGTAGAACTAAATCCAATACATCTAATGGATTAATGGGACGAATGCCGGGAATGAGTGAAGGTTCACCATGACCATAGAGGGCTTGCAGTGCAAAACGACAGGCATAGACCTTGCCTCCCTCAGACATAAATTTACTGAGCTGATCATTAAAGTTTTGATGCCCCGGAAAAGCGGCATCGCCTAGCTTGGGGAATCCGCGTTGCACACCCAATGTCACGCCAGGACCATAGAGCAAAATGGAAGTTTCAAATCCCTTACGCTGTAAGCGCAGAGCTTGCAGCATATTGACCAAACCGATCGACCCTTCAAATGCAACAGTATGGAATGTTACTAATGCTTTTTCACCGGGTTCTGCCTTTACATCTTCAAAGACTTTCTCTTCATAATCTACAAAGAAATCACCCGTTTGATGTGCAGGTGCAGTGACTTGTGGCATGGATTTTCTCCTCGAGTTTCTCTAAGAATGGAAATACGAATTCAAACCAAGTGGTCAAATGAATCGAGAATCGACTGAACACACGACTGAACGAACAGAAAATGGAGTCTCTATCTAAGCGATCGCTTTTTCCTTAAACAGATAGCGATTGTGACTGAAAGTAGAACAAGGAGGTTAAACTCCTGCTTGATTCCAGATCTTGAAATGCCAAAACAATCATGGCAATGGCAATACAACTCAAAAGCAAGGACTGCAAATCAACCTGGAATGCTTCGTCATTCGATTCATTTGGCTAGATTTGCAATGGACTTAACATCGACCCAAAAGATGGCTGTGATATAAATCGGCAACCGTGCAGTCTAGACGGAATACGAAATCTAAAATCGGCAATCCACAATTCAGAATTGCATCAGTCCGTGCTGCAAGATTACGGTTCGTCAATTAAGGATTTTGTATCTATCACTACGAAAGACCAAAGCCTAACAGTAAGTTCAGGAAAAGCGATTGCATCCGGTTAAAGAATGAGTCTAACTCGTCAGACACCTATCGAAATCGATAGGCGCAATGAAAACTATGACCCCAACAAAAACTCATTCACTACACTCCAATCGCTGGCATAAGCAACTTTCTTGCGTGACACGATCGTATCAGCGAGATAAATCGCATCCCGTGCAATGCCCGAAAATCTGCCTGATCCCCAGGTATAAAGCCAGGGTAATCCCAAAAAGTAGAATCCCCATATACTGGTGACTCCCCGATCGTGCCCTGGATAGCCCTTGCCATCAAACACAGGTACCTCAATCCAACGAAAGTCCGATTGATATCCTGTACACCAAATCACAGCACCAATATTCGCGGCTTCGTAATCCAGCTTTAGTATCTCTTCCTGCGGCTGCCAGACGGGTTGATAGGGAGCATCGATCGGTGCCTCAATCTCGTGTTTCTCAATGAACTGATCGATCGTCTTTTTGATACTTTCTGCGACCGCATCTGCTTGATCCAGGTTTTGCTGCAAGTCTTGATAAAATTCCAGCTTGGTGCCGCTAATCGTCTTTAGCCTGCCATGCAATTGCATCCCTTCTAAGGCAAATTGACGCAAATCGATCTCTCTGCCACCACTGCGTCCGGTGACATAGTGGTTCGCTTTGGTACGTACTTTTTCTTTCTGAGGATGTTGGTCGATCGACAAATTGTAGTACCCCATCTGATCCAGCCAATCCACTACATCTTTGCCGCGATAACGACGGGGCGATCGTGGCGCCCCTCCCACACATAGATGTACAGTTTTTCCAGCCAGATGCAAATCCTCGGCAATTTGACATCCCGATTGTCCCGTCCCTACAACTAGCACACTTTTATTGGGTAAAGACTGTGGATTTCGGTACTCAGAAGAATGCAACTGCAAAATATATTCGGGCAGTCGCTCCGCGTGCTTAGGGATCTTGGGCAGATGATAACTACCTGCTGCAATCACCACCTGATCAGCGGTGAAGTTTCCGATCGTTGTCGTGAGTTCAAAGTTGCCTTGATCGTTGGGTTTGTTAATCTTGAGAACCTCTACACCCTCTTGAATCGGTGGATCGAACGATTGGGCATAATCTTCGATATATCGAACAATTTCATCCTTTTGCATAAACCCCTGTGGATCATTACCCGAATAGGCATATCCAGGGAGTTGACACTGCCAGTTTGGAGTCACTAAGCAAAAAGTATCCCATCGCTTAGAGCGCCACGAATAACCAATCTTATTTTTCTCGAAAATAATGTGGTCAACCCCTCTTTCCTTTAAGCAATAGCTTATGGATAGACCCGACTGACCACCCCCTACAATGACAACCGAATAGTGCGTTTTCATTGGCTCACTTCTTGCTGAAAGGCTCGAATGTGTTGCCAGATTAAGCGCTGTTTAAGCAGAGGTTTTGTATCTCCGATTACGAAAGCCGCAAGTCTAGCGATAGTGTCAGGCGATGAAAATAGACACTCGCTAACTTTCCAAAACCTCGTCTACTCCCCAGCGAAATCGACAGGTTTGGATCTCTCTTTTACATTTTTAGAAGGGGCAAAGCAACAGGAATCCATGCCAGCCAATTAAACAAATAAATGAAATGAGCATCGCCGATCGGCGATGCTCATCTTGTGGTTCGCCAATTTCTTTCTAGCCAAATCGATAGTGTTTCCTCACATCCTTTAAGATCTTCCATGAGCAAGACATGCCTGCTGGAAAAGTGACTAAATCTCCTTTCCCCATCGGCACGGGTGACCCCTCCTTGGGCGTTACCAACACTTCTCCTTCCAGAAAATAGCAAATTTCTTGTTCATCATACGTCCAGGGAAATTCTGAGACTTCTTTTGTCCAAATGTCCCAACTTGGGACGCCCAAGGTACTCAAACTTTCCTGACTGGGTTGGTGCTCAACTACAATTTCCATGATCATCGCCATTCCTCCAAGTGTTTCGTTCGCCCATTACGCTTCTGGATTCACCGCGGCATACAGCGATGAATAATCTGCGTCTGCCAAAGATAATGAGATCGTCCGCTCTAAAATGGTGGCCACTCCTTCAACCCCATCAGTGTCTAAGCCAGTTTGCTCAGCTGCATTGAGAAACAACCGCATATCTTTGAGCAAATGCTTGGTAGGAAAATTGGGATGGTCAAAATTGCGATCGACCATCCGTTGCAGCTTTTTATCAAAGGTCGGCGCATACAAAGCGCTCCCCCGCAAAATCTTCATAAATAGCTCAACCTCTATGCCCTGGCGGATCACAAAGCCCAGACTCGACGCAAAGGCGCTCGTCAATGAACCAATGAGCTGGTTCAACGCCAACTTCAACGCTGCTGCTGCCCCTACAGAACCCACCCACATCGGATCAGCGCCAAAATGTTGCAATAATCCTCGCCATGCCTCAAACTGTTCTGGCGAACTACCTACCATTACAATCAACTTTCCGGCTTCAGCTTCAGAAATACTTCCCAAAACAGGGGCTTCCAAATACTCTGCTCCTGCGGCATTTACTTCGGTCGCGATCGCCTGACTTTCCATCGGAGCGATCGTCCCCATCTGAATGATTGTCTTACCCGCTAGTTCTCGCTGCGCTTCTGGCGAAAGTAAGACTTCACGAATCGCTGCCGCATTCGTTACCATGAGAATAATGCACTGACAAGCCCGAATTAGTTCACTGACCGAAGGTGCAGTCGCAATTCCAGCCGCTTTTAGCGATGCCAGCTTCTCAGTTGTTCGGTTATAAACGATTGGCGCAATCCCTGCATTCAGCAACCGTTGTGCCATCGGTAGCCCCATCAACCCTGTACCAATTAAACCAACTTCCACAGGCACCTCTTTCCAACAACATCCCTTTCATCTTATCGAGGAGGTTGATGGAGCGTGGCTGACTCACTTGCTTCATTCCTACTGAATTGCCCTTAAAACTAAATCAATCAGTTCAACCAACTGATCCTTACTAAAGGTATTGAGCAAAACTTTTGAAGCTGCTCTCGTCTCTAAAGGAAGAGAGACCTGTTGCACTTTTGTATTAGTCCCTTCTTGCACAAAAGGTTGCGAGGGAGCAGCCACCGCTACAGGCACAGTTTTGACCAGCTTTTGTAAGGCTGAGCTAACGGCAATTTCTGCGCCTCGGCTGCTCAACAGCAGATCAGATGCCTGCTTCAAATCTTTAATGACAATAGGCGCAAGCACCGAATAAGGATTATTAGAATTTGAGATTGCACTTTTGATCGTCTCAACTAACGCCTGCCAACTTTTGCCGTTCCCCCCCAACTGCATTAAGCGATCGCACAAAGCCAATAACTGCTGCCGTCCAGATGAGGAATCTCTCTGCTTAAACAATTGCAGCATTTGCTTCAACACTGTCATCAAATGGACAGACGAAGGTAACTCCGTCGAAACCGATGACTGGTTGGAACCCTGCATGACGGAAATCGCTGTTTTAGCAGGAGTTTTGACTGCGGGTTCTCCACCTCGCAACAATACTGCAAGATACTCTTCTAGCTGGGCAAACGTTGGTTCAGCAGCTTTCACCGCTTGTGCAGCTTCTTTTTCTTGAAACCCATAAGGACTTTGCAACTTGTCCAGCAAATCCTTTAGCGTGTCAAAGCCTTGCAAAAAAAGGGTTTCCAGTT
Source organism: Scytolyngbya sp. HA4215-MV1 (assembly GCA_019359045.1). GTDB lineage: Bacteria > Cyanobacteriota > Cyanobacteriia > Leptolyngbyales > Leptolyngbyaceae > Scytolyngbya. Next base: position 488,586 of record JAHHIA010000003.1, read on the forward strand.
TTTGGTCGATCGCCACCGGGTGCTCCTTTAAAATTTTGAAGCAATCCTCCAGATAATGGGCTGTTTTTTGAATACTTTCAAAACCAAGCATGGCAGCGCCTCCCTTAATGGAATGAGCTGCCCGAAATAGTTCATTCACACTTTCCAAATCTGCCATCGTCGATTGCAGATTTAGTAAGCCGTACTCAATCGTATCGAGATGCTCTTTAGCTTCCTCGATAAAGTATCCCAAAATCTGTTGCTGCCGAGTTCCCTGCACGATCGTATTCCTCAAACTGAGATTTTGTGCTGAGCTACAGAGATGACATCTCACTGCCCTGAAGTTAGTATTCCCAACTCATCCTGACTTTCTCCTACCCGGCTAATCTGCACAGGGCATTTTAAAATGGCGTCCAGACAAGAAGTACAGAGCACAGAAAGTGTGCACCACAGTTTCTCTGCTCTGGCTGAAACAGAGTGTGCTCCCTTCGATTAAGCAATGCAAAAAATGATAACGTTGGTATTCCTTCATCGCAAGACCAGAACTGGTGCCCCTAGCATGAATAAATTTTCAATGGTTGCAGCCCAGTTCCTTGGTGAAAGACGCGATGGAGGAAACAAATTGCGATACTATGCAACCCCGTATATTTCCTGATGACACTCAAAGAAAAAACCAACTATTCTACACTTCTCAAGCCCTTACCAGCCGAATCTTGCTGAGCTATGTTCAGCCAGCTATTATACACCTCTATCCCCCGCTTCTTCCAAATTTTTTGAATTAGTCATCGCAATTTACATCCTTGGCTGGCATAAAAAGCATCAATACCCTCGTGATAAGTAGGTCGCTAATTAATTGGAAGAAAGGGGGTTGGGAGCGCAGCCCCCAGGCAAGGAGTTTTATCCCCCCAAAAAAACATCTTCAATTTTATTTAGCCCAGCTACTTAGGGATCTTGAATTGATTAAGATCAGCGAGAGTGCTTCCCAAAATCAACTTTTCTTCCTATTGCCTACCGCCTACCTAGGTAGTCTGAAAAATTAGGATGACTGCTCGTCCCTTTACTGATTAATCTGCCCTTATTTCAAGCCGATTTGACCACACCTTTCCTATTCTCCTTGAGTTATTCTTGCTTGGCAAAAATTTTGTTTCCTCAGGCTCAATACGGGTATTTTATAGGCTAAGCCTCTGCTTCTCTGCCAAAATCTCCGTAAAAAACCTGATTCTTGTCTTAAAAGGATTCAACATACTGAAATCAAATACAAGTATTGTTAGCGGAGCTCTGTGAACAGCCTCCTGCTTGACTGCACAGGTCTTTCTAGTTTTTTGAGTGTCTGGAAAAAAAACTGCTTGTCCGCCTATCCTGACACTACTCGCAACATATCGCTTAAGGTCTTTTCCAAGTGAACCGCCAAGATTCAGAACAGCCTAGAATTCTTGTTGTTGACGACCATCCCTCTAGTCGTATGACAGCAGTCGCACTCCTCTCGGTTGAAGGTTATGATGTAGTCGAAGCGGAGAGTGGTCCAGTTGCACTCGATTGCGTAATAGAAGCCAACCCTGACCTCATTCTTTTAGATGTCATGATGCCAGGAATGGATGGTTTTGAGGTGTGTTGCCGACTGAAGCAGGATGAGCAAACCAGACTGATTCCGATTATCTTTGTCACCGCATTGGACGATCGTCGAGGACGCTTAAAAGGCATTGAAGTAGGGGGCGATGATTTTTTGACCAAGCCCTTTGATCAGCTTGAGCTTTCAGCCAGGGTCAAATCTCTAGTTCGTCAGAAGCGTCTGAATGAAGATTTGGATCATGCTGAACAAGTTTTGTTTTCGATTGCTCGAACGGTTGAAAGCCGTGATCCCAATACTGGCGATCATTGTGAGCGGCTCTCTAAACAGGGCAAAGCATTTGGTAATTTTTTGGGACTCTCTCGAACCGAAATTCGTGACCTAATGTGGGGGGGATATCTGCATGATATTGGAAAGGTTGGTATCCCTGATGCTGTGTTGCTCAAGCCAGGAAAGTTTACTCCCGAAGAATGGGAAATTATGCAGCGACATGTTCAGATTGGCGAAAAAATTTGCCAACCTCTACGCACCATGCGAGGAGTTGTCCCCATTATCCGGCATCACCATGAAAGATGGGACGGCTCTGGGTATCCTGACTGCTTAGTCGGTAATGCAATTCCTTATCTAGCTCAGGTTTTTCAAGTCATTGATATTTACGATGCGCTGACTAACGAGCGTCCCTACAAACGAGCCTTTACTCCTAGAGAAGCTATGGAGATTATTGAGGAGGAGACTCAGAAAGGCTGGCGCAATCCCAAGTTGGTCGAGCAGTTCAAGCAATTTATTCAAATCAATGCGCAGAATGAAGCAGCTTAAGTCGTAGACTTAACGTCGTTGGATCGCTGACATCGATCTGGTTCCTGACAGGTGATCCGTTGTTGCCGATGTGCCACGATCGTGGCAAGATCGGGTCGCCCAGTCAATGCTAGGCGCCAGCTTGCCCAGACATTATAGAGCACCTCTGCTAAAAAGCCGAAAATGGGTACTTTGGTGAAGGCATAGACCCAACCCATCCCCAGAATTTCGTAAACTTGTCGGAAGACTGCCACATTTTGGAGAGTGGTGTCATCTGGTAAGACGGCATGAATGCGTCCCATGGCAGCTTCAAACTCCACACCTCCATGATCTGCGGGTGTGTAGTGTTCATCAGAGATATCGACAAACACCACTAGACCTCTGCCCGCATCTCGTTTCCGCAAAAAATTGACTTCTCGCATGCACAATGGGCAAGCGCCATCGTAAAGTAACTTGATCTGCCAAGTTGAAGTGTTGAGATGCTGACTTTGGGTAGGCAGCCCAGGAGAAGATGGTGTTGGCACAAAAAGGAATTGGTTAGATTTGATTCGGACTAGCCGGGGAATCAGCCTCAGCTTACTTCTATTTTACAAAAATTAATGATTTTCAGGTAAAACTGTTTTGCGATCGCCGTTGACCCAAAACTGTAAGGGATCCCATTGCAGAACATCTTGAAGTAACGAAGCATAGCCAGCACTATTGGGATGTAATCCATCTGAAGAGAGCCGTGATCGCCACCAGGCTTCTCCGCGTCCTAGCCAAATCTCTAAAACATCCAAGTAAGGGATTTGTCTCTCTAAACAAGCTAAGCGGGTCGCTTCTTTATAACTCCGCTGATCCACATGGTTATAGTAAAGGCAACCAGAGAAAGGCATAAGACTGACATCAACGGGTGTCATACCGACAAAGAAAACCTGGCAGAGTTGCTGCGCTCGATCAAGTAGCTCAGCCAGGTCTTGTTGAAACTCTTCAAATTCTGTAAAACTTTTGCCCTTGGGACTGCTGAGCCGTGCTGAATCGTTGACTCCGACAGACAAAATGATGCCATCCGGAACTCTGCGACGTAATTCTCCACGCTGACGAAACTCTGACTCTAATCGTTGGGCAACTTGTATGACTCGATCTCCACGAACGCCCAGATTATACAACACGTGACCAGGACTTTCAGGTCTCATCCAACTACATCGCAACCGTTCAACCCAACCGCCCCCCTCTGGGTCTCCAAAGCCATAAACCAGACTATCACCGAGTGCCACAATCCTCAGGGGCGAAACTTCAAAAGATGAAGTCAATGGTTTAACATCTCTAGAACGAACACTGGCACTGGGGCTATTGGCTAAGGTCTGCATGTTAAAACGCGAACGAAACTTCAACAGCAACGAATGGGTTGTGTTTAAGCACAGCCTTCTATTGTTTGGACTGTATCACCCTAGTGGATATCTTCGCAATTCTTTGTACTCTAAAACAAAACTTGAACTGTCCAATGATAAGCAGTATTTATCTCGTGAATGCTTGCTTGGAAATGGAATAGGAAGCAAAATTTGCATCTATGGAGTGGAGGATAACTTCTAGCTGGTTTGCTCTTCCATCACTCTAGTCAGGGATTCAACGGTCTGCCCAGGGTTTCTTGATTCAGAGGGGTAATCTTGGCCAGAACTTTATGAATTCTAGAGACGATTTAATTACATCTCACAGGAGCGATTTGTATGAGCGGATGCTAGCTATTTGCTCTAGCAAAAACATCCCTGCGATCGAATTTCCAGTGTTATCGAGCGGTGGACTATAACAGGCGATCGCGCCTTCTCCCGGAACGATCGCTAGCAAGGCACCACTAATACCAGATTTGGTGGGAAATCCCACTTCAGCGGCAAATTTGGCAGAGTCTTCATACAAGCCACAGGTCAGCATCAATTGGTTGACAATTTGTTGGTGTAAGGAGGAGATTGATGCCAATGATTTCGCTAAAAGTAATCCCATCTGTGCCAGATCGCAGATGTTGCCTGACAAACAACAGAGGTGATTATAGGTTGCGATCGCCAATTCAATGTTCGTGACGTAACCTGCCTGGGCAAGCAACTTGGCAATTTGCCAATTTACTTCATTCTTGAGAGACTCAACCGATGCGAGAATAGTTGGGTCAAGGAACCAGTGCCCTTCAGTATGTTGGTTTAACCATTGACGAAACACTTCACATCGAGCGTGGGCATCCGTACCCTTTAACTGAGACGCCAGGACGATCGCGCCACTATTGATCATTGGGTTTCTTGCCCAACCACGATCAGTGGTTAATTGGGCAAGCGAGTTAAAAGGTTGCTCCGAAGGTAAATCTCCTACCTGCCGAAAAACAAACTCAGCGCCAAAATGCTCTAATAAGAATAATAATAAAAACGGTTTGACCACACTCATCAGGGCAAACGGTTGATGCACCAGTCCTGCTCGATAGCTTTGTCCATTGACCAGGCAGATTTGGGCTGCGATCCAGGCGGGGTCGGCTTGTGCGAGCACTGGCACATGATGAGGTAACCGCCCCAGGCGAGCATGATGACTGGCTTGTCTAAGCCAATCTTGTAGTTGGGCTTGAGTCAAGCGATCGCAGATTCCATCTCTGGATTTATTCTCGTCATTGGGAAGGGATCTAACAGACATGAATCTGCTCCTGCTTGAGAGGCCCACAAAGTGTGAAAACGTATCACCCAAATGCTATACCCTGATGGATTGACATAGTGAGTAGGCTTTTCAATCTCCCCTTTTAAAAAAGTTTGAATTTCTTTTCTAATTTATTCAAAATGCGTTGGATGCGGAGTTTAGCAATTCGCCATTGAGTCAGTTGAGGAATATTGTTGGGATGATGTTGTTGATGATCAAAAAACTCATTTAATTCTTGCAGAATGATAGGAAAGCGATCGAGAATATGAGCAATTCGATATTCAGTGAAGTGAGATTGAGGCGCTATTTGAGATTGAGGATGGTTGAGCACGTGCAAAATTCGTTGCACATCATATTCTTGCGAATATCCGGCAATTTTATGACAGTTAAAACCTGGATCGAGATAGTCGGCTAAACCATCGTTCACACTAGAAAATACTTGACATCCACAGGCGATCGCTTCTAAAGGCTGTAAGCCAAATCCTTCACTCACCCCTTGAATTGCCCAATATTCAGCAGAATCATAAAGATAAACTTTTGTTCGATTAAAGAGTGCAGGTAAATCCTGAATATAAGAATCGATCACCTTCACATTGCATTGCTTTTGCAATGCTGGCACTAAATCTTGCATTAAATAGTGGGAAGATTTACGAGTCTGAAGCAAAACGTCAATATCACGTTCCTGATGAAAATTATAAAATTCATCAGAAATCTGATTCGGTAAATAATAAATCAGTGAATTCGCAGCATATTGTCCCCAATAGCCCAACGTGTGACGGCTTACGGTGACGATCGGAATCCTCGCAGGCAAGTAGAAGCCATACCGGGCGCTATGGGCATGGTAAACCACGCAATGAGACTTGAGTCTGGCGACTAATTTGGGTACATCGAACCCCCAACTCACCACAAAAATGACATCAAGACAATCTTCTTTTTGGAGAATATCGTCTAAAAATAGCGTATCTTTTTCTCGTTGGCGGTAGGTAACAAGCTCAGCTTGGCAAAACTGTTTTGCCAGTGCTAGGGTTTTTAGCTCTGCCCAGAGACCTCCGCAAGCAAATTTTCCATCGGTTCCAGGCAGCAAAAAATACAACGTTCGCATATTACCCGACGCGAAAACTGATCAACGGAAACTAATCAACAGCATATAAGTAGATGCGCCTTTTCGTGCTGGTATGCGAGAGATCACCAAGCGTGATTGACGAATGGAGCATCAATAGCGACTGATTCAGACGGCTAAATTCGTTGCTGGCACGATCTAATCTGTCAATTAAGATACCGAACCAAGTTTTTATATTCTATTTTACAGAAAAATCTTGCAAGTTACTGGTTGGTAATCGTGTTTACAGCGATAGGGATCACAGAGTGTTAACCTGCAGTATGTCTGGTATTTATTTGGCAGAAGGCTCCTCAAGCTTATGGCTCAAATTCTTGATCCCCTCCCCTCTGATAGTTCAAATCGTATTCTTTGTTGCTACGTTAATGCTACCAGTCAAATTCAAATTGCTCGGATTACGAATATCCAAAGTTGGTATTTTGAACGGGTCGTTTTTCCTGGACAGCGGCTTGTGTTTGAAGCTTTATCTGAAGCTCAGTTAGAAATTCATACAGGCATGATGGCAAGTGCAATTTTATCAGATAAAATCCCTTGCGATAGACTCTGTATTCAAGAGGGAATTTCCGAATTTAGTCCCAGCCATGAACAAGTCTTAGAAAGAATGAATGAAGGAATCTCTGAGTCTGATGGAGAAGCTTTTATCAGTGCTTTTACTCCTGTTTTAACTTCAGTTGATTAACTGTGTGCTTGTCTCTCAATTTGGTCTCAATTCTGCTTGATTTATTTCACATTCCCTGTTTCACATTGTCTGTTTTGTATTCCTACAAGAAAAAAGTATGTCCTCTTTTCCCAATCCATTTTGCCAAACAATGATTAATAAGGTTCATGAGGTAGGTAATTTGGGTAAGTTTCAAAATGACCAACGAGAACTTCTGTATTCATCTGTATTCAATAGATAACGAAGTGGAAGTTGAAGCACCTAACAATCTGCTTAACAATATGATGTAAGCGCCTGATCTCGTTCTAGTCTGCCTCAAAGAACCTTTGGACAATCTTGCTTTGTGAATGTTGTTGTGCTGGCGGCTGTTCTACTGGTCGTCAGCCTGTTATGGCTGTCTTTGAACACTTACCCAGGTCGTATGGCTGATTTGTTCAGGAACTGCTCTAATGAAAGAGCCTGCTTTAATTAGGATGCAGTTGTTGAATTTACCTTCCTTTGTCTGGCTGTGGAAAATTGCTGCATGGTCGATGGGTTTTACACTAGTCGCCTATGTCTGCCTTGCAGTCACAGGTTTTTGGCGATTTCGGCTGCGCGTCGATCGTCAACTCTCTCCTGTTTGGCTAACACGATTGCATATTGTAACGGGTGGGTTCATGGTAGCTCTGGTGTTGCTGCTGCTGGTGATTGGTATTGTCGGAACGATTGGGCAGTTTGGCAGTTTGGGACATTCCTCCCATCTGGCAGCAGGATTGGGTGTGGTCAATCTGGTGGGACTTTCAGCCTGGAGTGCTGTTCAAATAAGGCGTCAGCGTTTCTGGGCACGTCCCTTGCACATCGGTACTAATTTGCTATTATGCATTGCCCTTGCTTGGGTCTCATTAACAGGTTGGGAAGTGGTTCAGAAGTATTTGCCTTAAAACAAATTTCTATGACCGTGCCTGCCTGCATCAATAGATCAGGAATCGAGATCAAGTCATTCATCGAATTTTTCTATTTTTTGCGAAAGAATCGAAGCACTCCCGCCATTTCCAAAATTACTCTGACTTGAGGTTGAACATTTTTTAGAGAAAATTGGGCATTTCGTTGCTTTGCCAACATTAATCCCTGCAAAACAACATCGGCAGCGTTGGGATCAATCGTTCGCGTCAGTGAAAAATCCAGGATAATTTGGCGACCTTGTTCGATTTTAAGTTCGAAGTCTTTGCTGAGGTGGGGTGCCGTAAACGCATCAATCCGATGAGGAACACGAATAACCAATTTTTCTTGAATAGAGTTCAACATAGCTGGCGAAGGTCCTTGAATCAACAAATCAAATATGAGATCTTGATCAAACAAAATTTGGGTAACGATCGCCCTCGGTAAAAATCAGTTTTTATTGCATTTCGACGTTTAAGGAGGTAGTAAAAATACGGTTCTCTCCGCATTCCAGGTGATGAATACCACATCGTTAAGATATCTCGTGGTGCAAACTTGGAAAGGCAGTGATAGAGTAATAAGCTGATTTCTCTGTCGGTGAATTTTGTTGGGGATGAGTTGGGGCTTAGCAATGGTACGTCTGGCACTCTTAAGTACATCGGACAAAACTGGTTTAGTAGATTTTGCGCGTCATCTGGTAGAAGACTTTGATTTTGCTCTGATGAGTAGTGGTGGGACAGCTCAGATTTTGAAGGCAGCAGGTTTACCTGTTACCAAAGTTTCTGACTATACAGGTTCGCCAGAGATTTTAGGAGGTCGAGTTAAAACCCTACACCCACGAGTTCATGGAGGTATTTTGGCACGGCGTGATCTGCCACAAGATTTGGCTGATTTGGAAGCGCAAAATATCCAACAGATCGAACTGGTGGTGGTCAATCTTTATCCGTTTGAGCAGACGATCTCGAAGCCAGAGACTTCCCTGGCAGAGGCGATTGAGCAAATTGATATTGGTGGCCCGGCAATGTTGCGTGCTGCTGCCAAAAACCATACCGATGTCACAGTTTTGTGCAATGCCAGTCAATATCAGGAATATTTGCAAGAACTCCAGCTAAATCAGGGGCAGGTCTCGCTGGCATTTCGTCGGGCTTGTGCCAGAAATGCATTTGAACATACCGCAGCCTACGATCGAGCGATCGCGACTTACCTGACAGCATCCACCAGTGAGGCGGAGCAAACCGGGCAACCTTCAGCACTCCCCATTTCTTTCTTTTTAGTCGGGCAAGAACTGCAAACGCTACGCTATGGTGAAAACCCCCATCAACCGGCTGCCTGGTATCAAACTGGCAATAGGGCGACTGGGTGGGCACAAGCAACCCAGCTTCAAGGCAAAGAGTTGAGCTATAACAATCTGGTTGATCTAGAGGCTGCTCGTCGCCTGATCGCTGAATTCGTTGATTTTCCCAAAGCAGCCGCAGCGATTCTTAAGCATACGAATCCGTGTGGCACTGCGATGGGCGACACGCTGGTGCAGGCTTATGAAAAGGCTTTTAATGCTGACTCTACTTCAGCGTTTGGCGGCATTGTGGCGTTGAACCGAGCGATCGATGCCAACACGGCAACTGCTTTGACTAAAACTTTTCTAGAATGCGTTGTTGCTCCAGCTTGTGCACTAGAAGCCGCAGAAATCCTGCAAGGTAAATCAAAAGTCCGTGTTTTAGTATTGCCAGATTTACTACGGGGAGAAAAACAATTGGTCAGACAAATCGCAGGGGGCTTTTTAGTGCAAACTGCGGATGATTGGGTGGAATCTCCTGACCAATGGCAAATTGTCACGGAACAGCAGCCCACTCCTGCTCAACTCGAAGAGTTACTGTTTGCTTGGAAAGTTGTGAAGCATGTGAAGTCAAACGCGATCGTGGTAGCACGTGACCTGACAACGATTGGGGTTGGCGCAGGACAGATGAATCGAGTCGGTTCTGTGAAGCTAGCTTTAGAACAGGCAGGAGAAAGAGCGCAAGGAGCTGTGCTGGCGAGTGATGGTTTTTTCCCATTTGATGACTCTGTGCGGATTGCTGCTGCTGCCGGAATTCGGGCGATTGTGCAACCGGGTGGCAGTTTGCGCGATCAGGACTCGATTAAAGCTGCTCATGAACTGGGCATTGTGATGGCATTAACCGGAGTAAGACACTTTTTACATTGAGAATTGTGATAACTTTTATGAAGTTTCTCACAAAGTTCTTGGGGTTTATGAGTTTAGCAATTCCAGAGTCGGTCAAAGTTTGGAGTCAGTTTTTTCATCCATTGGTAATGTGGGGGTTGTTGGCGCTCAGCTTCTATGCGCTCTATTTAGGAATCCAGATTCGGCGAGTTCGGAGTGCTGAAGGGGAAGCCAAAAAAGAACTCATTAAAGGCAAGTTCAATGTAAAACATTACCAAGTTGGTTCGTTATTGCTAGCGTTCATGGTTCTAGGGTCGATCGGGGGCATGGCGGTGACCTACCTCAATAACGGCAAACTGTTCATTGGCTCACATTTGCTAGCAGGGTTGGGGATGACTGGGTTGATTGCAACTTCTGCGGCTTTGTCTCCGTTCATGCAAAAAGGAATCGAGTGGGCGCGCTATTCACACATTTTTCTGAATGTGGTTTTACTGGGTTTGTTTGGCTGGCAAGCCATCACAGGTGTGGAAATCTTGCAGCGAATCATTAGCAAACTGTAGGGTTGCTGCAAACGAGATCGCCGCATTAATAAACTTGGACATTGATTTGGAATAGTTGCTTAATTAAGCATTTGAAGCAAAAATATTTCCACTCAAACAATCCCGTGCTCAAGGTTACTCGAAATCTTTAGAACGTAGATTTTCGTTCTAATGACCTATTACAGCAAAAGCTTCTGATCCTTTAATTTAGAAGCTTTTGTTGTAATGGATGAGGAGCTACTTCTGGATTAGCTATTTTCTTCTTCTGAATGTCCATTCCCCTGCCAGAAAAAATGCTTTCTGGAATGTTTGGGAATAATAATGTCTTGACTTTTATGAAAGTCTTCCTGCACTTTAAATGTCAACCGACGAGAAACTTGGCGCACAATTTGATAAAGCAAGTGATCCCCAGTTTTCTGAATCAGGGGCTTGGGTAGAGATTGAATAAATCGTGGGAAGTGAATTGAAACGGTGAGCGCTAAATTCCATTCAACCCGTGTATACTCTGAGGGCAAAATTACCTGCTTTGGCTCCAGTTCATGTTCGGCAGGATCAAGCAGCGCTTCGACTAATTTCAATGCTGCCTTGAAATCAACATCATAACCAGTTGACACATAGCCAGGAACGGGAATAGTTTCAATGCGATAAATGCCCTGTTCCTGCGGTAATAAATGCAGCCCAATTTTCGGTTCAATCTCGTAGCCAAAAGAGCCAAAACGACCTACGGTCAGAGCATAGCCATTATTAGTTAAGGGCTGAACTTTCATCGGATGAGCACAGCGACAAAACCAATCTTGATGGGCATCAAGATATTTGGCAACAGCACTGGCAGGCGCGTACATATCCATACGCCCGACAAACTCACTGTGAAACTGGGTTGACTCGTTCACAGTTCGGCTTACGTCCTCTGGCAATGAGTAATCTGCCTGCGGGTAGCCCGACACAGAATGGGACAGGATACTAGGAGCATCGAGAGAATCGTGATTGGTAACTTGGGACTGCATAGCAAGCTTCTCGACGATTGGTGCTAATTTTCAGGGTTCCCCATTGGGGAAGAGCCCCTTCTACGAAGCCTGCATTTGCTTCTGAAATTTATATCATCTAAATCCAGATGAAAAATTCTCTAGCAGAAGAGGAAATTACTTCTTAGCATAGCTTGTATTACTAGAGCATCACCATGTTTAATTTACGGAGACCACCAGAGCGGTTGGCCCTAGTCAGTCTAACGCGAGGCTTGTAGGATTGCCCAGTCTCATCTCTTGCTCTACCAGGATGGACATGAGTCTAGCAGAGGGCTAGAGCTTGATTGGATACATTGAGCCAGTCACGGATCAGACTTTGGTTAGATTGTTTTCAGCTTGAGATCGGGGTAAGTAGAAGCAAGGTGTGCAAAGAGCCAGAAATCTTTCAATATCAATCGCAAGAAAAATTATTTTGAAGTTTTTAGGCTTGTGATTTAAACAGCTATTGACAAAGGAAATTGTATGAAAGCATTTGTAGCAGGGGCAACAGGAGAAACAGGGCGACGGATTGTCCAGGCATTGGTTGACCGTCAAATTCCGGTGCGGGCATTGGTTCGCAATCTGGATTCGGCGCGGCAAATTCTGCCTTTGGAGGTTGAGTTGGTTCAGGGCGATGTCTTGGAGCCTAAAACTTTAGCAGTAGCGATCGCGGATAGTACGGTGTTGCTCTGTGCCACCGGAGCCAAACCTGGTTTTGACCCTACTGCCCCTTATCGGGTGGACTATGAAGGAACGAAAAACCTGATCGATGCTGCAAAAGCCACAGGAATTGAGCATTTTGTTTTAGTAACTTCTTTGTGTGTTTCGCAGTTTTTTCACCCGCTCAATCTGTTTTTCTTAATCTTGGTATGGAAAAAGCAAGCAGAAGACTATTTGCAAAAAAGTGGTCTGACTTACACGATCGTTCGTCCGGGTGGGTTGAGAAATGAAGATCATGACTTACCGATTCGGATGTGTTCTGCTGATACGCTGTTTGATGGCAGTATTCCGAGAGTAAAAGTAGCACAGGTTTGTGTCGAGGCGTTGTTTCAGCCAACTGCCCGAGATCGTATTGTAGAAATTGTGGCAGAACCGCAAGTACCTGCTAAAACTTTGGAAGACCTCTTTATCAGTCTTGCTTAAACTTAAGAGCATTGTGATCTGATTGAGCAATCTGCACCCTGTACGTATTGATTTTTCGTGCAAGAGTCTTCTGAAGTTAAATCTCAAGAAACCCAGGCAGCCCAAGAGCGCGGTGAAGCGCTGAAGCGGGTAATTTTGGGCATCGTTGCAGTCGTCTCGCTGATGATGGTTTCAGAGTTACGACCTTCTCAATCATTTTTCTCTCTAGGATCAACGGCAGGCTATAACATGCAGCCTCTGGTGATGCGAGGGGGAGACCCTTATATTCGGGCGTTAATGCGCACCATTTCTGCCAGTGAAGCCAATAGTCCGGAGCCTTATTCCATTCTTTACGGCGGGCAGCATGTGTATGACTTGAGCCAGCATCCCAATGTATGTGTTGCGATCGTGGCTGGACCCAATGTGGGCAAATGTAGTACTGCGGCAGGTCGCTATCAGATGCTCAGTTCTACCTGGGATGAAAAAGCAGGGCTTTATCATCCCAGACCGGGTAATTTTTTGCTCTGGCATGGTTACAGTTTTGAGCCAGAGTTTCAGGATGAAGTAGTTTATGCCTGGCTGACTGACTCCAAAGCTTGGGGTGTGAATATTTCAGCGCTTTTACGGCAGGGACAGTTGGATGAGGTGCTGAAGTTGCTTTCAGGCACTTGGACAAGCCTGGGTTATGGGATTGAAACGAATTCAGCCTCGCAAGATTTACCTGCAATTTACCAAAAAATGCTGCAAGAAGAGTTGTCGTTGTCGGCATTGCCGTGAACCTTAGTCGATTTCCAGGGTTTCAATTCAGGGGGGTGAATTCAGCACTCGGCACTGAGCATTGCCTGATCTGGTTGCTTCGACGATCTCGTTTACTGCCTGACTCCTTCAGCCCTATAAATGATCTACAGCAAAAACCGATCGAGGGCAGCTTTCAGTTCTTCGATTTCGACTTCGATGTTGCCTTCTTGGGCGGCTCTGGCAACGCATTGGGTAAGATGTTCGTCTAAAATGAGACGGGCGACGCGATCAAGGGCACCCCGAACCGCAGCAATTTGGATCAAGATATCGGGGCAGGGACGGCTCTCGTTTACCATCGTTTTGATGCCCCGAATGTGCCCTTCGATGCGAGCCAGACGGTTGATCAGCCGACGCAATGATTCCTCACTGTGAACGTGAGGACGCCCTGAAAATTCCTGAGGGGGGGGATGTTTGGTAGCGGGATAGTCCAGGTCGCGATCGCGGGGAAATTCAGAAGCTGCCATTGAGAATGGGCTGGGGTGAGGGGACGCAATCCAAGCTCATACCATTGTAAATGTCAGATTTTAGATTTTGGAAACGCTGCTAAATAAGCTCTTCAGAAAATCATCTGGCATCAACATCATCAATATGGGTCGCAAAAATTAGAAATTAAACCTGAATTTTGCCATTTTTGAGTCGGTTGATTTGCTGGGTGGGTTGCGATGGGTCAATGAGTTCTTAAAGAGAAAAAATTAGGGATTGTGAGGAGGGGCTTGGTAGTGAGTCATATCTGCGAGTTCCTGAAGCGATCGCTCCCCTCCATAGAGTTTCCCTTCAATCTCCCAGGTGGGAAATCCTCGGATTCGCTTATCCGCGCAGAGTTGGGGTTGGGCATGTTGTCCGGCTGGGTCGCATTCCACATAGGGAAGCAAGGATACCGCATCCTTAAAAGCCTCTTTTTGCCTAGCACAGTAAGGGCACCAGTAAGCGCCATACATCACTGCCCCGGTATCGCGTAAATGTTGAGCCAAACTGCGTTCAAACGAAAAAGTCGGTTTGGGGGCAGGGATCTCGGCAAAGGGATCGGGAGCACAGCCTGCCACCAGACTGACTGCTACCACTGCCCAGACACTGGCGAGCGATCGCTGCCAGGGCTGGGGAAGGAAATGATGACGGGATCGCTCTGGGAGGGTTTGCCGTTGAAAGAAATGCTGACTCATGAGTCCTATCCTACAGTGGTTTTTTGGGGTATGAGGGAGATGGCACAGGCAAATGTCTGAACTCAATCTCTTTCAGGCATATTCTGAGACATTCATCTATCTGGTTTTCCGGTAGGGTTTCCCCTACATCCGCAAAGTAGCGTGTCTGAGTGAGGGTTACGCATAATAGATTGAGAATCGATGCGCTGATTCGACCCCCTTAAGGGCTTAGGCTGAATCCCTACTTGCTGGGTCTTTGCCTTCACCCAGAGCTAGCCGACTGATAGTTTGAGGTTCATGCGATGCAATTCTCCCAAATCTTTCACTTTCTGTATTCAATTCGGAGTTGGGTACTCCTTTTGGTTTCTGCTGTGGTTTTAACAATGAGTAGTGTGCCAATACTACCTGCACAAGCCCTTCCGCTTGACCCTGCGACGCCTGCTCAAACTGTGCCTTCAAAAAGTGTGGCGCTTCAATCTGCCACGGTGAGTGCACCCCGCAGTAGCAGTTTCGTGGCAGCAGCAGTGAATCGGGTGGGGGTAGCAGTCGTGCGGATTGATACAGAACGAACCATAACGCGCAGTCGCCCTGATATCTTGATGGACGATCCGTTTTTTCGTCAGTTTTTTGGTGATGATGTGTTTCAGCAGGCACCGCGAGAAGAGCATTTGCGGGGTCAGGGATCGGGGTTTATTGTAGACAAATCAGGCATCATTTTAACCAACTCTCACGTGGTCAATGGCGCAGACAAGGTGACGGTGACTCTCAAAGATGGGCGAGTCTTTGAAGGAAAGGTACGGGGTGCGGATGAGGTCACTGATTTGGCAGTGGTGAAGATTGACGGTAAAGATCTACCGGTTGCACCCTTAGGAGATTCAGACGAGGTACAGGTAGGAGATTGGGCGATCGCGGTAGGAAATCCCTTAGGTTTGGACAATACCGTTACATTGGGCATTGTGAGTACCTTGAAGCGATCGAGTGCTCAGGTTGGTATTCCCGACAAGCGTTTGGACTTCATTCAAACTGACGCAGCCATTAATCCGGGTAACTCTGGCGGTCCCCTTCTGAACGAGCAGGGTGAGGTCATTGGTATCAACACTGCTATTCGGGCTGATGCGATGGGTATTGGGTTTGCCATCCCGATTAACAAGGCAAAGTCTATTAAAGATCAACTGGCACGAGGTGAGCGGATTTCCCATCCTTACCTTGGTGTGCAGATGACGACGCTGACTCCTGAGTTAGCGCAGCAGAACAATAGTGATCCGAATTCTGCGTTTGCAGTGCCAGAAGTGAACGGGGTAATTGTGGTGCGAGTCTTGCCTAACACCCCTGCGGCGGCGGCGGGCTTCCGTCGAGGAGACGTGATTACGGAAATTTCAGGTAAATCGATCACGACGGCGGAACAGTTGCAAAAGCTTGTTGAGGAAAGTCGCCTGGGCGAAAGTTTGCAGGTCAAAATCCTGCGAGGCGATCGCCCACAACAATTGACCGTCCGCCCTTCTGAGTTAAAGAATGCAGGTTAGGACAGGCACGACACTCGTTTAGTTGCGTGGGTGAGACTTAACTTACGGCTCAGATCGAATGATCGCTTTTGTTGGTAGTGTGGAAAGTGCTGCTGAGCAACACTTTTCACGCTACCAACGCGCTTTTTGAAACACGACCAGCGGGAGAAACGCTGCATGGATTGGCAAGAAGTTTCGGGGAATTGGGTTTTGGTGCCTCCACGTCCGGTTGGTATTGTGCATTTTTTGGGCGGAGCATTTATTGCCACAGCGCCCCAACTCACCTATCGTCGATTGTTAGAACGCCTAGCAGACCAGGGCTACGCGATCGTAGCTACGCCTTTTGTCAATACCTTTGACCATGCAGCGATCGCGCGGTCTGTGCTGTGGAGCTTTGAGCAAGCATTCGATAATTTGCGAGATGCGCTGAGACGGCGCTATTTGCCCATCTACGGGGTGGGACATAGTATGGGATGTAAGCTGCATTTGTTGATTGGTAGCCTGTTTCCGGTCGAGCGAGCCGGGAATGTGCTGATTTCGTTTAACAACTTTTCTGCACGGGATGCAGTGCCCCTAGTGCAGCAATTTTCTCAGTTCACTTCAGCATTTACCACGGAGTTCACGCCCTCTCCTCTAGAAACCAACGCGATCATTACGCGCGATTATCAGGTTAGGCGCAACTTGCTCATCCGATTTACCAACGACACGATCGACCAAACGACTGCTTTAAATGAGGTGCTCAAGCAGCGCTTTCCCACGATGGTGACATCCCAAACTCTGCCAGGTAACCACTTGACCCCTCTAGGATCGGATGTTAAGTGGCAGTCAGGAGCGATTTTTACTCCCATCGATGCGATTGGGCAGTGGATGCGGCAAGAAGTTTATCGAGAGTTACAACAGCTCGAAACGTCAATTTTGCAATGGTTAGATCCAACCCGCTCATTTTGATGCTCAGGGCATCGATGATTCAGCCGATCGGGTGAATCTAGAAATAGATGCGAAAGCTCCTCATAGTGAGGAGGATTGAATCCTTTTTCTGTTAAGAACGTTGTGCGGAATTGCCTCCATTCTTAAAAAGAATTAGCCTCAGCTTTTTTCTGAAGGATTAAACTGGATACTGCTAGACACTTGACTGAGACGATTTTAAGTATCCCGTCGTTTCGTTGCACGATCGTCCAAAGTTTAATTCCTAATCGGTACTTCAAAAATTGACAGATCTCCCAATTGGGCGTTCTATCAAGCATTCAAAAGGTGGTGACAGCGGATGGAATATGCTGGTCCAACATTAATTATTCTGGCTCTGTTTCTCTTAAGTTGTTTGCTTTGCTGGGTTGCAAGCTGGCTAGAGTTTTTGGGTCCTCTTTTTTCACTGCTCTTTTTTCTAGGCGGCACTTTAGGAGTTTTGCTAGTCGTAGATACCCTTTGCTATCATTATTCACTCCGTCAGGATAAAATTATGATGCAGCAATCCCGGCAGAAACAACAGGGCTAACTTTGGCACGATAAAGTAGCTTATTTGCCTGTAAATAACCTGTGTAGCGGACTTTGACCTGAGCACCGGGTTCTGCCACACCCTCCATTAGTTGATGCTGATGGGGATCAAAGGGGATCTCTGTGCCTACGGGTGCGATCGCAGTCACTTCCCAAGTTTGTAGCAACTGTTCTACAGGGCGCATCAGGGGCAATAGCTTGACTGCTGGAACCTGAGGATTATTTTGCGCCGCATAGGCTGCGGTCGGAAATTGAAGCATCCAGGGTTCTAAGACCTGTAAGCAAGATTGTTGGAATTCTTGCCACAGCGTTTTTCGTTGCTCGTCTAGTTGCGTTTGTAGGCGATCATATTCTTGTCGCAGAGCTGCCAATTCTTGCACATGGTGCATAGAACCCTGCTCTGAAATGGGTGGTTTAGAGGTTTGCCCTGACGAAACTTCAAGCGTTCCCGCAAATTCAGCCTCCGGCGATTCAGAAAAATGCCTAAGCAATTCCAGCAGGGGCATCTGCAAGGCGTGGCTTAGTCGAAGTAACGCTGCTACCTGCATTTCCATCGCTTTGCCCCGGCGCAGGCGTTTGACCTGACGATCAGAGACTCCCGCGACCTGCCCCAGCGCTTTGAAACTAGAAAAACCCACCGCTTGCATCTGCTGGCGCAATCGGTGGGTATAGTGTTGGGTCATAGAAGAATTACAAAAAGGGTTGAGTTTTCAGTGATTCGTGTGAGCGCAGTTGCGGTGTTGGAACCAAGACCCCCAGCGTTTGCCTGCCCAACACTCCTCCTAAAGAAGAGATTACTGGAACTGGGGATCAAATTCTTAAACTCGCGAGAGTTTAGAACACACGAACCGAGCTTGCCAACCTTCTGACAACCCAAAATGCTTATTCCAAAAGGCTACGCAACATCCAGGCATTTTTCTCATGCACCTGCATCCGCTGGGTCAACAGGTCGGCAGTGGGTTCGTCATGAACCTGATCTACCGTAGGAAAAATAGATCGGGCAGTGCGTACAACCGCTTCCTGCCCTTCCACCAACAGACGAATCATGTCTTCAGCATTCGGTATGCCACTGGTTTCCTCGATCGAACTTAACCGGGCAAAATCGCTATAAGTGCCAGGAGCGGGAAACCCCAGTGCTCGAATGCGCTCAGCAATCACATCGACTGCCAATGCCAATTCGGTGTACTGCGTTTCAAACAGCAGATGCAGCGTTTGGAACATCGGTCCCGTCACGTTCCAGTGGAAGTTATGCGTTTTCAAGTACAACGTGTAGGTATCTGCCAGCACACGAGAAAGCCCCTCGGCGATCTCGCTTCTTGATTTTTCATCAATTCCGATATTGACGGGCATTGTGCCTTGTAACGCAACCATTTTTTTCTCCAATTTAATTGAAATTATCCGAATGTTCTGGACTAGTGCCTCTAGATGCAGTTGTCTTCCGGATCAGGGGATAGATAACCACCAAGGGCTGAGTTTTTAGGGCTTACGCCAGATGCATTTTGAGAATCGTAGGAGACGCTCGGCGCACGCGACAGCGAATTGTTTCATGCCCTAAGCGGCTACAGGCTTCGTAGCGGTGACACCCAGAAAATCCATAGTATTTCCCGTCCACTTCCAGCACATCGATCGGTTCCTGTAGCCCAATTTTTTGAATCGACTCCATTAAAGCTGCCACTTTTTCCGGATCATTCTGCCGAAGCAGAGGACGGCGTATTTCTTTAATAGAAATGTCCTGCTCTCTTGCCATGCCAGATATCCCTACGATTAAGGTCTCAGTCTAAATCATACTCATTATGACTTCGATTTGCAACTCATTGGTAGGGATTGGCACTGGCAAGCCAAGGAGTATAGACGATGAATACTGGGCTGTAGACGCAAAGGCGTTGCTTTTGTGAATGGGTTGATCCTGCCAATTTGGATTTCTGAGGTCGATCGCCCAGGCACCTTTGGTATTCGTTGCTAGTCTAAAGTCATTTTTTTCAAAAAAACACTATCGTAAGATAGCGAATCTTTCCACCTTCATCTAGGTCTTTGGGTAGATGTCTTCCTTTGCTGTTGCCTCTAAATCAGCCTTTCCCTGGCGTTTTTTCCTATTTTGTCTCAGTCAGTTTTGCTGTCCAGGGTTTGTGGCAATGGGTCTAATGGTGGTGCTTCCCAGTGCCGGACTGGCTGCGAGTTCCGATGTCGAGCTAAAGATTGGTATTGTGCAACGCTTTGGCGACAAGCCAACCGATCAGATGACGTTGCAGGCGCTACCGGACGATCGCCTCACTGTGCGCTTTCAGACCGGCAAGCAACTGCAAACCTTGGTAACAAATACCCTCAAATTGGATGTGCAAATGCAGCCTTTGCCAGAGCCAGAAGTGCGAGAACGGGTGGTGTTGAGCACTCACCGCAGTTTTGAAAGTGCTGAGGACAATGCTGATCGATGGCGTGCTCAGGGCATTGAAGTAGAAATTGCTCAGCCGAATCATTGGCAAGTCTGGGCAAAACGCAGCGTTTACAACACTCCGTTTCTACGGCGATTGCTATTGCAAAGTTTACAAACGAAAGGCTTCCAAACCGCTTATTTAGATAGCCAGGTAATTGATAAACTGCCGCGTGCGTCCTGGATGGCGAATGGCTATCGCTACGCTCGCGATGTGTTGGAGGTAACGGCAGGCAAGGGAATGTTGCGAGTAACAGAGTCTAAGGAGGGCACCAATCGACTCTATGCAGGGAAGTTTCGGCTGCAACCGAATACTTATCAGACTTACACCCTGGTGAACTACGTGCCGTTGGAAGTCTATTTGAGAGGAGTGGTGCCTCACGAAATTGGAGTGGCGGCTCCGACTTCTGCGATCGCAGCGCAGGCAGTGTTGGCGCGTACCTATGCCCTGCGCAATCTGCGTCGGTTTGCCGTAGATGATTATGAACTCTGTGCGGATACCCAGTGCCAGGTCTATTGGGGACTTTCGGGAGTGGTAGAAAAAACAGATCAGGCGATCGCAGCCACCCAAGGACAAGTCCTGACTTACCAGAATGAACTGGTGGATGCGGTCTATTCTTCGACCACAGGGGGTGTTACTGCCCCTTTCAATGATGTCTGGAATGGCTGGGAACGCCCTTATCTCAGGGCAGTGGTGGACTCTGTCAACAACGTTTGGGATTTGGCACGTAAGCCGCTGGCAGACGAAAAGAATTTCCGTGCTTTTATCAAGCAGCGCAAAGGATTTAACGAAGAGGGATGGGATATGTTTCGCTGGCAGGTAAAAAGTAGCTTGCCAGAACTAACTCAAGACCTTAAAAGTTATCTCAAGAAAAATAAAAGCCCCCTGGCAAATTTTAAAACGATTCAGCAGATGTGGGTTGCTGAGCGATCGCCCGCAGGTCGCGTGCAAAAACTGAACATCAAAACCGATCGTGGCATTGTAGAGCTGCAAAAAGATAATATTCTGATCGCACTCTACGCACCCAACAGCACCCTCTTTTATCTAGATGGACTGTATGGGGCTGGTAAGGTATTGCAGGGTTATGCCTTTGTCGGGGGGGGGCTGGGACATGGGGTTGGCTTAAGCCAAACCGGTTCCTATCGCCTAGGGCAATTGGGCTGGAGTTACGATCGCATCCTGAGTTTTTATTATCCCGGTACTCAGCTACAACCCATTAGCCCCAATCTGACCTTTTGGCGCGATCGTGCCACTACCCCACCCATAACGCCTCACTCTTGAACCGAAATAAAACGCGACAGAGATGACAATAACCTGTCTCTGTCGCGTTTCTGTATAGGTATAGCCATCCTTTGCCATTCCGAAGGAGGAATGTAGTTGGGCAAAAAATTCCCTGCCCCTACTCCCTCAACGGACTCCTGAACTGTAATGAGGCGCGATCGCTGTGGGTAACCGCAGGTCTCTTACAACAAAGCCAGCGATACAAAAGAGTCAGGAACCAGAAAGAATCATCCTGACTCCTGACCATCGAATGTTGAACTTCTGGCTCGACCAAGCTGAACTGTCTGAAGCCAGAAAAAAACTAGTACAACTCTTCTTCTTGGTGAGTCAAGATGGTGCAGTCCGAAGTGGGGTATGCCACACAAGTCAGGACATAGCCCGCTTCAATCTGATCATCATCCAAGAAAGACTGGTCAGATTGGTCAACAGTACCATCTTTGATTTTGCCTGCACAGGTCGAGCAAGCACCTGCGCGGCAGGAGTAAGGCAGGTCAAGCCCTTGTTCTTCAGCCGCATCAAGAATGTACTCATCATCGGGGACTTCGATCGTGGTATTCAGCCCTTCAGCTTCGTTAATTAGCGTGACCTTAAAAGTTGCCATGCAGTGATCCTCTCATTAGTTAAAACGGCAATTTTCTCCAAGCGCTGGAAACAGATCCATGAACTTGTCTGGGTAAAATCTGCTCCTCAATGCGACTTCATTTCTGACACGCCCTATATATTTGAAGTCAGGCATATCAGCAGAAAAAGGCGCTTCAGCGCAAATCAAACGTACAAATCTCATTAAAGGTCTAGCTTTCCCTAAGTGCAATAGATAATCGGAACTCTTGAGGGAATCCGATAAGCCTATCAGCTTTCTTTATGTTTGAATTCCTCAAGTAGCGATTTTTACAGCATTCCACAAAGTTTCTCGAATTCTGTAGCGGATGCTCTAGGCTTTCACTAGCACCATGTCCCCATCGATTTTGGCAGCGAAAGTTGCAAGAGGTTTAGTCGCCGGGGCTTTTTTGACACTGCCATCGATGCCAAAGGCAGAATTATGGCAGGGGCAAGTCAAGAGAGCCTGATTTTTTTGCCATTCTACAGTGCACCCCTTATGCGTGCAGACAGAGCTAAGTGCGACGATTTTATTCGCTTGCTTGGGATCACGGACGACAATCACTGCGCCAGCGGCAGATTGCTTATTGGACAGGAAACCTTGTTGATCCATTTGTGCCACAGTTCCTACAGGAATGAAGCCATCTGGACGAGGGGACGTCGCCAGGGGAGACTCGGTTGGTGAAGCACTGGTTGTTTCAGGTTGTTTAGTGCAGGCAGCGATCGCCGCTGGCAAAGAACTCGCTAAAACCCCAACACTGACCCACGATAAAAACTCACGTCGCTCCATGCATTCATCTCCTTAAGTATTCAAAAAAATCAACCGTATTCAAAAAAATCAGCGACTGACGGTATCCGACCCAGGACCGATCGCCCTCACAGTAGCGCTTAATCCTGTACTCTTGCCATTCTGTGCAACTTTCTGCAAAGGTAAATGTAGATTTCTGTAATTGCACGGTCTGGTTTGTGCCATCAGCTATGAGTCAGAATTCATTAGAATCGGTCAATCTAAAGATTCTCGTCGTGGACGATCATGAGATTGTTTTGGGTGGAACGATCGACCTGCTTAAACGAGAATATCCTCAGGCAGAGATTTTGACTGCCCAGACTGTAGAGAGTGCGCTCAAACAGGTGGACGATGCACAGCCCAATTTGGTGGTTTTGGATCTCTCCCTCCCCGAAAAACCGGGAGAATCTGCCCAAACGGAAACGGGTGTGCAATTGTTGAAGACCTTGATGAAAAAATATCCTACCCTCAACCTGACGGTGCAGAGCACTTATGTAAAAGCGCTGGTTCGGATTAAACCTGAGATTGACAACCACAAAGGAGGGTTTACGGTTGCGGACAAAAGCCTTTCGAGTAAAGAGATGCTGACTCGCGTCGATTGGGCGTTGAAGGCGATTACGCATACTAAAGATATTCGTCAGGGGCGAGTTGGCTTGGAGGTTAAGCCTGATTGGTTAACGGTGCTCAAACTGGCGTTTTATGAAGGGTTACAAGACCGCTCGATCGCTCAGCGCATGCAGGTCTCCGAACGTACCGTTCGCCATTATTGGACCAAAATTCAGGATGTGCTGGGTGTCTATCCCGAAGATGACAAAAAAGACGGCAAAAATATCCGTATCCAGACCGAAATTCAGGCGAGAGCTGAAGGGTTGATTGATTAGAACCGCGATCACACAATGGCACAGCGCAATTCCTGGCAAAGTTTGAGAGCAACCGTTTGGGGTTGGCGGTTTTGGGCGCTGCCTGGCATGGCAATGGTGGGATTGGTAGTAGCTGCCCGCCTAGTGGGTTCTCTACAAGGGTTAGAGCTATTTGCGCTAGATTCGTTGATGCGGTTGCGCCCTGCCGAACCCAGAGACGATCGCATTGTGTTGGTTGGGATTGATGCAGCCGATATTCAAAAAATTGGCTACCCCGTGCCTGAAGCGGCGATCGTCGATCTCCTCAAAACTGTACAGACTTACAAGCCCACTGTCATTGGGCTAAATATTTTGTGGAATAACTCAGTCAAGTCGAACAATCAAAATTTGTTTGTCACCCTGGGTCGGACACAAAATGCTATCGCTGTAGAAAAACTCTTGCCGACACCCGATCAAATCCTTCCACCGATCGGATTCCCTCCGGAACAGGTCGGATTCTCTGACATTGTGTCAGACGTAGATGGACGGCTCCGTAGAATTTTATTGGGAACCTCTAACCCAATTAATGCTAGAGACTACAAGCTCTCACTGATCATTCGCTTGACCGAAGCTTATCTCAGGTCTAGAGATCAAAAATTGGGATTGCAAAACGGCATTCGTGATAAGTTTGCCATGCGATTTGGTACTACTGAACTGCCCCGACTCTCTTCTAATTCGGGTGGGTATGTGGGAGTAGATGCTGGGGGACCTCAACTACTGATGAATTTTCGCAGAGGACTGCATCCGTTTCGCAGAATCACGTTGCGACAACTGAAAACTGGGCAGGTACAGCCTGAGTGGTTGCGCGATCGCATTGTGATTGTCGGCATTACCGATCCCCAATTTCGCCCACCGCTGTCAATCAGAGCGATCCCCAGTTCCAACAATATTCCTGGCACGATAGATGGGATCGAAATGCAAGCCCACTCCGTTAGCCAAATTATTAGTGCTGTGCTCGATCACCGTCCTCTGTTGCAAACCTGGGCAGATGGCTGGGAGTATGGATGGATTGTGCTATGGGGTGCGATTGGCATTGCCTTGGGACAGCGCACCCAATTTTTGAGGCGCAATTTGCTGGTGGTTGGGTGTGTCAACCTGGGTCTATTCACAGGCAGCTACCTGATGTTGGCGATCGGGAATGTGTGGATTCCATTGATTCCGGTCTTGTTTGTGCTCAACCTCAATGTGCTGTTTCCCGCTATTTATGACTATGTCTATGAACAAGAGCGGGCATTAAAATCTCGTCTGCAAGAACGACAACGGACGATCGAGCAAACCTTTAACATCATCCACAACGGGCCTCTGCAAACTCTGGCGACTCTACTCCGACGCCTCCGAGACGATAACCTGCCCCAACCACAACTGTTATCTATCCTGGAAAATTTGAACCGGGAGATTCGCAACATTGGTGAGCATCTCAGACAGGAATCTCTGGCGCAAGAAGATAGCCTCTATCTGAGAACTGGACTGAAGCTAGACCTCCAAAGTCCTCTGCATGAGCTGTTTTACGAGGTTTATAGCAGCACCCTGGAACGGCCCGAATTTTCCTCTTTGGGAAGTCTTAAGGTTGCCTGGTTTTTTGAACCGATCGAGCAGCCCACCCTCACCTCAGATCAAAAGCGCAATCTTTGCCGATTTTTAGAAGAAGCGATAGGCAACATTGCCAAACATGCCGAAGGAGCCACTCACCTTAACATTACAGGCACTCATCAGCGAGGTTGGTATATGTTGCAAATCAAGGATAACGGGATGGGACTCCACACGACCCACGAAGGGGAAGGTTCCAAACAGGCTCGCAGGCTCGCTGCTCAACTGAAAGGACACTTTAAGCGATCGGCTGCCGCACCTCAAGGTACACTTTGCGAATTAAGCTGGCCCCTGACCCAATCCTGGTTCCAAAAATTGGGGATTCATATTAACTTTCATCCACGCTCTTTGGTTAAGAAGTAATCAACTTTGGGAACATTTTGTGATTCCTTAAATCACCACTGAAATCTCTATTAAAGCTTTATCGATTCTTATCAAGAGTGGGTAAAGCTTTAATTTTTTCGTTTAAAGAAATGCTATGTTGACAAAATTCAATCTTCAACCGATGACTCAAAGATAGTACCGATGAAAAAGCCTTGAAGTCCTTATTGTAAAAGAACTTCAAACTTAAAATACTACACTAACTACATCTAAATTCTCTGTTTCTCTATCGCCAATTGCCGAATAAATGCTTAATCAGGAAATTAGCTATTCAATAGAAAATAGTACATAAGAACTGTTGTTGTGAAGGGTTTTCTTGAAGTCTGTAAAGGCAAGAAACTTTGCATAAAACTGTAAAGCCTTTCATTGCTATCTGGTTTAGACTCTATGTATAAAGGGAAAAGGTTTTGCCCCATTTCCTACTTTCAGGAATCTCTTGAAAGTGAAAACGAAGCTTCTGCCTCCAGCGTCACTACTTAGGGAAATCTACCTTCAAACCTATCCAGAAATGTTTTTGATTTCGGCTTTGTCCAAAGGTTTGAAGACATGGAATGGATAGGTTGTTTCTACCTGAATTGAGGCAGAATTCATGAAGTCTGTGCCCCATGCTGTTTGTTGGGTGCAGTTCCTCGTTTTTGTGTAGGTGATTCTACCAGAACATCACACAAGTGCCCGTAAATCACCTAAAGGCTTATGAACAATCCACACTGGTGCGCTGTCATGGAAATGATGGCAGCCAAAATCTCAATGTCAAAAACTATGGTGCTTCTCACCCCAAGGGGACGATCGCTTGGCATCTTATTGGCTACTATGGCTGTGGTCGTAGCCCAATATACGCCGCCCCCCGATCCGCCGCCCCACAAGCCTCCAACCACTGCATCTATGCAGATTGCTCAATTGCCGATTAATTCAGTGAGGACGATCGGTTCAAGCAGTTTTGTCTCCTGACCTCTCTCTGAGGGGTCTCCTCGATCGGCGTAAACCGTTCTATTGCATAGGCAGGAGTTAGAAGGCAGAATTCAGCATCCCTTCTAGCTCCTGATTTTCTTATTTTCAGCCTTGATGCTTCCTCAAGCCCAACAATCCATCATCCTCGTCCACACTCTGTGGTTTTCCTTCTAAATTCCAATTTCCTGAACAGATGCAGCGAAATTCGTTCGACGCAGTATGATGGGGCACAATTGTGGCGATTTGCTGAACTGGCGACTCGTCTCATTTCAGACCCTTTTGGCTTCGCTATGCTATGGCACCGTTTTTCTTTCGTGCAGGCTATTTGAGTGCGATTTTGGTCTTGCTTTTGTCAGCTTTTCCGGGAGCCCAGGCGCAAGTATCGCCCCCCCCTGCGGACGCGCCCCCCCGGAGCACGGCACCCTTGCCCAGCCAGCGGCAACAAGAGACGATCGCGCCCGACTACCGCATCAATGCGCTGCAAAAAGACTTTAAGGGAAAGCTCTGGGTGGGGTCTTGGCAGGGGTTGACCCAAATTGATCCCAATACAGGTAAGGTGTTAGCGCGTATCAGCTTACCCAACGTGACGATCGGTGCTCTGGCGCAAGACAAAGTTGGACGGATTTGGGTTGGCACTTACGACGGACTCAAGCGGATTGACCCTCGCACCAACGAAATTACTGCTCAAAACTTTTTGCTGCCCTCCAATCGGGTGTTGGCATTGTTGATTGACTTGCGCGGTTACCTGTGGGTGGGTACGGATGGTGGGTTAGCGCTGATTAGCCCCGATGAGGGGTTGTTGATGACGACGATTAAGGATCTGCCGGGGGTAAGTGCCCATGCGCTCAGTTTGGATTCGGATGGGCAGCTTTGGGTCGCTACGCTGGAAGGGATGGTTCGTATCGATACCGCCAGTGCCAAGGTAATTGCCCGCATTCCAGAGGTGCCAGGGGGGGTAGTGCAAACGTTGACTCGTAGCCCCAGAGGCGGTTTGTGGGCAGGGACACCGAACGGCCTATTGGAAATTGACTACAAAACTGGGCAGGTATTGCGATCGGTCACCAAGCTCAAAGGACATGATGTAACTGCCATCCGGTTTGATAAGGCTGGGAGTGTTTGGGTAGGGATGTCGAATGGGCTATGGCGAGTGAATCCTTACAATGGAGCGATTTTGGGCGAAGTGTACAATCTGCCTGCCGATCGCATTTTGGCACTGGCACCTGACACGGGCAATAAATTATGGGTGGGGACAAGCGAGGGGCTGGCATGGGTAAGTATGACAACTTACCACACGGGTACCCATCGCACCCTCAGCCGCAATCCTGCGACTGAGTAGCGCTTGAATTCTACCAATTCACCCACTGGGTGGCTCCAGACAGAAGCGGGGAGATCTACAATCAAGCATCTCCTGATTGCGATCGGTTTATGACTTTTTTGGCAAAAAAAACTTGGCGACGTTGGTGGGTCGGATGTCTAGCGCTGATGCTAGTGCTCTCTGTGGTTGCCTGCAATCCTCATCAGTTCAAAGTAAAGGCGGCGCAGCGTTCTCAGATTGTTGTCCGCACGCCAGGTGAACCCAAAACTTTTAACTATGCATTGATTCAGGAAGCTCCCAATGTTTCCCAGTTTTTGCATGCAGGGCTGATTTTTGAAAATGGGACGGGTGATTTAGAACCCGATCTGGCGGAGTCCTGGCAAATCTCTCAAGACAAGCAACACATTACAGTGACCCTGCGGGAGGGGCTGAAATGGTCAGATGGGGCACCGCTAACGGCGGATGACGTGATGTTTAGCTATCAGGAGCTTTACTTTAATCCCAAAATTCCCTTGCCTATCCAAGATGCATTCAAAATTGGGGTGAGTGGAGCACTGCCTTCCATCCGCAAATTGAACGATCGTCAGGTGGAATTCGCGACGCCCGAACCGTTCGCACCTTTCCTACGAAGCATTGGAGCTGCCATTTTGCCAGCCCATGTCTTGCGAAAAGTGGCGAATGCCAAAGATGCCAAAGGACAATCCCAGTTTTTGACCACTTGGGGCGTGGATACCGATCCCAGCAAAATTATTGTAAATGGTCCCTACCGCATTGAAAGCTATGCTACTAGCCAGCGTTTGGTGCTGCAGCGCAATCCCTACTACTGGAAAAAAGATGCTCAGGGCAAGCAACTACCCTATATTGATCGCGTCATCTGGCAAATTGTTGAATCGGCTGATACGGGATTAATCCAGTTTCGTTCTGGAGGATTGGATGCACTGGCGATCGGCTCTTCAAGTTTTTCGTTGCTGAAACGTGAGGAGAAACGAGGCAAATTTACCATTTACAACGGAGGTCCAGACTCCAGCACATTGTTTGTTTGCTTTAACCTGAACCAGGGGAAACGCAACGGCAAGCCTGTGGTAGACCCAATCAAATCACGCTGGTTTAATACGGTGGCGTTTCGGCAAGCCGTGGCGTATGCGCTCGATCGGCAGACCATGGTCAACAATACGTTTCGGGGATTGGGACAACCGCAAGATTCGCCGATTTCGGTGCAAAGCCCTTACTATTTTTCTCCTCAAGAAGGGCTTAAAACCTACCCCTATGATCTCAAAAAAGCCAAAAAGTTGTTGCTGGATGCTGGATTTAAGTACGACAATTCTGGACAGCTTTTTGATGCCCAGGGCAATCGGGTGCGCTTTACGATGTTGTCGCAAACTGGTAGTCGCACGATCGAGGGTTTAGCCGCCCAGATTAAAAGCGATTTGGGCAAACTTGGTATGCAGGTGGATTACGCCCCGATCGATTTCAGCGCCCTTTTGGATAAAGTCATTAACACGCTGGAATGGGAATTTTATGTGGGTGGCATTACAGGGGGGGTAGAACCGAATAATGGCTACAATGTCTGGTCGCCCGATGGCTCATTCCATCCTTTCAATCAAAAGCCTCAATCTGGGAAGGCACCCCTCACAGACAGAGTGGTTGCAGATTGGGAAGCCAAAATTGGTCAGCTTTACATTCAAGGAGCCAGGGAATTGGATGAAGCTAAACGCAAAGCGATCTATGCCGAAACCCAACGTCTTTCTCAGGAATATTTACCGTTTATCCATTTGGTGAACTCGCTAAATCTGGTGGCGGTACGAAATCGGGTACAAGATGTCAACATTTCCAGTCTGTACTATGAGTCGTTATTGTGGAATGTTGCCAATCTCAAAGTGCGAGATAACTAATGCTCTCTATTCCCATTGCTCTCTGTCTTTACAGGGGGCTTTTTATTTTGGGTAGAATAGAGCACTTGGTGCTGTCCTATCTATCAAAGCAGATCGCCATTGCTAGAATGATGTTGTGCGCTTTGCCCAGACAAGTTTGCCCAGTAGACCCCAAGCACTTTGATCGTCCGTTCTGGACTTTTTCTCATTACTAGTCAGAGGATGGGAACGAAATCGCCAGGCTCTGCCTCATGTCAGGAGTTAGAGCCGGGATATCCAGTGCTTCGCTACTTAATCTTGCCGATTTCTCGTCCAATTTGCTCGATCGTGGCATAGTTAGAATTCTGTGTTTTGACAAACTTCGATGCCGTGAACAAGTCCAAAATTTCTTTTTGCTCGGGCACTTTGGGATCGAGCTTGAGCAGCGCAGCCTGTACCTTCTCTACAAACTCTGCGCCGTACCGTTCTTTTACCGCTGGATTAATTACCCAGTGGTAATCAAAATAGGCAGGCGATCGCCAAATCACCGCCACCTTGCTCTGATCCACTTTGCCTTCCTTGAGCCGACTTGTCCAGACTTTTTCGTTGAGTGCGCCTGCTTCGTAAGTGCCAGCGGTGACGAGTTCCAGGGTGGCATCGTGATTTTTTGAGAAGCCGACCTGTCCTTTGAAGTCTTCGAGCTTGACCCCGGCTTGCTTGAGAAAATATTGCGGCATTAGGCGACCTGAAGTGGAAGACTCGCTGCCAAAGGTGAAG
This sequence comes from Scytolyngbya sp. HA4215-MV1, assembly GCA_019359045.1. Classification (GTDB taxonomy): domain Bacteria; phylum Cyanobacteriota; class Cyanobacteriia; order Leptolyngbyales; family Leptolyngbyaceae; genus Scytolyngbya. The sequence goes on from JAHHIA010000003.1 coordinate 518,867, forward strand.
GTATGTCCTTTCAGCTCGGTCAATTCCTGAATATCTTTGATGGGTTTCAGCCCACTCTTTTGGTTGACGATGAAAACACTGTGGAATTGGGAATCGACATCGCGCTGGGCGATCGCCTCGGCTCCGGGTACTTGTAACCGTGCCTGCACCCCGGTCAGTCCACCAAACCAGACTAGATCCAAATCCCCCACTTTGAAGGCAGTCACCGCTGCGGTGTAGTCGGTGACGGGCTTGTAGACTACTGGCACTTTTAATTCCGCTTCCAGATACTTCGCCAGTTTGGTGTAGAGGCGCTGGAGTTTTTCTGGCTCTTGGTCGGGGATGGCGCTGGTGGTGAGGGGTTTGGCGGTAGTGGGGGCAGCAGAATGGGTGGATGATGCGGTGGGCGAAGATGCAGGGGTGCAAGCGGTAAATGATAGCCCTAACAGCAGGAGTAGACCAGAGAGAACAATTTTTTTCATCGATCGTTTCAGATTGGAATTTTAAGGAGTCGGTCGATCGCTTTGTAGGGATGCTGAAGACAATTGTAGGGTAGGTTGGCAGGCGGTTTGAAAAGGGGCTGACTGTGATTTCAAGCACTAAACCTGGCGTTCCTCCCTCTGATTAACTATCAACTTGGGTAATTATTTGACCCAATTGCTAACAGAAACGAAGCTTGCCTCCACAATCGCCCATATGGCTGAAACCCTGATTGTTTCGTTTTATTGTGTAGAAGTCCTGCGGTGCAAGGCTTTTGGCTAGTGAAAATGGCTCTTTTTCAGTTATACTCACGCCCATAATTCGATGTGGAGATTTCTATACTTGGAGTCCGCTCTGGATAAGGCTTCTAGATCGGGTGAGGTTACCGATCGCCTCAAATCGGATTCATTGAAACCTCGCAGCGATCGAGATCCCCGGCTTTTTTGGAAAAGCCGGGGATCTGGGTCTCAATCGATTGCCTGCCGTTCCTCTAACCTTCTTCCTGCAACAACCGCAACAAATCATCTGTAGACATCTTGCCGCTGATGTCGGCTCCTTCCAGCAAACTATCGGCAAGGTCGCGCTTGTGCTGGTGCAGTTCGACAATCTTTTCCTCGATCGTGTCTTTTGCCACCAGGCGATAAATGGTCACCGGGCGTAGCTGCCCAATGCGGTGGGCACGATCGCTGGCTTGGTCTTCCACTGCCGGGTTCCACCAGGGGTCCATGTGGATGACATAGTCGGCAGCAGTGAGGTTGAGTCCGGTGCCACCCGCTTTAAGGCTAATCAGAAACACATCGCCTTCCCCAGCTTGAAAGGCAGTGACCCGTTTTTTGCGATCGGGGGCAGGGGTGCTGCCATCCAGGTATTGATAGCGGATTTTTTGCTCATCCAGATAATCGCGCAGGATGTGCAGATGATCGACAAACTGGCTGAACACCAGCGCTTTGTGACGGTTCTCCAACAGTTCGGTCAGCACTTCGCCAAACAGTTGCAGTTTGGCACTGGGGAGGGAGATTTCGGGCTTCACCAGGCGCGTGTTGCAACAGGCACGACGCAATCTCATGATTTCTGCCAGCACTTGCAGATGTTTGGCTCCGGCAGTGGCATCGCTATTGGAGAGTTTGGCGATCGCGTCACGGCGCAGGGCTTCGTAAAACGCCAGTTCTTCCCGACTGAGATCGACCTGTAAAGTAATTTCGGTGCGCGAGGGCAATTCTTCCAACACCTGGCTCTTAGTACGACGTAGCAAAAAGGGCTGGATCAGCTTTTTCAGGCGATTGCGGGCTTGCTTGTCCTGGTAGCGTTCGATCGGGGTAGCGAAGCGCTGATTGAAGTTTTCTAGAGAACCGAGCAAGCCCGGATTAATGAAGCGGAAGAGGTTCCACAATTCGCCTAAGTGGTTTTCGATCGGGGTGCCTGTGGTGATCAGTTTGAAGCCCCCTTGCAGGGTCATGGCAGCCTGCGATCGCTTCGTCGCAAAATTCTTAATCGACTGAGCTTCGTCCAGCACAATGGTTTGCCACTGCACCTTTGCCAATTTTTCTGCCAACTCTTCTTGCTGCAAGAGTCCATAGGTGCAAACCAACATATCGAAGGGTTGCAGATTATCCAGCAACTTTTGGCGATCGCTACTGCCAAACTGAATCGCGTTCAGTGTGGGAGCAAAGCGCTGGGCTTCCCCCATCCAGTTCATGCCCACCGAAGTCGGTGCTACAATCAGCGTGGGACCCGCTGCCGCACGGGTGAGAATCACTGCCAGGGCTTGCAGGGTTTTGCCCAAGCCCATGTCATCGGCAAGGCACGCTCCCACGCCCCAATGTGCCAATCGTGCCAGCCAGCGGAAACCCTCGACCTGGTAGTCGCGCAGCTCTGCCTGGAGGGTGGAGGGCAAGGTTGGTTCAAAGTCCTGAATTTCTTTGAGGCGCTGAATATGCTGCTTCCAGTATTTATCGGCTTTGAGGTCGCCCACTTCATCCAGCCAGTCTTCCATTGCCACGGCTGCCAGGGGATGAATACGCAAACCTTTGCCCGATTTTTCGGAATAGGCGCGCAGTTCATCCAGCCGTTTACGAAATTCTTGCGTCAGTGCCAAAAATTGCCCGTTGCCAAGCGGAAGAAAGCGACCCGGAGTTTTGTCCAGGAGTTCCATTAAGCGCTGGATATCCAGCACCAAATTGTGATCCAAATTCAGCGCACCATCGGTCGAGAACCAATCTTTCTGGCGTTGAATCTTCAGACTAAAGTTGCTGAGTCCTGCTTGATGGCTGACGCGCAATTTCTCGCCTTCGGGCCATTCCAGCGTGACGGTCTCGCCCAATTCACCAATCTCCAGCAATAATTCCAGACAATCTTCTGGGTCTTCTACCAGCCATTCACCGTCCTGTTCTGCCTGACGAGTTAGGGTCGGGCAGGCGGCGATTGCGGCATTGGCGAGTTGTTTTTCTTCTTTCAATTTACGGGTGGTTTGCAGCCGTTTGCCCTCGATCTCAGCAATCACCGTTTCGCCGCCCGCTCCGGGGCGATAGTAAGGTCCTCCCTGGGCAAAGGGGCGGGTCAACACTGCTACTTTCAAACCATCTCCGGCAGGCAGCAGATGCACATGGGGTTTGGCATCGGCGGGCACTTCTTCGGCATTGCTGACTCCCCCGCCAATGTCTGAGTGGACGGTGACGATGCCAGAAACGGCGTTAATAGCTGCGAGTACCTGATCTTTGGCGATCGCAGGAACTTGCAACCGATTTTTAGCACCCAAAATCTCGGCAATGCGACGATGATCTGCCGTAATCTCAATCACTTTCAGTCGCGTAGGGCTTTCTTTGACCACCAAGATATTTTCAGCTTTACTGAGTTCTGGCGAAAACTGGAGGGTGAATTGATCGCCTTTGCCTTTTTTGACCAGCAGTTCCGGTTCTCCTTTGACAATCTCCACTCGAATAGTAGGAGTGTCTGTCCAGAACACATGGGGATGCCCCACCAGCGCGACGATCGCCTTCTGACTAAAGCGATACTGAGTTTGTCCATAGTACCCATAGGAGTGCTCTGTCTCCAGTTGGGCACAGACGCGGATATCTTGTGGGGTAAGATAGTCCAGTTCGCCCGTTTTTTTCAACCGTTTGAGGGCGATCGGGCGTCCCTTGCTCCAAACGCCCTGCGCGTTGATTTTTTGTTCACGTGGTTCCAGTTGATAGCTATTGCTGGAATAGAAAGTAATAAACCAGGCAAGTCGCTGAGTACCTTCTGCTTTGGCAACGGTTTGAGGGGAGGCTTTGGAGAGGTTGGTGAGGGCAGTTAGACTCAATTGCCAGGTTTCTTTCGGTTCGATCAGGTCTACGAGGGTGTGGATATTGCTGTTTTGGCGCAAGGTTTGTGCTTTTTTGCTAGAGGCAGTGCTCGGCTTGAGTCGTGTCAACAATTCTGCCGATTCCATTGCAATCCAGCGGTAACCCGATTCTTCTGCCTGCTGACAAAATGACTTGAGTGCTTCGGGCAAGAGCTTTTTGGCACTTTCGACATCGATCCAATACATACACAGCGCCCGCAATAGAACATCAATGCTGTGATCATCGGGCGTATAGAAGAAGGCATTGCTGACCCAGCTTTTTTGAGACAAATCTCCTTGCTGCATGCGAATGACTCGTTCCAATAAGTCGTAGAGTGGGCTGAGCCAGTGCTTTGCCCGCTGTGCGATTTGGCAATATTCCATGGCTTCTTGGAGCCGATCGCCCGTGCCTTGTTTAATCAGCGCCAGCACAAAAAATATCCCGGTCAATGTTTGGAAGTAAATTTTGCGTTTATTGGTGCCTTTTTTGAGGGCTTGCAATGCGGTGGTGTATTGGGCGATCGCCGCTGCATCGTCTCCTTGCAGAAAAGACAAACATCCCTGCACATTGCCTGCATTGATGCGGTAGGCTTCAGGCAATTGATCCAGATTTTGTTGGGCGTCTGCCAATTTGCCCCGCAGAATCAGTTGTTCAATCAAAAAGAGGCGTAACAAATCGGAGACTTGCCGCTGCCCTGCACAATCTTGTTGAAGCAGTTCAAATGCTTCGGGTGCAGGCTCTAGCCCGAGCATTGACTCATTCAAAATGCTGATGATGATGCTCTCATATAATTCGTTAGGCAGCGATCGCATCCAATCGGTATCGAAAGGATTGTTGCAGACTAAGTCATAGATTTCGGCAACGGTGATGGGATCAGCGAGGTAACTGTACTTGTAATAATCCTCAAGTTGCTGATTGATGAACTTAACATTTTTGCGGTAAAGACCAATTCGCACTTCTCGAATCAACAGACCGTCCCGACTAAAAGAACGGGGACCGTCTCGCCAGCGTCGTGGGATTGGGATTTTGTCTTCGACGACTTTGGCAAGGGCTTCAAATCGCCCAATCCGCACTGCATCACGAGTGACGATTTCTATCAACAGAGGGTAGCATTGCACTCCCTGTCCACTGTTCTGAATTACAACGCCTTTTTCTAATAGGCGATCGAGGTAGGGCTTAATCGTGTGAGGCTTAAACGGTTGACCCTTGCTATCTTTTGCACCTGCTTGATCCAAGCAAATGATCAGCATGTTGCGATTAATCGGCTCATAAATCACCGATAACAATTGCACGATCAATTGTTCGAGGGGAGATAACTCGTGATATACATCAAGCAGTTGATCGCGAGGATTGGTAGAATCAAGGGGAACAGCGCTCATGATTTCAGCAAGTGCACTAGATCCTCTCAAAATACTACATGTTAAATGAAAGTAGGATCACAATCGTCTCGTAAGACAAATGCCCGCATAGTATCCAAACAATTCTGTTCCTCTACTGCGTAAGGCTCGCAGCGGATCTAGTCTACGATTGCCTACAAAAGCCTCTCCACAGGTATTCGGTCAGTTGGCGCTCCCTTGCTGGGGTCAGGAAATCCCCCGTTGGCCCTACTCTATCGGCAGAATGAACCACAAGGGCTTCATTCTGCCGATCTACCTGTTCACCTGCTATTGGGCATCGCTACTCTGCACCCCAAAAATTCCAGAATGGGGTTGCTTGGAGCAAGATGGGACGATGTTTATCCCAGAGAATGCTGCTCAATTTGGGTGTCCTGGTGCGTTATCACTTCAACAGTGCGGAATCCTAGCACCGCCAACAGATGATTTTCGGGAAGCTTGACAGGCGCAGGTTGCTCACCCTTGCCAGGGGCAGGCAGAGGATAAGCAGTTGCCGCCGCCGTGTGGAAGCGAATATTGCCTTCGCTGTGCTGAATGACCTGATGAATGTGACCGCTCAATACCGTGACCGAAGCAAAGCGGGAGAGCAGGGAGAGCAATTTGGCGGAATCGGCGGTTGCCCAGCCCCATTTGGGATAAAGGTCATACAGGGGAATATGACTGAAGACAACGATCGGCGTATCCGATTTTTGGGCTAACAAATCTTGGGTCAGCAGATCCAGTTGCGCCTGACCCAATTCGCCCTTACCGGTTGCCCCAAAGTCCAACACATTGGTCACAGCAACAAAGTGAATGCCGCCCTGATCCCACACCTGCAAGCCTTCTTTCACTGCTTTGCGAGGAAATGCCTCTTCGTAAGCTTTACCTCGATCGCCAATGGTGTCATGTTCCCCCGGTAGAGTAAACAAGGGCACTTTCAGTTGGGAAAGGAGTTGTTTTGCCTGATCAAATTCTGCGGGTTTAGACAGATGGGAAATATCTCCCGTATGCACCACAAAGGCAGGTTGAACGGGTAAAGCATTGATCGCCGCGATCGTTTTCTGCAGCGTATCAGTTACATGTTCATTGGCAGGTTTATGGAACCCAATGTGTGTATCACTGATTTGCACGAAGGAAAATGGCGTGGTGGTGGATGCCGGCTGAGTCTTTGAGGTGCCGACCTGGCAGGCAGTGAGCAAGCCATTTTCACCGACTGCCCAGACAATGCCCAGTCCAGTCCAACTAACATGTTCGATAAATTTGCGACGTTTCATTTGGATATTCCTCTGGTGATTGGCGATCGAGTCAGGTTTTCTTGGGGGTGACTGTCAGCGTCCCTTTCATGAAAGGGTGAATGGAGCAAATGTAGGGAAAGGAGCCTGGTTGGTTGGCAGTGTAGTTCCAGGTTTGGTTGGTGTCCAATGCTTTAGAGTTGAAAGTCCCCTCGGTTGACGTAGCTGTGTGGGGTTCCTCATCAACATTGATAAATTGGACAGTTTCACCTGCGACGATCGTGACATTGGCAGGCTCAAATTTGAAATTATGAATTTTGACTGTCGCAGTCGTCGGTGGGTGACTTGGTTGAGGGGGGGCTTGCGTGGGACTGGTAGTAGCTTGGGGTTGGGTGGTCGCTGGATGATCCATCACCGCTGGGGGAGGGGGCGTTGCCTGGGGCGTAGGGCTACAGGATGATAACGACAACAGGATGACCAGAAGGGTACTAGCGATCGCGATGAAAAAGTAAGTCAGAAATTTCATCATCGTTCTCCGGTTCGCTTGGCTCGATGACGTTTGGTAACCAGTCCAGTCATGCTCAGTCCCGTGGCAACTAAGCCCATCAGTCCCAGCCCATTGACAACGGGCAGAATGGCATCAAGTTTGAAGAGCTGAAACGTATGCACAGTGATTAGAAAAGCCACCCATGCCTCTTGATGCAACCATTGATCCGCGATCGCAAGGCTGATGCCCGTCAAAGCCGTGAAGCATAATGGTAAACCAAACATCAGGGCAATGAACCGATGATATTGACGTAATGTATTTTTCATGGACGCAACGTATTTTTTCGGTTTGGTTTTCTGGTCTTGACGTTGCTGAGTTCAAGGCTTTTCCTAAGACATGATTGAGTCAGCAACGTCAGATTTTCTTAGTCTTTTCCTAATCCTTGCAGTTGATCTGTCAACGCCGATCGATAGTCTCGATCCGTTAGCGTTTGCTCAGAAATCTGATTAGCTTTGACTGCTGCTTGCATTAAGTCTTGAGCTGTGACCGTGCCAGCTGCGATTGCATCGACTAATGCACTATTGCTAGGAATGCCTTGTTCGATCAGATACCCTTGATATGCCAGATAGGTCAGATTAAAAGGGCTGACTGGGTTTACCGAAGCTTGAGTCGGCACGTATGGATTGAAGCTGGTTGGGGCTGCTTCGGTGGTTTGGGCAGATACCGCAGTCGGCAAAATGGCAACAGAAAGCAGCAAGGTTGCACATAAGTTAGCAAGCGATCGGTTCATAAAATTACCTCTCAGATCAGGGGTTGTGTGACGACGTTTTCGCCACCTTCAACCGTAAGATGCAGCCCAAACGTACGGTACATCGGTCTCACTCAGACGGCTGAAAGTGCAGAATATTGCGTGATTAAAAAAACTGTAGGAGCGAATAAGTCAGCAGTTAGTTTGATGGCAGGAATTAATTGCAACTCATTCCTGTACAGGAGACTGATTGGCTGACTGATGGGTCTCTATCCTTAAAGCGACCCGGTCTCTGTTTTGGATTTAAACTTCTCGATCTCACTCCAAAGGCGCGTTTTCCAATTGGGTCTGCCTGAAGCTCATCCAATTCACTTCATCAATCGTTTTAGAGATAAGGGGGAAGTTTGACCTATGCTCAAAACATGCTATGAAACGAAGATTACTATCACCACTGCAAGATGCATCGAGTATTCTTACAGGGAAAGTAATCCGGGTCTACTCATCTGAATCGATGCAGCGGAGTTCCCCTGAGGATCTTCGATTCGGTTTTGCTCATTGCCATTCCTCCATGCCAACCTTCACTGATGCTGAGCTACTCAATCATCTGAAGACAAAACAGCCAGAAGCGTTAGGGTGGCTCTACGATCGCTATGGCAGTGTGGTGTATGGTGTGGCACTTAAAGTGTTGCAAAGCCAACCAGAAGCCGAAGACCTGACCCAGGAAATTTTTCTGTCCCTCTGGCAACGTCCGGTTGATCCGGTCAAACATGGACATTTACTGCGCTACCTGATTGCTATGACCCGATCGCGGGCAATTGATAAACTCCGATCACGGAGTCGCAACCTGAATTTGGTGCAACGCTGGGGGCAGACTTTCACAGCGGAACCGCCTGCGCCCACTCCAGTTGAGCAAGCGGTTGCCAGTGAGCGATCGCAGCAAGTGCGGCAGGCATTAACCCAGCTTTCCGAGCGACAACGGCAGGTAATCGAACTGGCTTACGATGCTGGACTCAGCCAGTCAGAAATTGCTCAACAACTCCAGGAACCCCTGGGAACGGTGAAAAGCTGGACTCGTCAGGGACTTCTGAAGCTAAAGCAACTGTTAAAAGACTCCATTGACGAAGGTTATGACTGAACCTCTCTCTCCTCAAGCGATCGCAACCCTAGCAGCAGGTTATGTGGTGGGCGACCTCGACCCTACCGAAGTCTCAGTCTTTGAGCAACTGCTGCAAGACAACCCAACCTTAGGGGCAGAAGTGGCTCAGTTGCAAGCGACTTTAGACCGTGTGACGCATGACTTGAATAGTGTTGAACCTCCTGCCCATCTGAGATCGGCGATTCTGGCAACTGCAACGACCCCACGACTGACTGCTCAGTTCCAGCGACCTCGATTTCCCTGGCGTACGGTTATGGGCAGTATAGCAGCGCTGTTGATTCTTTATTTAGGCGTTGAGAATTACCACTTGCGCCAAGACCGTCAGATTGCTCAAGACATCCATACCCTCCTGCAACAGCCCCAGACGCAGCTTTTCTCCCTCAAAGCGGTCAAAACAGCCGATACAGCGACGGGTAGCTTTGTGGTGAATCTGGGTCAGCGACAGGGAGTTCTGGTGGTGCAAAATCTCACAGCACCAGCTACCAACCAAGTCTATCGCCTGTGGGCGATCGCCGATGGCGAAAAGATTCCCTGTGGGACGCTGATCCCCAATTCCCAAGGAGAGGTGTTGGAGAAATTCTGGATGCCTGCCGACTTCTACGATACGGGCATCTCCGGATTATTCGTTACTTTGGAAGCATCCGCATCCAGCCGTTATCCAACCGGTCCCGTGGTGCTCCAGAGTTCCTCGTCTACTCAGATCTAGCCTCAGATCTCGGTGATGTTCTAGCCAGGTTGTAGTATTTTTGAAAGCCTTGCTCAACAAGGCTTTCAAAAATACTACAACTCCTTTGAAACACTCCCCGATCGTTTCCCCGTGTTCTCGACCGCAGGACGTTGCTCAGCAGCGGGATGAAAATGATGCTGAATGATTTGAAACTTCGTTACAAATCATCCTGCTTTTCAGCAACGCCGACCGCAGAGATGCCCTAAGTCGGCAGCCCCATAACCGATCGGTAATGCGTTTCAAACTGCTGTACGTTCAGAGAGTGACGGTTGAATACCCATTCGCTGCGATCGAACAGGGTTTGCCGAAGTTGATCGACATCCACATTGACGACCTGCCCATCAGCGACTACCCGATCGCCCTTTACCCAGGCACTATGCACCGCTTCTGTCGGTCGTCCCAAAACTAACAAACCGATTGGGTCGGTTCTGGGGAGCAGAGCGAGACGGGTCAGATCATACAGCACCAAATCGGCCTGTTTGCCAACCGTCAGAGAACCCAACTCCTCTGCCAACCCCAGTCCCTTTGCTCCCCCCAACGAAGCCATGGCGATCGCTTGTCGCGGGGAAATCCAGTTGCGATAATCGAAATCCGTCACATCATGCAAAAGGGAACCGATTTTAATCGCTTCTAGCAAATCTTGAGAATCATTACTGGCGGCTCCATCACAGCCGAAAGTGACATTCACACCTGCTTGCAGGTACTTAAAAACAGGCGCAATACCACTCCCTAAGCGCAGATTACTGAGAGGATTGTGCACCACGGTGGATTGGGTTGCTGCCAGGAGGGTGATATCGGCATCATCTAACCAAACACAATGTGCTAGGGAAGTCTTGGCACCCAGAAAACCCAAATGCTGCATTTGTTGCACCGCACTGCAGCCATATTTTTCATGAGCCAGCATTTTTTGGGCTTTGGTTTCCAGCAAATGGGTATGGCGGCAAAGCTGATGTTGTTGGCTCAATGCCACTAACCCTTTGAACAACTCATCCGAACAGAGTTGAAATCCGGTCGGTGCCACCATAATCTCGATGCCCTCATCAGGACGATGGAATTTTTCAACCACTTCCTGCATCAGCATCAGCAAACTCTCGGCGGTTTCGGCACAGGGCAGGGGTTCCCAAGCTTTGCCGCCAGCAGGCAAGCTAGCAGTCAAAGATTCGTCCTGAATTAGGGGACCGACAAACGCGCGGATACCGACTTCTCGGTACCCTCGGACGGCAGCGGCGATCGTCTCAATCTCTTGTCCCGGAATCAGTGTCAGGTGATCCACTACCGTAGTGCCCCCCGATAGCAAGGTTTCGATCGCCGTACCGAGTGCACTCAAATAAACCTGTTCAGGATCAGGAGGAGCAAAATCGTAGAGTTCGGCAATCCACAGTTCCAGCGGCGCTGGTGGGATAATCCCCCGCTGCCACATCTCGGAAGAATGGGTATGGGCATTAACAAAACCGGGCAATAGCAACTTGTGGCGACCATCCACGACAGTGCCGATCACTTCTAGATTCGGAGCGATCGCGGCGATTCGTCCCGCCTGAATTTGCACATCGATGGTTTGATATCCTGGCTCAGCCGGAATGAGAACATTCTGAATCGTGAAGTTCAAATTTCTACCCCCTGCAATATGGGAAATTCTGCATATCAGCTTTATGACAACTCCACTTGAGTGGTCAGAACATTAGGGGGGCAACTACTTCTGAAGTCTGAGTTGTGTCAATTTTCAGGGATCGATACCCCTTCTCCATCATGGGTCAATCCAGATCGTTGTGAAAGTCCCTTTCAGAGCGTGTTTGGAAAGGTGCTCGCTGTGATGTTGAGCACTCCGAGATCCCCCTAGCCCCCGTGCTAGCGCAGCAGTGCGTATAGCCTGTCGGCATGGCTTCGCTAAAGGACAGGAATTTAGGGAGATCGTGTCTGTTGCTACTTGCGAAAGGACTTTTTAAAACACCCTCTTATTCGGGAAACTTCTTACAGGTCGAATCAAATCACGATCGGCTTACCCAGTCAGTGTTTTGGCGAACTGGAATCAGACTTTTAGCTCCTCTTTCCCATCTTCAATTTCGCTATCAAACTATAGAACATTTTTACGGTCAAAATTAATCGTCCTTTGGTAAAAAATACTACATTTTACGCTCACTCGCTTGACGATTTATCGCACTTGCGATCGGGAAAATTGTGCCTTGAGTGCTGGAATCACAGGGCAAGGGGGCTTGTCCTCCAGATTGTCGGGCTTGCTCCAGGTAAAGGGGGCTTGCTTTGCTGCCGACATCCACAACAACTGCTTGGCGCGGGTCATTGCCACATAGAGCAGCCGATATTCTTCTGCCATTTTTAACTGTTCTGCCCGTTGCCATGCCGCTGCTAAATTGGGCAGTGGAAATTGTTGGTGCAAACTGGCACGAATCTGAGCACGAGTCACTTCTGCCAGGGTGAATTCGCCCAGAAACTTTGCCTGGGGGGGAATCCAGAGCGTGCCAGGAATGCTCTGCTCATGCAGGAAGGGAATGAACACATAATCCCAGTCCAGCCCCTTGGCTTTGTGCATGGTGATGATGGTGAGTTGCCCAGATTGGGTATAGCGATTTTCGCTGTCTTCGGTTTCAACGGGTTCAAACTGCTCTGAACTGACAATCTCGCTCAAAACCTCCAACATGGTGCTGAGCGAACTGCGATCGGAGGTTTGTTGGGCAATGCGCTCTGCCAGTTTGTTGGCGGTTGCCAACTCGGTTTGGTTTTCTCGGTAGAGGCTGAGGGCGAGAAAGGGGATGAGTTGGTAGAGGGGCAATTCCAATCGTGCTTTTAATAAGCCGCTACAGAAGCGTCGTGCCTGCTGTACCGGATCGGGTTGAACTGGATCGAGCGGCCCGGGATAGAGAAATTGTTCGGGCAGGGGAGCCAGGGCGTTTAAGTCCTGAGTTGGGATCAGGCGACGATCCATGAGCACGGTCAGAGCAGCTTTCAGGTAATCGGGGGAGTGAGGCCGATCGACAAACTGGAGCAGCGCCAAAATTTCTGCGGGCACTTGCGATTGACGATCTCGCTGTCCAACTTCATAAGTCCGTAACTTTCCTTCGTACCAGCGATTCAGCTCTTTTGCGACAAAGCGTCCCTGTTCGTTGGTGCGAACCAGCACGGCTGCCTGTGCTTGGGGGGTTTGGGCAAATAAGGCGATCGCGCGTTTGCCCAGTTGCTCGACTGTGGCATAGACATCGTCCGGCGTACACAGTTCTAATCCTTGTCCTACAGGGGCGGGATTGGCATTGGCTTGCGGATCGTCCAACGCAACGGGTTGAATCATCTGCTCCCGAAACGGCAGGAAGGTAGGAGGCAGACTGGGGCGGTCTTCTGTCGCTCCGTTCTGCCTTGCACCGCTTGCCTGGATGTTTTCGTTTACCCACTGCAACACAAAATTTGCAGCCTGCATGATGATGGGACTGCTGCGCCCTGCCTGGTTCATGGTAGCCAGGCGATCGTGCTGAGCACAGATAGCGCAAAACTCGCGAAAAAAGATGGGATCAGCCGGGGTAAAGGTTGAGTTAATTGCCTGGTTGGGATCGCCCACCCGAACCAAGTTGAGTCGATCGGATGCAAAGCGATCGTGTCCTTCTGGTGCTTCGGCGTTTACTGCCAAAATTTCTAGTAGACGAGTTTGTAATGGCGTCGAGTCCTGGGCTTCGTCCTCAAAGACTGCAAAGACTTGATTTTGCCAAAACCGCTGGACTCCCTCATCTTGCAGCGCACGCAGCGCACCCAAAATCATTTCGTCATAGTCGATCAGGTTCCGGCGTTGCAGCAGTGTTTGGTACTGTTCGTAGAGTCCCGCCGCGATCGCTAACACCGGATAGTCATCATTCACCTGTTCGCTCAGTCGCAACAAGTCGGCGGGCATTAGTCCCGAGCTTTTGGCTTCGCGAATGACGGTATTTGCTAAATCGGGCAATACTTCCGTTCGCAGAACCGATTGACGCCGCAACCGTTCGGTTTCTTCCCCATCAAATTGTTGCCCTTCTATCAACGCCAGGTAGTACTGGGGGTTAACAGCAATCCACTGTTCCACAGCGGTACGAATCAGGCGATGCCCCTGGTTGGGCGTAACCAGCACGCTATCAGGATTGATGCCCGATCGTTGCGGGTGCATGCGAGCGATCGACCATGCCAGCCCATGCAGGGTATAGACCATGAAGCCGCCCATCGGCAGGGATAAGTACTGGAGATTGGCGCGGATTTTGGCGCGGATGTTGGCAGCAGCCGATCGAGTAAAGGTGACAACGATGAGTTGGCGACGAGCATGGAGTTGCTGTTGGGCGATGGTCAGTGCAGCGGCGGTTGCCATGCCAGTGGATTTACCTGATCCAGGCACCGCAGAGACAGCCAGCGGTCCTCCTTGCCAGTCAGCAATTTCGCGTTGTCCGGGACGCAATCCTGCTCGTAATTGCTGCATCAAGCTGGTTAGGGTCGGCGAGGTAGCCGCTGCCTGAGCATCTGGAGGCGTCGAGAACGAATTGGGGTGAGATCGTACCACAGGGCTAACTCCTGAATCAACGATGAAATAAGGCTTAGCGAAAGGGACTCCAAGTTTTTAGCAATTTTTGCCGAATTCTTTGCGTAAAAAAATCCTGCTTCCACGATAGGTAATCCAGCTACGGAATCGAGATTGGCTTTTGCCCAAACGACACTGATTTCCTCAGTGTTGAAGCCAATCAAGCCCCCCCTGTATCAGTGGGTTATGGCTCTCAGGGGGTTGGCGAGTTTGAACGCTTTCAAAAATCTCCCAATCCTGTTTAGACCATTCCTGAATCAGTGCAGTCTACCGAAGTAAGGAGCTTGTTTCTATGTTCGCATCGCTCAGCGTGATCCGCTCTCTAATCCTGAGCTTGCCCACTGCTGCGGCATTGTTTGTGTTAATCAACTCGGGATCAGCCTTTGCCCAGGTGCAACCCGATCCGTTGACCCAGGCAGAACCTTCTCTCGAACGCAATTCCACCCACCCCAATCTTGCGCCTCCGTCCGGCGTGGCGATCGCCGCTGAAGCAGTACCAACTGCCCAGTCACCCAGTGGGTTGGCTGCCGTGACTACCACCCCCACCGTCGCAGTCATCTCTGAACCCGTGCCCCTAAAACCTGCGATCGCCGAGCAACAACCCTCAACACTGAAAGCCTTTCAGCAATACCCTACTCAGGCAAATGCCCTCGCCCCCGATCGGCAACCCATCCAGGGCACTCGTCTGATCGCACAAGATGCCTCAGAGACCGAAGCGCCCAAACCTGCCCGTCCTGCCACTGCGCGCTTGGGAAGCAGCCAAAAGTTTTCCTTTGAGGCAGAAGCTCTGTTCCTCGATCGCGACATCAAGGATGTGGACACCACTGCCGATATCGATACTGGCAAAGTGTTTGGCACCGACGACTTGAACTTTGGCATGGAAGCGGGTGCCCGACTGACCGTTGGCTATCATCCCACCCCGGAAAACAGCTTTGAAGTTTCCTTTTTTGGCTTTCAAGAATTTAGTGATTCCGCCACCTTCACCAGTAGCGATTTTACCAATGATGGGGTGGAGAATCTCAATCCTACTTTCAATGCCGATCCTTTGGCTGACACAGACGACGAACCCGATGATTTTTCCCAGGCATTTCAGCACAAGATTAAATACACCTCTGATATCACCAACCTGGAACTCAACTATCGTCAACAGATCACCAAGCCCGAAAGCAAGGGCTATGCCTCCTGGCTGGTAGGCTTGCGCTACTTCAACATCAACGAAGGCTTTGATCTCATCTCATTTGATGGTGCACCGGGCGATGGCGAAGATGTTGGGACTTACAAGATCGAGACTGATAACGATATGTTTGGGTTGCAGATTGGTCTGGATGCCGGAACCCAACTTTCCTCTAACTTGGGGATTGGTCTCAAACTGAGAACGGGAGTCTTGCTCAACTTTTCTGACCAGAATAGCAAACTGGTCAATACCGGGTTCGCTGGACAAACTGTGATTCAGGGAGATGCTCGTGGTACAGGCATTTCGCCCATGATTGAACTAGGGTTATCTGCAACCTGGGATCTCAGTCCCAATATCAGTCTCAAAGCCGGGTACAACCTCCTGTTTTTGGGACAGGTTGCTTTAGCCCCCGAACAGTTTGCCCAGGGTCCCGATTTAGGCACAGAATTCTCTCGCCTCGATCGTTCCTCAGCGCTGTATCACGGACCCTCGATCGGGATTGTGGCACGGTTTTAGGGGTGCAAGGGTGGGAGGGGTGGAGGAGTCTCTTCGCGTCCCCCATGCCCCTTCCGCCCATCCAGTTGCCCTCCCTGCACCATTCTTATTAGACTGGTGCATTTGTCATTGTCCAGACAGGTTTATGCTAGAAATACTGTCGATCGGGTCAAACACTTGAGTAATTTGAGTCTTCAAGCAGCCCAGCAAAAACTGAGGCAATTTACATGTACTGGCAGTGAGCCAAAAACCGTCAGTTTCGATGCAGCTGAGGTGCGGGAATCGCTGCTGCTGCTTGCCAGCCATTCTGACTACCAGCTTCTGGGAATTTGTGCAGATACCGTTGCCCTCGGTGCCCAAGCCTTACAGACTTATCTAAAGGCATTAGGGTCCGAAGAAACGCCGACCGTAACGCCTACCGAGGGTCCCGTTTATATCAAGTTCAATCCCAAAACGGGGAAATGCCATGTCG
This sequence comes from Scytolyngbya sp. HA4215-MV1, assembly GCA_019359045.1. GTDB lineage: Bacteria > Cyanobacteriota > Cyanobacteriia > Leptolyngbyales > Leptolyngbyaceae > Scytolyngbya. The sequence continues at coordinate 535,053 of JAHHIA010000003.1, forward strand.
ATCGCTACATTGGCAATCACCGAGGGGTTTTGGTTTCTTGCCAATCTGCCTACGATGGAGATATCAATGAAACCTTCGGACATTTGCCGCTAGATTTATTCCAGGTCACTGAAGCGACTCATGCTTGACTCTGAGGCATTGGGTAAGTTGGGTTTTTTTGTTAAGAAATGCTGATGCATTGAGTGAATCCTCAATAGCTTCATCCAAACTTCATCCGCAATCTGCTTTTATGAAATTAAGGTAAGGTATCGAGTAGCGTGCTGACTCAGCGGCTCTTTTTTGTGTTCGCCAAAGTTGGGCGATCTCGACTCGGTAAAGTTGCACCTGCATCAGTTAGGTGCCCTTAGCTGCCATGAAGATCAATTCGTTAGACAAACTCTAAACACGGGAAAATTGAGAAAGAATCCCGGGGTGCTTCCAAATGATTTGTTGTCTCAATCCTCAATGTCAACAGCCCCAAAATCCTGATGACGTCACGTTTTGCCAAAGCTGCGGTACCGAATTGATTGCCCTTTTGCGAGGACGGTACCGGGTGAGCCATCTGATTGGTCAGGGTGGGTTCGGTAGAACCTATCTGGCAATGGATGAAGATCGGCTCAAAACTCGCTGTGTCATCAAGCAATTTTCCCCGCAGCTTCAGGGCAGCAAGTCTCTGGAAAAGGCGATGAGTTTGTTTGATCAAGAAGCAGTGCGTCTGCACGAATTGGGTGAGCACCCACAAATTCCCACGTTGCAAGCCTATTTTGAGCATGGGCAACGGCTGTACCTGGTGCAGCAGTTTGTCGAAGGGCTAACCTTAATGCAGGAAGCTCAACACGCTCCGTTTGATGAACGAAAAATTCGGGAGGTCTTGGCAGGGCTTTTGCCCGTGCTTAAGTTTATCCACGATCGCCAAGTCATTCATCGAGACATCACCCCCTCCAATATTATTCGCCGCAAATTGGATAGCAAGTTGGTGTTGATTGATTTTGGCGTTGCCAAATTGCTGACGGAGGCAACTTCCGCCCAACCTGGTACCCGCATTGGCACCGAAGGATATTCGCCCATGGAGCAAATCCGCAGTGGTCGAGCTTATCCTGCCAGCGATATCTATAGCTTGGGTGCGACCTGTCTATACTTGCTGACCCGAATGAAGCCGGATGATCTCTACGATCCACTGAATGGCAAATGGTTCTGGCAAGAATATTTGGCAAAAAAAGGCACCCGACTAAGTGAGCCGATCGCCCATATTTTGGACAAAATGCTCAAAGATTTGGTGAGCGATCGTTACCAGTCTGCTAATGATGTCATGCGCGACTTGCGTATGGCGCTGTCCACGCCGATCGCCGCATCTGCCCAAGCGGTTGGTAGAACCACAACATCTTCTCCCCCTCTGTCCGCTGCGCGCTCCAACCCCCCGAGCCCGCCCGCCCGTCCCCCGACATCCAGTGCGCCTCCGCCGCGTTCCACCTCTACCCCACCCAAAGTCCCTTCCAAGCCACCGACTGTTCATTCACGCCCCAAGATTTATGGCTGTTTGTATACTTTGAGCGGTCATTCCTCCTGGGTCACGACAGTTGCCATCAGTCCAGACAACCAAACCCTTGCCAGCGGCAGTATGGACGACAAGATCAAACTTTGGAATCTGCAATCGGGTGAGCTGAGTCAAACCCTGACTGGACATACCAAAGTCATTAATTGTCTTGCATTTACTCCCGATGGGCAAACCCTGGTCAGTGGTAGCGATGATATTACCCTGCGGTTCTGGCAAGTGGCGTCTGGCAAATTGGTGCGATCGGAGCGGGCACATACGCGAGATGTCACCGCTGTGGCGATTAGTCCCCAGGGAGATTTTTTGGCAAGCGGTAGCGAAGACCGCACGGTTCACCTCTGGAAATTGGGCGGGGGTGAGCCGATCCGGACCTTGTCTGGCATTGCGGGCATGGTGCGATCGGTCGCCATCAGCCCAGATGGCAAAACGGTTGCCAGTGGTGGACTGGACAACCAAATTAGACTCTGGAATGTGAAGACTGGTGAACTCTTGCGTACCCTCTCAGGACACCTGAACTCCATTAACTCGGTTGCCCTGAGTCCTGATGGCAACCATTTGGTCAGCGGCAGCAAAGACAAAACAGTAAAAATTTGGGACTTTCATACCGGAAGGGTGTATCGAACCTTATCTGGACATATGGATGCTGTCAACTCAGTTGCTATTAGCCCCGATAGCAAAACTCTGGCCAGTGGTAGCAGCGACAAAACGGTTAAACTTTGGAATCTGGAAAGTGGTGAACTCCTTGCCACCCTCTCCGAACACACCAACCCAGTCAGCGCGATCGCTCTCAGCAGCGATGGCAAACTTCTCGCTAGCGGTAGTTGGGACAATACCATTAAGGTGTGGTTGTTGGCACTTTAGCGGGTTGAGCGTTTAATTGTCTTGTATCCAAGGCTTTGCCCTGTAACGAGGAACAACTCCCCTATCTTCTGACTCCTCTTCTTTCACTCCTTTACTTCCTCCTTGCCCCTCCATGCCTTTCAACTTCACCGTTGCGCTCCCTGCCTTCGTCATCACCTTACGAGAAGGCGTCGAAGCCGCGCTTGTGGTCGGTATTGTACTGGCGTATTTGAAAAAAGCCGAACAAACCCATCTGAACCCCTGGGTCTTTGCTGGAATTGGAGGGGGGATTGGGGCAAGTGGCTTGATCGGTTGGCTATTGAACGGAGTCATTCAATCGCTGACAGGCATCAATGCTGACTACGCACCAGTGGTGAATCAGGCATTGCAAGCGACATTTGGGTTGTTGGCGATAGTTATGCTGAGTTGGATGTTGGTCTGGATGACCCAGCAGGCAAAGCGGCTGAAAGCGGAAGTGGAAGGAACCGTTGGCACAGTCTTAAAAAACACTGGGGGGAGTGCTTGGGGAATTTTTGGGTTGGTGTTCTTTGCAGTGTTGCGCGAGGGCTTTGAGACAGTTTTGTTTCTGGCAGCACAGTTTCAGTCAGGCTGGGTGCCTGTACTGGGGGCGATCGTGGGTCTGCTGGGCGCAACTCTGATCGGCATCCTGTTGTTCAAATTTGGAATTCAGATCAACCTCCGCCGCTTTTTTCAAATCATGGGCGTGTTTTTGCTGTTGATTGTGGCAGGGCTGGTGGTTTCGGCATTAAAGCATGGCGATGCAGCGATCGCACTACTTGACTCAATCAACCCCGACACTCGTCATCTCTGCTTTTTCACTGCACCTACTGCCGCCTGTGTGTTGGGTCCACAGGTTTGGGACTTTTCGACCGTACTCCCCGATCGACAATTTCCCGGCATCTTGTTCAAAACACTGCTGGGTTATCGAGAACGGCTTTATCTGGTACAAACCATAGCATATGTTGGCTTTTTGCTGACCGTAGGCGGTTTATATTGGCAGAGCATCACAGGTTGGCAGTTGCCCACAGGCAAGACTCAGACATCCGCTGCCCCTCCTGTGCAACCTCAATCCAAATAAAGCTCATTTTGGGCGCAGGTGGTCATGGTTTACCTGCAAAGACCAAATTCTATGGTGACAGGAACACCAGATTCCACCCATCGCAACGATGATTGCTTGGGTTGACACTTTCTCAGGAGTGAGTTTAGTGAAGTCTCTCTCTCTAATCGTCTATTTCGGGGGCTTCGCCATAGAGCGAAATCGAACCTGCCAGTGTCCCTTCCAGATGCATTCGCTGTTCCATCTGACGCAAAAAATACCCTGTCATCATGGCGGATGCTAAGAGTCCTGCTAAATTCTCCCGATCGGTCGTGACTTTCACACTAAACCCTTCTGGCGGCAGCATTCCAACTAAACCTTGCACATTGTGGGAAATGATCTGCTTAACCTCCGGGCTGACGGACTTGGCAACCTGTGCCAGCACATCCGGTGATTGATGTTGAAGATATCTCAACAGAGAATTGGCATCCTCATCTTCAACATCGGCTCTGAGAAAGTTTGCGCTATCAGGGTCAAAAACCATAGCCTCTGTGAATGCTACATTCAGATCATTGTTACATTTATACTTGCGATTTGGTTCAATCCCTGAGTAAGAATTCCGAATCTTCAAAAAGCGACGAGACGCTTTATCCGTATTTACCGATGGGTAGGGACTATGCCCCCTCAGCCTTCCTCATCAGTTTCGATTTTGAGCCGAATCGTGTGAGAAACACTGCCCTCCAGTGTTCCAAGTTGCACTTCAATGAACTCACCAGAAAGCGGTTGGAGATGTGCTAGTAGCGATCGCAAATGAGGCGTACTGGCACCACTGTCGAGATAGACCCGCTCCACCAGCCCTCGAATCCGCTTCCAGGTGGTGAAGAGTTTGATGGTCGTTTGTTCTAACTGGGCCGACTGGCTGACTAGATCTGCCGCTGAATTGAGACAACCCAATCGTAGGGCTTCTTCCAATGCCAGTTCTAGGTTTAGCGATTCGCTGTTGAGTGCCTGTACCTGCGCCGCAGCTTCTAGGTATCTTGCCAAATAGCGGGCTTCTGTGGTCGCTTGTTTCAGCGTTTCTACTTCCGGACTTTCCACCAAAGCCTCCCGAATCGGTGCCTGATGCACTTCGGGCAACTTTTGCATCTCCTTGACCAGTGGAGCCAAATACTTTACTGGCAGAATATGGTTCGAGGCTTTTTCCTTAATCATTTCTGGAAGCAAATCCGAAGTGATGGCTGTCCATTCATCCGACAGTTGCTTCACCTCGCGACGGGTGATGCGATCGCCCCGCTTTGCCGCTTCTCCCACCATCTGCTGCACCTCTGGCGCTGCCTGTGCCGTTTCCACAAACGCCCGCTTACTGAACTGGTTGACATCTTCCGGTTCCAGGCAACCGGCTTCCAACAGCGTATCAGCACTATCTGCCAACTCGATCCAGCTATATGCCTGACTTTTGCTAATTTCTCGCTCTTGCAACCATTTCAAAAAGCCCGTTCCTCGTCCCTCGCCTTGCTTCTTTTCACGATCGCGCACAATCCGCAAAATCCGTCCGCGCCAGATATCCGTTTGCAGATCAAAACGATCGCAAACTTGCCAAGCCATATCGACCTGCCGCTGAAACTCCATATCTGGGAGTTGCTCGTTTTCAGGGTCAGGCAACTGAAAGCTCAGTTCGACCTCTTCAAACACTGAATTGGGCAGTTGCGCTGGAGACTGGGGTGCTTGAACCATTTGAGATCTTTAGATTTTTAGATTTTTGGTTATTTTGATTTTGGATTTTGGAACATTGAGAATCCTATTCTCCAAAGTTCAAATCGCTCTCTCCATTCCTACCCCTGCACTTCTTTACCCCTACACTTTCCCCTATCCCCGGATCGCCCGAACTAGCCAATAAACTACCGTCACACTTAAAGCTGCGATCGCGATCGTCAGAATCAGAAAGCCAACCAGCAACAGAATAATAAAACCCTTATCGACTTTACGAGCTGGTGGCAGTTTTTCAGCCGGAGGCAGATTCAAATGAGATTCGATTAATTTGTAATTTCTCAAGTTTGCTTTGAAGCCAAAATCGAACATATCCCCCAGTGCGGGAACCGATCCGACAGCAGTATCCAGCAACAAATTGCCAACCATACGCAACAAGCTTTCACGGGGAATTCCCAGTCTTGTTGCTTCAAATACGATATACACGGCGAGTACATTGCTTAATACGTCGCCAGCACCGGGCAGCAAACCCAGAATGGGATCGATGCCAAAGCGCAGCCTGGTGCCGGGTATCGGGATGGAGTTATCTAACAGATAGGTCAGGGCACGGAGCCGTTTGACGGCAGGAGCAGAGTGGGACTGGGGAGGTTCAACAGGGTGCTGCATGATCCTGACGGAATGGAGGATGCTAAGACGCAGAATCCAGCTTACACCAGTGGCAGCAAAACATGTGAAGCAGTTGTCTCGCCCGTGGCGATCGTCACCGTGATGATTTGCAGATCCATCAGATGAGTTTCCCCCGACGGCGTGCCCTTGCCCTCATTGACAGGATATGCTGGAAAGCAGGCAGCACTGAGGCTCAGGCGCAGCGCACTGCCCTGGGGAAGGCAGATGCAGGTGGGTTGGAGTTGGATGGATAAAGGAGCAGTGAATTGACCGGGGTTGACCCGCATATAGCCCTGAGTGAAGTTGAATACACTGCCATTGGGTTTAACTTCGGACAATACTGCGCACAGGTCAAAGCTCGGAGTATCAGCAGCGCAGAAAATTTCAGCTTTCACCTTTCCGGCAAGATGCAGATCTGCTGTCAGGGGTGCGGATGTGTAGGTAGCAATGTCGGTGCGGCAGTCCAGACTGGCACGATCGAAGGCACCAGCGGGAATTGTTGCGTGTCCGCCCAGTGCCGGGACAGGACGCCAGGGATCGTGGACGATATGATCAGGAGGCGTGAAGCGGTGAAGCGGTGAAGTGGCGAGGGGTTGAGAAGAGAGTCTGCCATCAGTTTCGTCGAGGCTGGCGAGTCCGGTGCTGGTGAGGAAGTAGGGCGTTGGTTTTGGGTCGGGAAACTGATCAAAGTTCCGCCATTGATTGGTCCCCATCTCGAACAAACGGACAAGGGGTTCATGGTGTAACCCAGTGTCGAGACCTTTGAGAAAATGGTCAAACCAGCGAATTTGCGCCCGATCGCAGGGACTAATGGCGGCAGTGCCATAGTCGATCTCGCCCACCTTCCGCCCCCAAGGCAAATGCGCCCAGGGTCCCACAATCAACTGTTGCAGTGCTTGACTCCGAGCCACCTGATCCTGATACAGATGCAAGGTTCCTCGCAGATAAGGATCGAACCAACCGCCAATGTGCAACATGGGTAGCGCCAGCAATGATTGGGTTGCCTCCCGAGTCCCAATTCCTGACTCCTGACTCCCGACTTCTAACTCCTGAAAATAAGTCTTCGGCGACAGCTTGTCCCAATACGCTCCCGGTTGCCAGTGATCCAACCAGGCATGATAGAACGAGTCGGGATCAAGACTTTTTAGCAATCCCGATCGCGTCGGTACGGGATCGCAGAGGGGCAATTTTTTTGCCGCAGTCGAGAGCATATGATGCGCGGTGGCATCGCCTTTCAACCGGGCTGTTTCAGCCGCCAGTTGAATTGCCCAACCCAGATTTGCCTGGAGGCAAAAGGCTCCCCCCTCATACGCCCAGTCGGTATACAGGTCATAGCCCAGCATGGCGGGACAGATCGCCTTGAGCGCAGCAGGTTGGGCGATCGCGGCATACAACTGGGTCATGCCCTGGTAAGAAAAGCCATACATGCCTACATCGCCTGTGCTACTGGGTAAATTAGCTGCCCATTGCACCGCATCAAAACCATCGGCAATTTCGTGGGTAAATAAGCTAAACTCCCCTGCAGAAGTGCCCCGTCCGCGCACATCTTGAATCACCACAATGTAGCCATGAGCGGCATACCAGGCAGGATGGGCATAGACCACGGTGGAGGCGATCGTCCGTCCATAGGGTTGCCGCATTAGCAGTACTGGAAATGATCCCGGCGCATCGGGATAATAGACATCCGAATCCAGACGTACCCCATCCCGGGTTTGCATGGATAGGAGTTGCTTAGGACGAACCGCTAGCATAGAACCGGCAGCGGCGCACGGCGTAGCACCGACAGATCTTCCTCATCCAACTCGACCGGCGTCCCACTGCGAATCAGTTCGGCAAAGTCTTCATTGGGTACCATGATGCAGAGCGCATAGAGACGCCCAGTCCCTATATTGGCAATTTCATGAATTCCCGTCGGAGGCACTAGAATACTATCGCCTGCCTGAATGGGAACTGTTTTGCCATCACAGGTGGCGATCCCTTCCCCTTTCAGGACAAAAAACATTTCCACAGCCATTTGATGGCGATTGGGAGGCGTTTTGCCGCCAGGGTCAAAAATCTCCACACAAAAGGTCAGCGACATATTGGCAATCACCGGGTCAAAGACGATCGCTAAGCGATTCGTGTCATTGGGACTGATTCGATAAGCCTGGTAGTCCTTCGGAGACTTCACCACAGGAATAACGCAGCGATTTGAGTCCATGTTGTTAGGGGGTAAGTGGCTCGGGATCAGATATCAGTTGTCTCTTCGTTCCGATGCTCTGTTTGGCAACACCCATAGAAGGCTCTGCCTCAAGCTCTGGTGGGTATTTCTCACTTTTGTGCCCTGACTGGAGTGAATGACTCTGTCTGGTAATCTAGCCAAGTGCCAGGTCATCCTGAGATCCCCGCCAATATTGCCTGCGAATCCGTCACAAACCCGAAACATTGTTTAACGTTATATAAGGTGGCTAGCCAGCAATAGTCAGGAGAAGTGGTCGCGGTGCAGTCCTGGACAAGAACACAGTCATAACCCAAAAAATTGGCATCTTGCAACGTTGCCATAACGCACTGATCGGCATTGACTCCCGCAAATAATAGGGTGGTGCGTCCTAAATTTCGCAGAATGCTGTCCAGGGGGGTATCCCAGAAACCGCTCATCCGGTACTTATCGACATGAATATCTTCTGGCTTTGGGTCCAGCTCATCGACGACGGCTGCCGCCCAACTGTTTTTTGTCAGCACGGGGGCACCATTGGTAGGCAGCGGATCGTTTAACCCGACTCCCACACCAGTGGGGTTATAGACATGGCGGACTGCTGCACTGATGTTGAGCAAGTCGGGACGATTGCCCCAGTTAACCCAGAGGATGGGGACGTTGACCGAACGCAACTTTGGCAAGAATCTCTGAAGCGGCGCGATCGGCGTTCTGGCTGGACCGACATCTACCCCAATATGCGCCAACCAACCATCCGGATGACAGAAATCATTCTGCATATCGATCACCAGCATTGCGGTTTTTGCCAGATCCAGGCGCAGAATTTTGGTCTCAGTTTTGAGTGCGATCGGGTGGGGGGCTAGGGATGGACGGGTGATATCTGCTGTTTCCGCATCCACCGTCCAGGCATTGGGAGGCGTTCCCAGCGTTTTTAGCGCTCGATTCATAACCCTTAGAAATCGTCCTGATTGCAATGAACAGTCTGCATTGGACGCGATCGTCCCTGCACTTTCTATAATCCCAATCTGCTGGGATTACCAGAAGATTTAATCGAAAGTAAAGATTTTCCGGGAAATCTTTTATAGGGGAATTGCCAACAGGACGATTTCCGTTACCAGTGTTACAAAAAATCAGTTCAAAGTCCCAACGTCTGTTTAACGGGATCACTCAGAATCTGATTCCTTAGAGTTTTGTTGTCCAGATTCTCGCTTGCCACACAAAAAGCCTAATATACCCGTGGCGATCGCGCTAATATTTGTCCTTGCCCAATTTTTGTCTTCCTGAGTTGTATTGGGACCTGGATTAAAAATTGGGAAAGTTAATGCGAAAACAATGACACTCAATATTATGCTAGTCATTCCATAAATTGAGAGTGCTTTGATAACATCTTCCCAACCTTGAAACTTTTCTCTAATTTCCCCTTCTGTCTTACTGGAGTTGCTGAGCAACAAAAAAGTTTTTCTTTGTTCTGGCAAAATTGTTTCGACTCGGTAGTAAGTAGAGCGGTCGCTGAGATCGATGAAGCGAGAAACGGTCATTGATTAAATTCCTCTGATTTCAATTTCTAGGTCTTGATCTTCGCCCACAATTCCTATCTTTTTGCCCTGGCTAGTGGCATGGCTGGCAATATGCAGTAAAGAAATTGCTCGGGCAGCAACTTCACTGGGTTCTACCTGCATTTTTTGAGCTAACTGCTCAATGACCTGGCGCGCGATCGGAAAATTCTCGATCGGCACATACAGTTGCTTCACTTCAGAATTGGCATTTCTGACTTCTAGAAAACCGCCCTCCACTTCAGCCAAAATTGTATTTTTACCATATGTCACTAGACTAGGAATGGAGACGGCTTCTGTTGCCAAGTCCTTTGCTTTAGGGGAATTCAGAGTCTTCAGAATTTCACAAAGATGCTCAAATTCATTTTTCTGTTTTGCAAATTCCCAATCTTCAGCCTGAATTTGTGTCTTGATATAGACCAGAAACTCTTCCAGAAATGCTCGAAATACCGGATCAGAAGCCATCTCTTCCAAGGAGATAGGGGTCGTCATTTGGTGTGTCCTTTACTGAATGATTGAAAGTGGCAAATCAGCGATCGAAGCGTTTGCTGACGAGTCAGATATAAAGGTTTTCAATCACCTTGAATCTGCCCTTTCACTGCAATGCGCTACATTCAATCTACTGTCCGCTTGTTTAAATCGCCCATATAGAAAAGCTCAGGCTTTTACTTTTACAGATCAGGAAAGTTCAGATTTATTCAGATACCAAATAGAGGAATCGGCGACAGGACGAAGGCTCAGCAGCAGGATGGATGATGTGAACGTTAATTCTGCGTCTCTTCAGGTTCCGCTTCTAAAAGCGAAAGCACGGGACAGAGAACGTTAAGATATTTAAAGAACCGTTCTTCACCTAATCTCATGTCTGTTGCTGTTTCGCTCCACAACGTCTACAAAACCTACAATAAAGTCCCCGTGGTCAACGACCTTTCCTTTGAAATCCAGCGGGGGGAGATGTTTGGTTTGCTGGGTCCCAATGGAGCCGGAAAGTCCACCACCATCCGGATGTTGACTACGCTGACTCAGCCTTCGCAAGGGCAGATCCAGGTGGCAGGGTATGATGTGGTGCAGCAACGATCGCAGGTCAAACGCCAGATTGGAGTGGTTTTGCAGCCAACCAGCGTAGACAACGATTTGACAGTTTGGGAAAACCTGGAGTTTCATGGGCGGTTGCACCACATCCCCAACCCCCAGCGCCAACAAGAGATCGATCGCTGGTTAGAGTATGTGGAGTTGATCAATCGCCGCAACGACCTGGTCAAAACCCTCTCTGGAGGGATGAAGCGACGGTTGCAAATCGCGCGCGCCCTATTACACAGACCGGAAATGCTTTTTCTGGATGAGCCAACGGTGGGGCTTGATCCGCAAACTCGGCGTCGTCTTTGGGAAATCATTCTCGACCTGAACAAGCAAGGCATCACCATGTTGCTGACGACGCATTATATGGAAGAAGTGGAATTTCTCTGCGATCGCATCGGCATCTTGGACAGTGGCAAACTGATTGCTCTGGGGACTCTGCCAGAACTGCGCCAGCAATACGGCGAAGGATTGGTGATGAAGCAAGTTGATGAACGTTGGGATTACAAATTTTTTCCGACTTTGGCAGATGCCAATCTCTACCTGGATCAACAGCCCGACAAAACTGGCATGATGGTGCGTCCTTCTAATCTGGAAGATATTTTTGTGGAATTGACGGGAAGAAATTTGGATTAGGCATCAGAGATTTTGGATTTTGGATTGTAGATTGAAGATTGATGCTTCAGTCTAAATCGACTTATGACCCTTTATCCTACCGTTGACCATGTCTCGTCTTGCTGCCACGATCGAAGCCATTCTCTACCTCAAGGCACGTCCCGTCGCGATTGCCGAAATCGCTGAATGCGCGGCATGCGATCGCGAAGCTGCCGAAGAAGGACTCATGGAACTGATGGCAGAGTATGCCCATCGGGATAGCGCTCTAGAGGTGATCGAAACGCCTGATGGCTATAGCCTACAACTCCGGGAGGCGTTTCAGGATCTTGTGCAAAATCTGGTTCCCGCTGACTTGGGTGTGGGGGCGTTGCGAACCCTTGCTGCGATCGCCCTCAAAGGACCGATTAGCCAGATCGATCTGGTCAACTTACGTGGCTCCGGTGCCTATCAACATGTGCAGGAACTGGTGCAACTGGGGTTTGTACGGAAGCGTAAACAATCGGATGGGCGGTCTTCCTGGTTGCAGGTCACCGATAAGTTTCATCAATACTTCCAACTCAATCAACTCCCTCAGCCTTTTGATTTGCGATCGGTGAAGCCTGCCCCGGAAGCGGATGAAAACATGCTTGGAGCCTCATAAAATCATAGGATTGATGGGGGTGTGGTTGGACGAGATCGAGAAGGCGACCACTGCGATTGAGGTGACATTGCCAACAGGCTTGGCTATCTCCTTCAGGAAAGGCTACGCTAACGAAGTCGAGCCTTGAGCCCTCGGATTTTTTGCCAGACTCAGCCGACTCGCTCAATCAATCCAGTCACGAGAACGTTATGATGAAACATCGTCAAGGGTTTGGGAAACTCGGTATTGCAGCGGCGGGTGCCCTGCTTTCTCTTTGCATTGGCTTACCTGCATTGGCAACTCCTGCCAAAATCGTGGGTGCAGAACCCGGTTCCAGAGTCAATGTGCGGGAAAGTCCATCGACCAATGCGTCTTCTCCTCATTTTGGCTTGGTGGGCGATCGAGTCGAGATCTTAGATCAAACCACCGGTCGGGATGGCTACACCTGGTATTATGTCGAGTTCCCAGTATCAGGTGCTCGGGGCTGGGTACGTGGCGACTTTATCCAGGTACTTGACTCATCCGTTCGTCCACCTAAACCTCCTGGCTCCGCTTGGTCGCATGTGTATCAATGCGAAGCGTACCAAATCACCTTACGGGAGTACGCGCCTAAAGCTTTTTCCTACAGTTCCACCAGCGCCAGAGGCAACTTGAATCTGAAGAATGGTACTCGGCGCAATACGGGATACTCTTGGGTGTATTCCTTCCGAAATGGAGACACAGTTTACGAATTGGAGGATAGCTGGCCCCAAAATGGCTATCCGGGTTCTGCCAGTCTTTCGGTTCGTCGCAACGGTACGCTGGTTTTAGACGAAGCTTGCGAGAAATAGTGAACCGGAGCCACGGCTGAACGGTGTTGCTGAATCGCAGTATGATTTTTGGCATTGCCGCTCATCCAAACGGGTTGAAATGAGGGGTTTCATCGCTGCATTTAGCAACACTTATCCCATCTCATCGATTCGAGAATGCGTTTTCATATCCAAACTTTTACCGTCCACAAGCGATTTGCGCTCACCATCAGCCGAGGCACCACTGCCCAGAGCACTAACCTTTTAGTTAGAGTCGAACATGAGGGCATTGAGGGATGGGGAGAAGCATCTCCGTTTTCGGTGGGAGATTATGCCCAAACCACAGAAACCATCGCCCGATCGCTGCAAAAAATTGCTCCGCTATTGAAGGCACTGAGTCCTCTGGAACGCCAGCGAGTCGAACATCTGATGGCAGATGTGCGCTTGCCCTCGGCAGCGCGGGCAGCTTTAGATATCGCGTTGCACGACTGGGCAGGCAAATATACAAATCTGCCGCTCTGGCAAGGTTGGGGATTGGATCGCGATCGCATTGTTCCCACCTCCGCAACGATCGGACTTAACCCTCCCGATGTAGCCCAACAACGTGCCAAAGACTGGTTAGGCAGAGGCTCCTCCTCCCCGATCGGCATTCAAGCTTTAAAGCTCAAACTAGGTAACCCCGAGGGCATTGAAGCGGATCAGGCAATGTTCAGTGCGGTGCAAGAGGTTGCTCCCAACTTACCCCAACTCAGTGTGGATGCCAATGGTGGTTGGAGCCTGCCTGATGCACTGAAGATGTGCGATTGGTTGGCAGAGCGGGGCGTAACCTATGTGGAGCAACCCTTGGCAAAAGGGCAAGAAGGAGACTTGCTAGACCTGTATCAGCGATCGCCTTTGCCCCTGTTAGCGGACGAAAGCTGCTTTACGAGTTACGACATTTTGCCCCTGGCAGACCGAGTGCATGGAGTCAATATCAAGCTTATGAAAGCGGGTGGGCTAACCGAAGCGCTGCGAATGGTTCACACTGCCCGTGCCTGTGGGCTAAAGGTCATGTTTGGCTGTTATTCTGACAGTGCCCTGCTCAACACTGCGGCGGCTCATCTTTCCCCCCTAGCAGACTATCTCGATCTCGACAGCCACCTGAACCTGGTCAATGATCCGTTTATTGGAGCGACGGTAAAGAATGGGCGGGTGATGCCCAATGAACGATCGGGCTTAGGCGTCACGATGCGGCAACGCGGAGAAGAAGGGTAAAGGTGAGACGCAGGGATACGCCAAGATCGAAACCAGTGATTTTCTGGTTCTCCACATCTAGGGACATGCCGTATTGACCCCTTGGCTTAAGGCTCCAAGTAGGGTTTGCACACTGGTGCAGCGTTTGATGGTAGGAGTCCGTTGCAGAAAGGCTGTGATGGTGTAGGGCTGGGCAAGGCTGGGGTTGTTGGGCGCCAGGGTCTGCCGTACCACCGATCCATCTGGGCTAAAAATAATGGAGTCGCTAGCTGCGTTATTGTCGGTTAACCGGATGGTTTTGGGCAGGATGTTGCCTTGCCCGATCGTCTGCCAGTTGGTGATCTGAGCGCTTGGCAGAGAGATCAAGGTCTGGTTGGGGTTGTACTGAGAGGTGACGGGTACTATGGCAAATCGGGGTGGATCGGCAGCAAAATCGAACCGGGCTTCTCGGTAAGAACGAGTGCGTTTGGCTTCAGTTTGTGCGGAGCGGAGCGCTTGCAAGATTTGTCCATTCGCAGTGGTTAGACGCTGACGGTTAGTGAAAGCCACCCAGCCCGGTGCCGCGATCGCAAACAAAATCATCGCAATGATAGTAACCACCAGCATTTCCAGCAGTGTAAAACCTGCCTCTGGTTTCGACGATCGTGTGAAGTTTCTCAGAAAATTTGCATCAGCTTTCCAGCTAGTCATCGGTTGCCACCATGTTTCAAATTGGGTTCAAAATCTTGGGAACGGGAAAAGGGGTAGATGATTCAAGGGGTGGATGAGTCTATCCCTTTGCCCACTCCCTTCTGTGTCCCATGCTTACTGCGGTGCTGGATTCTTAGCAAAACTTCCCCGTAACAAAGTTCGGGTATTCATTTCAAACGTTACTTGGGCAGTGCTGGGTACTCCGGGCTTCCCTGCGGCATTGCCACGCAGGAAGATGGCGACTTCTTGATTGCGCCCACCAGGGTTATTGGCAGAAGTTTGTCCACCCACCGTAGTAACTCCTCCCCCTCGGACACAGGCGTAGAAGCTGTTGCTACTGGCGGTGGGGGTGCGGACAAAAGTGGGCAGGTTGGTGGTGTTGAGAGTGGCAGGGCAGGCGTTGGCAGTCCCAACAATAGGATTATCGACAAAGTCGGCAAGGACTGGGGGAGAGATGTTGTTATTAGGGACACCTTGTGCTCGGTTGACAGAACCATCGGGCAAGGTGCCGACCGTTTGCAAGTTTTGGTTGGCGGAGTCACGGGGCCAGCCCAAAAAGTTATTGGCGGTGAGGGTCGGATCGACCCAACCTATGTTGCGATTGCCCTGCGCATCAAATTGGGTGAGTTCGTAGCGACGAATGCGCGATCGTCCAAGCCAGGCACTGTTAGCTGTAGTATCCAGATAATACACCACCAAACTGTAAGTCCGACGAGAAAGGCAGGGAATATCGAGAATAGCAGCGGGTTGGGGGTTGTCGTATAGCCGAGTGGCGTTAGCGCTACAGGCTAGCAGCAGGGGTTGGGGCAATTCATCTACCCGCCAAAAAGCCAGAATGGGAATGGTATTGGGGGCAGTATTGATGGTTGCAGGCAGAAAGTTTAAAACACCCGGGCAGACCGTATTGGCTGGCACTCCAGAGAGGCAAGCACCATCATAGACAAAGACAGCTTCTCGCAGATCGGCGGTGATGTAGTCCAGTGCCAGTTGAATTTCTTGCTGGGTTTCAGCCCGGCTCGATTCTTGCTGATTGACTTTGAGCAATTCCACGACAGTTGCTAGCATGACCCCGGTGATGATTGACCCAATCAGCATGGCAACCAGCAACTCCATGAGGGTGAAGCCTGCGGTAGTGGGATGACGATCGCGCTTGAGCCAGCGACGTAAAAACCAGAAACGGGGAGATTGTTTAGCCATCCTAGACCTCTGTGATCGGATAAAGACAATCAAGGCAAGTAAACCAAGTGGCGAACAATGCGATAGACGCGAGGAAAAAGGAATACAGAAACGCGGGGATGTCCGTGAATTCTCTGGTTCTCGATCGCCCGAGTGTTTTGCATCAGTTTCGACTGCGCTCTCAAGGGTGAGATGGGCATGGCTAGCAAGCTCCAGGTGTGGAGCACACAGTGCCATAATCTCGCAGAGAATTGTTAGTATCACTGCGGATCAGGGTGGAATAGAGCACTGCCATGGGTCGCGCGTTTTGTTGTCCCAAGCCACGGGTAAATTTCAAAGTAGCCTGAGTGGTTTGCAAGTTGCCGAGGTTTTGGCGCAGGTTGGGGATATCGGCATAGACGCGTACCCCGATTTTGAAGCCTGTGGTCGGGGTAGACGCCCCTGCCGGTCCCGTGGTGCGGAAAATTTGCACCAGAAAATCAGAACGACAATCGCCAGTGATATCAACGGGTAATAGCGTTGTGCTGTTGATTGTGGTTCCTGTGTAAGAGTTGCAGCTGGTATTAATGGATTTCAATAGGGTCGAGACACTGTTGGGGGCAGCAACATTGTTGATGTTTGCACCAATGTCGGCGGGCAGTTCTGCGGTAGAGTAAACGCCTCGTTCGACGATCGTCCTCACAGCATCAATTTCTGCTTGGGCAACTTGGAGTGCCTGTTCTGCTCGCCGAGTTTGCACCCGTGAAGCGGCAACCATAACGATTGGGGGCGTGATGGCAATGAGCACGACGGAAACTGCAACGATCGCCATCAAGGTTTCCAAGAGCGTGAAGCCGGATGCCTGAGTGATAGGGGGTCGCGTGGTCGATCGCTGCCCCAAAAACCGAGATTGATGCATCAACATTGCATAGACCTCCAAACGAGTTAATTGGGACAGTTAATTGTGGCAACCGCTCCGGCTAAGATGCCGGTCTTGGGAGTGGCATTGAAGGCATTGCACAGCCGATTGATATAGGGATCGTTGATCGGCAATTCTTTATAAAACTCGTTGCGATTCTTGCTGGCGATGATGAATCGTGCCGCCGCAGGTCCCGCAGGTGCCAGTTGCAACCCTGGATCGTAGCCCCAAATCCGGCGAGGGGGACTGTAGTAGGGAATCACTTCACTGGTGCTGGCAGTGGCAAGCGGCGGTTCCCAACTATCTTGGTCAAATGGGGCAGTGGCAGCATTGCTGAAGTTAAGTTGTAAGAACGACCCATTAAACCAGAGGTTCTGACTACCCCAGTTTTCCAGGAAGCGGGGGAAGTTGTGCAACCCCCCGTATGCCTGGTTCGCTCTGGAAGGAACAATGCCGCTGACGACGATCGCGTTCACCGTAGTGTCGCTGGCAGTTCTGAGGGGTTTGCCGGTGCTAAAGCTGTCATAGCCTTCTCCACTGGATGAGCCGTAGAGTGGGTTCGTCCGATTCACCTGAGGTGTGCCATTGCGATCGATCCGCACAGGCGATGTTGCATCATAGACATTCTCGCGTGCCCAGGTAGGAGCAGCCGTAGGGCGGTTTTGATCCAGGAAAGAAGACACGGTCGCACCGCTACATCCAGGACTCCACAATCCCACTGTGGCGTTGTGGTAAGTGCTAGCAGTGATGGTGTCGGTCACGGCTGAGGTGAAGGTGTCTTCCAGACTGCCATCGCAGAAGTTATCCGACAGGATAGAGATGGCATCTGCCAAGATTTCAGTAGGACGCCAGCGATCGCGGGCTGGTTGTGCAAAGTCTGGATCGAGTGTCGTTCTGCCATAAAACTGGGATTGGCTGTAGGTGCCATTTGCCCCCAGCCCTGGCACCAGTTTCTGGGTAAATTCTTCGATGCGGGTGCCGACAGTGTTGTCTGCACCCAGTTGATGCAGGTTAAAGTTGCCCTGGATGTAAACAGGATTATCGGTAAAGAGTGACAAGCCGCGAATGTTGTCCGCAGTGGGAATGCCAAAGCTGTCGTTGCGCTTGATTTGTACCCCGTTGCGTAGCCGGAAGCCATGGGGACGACGATCGGGATCAGGAAGATAGTCCACTGCCTTGGTACTCACCCGAATTCCTTCAGCTGTCGTTGTCAGCGTCGGATCGACTGGATTGGTCGCACTGCGGGTATCGGTGGTTGCAGGTGCCAAACCACCAGGCGGGCGGGCAATTTGATCTTCGCGCACGGCATCTTCGCGGAAGGCATAGACAATGCCACTAATCGGTAACCAGGGTTGGTTATTGGTGCCACTGCTGCCCACACTCCGCAACATCCCCAAATCTAGATCCATCATGCGGGTGGTCATCATTTCACGCCCATTAAAGACGGCGCGATCGAGGAAGCCTACTGCTCGTGTGCTACCACTGGGAGCAACAATCAAATTGCTGGAGATATTGGCACCTGCAATGTTTTGCGCCGTGGAGTTGGGCAATAGCCAGTCGCTAAAGGTCGCTTGTTTGGGCTGAATCACCACGCCTGACAGGTCATCGGGTGTGCTACCCACCACCTGATACTGTACCGTCGCGCTGGGGTTGACCGTATTTTTGATGTAGGTATCGGCGATGTAAGGCTCTGTCGTGGGTTGAAGATTGCCCTGATCAAAGTTGATTGCAGTTGTTGCAGCTTCGCTAAATTCCCCATCATGATCGTGATCTTCTTTAGGGAAAATATAAAACAGCGAGGGGTAGCGAGGTTTGCGCTCACAGAGGGTCAGTGCCAGTCCCACTTTTTGGTTCAGGGTCATTCCAGTCGCCGTAAAAGTCTCCGCATCGCAATCAGTCTGATAAATGACTGATGTAGCGCTTCCCCCAACTGTCATGGGAATTGAGACACTGCTCAAGGTTGGTAGTGTTTGATCAGCAAACCCGAAAATGCGATCGCGATTGATTTGCTGTTTGGCAAGAACAATTTGGGCAATTTTGACCAGTTCTGTCCGATTGGCAGAAGTAACCGACAAATTCGTTTCGGTTTGCAACGCCTTGATAAAGGCTTCAGGAGGCAAGTTGCGATAGGTATTAGGAACACTGTTCGTTACAAACGTGGTTGGTGTACTGCTTGCACCTGTGGAGGCAAAGTAGTTATTGGAGGCATCTCTAACTTCCCCATTCGCCTGGTTGCCATCTGTTAGTTCAAACAGCTTCTGTCCCAGCATTGCCAAACCAGGGGTACTGGTGCCATTTCCGATGTTACTAGCGTTGTTGTAGGCATAACCCTGGGCTGTATTAATGTTGTATGCCAACATGCCTAAAGTACATGCGGCAGTGTGTAGATAAGTTTTATCCGCTGGACTGAGATTGGCGTAAGAGGTGCCCGAATCCAGACGGTTGAGCGTGCGGCGCAGTTCGGAAAAATTGCCCCACATTGCCATATTGGGGGCGGGGTGAACAAACCCCGTTTCTTGGGTGGGTGGAAAAGCACCGTTACGGCTTTCACTGACAAAATCGCCCGCAAATTTTGCCAGGTTCCTCAGCGCTTTGCCCAATGGTTGAGAAGCAACGATCGCGTTGCTAAAAGCTTCCTCTGTTCCTTGAGGCACTGCAAACTCCCAACCATTTGTCCCTCGACCACCAAAGAAGTCAGTCCACAATGCCTGTCCACCGTTAATCGAGTAGTTATTGAAAGTAATGCTGTTCTGGAGCGTAGACACAGTACCGGGGTGGATTGTACTTGCCAGACAGGCAACGGGGAAGTTTTGTCCCCCCGGATTGGCTGAGTGATAAATGGCAGCTCCCTGCACTGCTGCCAGATTATCTCGCAACATGCGACGCTGACGGGCTTCATGGCTGAGGGTAGTATTAGGGGGGTAGAGCGCATCACTATTGGACCAACCAAAGGCATTCCCCAGTTCCAAACGCTGTCCAACAATCACTCGCATCCCTTCATTCAGGGCGCGTCTTTCCCAGTAACCATCCAGACCCACGTTCGCCGAATCATTGGTAGGAGGTGTATTGTTGACCAATGTGTTGAAGTCGGTGGCATTGGTGACATTCGTGGTGCTAATCAGCGTACCGGGTTGTTGGCTGGCACCCTGGAGTATGATTTGGTCATAGCGAGGCTTGGGTCCCCAGCGATCGTCCGCTCGGTACAAATCGTCCACATACGGCTTGTTATCTGCCTGATTACGAATACGAGGGTTTTGAGCACTGCTTGGCAAACTGCTCCAGGTGCTCGAAACATTGGTGCGATTGGATGGATCGGTGCCACGTCCCAAGCTGACATCACGGGTCAACAGGCTAACGGGATCGAGTGCCAGCGCCGCAGGCAAATTGGTTTGGTTGGCAGACTGGGTGGTGGTGTTCAGCGTCACGGATTGCGAGGGACCCGTCGTTGTAGCGGGCCAAACGTGAATATTAGAACTCCCTGCGTAGGTGTTATCTCGCATGGAGCCGCTAATCGCCGCACCAATGAAATCAGGTGCCTGATTGGCGGCATTGGTCGGATTGCGAATGTTAGTAATCGTCACTTCCGAGCTATCTGCCGATGCCATTAAACAAGAACTTTGGGCACTGACCAGATAGGCATCAAACCCAGTATTGGGTTGAATCATCAGACTCCCTTCGGTGTGCATCGCCCCGTTCCAGTTAAATTGGGGACCGGGAAAGATTTCTAAGTCATAGCGGAACCAAGCTCCCCATTTGTTGCCGCGATCGAGCTGGCGATCTTGCTGCATCTCCATCGTGACAAACGTGCCATTGGCGTTAGCATTGTCTGGAATCACTAACGCATTCACTTGCAAATTTTTCCGCAAGGTGGCTGAGTTATTCAGATCGGCAAACCAGCCCTGTGCTGGCGCACTCACTTGCGTACTGGCGTTGCTACAGTTGCCTCGCTGGCGGTTACTGAGGGGGGCATTGCGTACCCACAAATTGGTTGCCTTGGTGCGATCGTCTGTATTCACCACCCCCGACCCCGCCACCGCTTTCGCTGGGCTGCCCGTCGTCAAGTCGGGAGGGGTTTGAGCAATGATCGAATAAATCACCGTTGCATCACGGGTTCCATCGCCGTTGGTATCGGTTCGAAACGACCAGGCATTATCTTCGGGGCGGGTTTCTCCGGTTTTTTGCAACCCGTCTAAATTGATCCGCTGCTCATCGGGCAGGGTATACATGTCTGCGGCGGGGGCACCTGGTAACGCGGTGACGCTGTAGCTGCCATCATTGCGCAACATGCCCACTAGATAGTTTTCCGCCGGAATTCCCCCCGGATAGCGGTTGTCTCGGTTGGCATCAAAGAGGGTTTCTAGCTTGGCTCTGGCACGGTCAACCGCAGGCGTCGCAGCGTTATAAATCACCCGCTGCTGGGTTTGCCCGATCGCCTGAGCGGTCCGGTTATAGGCACGAAAAACGATCGCTCCCACCGTCATCGAAGCGATCAGCAGCAGCAGCACAGTCGTGGGTAAAACAAAGCCTGCGATCGCGGTAGACACCCGACGACTTGGACGAAACATGACCTTGAGTAGCCAATGGATAAAGCTTTTGGTCATCCCTCTAGCAATTTTCTGCAGATGCCTGAAAAGGGTCTGAATCGTTTTTGCAAGTTTGGGGTTTGACATGGGAGATCCTCTCGCATCGACAGGGATTGGGGTCAGGAAAAATGGGATAGCGCAATTGAGCGACCATGCCGCGAGCAACCGCTGAACGGTGTGTCTGTGATGGCGCTGTCAGAATAATTTGAAAGTTCGATGGCTCAAAAAATGATTTGAAAGTTTGATTGCTCAAAAAAGTCGGGGCGACTTTTCAGGATGCCTTGGCAGCAGAAAATTGCCCAATCCTGAACCAAGAGGACGATCGCTCCTTCCAGCATGGAGAAGCTGACTCCTTGATTCGCTAATCTGGGATTTGTTTTCTAAGCACTTTTTCTTTACAACCGTGCCTAGTCCGGAAGCATTACAGTAGATTCACAAATGACATTTCCGATTCCCTCAATCTGCGGTTTTTACGGAGGTGTTTTCACCACCAAAACAAGGATTTCAGAGATGGTCGGGGGGGATGGTTGGGCAACTCATCTCGTTTTTTGGGTGGTTTATGCCGATTTTTACGGAGAACCCTGCTGATTTTGCTTCACCGTTGCTTTAAAGACCTAGAAAAAACTCGGAGAACGAGACAAATCTTTTTCGGAGAGATTCCTAGAGACCGACCTCTGTTTAATCAT
Organism: Scytolyngbya sp. HA4215-MV1; assembly: GCA_019359045.1. Taxonomy (GTDB): domain Bacteria; phylum Cyanobacteriota; class Cyanobacteriia; order Leptolyngbyales; family Leptolyngbyaceae; genus Scytolyngbya. Next base: position 556,963 of record JAHHIA010000003.1, read on the forward strand.
CCTCTAGCTTCAGCAACTGTTCATCAATTGCCTGGAGCCTTGACCGTACAATCTCTTCGGACAAAATTCGCTTACGTAAGGCATCATTCAAGGCGTTTTTTTCTGCCAGCAGCAGCCGACGGCGGATTGCTTCCAGGTTGGCATATTTGACACTAAAGCTGGGCTGTTGATCAGTGCGACGATTGTAGAAATCCCGCAACGATCTCTCTGCTGCTGCCACCCTTACCTGGTATCCCGATCGCATCTCTTCATACACTGATTTGGGCAGCACCCCAGTTTTGAGCAAAGTCTCCAGTTCTGCTTGTGCCGCTTTTGCTGTCATCAGTTGCGATTGCAGCGCTTCTGTCCACTGTTGCACTTCCGAAACGGGAGACAATTGGAGTCGCCGCACTAACCAGGGCAAACTTACCCCCTGTGCCAAGAGCGACAACAAGACCGTCCCAAAGACCAGGGCAATCAGGCTTTCTCGTCCGCTCAGCCCGGTGGGCAGACTCAGCGCTAGTGCCATCGAGAGTGATCCCTTGATGTTGCCCAAAAAAATGACATGCTGCCAGCGCCACGGAATGGAACGATCGCCCCAGCTGGCGACCGCCAAGAGAGGATAGATGGAGAGAAATCGCCCAACTTGGTAGGCCACCACTGCCAGTAGAACTGCGGGCAAGGTTCTGCCCAGGGTTGCCAGATCGATCTCCAGCCCAATCAGTAAAAAGATGAAAGTATTGACCCCAAAGCCTGCATATTCCCAAAAACTGAGCACGGTAATGCGGCTGGAAGCAGAAATACTGCGAGACGACAGTTCCTGATTACCGATCACCAACCCTGCTACCACCACTGCCACCACACCCGATACCCCCAGCACATGCCCTACCTGAAACGCTCCTAGCGCGATCGCCACTGTCAATAAGACACTGCTCAGGGGATCGGCTTCTGACTGGACGTAAAGCCCCACGCCCAAATAGCCCAGGATCAATCCCACAACAATGCCACCCGCCAGCACTACCACCAGTTCTTTCGTTCCTTCTGTGACCGTGATGGAGCCAGTTTCATACACCTTCAACAGCAAGCTAAAGAGCACCAAGGCAATGCCATCGTTGAACAGGCTTTCTCCTTCGACGATCGTGATTAATCGGGCAGGGACCGACACTTCCTTAAAGACTGCAATGACCGAGACGGTGTCTGTAATTGCCAGAATCACCCCCACCAGCATTGCCGGAATCCAGGCTAAGCTCAAGCCAAACTTGAGCACCAGCGCCGTGATCCCAGACGCGATCACAACACCGGGACCGGCTAACAGCAAGATGGGTTTAATGGTGCTGCGGAGGCGACTGACATCGGTGTTGATGGCTGCCTCAAACAGCAAAATTGGTAAGAACAGGTTGATGATCAAGGATGAGTCTAACCCAATTCGCCGGGGTAAAAAATCGGCGATCGCCAACCCTGCCAGCACTAACCCGGTGACATAGGGAAGCCGCAATCGTCGGGACAACACCCCAACCACCGTTGCCACCAAGAGCAAAATGATCAGCACGGAAACCAGACTGGCAACTTTTTCAGGTTCGCCACTGGTGGCGCCTGGATCACGACTCACCGTTGCGATCCAGCATGTCATGGGAGATTGATAGAACCGCACTAAAACCCCCTTGCCAATAGACTAAGCTATAGTACAGGCTTAAAGGTTCCTTCCCATCATCTCTCTTGAATAGTTGAGGATGCAGTTTTGGTGAGCTTGAAAACCCTGATTCAATCCGTATTTCCTGGTGACGCCTCAGAAGTCGATAGCCCATTTAAGATGGCTGATTTTGATGAATATGTCATGCATACCTATGCACGTTTCCCGCTTGCCCTGGAGCGGGGGGCAGGTTGCACCGTTTGGGACAGCGAAGGGCGTGAATATTTAGATTTTGTGGCAGGAATTGCCACTTGTACGTTGGGTCATGCCCATCCGGTGATGGTGGAAGCCGTGACTCGGCAAATCCAAACCCTGCACCATGTCTCTAACTTGTATTACATCCCAGCTCAGGGCGCATTGGCGCAGTGGTTGGTCGAGCATTCCTGTGCCGATCGTGCCTTTTTCTGTAATTCCGGCGCAGAGGCAAACGAAGGGGCAATTAAACTAGCGCGCAAGTATGCCCATACAGTGCTAAAGATTGACAATCCCATCATTCTGACTGCTCACGCCAGCTTTCACGGGCGCACCCTGGCAACCGTTACCGCCACCGGACAACCCAAATACCAAAAGAACTTTAGCCCGTTGGTGCCCGGGTTTCACTATATTCCCTACAACGACATTGCAGTACTCGAAGCGACAATCGCGGAACTTGACAAAGACCAGCGACAGGTAGCTGCCATCATGCTCGAAGCCTTACAGGGCGAAGGAGGCGTGCGTCCCGGCGATCTAGCGTACTTCAAACGTATCCGCGAAATTTGTGACGAAAAGGGTATTTTACTGATTCTCGATGAAGTGCAAGTGGGCATGGGACGCACCGCTAAGCTGTGGGGCTACGAGAACCTGGAGATTGAGCCAGATATCTTTACCTCTGCCAAAGGCTTGGGCGGCGGCATTCCGATCGGGGCACTGCTGTGCAAGTCTTTCTGCAACGTTTTTGAACCCGGAGACCATGCCAGTACTTTTGGCGGCAATCCCTTTGCCTGCGGTGTTGCCCTGGCAGTTTGCAAAACCTTAGAGCGGGATAACCTCCTGGACAATGTCTATCATCAAGGGCGGCAACTGCGCCGCGGGTTGCGGATGATCGCGCAAACACATCCGGATCACATTGGGGAAATCCGAGGTTGGGGCTTAATTACGGGGCTGGAGTTGAAAGCCGACAGTCCTCTGACTGCACCCGATGTGGTGAAAGCAGCGATCGCGGAAGGATTGCTGCTCGTCCCCGCTGGACCCAAAGTCGTGCGCTTTGTTCCCCCACTCATTGTCACGGCTGATGAAATCGATCAGGCGCTGGTTTTATTTGGTCGGGCCTTGACCGGGTTGCTGTAGGAGATCAAGGCAGGGCGGTTTTGAGCTTCGACGCTTGTTTTCTGCCTCCCTGTCCCTGCTGCTTGACCGCGAATTGCTGCGATCGAACATGATATCTTGGCAGCAGATTCGTTCGTGCTGCCTGGTAGCTTATGACGCAGATTTCTCCAATCTCTCCAATCGTTGAGTCAGAACTGTTTCCCGATTGGGCTAGTTTGTTGCAACAATTACTCGATCGCCACTCGCTTTCGACCTTTCAGGCAGCCAGTTTAATGCAGGGTTGGCTGGCGGAAGCCATTCCGCCCGTGCTATCGGGGGCAATCTTGATGGCGATTCAGGCGAAAGGAGTATCAGCGGATGAGTTAGCTGGTATGGCACAGGTTTTGCAGGCACAAAGCCTGAAACTGGTGACGATTGATCCCGATGCACCCTTACCCGCTACCCTCATTGATACCTGTGGCACAGGTGGAGATGGGGCTTCGACGTTCAATATCTCCACAGCAGTGGCATTTGTGGCAGCGGCAGCAGGGGTTCCGGTTGCCAAGCACGGCAATCGATCGGCTTCCAGTCGGGTTGGGTCTGCGGATGTATTGGAGGCGTTGGGGGTCAACCTGGCAGCCTCCCCCGCTAAGATCTATGCCGCTGTGCGGGAAGTAGGGATTACTTTTTTGTTTGCCCCCGGTTGGCATCCGGCACTGAAGGGAGTGGCTCCGTTACGGCGGGCTTTGCGCGTGCGAACTGTGTTTAACTTATTGGGCCCGTTGGTCAATCCCTTGCATCCAACTGGACAAGTGATGGGGGTGTTTGATTCCAACTTGCTGGGCACGATCGCCCAGGCACTTCAACAACTGGGTACCCAACGCGCGATCGTACTGCATGGGCGAGAGCGACTGGATGAGGCGGGGTTGGGCGACCTCACCGATCTAGCTGTGCTGGCAGAAGAACAGGTCGGTCTCACGACGATCAATCCGCGCGAGCTGGGCTTGCAACCTGCCACGATCGCGGATCTCAAGGGGGGAGAGGTGCCAGAAAACATGGAGATCTTGCGATCGGTACTTCAAGGAAAAGGGTCTCCAGCGCAACACGATGTGGTTGCGCTCAATGCAGCCCTGGCGCTACAGGTTGGAGGCATCCTGGATCAGGGCACCGAACTCGATCAGTTAACCCAAGGGATTACGATCGCGAAAGAGATTCTGCAAAGCGGCGCTGCCTGGGACAAATTACAGCAACTGGTGCAATTTTTGGCATCATGAGCGTGAAGATTTTGGTGTGATGAGATCGGGTAGGATTTTGCATCGAAATGGGGCTACCTACTGACCAGCCTGAAGCCAGAAGACTTATAATCTGAGTAAGATTTCTTCGACTCATTATGAAACTCAAAGCGCTTCTTCTGGCGATCGTGTCGTGCATCAGTGCAGTCACGCTTTTTGCTCAAGCTGCTTACAGTTTGCCTCCAGCTCAGAAACCACAGCCGCAAAATTCAGGGTTTCCGGTGCAAGATCTGGATGAGCCAGTTTGTTACTTTCAAACTGAAGGCGGTAATGTTGTAGACCTAACCAATCTTTGTAATCAACCAAAGCCTGCCCCAACTCTGCCTACAGTAACGTATCCACAAGCACCTAATGTTTATAACAAGAAAGCGCTGCAAGATTTTGATGATTCTCTATATGGTCGAGAAAACATGATTCTGTAAGTTTGCAGTCATGGTCATGCGCCAGGCAGGGAACACAGACCTGCCTGTTCTTGCTTTAAAGGCGAATGGTTTACATCGCTTTTGGTATCCCGAACGGTTACCATTTGGGGTGTTGGACTTGCGTCAAGCCTGACGGCATACCAGAACGCGGAGTAGTGCGATCGCCGCTTTTGCAGATTGGTAGCCCTACTGGCTAAACCTCTCATCGGGTGAGAACTGATTGTGAATACTTCTGCGACAACCTCGAATTTTGCCCTTACACCGCCCATTCGAGTGGGGCTAGTGGGTACAGGCTATGCTGCGAAGGTGCGTGCCGAAGCGTTATCTGCCGATCCACGAGCGCAACTCGTAGCGGTGGCAGGGCACAGCTTGGAAAAGGCAGCGATGTTTAGTCAACCCTTTCAAGCTCAGGCGGTGGCTTCCTGGCAGGCGTTAGTCGAACGATCGGATCTGGATCTGGTGATGATTTGTACGATCAATCGCGATCATGGCACGATCGCCCACACAGCCCTACAGGCGGGTAAGCATGTTGTGGTGGAGTATCCCCTGGCGATCGAGGTCGCCCAAGCCGAAGCGCTAGTTCATCTCGCCAAAATGCAGAAAAAGCTCTTACATGTAGAGCACATTGAGCTGCTGGGCAGCGTACACCAAACGCTCAAGCAAACCCTGCCAGAGATCGGTGCGGTTTTCTATGCCCGCTATGCCACGCTAACCCCCCAACATCCTGCCCCTGCCAAATGGACTTACCAGCCCGAGCTCTTTGGATTTCCATTGGTGGGGGCCTTGTCGCGGGTGCATCGCCTCACAGACTTATTTGGATCAGTAAAAACGGTGAGTTGTCAGGCGCGTTACTGGCAGGCGGCAACCGCTGCCAGTTCCCACTACTCCACTTGCCTTTGTACGGCTCAACTCCGCTTTCACAGCGGGATGTTAGCCGAGATTACCTATGGCAAAGGTGAAGCACTCTGGCAGCCCAGCCGAATTTTTGAGCTGCAAGGAGAAAAGGGGGCGCTGATATTTGATGGTGATCAGGGCACTTTGATTCAGGGCAAAGAACCTCAACTGCTGGAAATCAGCGCCCGTCGGGGATTATTTGCCCAAGATACCCAAAGGGTGCTGAATCACTTGATTGATGGCAAACCGCTATATTTGACGGCAGAAGAGAGCCTTTATACGCTGAAGGTTGCCGATGCGGCGCGGCGATCGGCAGAAACCGGGCAAACAATTGAGCTGGAACCCGCGGTCGTGGCTCTTTAGACCGATTGTTGATTCAGCCAACTGACCCGCCTCTGCACGCCAACCCCATCTTGAATTGTGTGGTCTGGGTAGGAACCTGCACGTGACTGAATGACAACCCAGCACAAGTCATCGACTTCGGAGGTATTGCGGAGACATCGTTCGCCTTCCGGGTCTACCCGCACGATTGTCCCCTCTTGCACTGGAAAGACATACCCATCAACCTGAAACTCTCCTTCGCCTCGAATAAACAGATAGATTTCTTCATTCAATCGATGTTTGTGATAGAACGGCACTGATGTTTTGGCAGGCAGGTTATTTAGAGAAATTTCGGCGCTGGTCAGGTTGAGCAATTGCTTGAGAAAAATCTTGCCTTCCACTTCCAGCGGTAGAGGGGATGCGGTAAATGTGAACTGTCGCAGTGCTGCAAAAGCACCTAAGTCCGTTGCAGTAAAGTGTGCTCCCGTTTGGGTCGCAGGAGTAGTTAGGGTCATGGCTCGGCTCCTTAACTTTTAGATTGCAAGTTAAAATTCACTATAAAAGAGATAACTTGTAAAATGCAAGTTATTGGTTAAAGCACAACGGATGACCTATGACTCTGCATCGCCGATCTCCTTGCCCGATCGCCTGTACGCTCGATTTGCTGGGCGATCGCTGGACGCTTTTGATCGTCCGAGACATGATGTTTTTGGGGAAACAACGATTCGAGGAATTTCTAGAATCCCCCGAAGGGATTTCCACCAACATTCTGGCAAGTCGTCTGAAATTTTTGGAAGAGATGGGTTTGGTTGAAAAGCAGCCTTATAGTAACCATCCCCGCCGCATGAACTATCAACTGACTGAACCAGGAAAAAGCTTGCGTCCTGTCCTCAAAGCGATCGCAGTTTGGGGACTCAAGCAAATTCCTGAAACCCGGATTCCTGATGATGAAATTTAACCGTTGATAGCGGACTGATTTGGGTTCAGAATCGGCTGATTTTCGCCTGGAATGACTTTAGAATCTTTCTGTTTTGCCAATTCCTTTAACTCGTATAAGGTATCTTCCAGTAATTCGATTCTTTGTACAAAAGAGGGGGCTATTTCAGAAGTGCCATTCGCAATTTTCTTATCGGAACTGGCAGACTCCAAAACGCCAGAAGCCTCAATTTGGACTAATTTTTCTAGCTCTGTGAGCGCAATTTGAGCACTCTCAATTTTGCCAATTAATGATCGTGCCACACTGGTGCCTGTCTGAGCAGAATCAGTCAGTTCTTGAATTCGAGATTCCAGGCGGCTGGCGATCGATTCCATCTGACGACCTGCCTCAAATGTTCGCGTTCCCAGCTTCCGAATTTCTTCAGTAATGTAGCTAAATCCGGTCATTTTCGTGCCATCTTGATTGGCAACGATCGCCGCTTGAATGGCTAAATGGCGCACTTGTTGACTGACCTTCTCAATTAGCTTAGACGTGGTTCGTACCGTATCTAATTCTTCGTGCAACAATCGCCCGTTATTCACAATCAATCCCATATTGCGACAAATTGCATTGGCACTTTCAAAGGTTGCCTGAAATGCCTTTTTGCCTTCCACCGAAAGCAGATGACCAATTTTACAAAACCGTTGATTGAGTTGATTGAGCTGTTGAGAACGTCGCAGCAATTCCGCTTGATTTCGCTCTAAAAGCTGATTGCGTTCCTGAATCAGCAGTTGTTGCTTTTCTAAGAGTTGTGCAGATTCGTGACTTTTCTGTCGTTCTTCTGCCAGGGTGAGCGCTTGTTGTTGAATCTCCCAATTGGCGATCGTCAAAATCTCAAACTGAGCTAGCAGCAAACTGTCAAACCCCAGTAAAAAAAATTGCTGCGTGGTGGGTGGTTCCTGCCCCGGTGCAACCACCACGATCGGCTCGTACCAATCCTCTAGCGAGCGACTCAATGCCATTTGCATCGCTTGTTGCACACTGTCTGTAAATGCAAGCTGCAAAAAGCGACCACCGGACATTTGATTGAGAAAAACTTGGATCGATCGCTTCAGAAAAATTTCCTGACCAAACCCTTTGCCCAAACATTCGTAGAAACGACGACGCGAAACTACTCCTAGTAGACGCGTGTCTTCCATAATAATCACGCCAGGCAGATCGGGTTCTTGCTCAAACAAACTTTCAACGAGCTGTCCTGGATCGGTGGAATTAATCCAACAGCGACAGAGCGGTAATTCACCCAGGGTAGATGATAGAAAAGGTTGATTCGGACTCGTCATTGTCCTTGGCAGCAAAAGAGCAATTAGCAAACTCCAACGAACCTGATTCTAGGCAAGTAGATGCCCCTAAAATCGAGAAAACTCAGCGATCTCTCTCTATCCCCTGATGCTTAATCCACTGAATTTAGGTCGTTGTGCCCCATCCAGGGATGAAATTAAACCCTTAAACTTTTTTAGCCTACTACAACAGCGTTATCGGCAGGTTATGAAAGACGATAAAAAAAATGAAAAAAAGTAGGTCTCAATGACCAAGTCATGCCTTTCTCACCGATCTCAGTCTTAAATTCGGGTGTTGCTCAACAACGGGATGAAAATGATGCTGAATGATTTGAAACTTCGTTTCAAATCATTCAGCTTTTCAGCAACGCCTAAATTCGCGCTTTTGAAGAGTGAAGCAGCGCAAGCAGCGTTGGAGGTTAAACCCAATCATCGATGGCAAGATCATGTTGGAGCGTTCAGCGATCGTTCACCTTGAGTTCAGAAATATTCCACAAGCCCCAACTGGGCAAACCCGTGTACTTCAAGCCAGAGACCCGATCGCGCACTGCCATCAAAGCACGATCGTTGACCAGGTGAATCACAGGCAATTGTTCCTGTACCAATTGCTGAAACTCACTATAGAGTTGTTTGCGTTTGGCTTCGTCCAGTTCACGTGCAGCGGCAATGTAGAGGCGATCTATCTCCTTTTCCGTGTCGGTGATCTCCCAACCTTGGATGGGCGGTTGTCCCGGTTGCGGTTTGAGATTAAACGAGTGCGAAGCGCCACTGCTGATCCACAAATTGGCAGCTTGATGAGGCTCCACGCCTCCCGTAAACCCAATGATATGGGCATCCCAGTCGCGGGAATTAGAGGTTTTATCAATCAGCACATTGAAATTAAGGGGCACGAAATCGACTTGGATGCCAATTTTGCTCAGGTCTTGCTTAATTTGCGCGCCCATTGCCACTCGTACCAGGTTGTTGGTGTTGGTCAATAGGGTAAAGCGCACCCGGTTGCCGTCCCAATCCAACAGTTGCTCCTGCGCGTTGTATCGAAATCCAGCAGATTGCAGTATTTCCCTGGCTTTCGTGGGATTGTAGTTATAGACTTTGAGCCCCTGTTCTAGAAAATAGGGACTTTGCACGGAGATGGGCGAATTTTGCACAATGCCCAATCCCCGAAATAGGTTGTTGTTGATGCGATCGCGATCGATGGCGTAGGCAACCGCTTGGCGAAATGCCAGGGTATTGAACCAACGCGATTTGATCGGATCGACAAAAGGCTTGCCGTTTTTGGCTTTGGCTTTGGTCAGGTTGAATGTCATGTACAATGTCCCCGACCAGGGTCCGCCATCCTGCACATGAAATTTGCCCCGTTTTTCTTCCCGTTTCAGGAGTGAGTAATATTCCGATCGCAAAGGACGCGCATCACCCATCACATCCAAATCGCCGGAACGAAACCGCAAAAGCTGGGTGTCCTGGCTTTCAATGATTTGCCAGATAATGCGATCGATATAGGGTAGGGGTTTTCCCTGAGCATCCTGGCGCCAGTAGTAGGGATTGCGTCGAAAAATCAGTCGCTGCCCTGCCACATAGCTCTCCAGGACATAGGGTCCATTCACCACAATTTGGGTCGGATCGGTATTGGTGCCCCAAGTAGAAAGGAAGGCAAGATTGCCATCTGAACCACGGGTTTTCAAGGTCTTTTCCAGGGCATGTTTGGGCATAATCAACACCCCATCGGGGGTCGAAAGTGCCCGCAAAAAGGGGGCAAAGGGTTCTGGGAGCGTAAACTCCACCGTCAAATTATCCAACTTCCGAACTTTGGGAAATTCCTTTTTGGCACCAATCTGAATTCCTTCTTTGGCATCAGTCGGGATTTCGGGATTGGCAACCACATCCTGAAACGTAAACACTACATCATCGGCAGTTAAGGGTGCCCCATCCGACCATTTCAAACCGGGGCGCAGCTTAAACACAACGCGCCGATCGCCCTCCGAAAACTGCCACGACTCTGCCAGATTGGGTTCCACTGCCCCCGTCTCACCATTTTCGTTGGTTAACCCTTCATAGCTGAAGAGAAAAATATTGGGAAAAGTTTGTTTATTGGCAAAGTTAAAAGTGTTGGGATCGGTAATGGTTGCCAGTGCCAATTGCGAAACCTGGGCTGTCTCCGTTTTGAAGCGACGAGGATCGCAGCCAGCGATCAAGAAAATGACAACCACTGCCAAACAGGTTGCAAACCAAGCACGGAGTCGATGGGTTCTGGAGAAATGGAGCATGGTCACCAAACAGACGATCGGGATGACTCTGATCCTACCGGGAAGCCACCTGTTTCACGCACTCCCTGCCAAAATCCAGCGCCACCACTATTGGCATCTTCGTCAACTGCGACCAGCAAGTGCCATCTACCAAAATCTCCCAGATGGTTTCTGGCAAAGCGTGGATGAGCGTGGAGGTACTAAAGCGTTTCATGATGTGGTGCGATTAGGAGGCTGCTTCAGCTGATTGCTTGCCATCGTTCAAACTATTCTAGCAACGAGAAATTCAGCATTTTCTGCATCATATCGCTTGGTTTTGGTCGTGGTTTGCCAAATTGTTTTGCGGAGAGCAGATTTCTCGCTTCTCTGTCTAGTGGCGATGGCGCTACATTGCCAGATTCAACCAAAACAGTTTTTCAGCATGAATCATGCTGATTTCAAAGTAGCCGATGATGCAGAGGGCCGTGAGGAGAAAGAGAATCGTGAATCGTTTCATCGTGATTTTGGGAATGAATGGGGTGGTGTTGAGCGGAATGAATGTCTACAGCGTTTGAACCAACAAAGCCTGGGTCGTAATGCCAATGCCAAAGAGTGTAATTAGAAAAGCACTAACCACGGGAATCATTCGGCTGGTGGGCGCTTCCAGCGGCAGCCGCTCAAACCAATGTTTGGCGTAGACCAGGATTAGCCCAATTCCAGTGAGAACCCCTGCTAGCCCTAAGCTAAAGGCGGAGACGAGTGCCAAACCAAAGCCAATGTGCCCGACTGCGATCGCACTTAAGAGCACAACCAGGGCTGAAGGGCAGGGCAACAACCCACCGGAGATGCCAAGCGCCAAAATGCTTGACCAGGTAACAGGAGCACCATCGGCTCCGGGCGGTAAATGGGAATGTCCATGATGGGGGTGGGAATGAGGCTGTGTCGGAGATTCGCGATCGTCCTGTACATGATCGGTGCGGTGAATAAGATGAACAGAATGATTTAAATGATTGAAATCTAGTTTATGAATCGGATGCGCTTGATGGAGATGAATGTGTGAATGTTGGGGGTGATGATCATGACTATGGGAATGGTCATGACTGTGACGATGGTCGTGACGATGGGGATGGTCGTAACTGGGGGGATTGCCGTGACTGGGGGGATGGTTATGGATAGGAACGGATCTGTGTGGTTGCCCAAATGCCCATTTCTGGAACATTGGAGAATTGCGTAGTCGGCGAATCAAGAGATTCAGCCCGATCGCGGTGACCAGAAAACCCGAGAGTAGACTGAGCCAGGGGAATATCTGCTCGGTCAAAACGAATTCCGAGGTGCTAAGGGTCAACAGTCCTAAAGCAAAAATGCTTGCTGTGTGGGTCAGGGTAACAGTGAGTCCGAGAAACAGGGCATCTTGCACGCGGCTGCGAGAGCCGACCAAATACGCTCCCACGATCGTTTTGCCATGCCCGGGAGACAATGCGTGCAAACCACCCCAAACAAAGGCGATCGCCAGTGCTACGAGCATGGTGGAAAAACTAGGATCTTTGAGCGTCATTAAATCAGTAAAGGCATCATTGTTTCTGCCTGCCAAAGGGGAACCCAGGTTCTTGGGTGAGGACTTTGACGCATTGGCGATCGTGGTAGATAGGAGTTGAGACGGATTGATTTGAAAAGCAACCTGGCGCTGGTTCAGGGGGCTGCTCAGCAAATCATTGGGATAATTCGTCAGACGTTGAGAAATACTAGTTGTTGTGAAGTCACCTTGCAGGGGCACCTCCTCATCGTTCACTGTTATTTCACGCCAGCCCAGACGTTGGGGATAGGTATTGTCAATAAATTGCACCTGCTGCTCGGTGTCTGCTGCGGAGACAGCTCCCTGAAAATTGCAGGTCAGGCGGAGGGTGGCTAACCCGCCAACGCCGGGTGGAAATTTGACCCCGGAGCGATTCACGGACAGGGGCACAGAGTGCTGATTGACCTGTAAGGTAAGCTGGGAAAGAATCTCCAGACATTTATCAGCTGGGTAATGAGCTGTCTCGATGGGGTTCGGTTGCCGATCGTGATTAGTGTCGAGTTGATGAATCTCTTGGAAAGCTGGAATCTCTGCCATATCCAGCACATAATCAATTCCGATGCCATCTCGTGCCACTTGCAGTCCCGCATAGTGGTTGATGGTGAAATTACCCAGGGGATGGGCATGTGCCAGGGGCACCTGGAGGAGAAAGACTCCCGCGATCGCAGTAATCCAGATCAGACCATGCAACAAGCTTTTCATCATCGATTTTCTGAATGACTATCGCTTAATGTGGCTAAAGTCTGGCGAGCTTCAGCCGCATATTGGGGGTGGAAGGAGGGGTTCAGGCGCAGGGCTTGTTGGAGCCGTTGGCTGGCTTCTGCCCGCTCGCCCTCATGCAGCGCAATCATACCCCGATGAAACTGTAACAAGGCATCCTTAGTCCCATAGCGAATTGCTTTTTGGGATGCCTGTTGCGCTTCCTGCCAGTGACCGTTAGCTGCCGCTGCCCACGCCAGCGTATCCTCAGCATAGATGTCATCGCGCCCAGCCACTTCTCGTCGGGCGATCGCCAACGCTTCGGGTAAGCGAATGCCATGTTCGGTGTAATAAACTGCAAGGGCGCGATCGTAGATGCCTTTGATCTGGCTCAGTCGTCCCACGACTTCGATTAAATCCTCGGTAGCAGCTGCCCCTGCTGCATCGCCCAAAGCGCGTTGGGCATCTGCTTTATAGCCCAGGTTTTCCACCAGAGGCACGCGATCGATGCCCTGATTCGCGGCTGCCAATGCCTCTTGCCAGCGATGTTGGGCAGCATACAAACGCGCCAAGCCAGTTAATGCTGCCACATTAGGAGGATACAGCGCCAGGGCTTCCCGATAGCGGTGTTCTGCCTGGGACAATTCCCCTGCCGCAAACGCGAGATCGCCCGCCCGCACATGGAACCAGGCCCGAACTTCCGCCGGATTGGTATAGAAAGCATCCATCTCCTGCATCGCTACGTCGATCGCCTGCCGTGCAGAATCGAGATGCCCCGTGAGTTCAAGATAGCGGGCGGCAACCGCCCCCCGTCCTGGATTGTCGGTTGCATGGGTTTGCAAAAGTTGTTGAGCAGCTTCGTAATTTCCCAGTTCCATTTGAATCGAAGCCCTCAGCGCAGCAACTTCTACGCTGTCTGGAGCCGCCTGCTGCGCCTCATTTGCCACCTGCAACGCTTCTTGAAAACGATGTTGCGACAGGAGTGTGGAGGCAAGCAACAGGGCAGCCGCTGCATTGCCCCGGGGTTGTAGCGTCAAAGAGCGACGGGCTGCTTGCTCGGCACGTAGCAAATCTTCTACATCATTGGTTTCGCGAAAGCGTCGAAGATATTGGGCGGCAAGCAAGCGTAGCAACAGAAAGGAGTCGGGTGATTGGCGGACCTGTGCTTCGTAGTGGTGAATGATTTGCGATCGCTGCAAATAATCTGGAAATACTAGCGCCTCACGGACTGCGATCGCAGGCAATGGGGAAAGTGGAATGAGCGATCCTCCCGCTGCCATCGCAGTGGGTTGTGCCATTAAAAATAAACAGCAAATCAACATAACCACTCTGCTCGAATAGCGTGGTTGAAAGCATTGGTTTAGGAAGTGTTTGAAGGCGCATAGCGCCTTCAAACCACATTGGTATATCCATTCAGATTGGCGGTCGTGCATAGCGGCTTAGCGTCGGTGCTCTGGGCGAGGTTGTTCGCTGCGTGGATTACCTAAATACGGAAAAGTTGATAGGAAGTTGGTATCTTTGGGACCGACATTATCGCTGACCAGCCCCGGAATCACCCCTTGCGTAATTCCAGTCACGGCACTGCCAAAGACGACGGATGTAGTGACATCAATCACATCATCTTTGGGGCGTCTGCCACCAAAATCTTGAGCGAGTTGTGTGCCAAAGTAGCTACCCTTGGGTTGAGAAAGGTCTGCCTGGATGGCATCTGGAATGGCAACCGAGATCACAGCATCGGCGATTCCCGCTGGTCGTCCGATCGCCCCAACAAAGGAACGAATGAAACTGGATTGATTGTCTTTGTCAGCAGTTGGCGTTTGGATATTGCTGGCATTATGTGCCTGAAAATCCATAAACAGTTCATTCAAGGCTGGAACAGCTAGTCGCTCAATTTGAGTAAATTCGCGATTTCTGTTGCGACTGCTTGGCGTTTGGACGCTGGTGGTCATCCAGGCGTTAATTTTGCCTTCTCCTATCAATTTGCGTGGGAGTTCAACCACGATCGCATGCACATTGAAGGGATCGAGAAAATCTTTTGCCTGACCAGGGGGACGGAAAGTGAGAACTGTAAAGGGTTTGCCAGGATTCGGTTGTGCTAAGTAGTTGCGATCGGGGATGATTTTGAAAAACTGCTCCAGATCAAAGAAGAACGGATCTTTCCGCAATCCCACAAACACTTTCACATCATTTTTAGCCGAAAACACCCGATTCAACTGTCCTCTGCCGCTAGCCGCAATCAGCCTTGAGCGAGTGCCAACTTCAGCTGGGCGCCCAGGACCATAGACGGTGGCGGCTTGTTTTTCTCCCCGACCGTCAATCTTAAATTGCAGCACTCGATCTTCAATACCATCGCCAGTGTTGTCAATTTTGAATTGATAAAGCACCGCAGGATCGAACGGTCGATTTTCACCCGGTACAATTAATGGATCAAAATCCATTGCCAGAACAACTTTGTTGGGATCTGTAGGACTCTCGAACACATACAAATCGGTAAGATCCGCAGCTGTTAGTTTAGTGGCTAAAAAGGTGGTGTCCTGGTGATCAGATGCCTGAGCAGGAAGCGCGGTCGAAAAAAAGATTGCCAGACAAGCTGCGACGCATACCCCAATGGTCCGAACCCAAGTTTTTTGCTTCAGCCATGCTGGCTGAAGCAAAAAACTGACTCGATGGCATGCTGACTGCCAAGTCAACAGCTGACTGCATTTGAGTCGTTGGTGTAGAGCGTGGATCATGCCGCGATCGTGGATCATCATGCTTTGTCCTCCATAAATATTTCATGCTCGGCGGTGATTGCATGTTCAACAGTCCTCCTCTGGGTTCGTAGTTCCTAAGGGAGATCTGCCTGACATCAACTGCGGTTTATGTAAGTACGGCGCACCTGCGCAATTAGATTGCGCCATGCCAAAATTTTGGAAACCCAAGGTGCGTCGGAGCGTTCGCAGCTTTTATGACCGTTGAGCCAAGGGTGGACAATAATACTTCTGCGCCAGGTTATTCACGGCGGCGATCGCGCGCTCGACAGTTACACTAATCTCTGGATCAGCTGAATTGTTGCCTGTCGGTTGACCGCTACAGTAGTGATGAGCCGCTTGAATCAGCAATTGCGGATCACCTGCGGCAAGACTTAAACCGATATCATTCTGTGCATTCAAACGGCGATATTCGTTGAGAAATGCCTGATCGGTGCGTAAGTCATTTTGGACTTTTTGCTGACACACTGATTGGGTGAGATTGATAATTGCTCCGGTTGCGGTTTTAAAGTAGCAAGGATAATCGGGTTCAATGGCTTGGACTGGATGGGCAGCGATCGCAACTGATAGGGCAGAAAGATTGGCGATCGCAGCCAGCGCAACATGAAAAACAGGACATTTCATACACAGCGAGGGGTGAGAGGATGTTTTAAAAGTCCTTGGCATCACTGGAGATACGTCCAAGTTGCGAAAATGGATGTATTGAATAGAAATGTCCCGATTCTTTCAAGGTTTAAACGCCCCAAAATTGCAGGTCTCGTCTCTCAGCTGCCAACTTTGGCGCTTGCCACTTGTCATTGTCCTTTAGCCCATTGAACGGCTTTTTTGTCTGAGTAAGAAAGATACGCCATCGATAGTGAGCATAGGCCCCCAGAATGTTGACTGCGTAGGCTTCAGCCAGTTCGCGATCGCCTCTAACAATGAGGAAATTCTCATCATTTTTGCTGCTAGCGCTGATTGAAAAATTATGACTGCCTGTGATCACTACGGGGTCAGCCGAAAAAGGATCGATGACGACCACTTTGCTGTGGATAATTGCGTGCCCCACTTCGCCAAGGAATTGTTTGTGCGTGACCTCTGCGGCAAAGTGGGCAAACGAGTGCTGCACGCCCTCCGGTTCGATAATGTCGAGATGGAATGGCGTGTGGTTTGCATGATCAATGAGGTTGATGTCCACTGCGCTTTCATCGCCGCGTCCGTTGGGCAGTTCACTGACGACACCGCGGATATAAAGACCTGGCTCGGCCGAACGTGCTGCGACAGTGCTAAAAAGTCCAGTCGATCCCGGCATAAACATGAGGAAAAGGATTCCTTCTCGCGCCTTTTGCACTTCCGCTTGGAGGGCATCGAGATCGACACCCTTGCTGGTCCGGGTAAACCAAATCGTACTCCTGACTGTACCCGGTACATCTTTGCCGACTTGCTTTGGCTGGCTGTTTTCGGCGATTAGACGCTTGGGAAATTCACTTCCCGCCTCTCGCAATCGATGCCATTGATCGAGGTAAATTTGGGCAATTTCTGGGTCTTCAATCAGTAGCCCATTATTGATTTGCGTACATAACCCCGTGGGCGCCCAATTTGTGCTGCCGGTCCAAGCGATCGCTGGCTTTCCCTGCCGATCAAGGCGAACCAAAAACTTGTTGTGTCCCAGGGGACCAGGCGCTGTGAAACGGTGACGATCGTCCACATCGACCCCAGCCGCTTTCAACCGCTGGCGAGCTGCCTCATTTTCGTCACGCTGGCGGGCTGCTTGAGTGGTTTCTTCTTGACGCTTTGTAATTGATCCGTTGGCTAAGACAAGATGGGCATTCTTGCCGATCGCACATAATGCATCGATCAATTCATCGTCACTTAATTCAAACAAAACGGCAAAGATCTCAGTCTGCTCTTGTAATGCCGTCTTTAACTGCTGAAGTAAGGCTAATCGCAAATCTCCCGAGAGAAATTCGCGAATGGTGCGATCGTCCTTATCGCTGATTTGAGCTTTAAACTGCTGCAACGACAAATTTTGCTTTGCCAAATACTTCGCCATGAATTGAGATATCACAAATCCACGGTTGAAGAAGGGCTTGAACACTCCTTGAGGCGATGTTCCCAAGACTTTCGGTGCACTCCAATCACTGGCATGAGATTCCAGCAATTCGAGTGTCTGATCGTCGTTGCGGATCACTGGAATCACTCGATAGGAAACGGTATCTCCAGTATTGGCATCGTGGT
The DNA here is from genome assembly GCA_019359045.1 of Scytolyngbya sp. HA4215-MV1. Taxonomy (GTDB): domain Bacteria; phylum Cyanobacteriota; class Cyanobacteriia; order Leptolyngbyales; family Leptolyngbyaceae; genus Scytolyngbya. The sequence goes on from JAHHIA010000003.1 coordinate 574,559, forward strand.
CTGTCCATGAAAATCGCTGGAAGGGCCATTCCGTAGAAGGTTTCGCTACGATCTCTTGCCCTAGTTCAGGTTTTGCCTTCACTGCCTCGTTTTCAAATCCCATCCGGTTTGGCAGGAAATCTTCTACCCTCCTTCCAGTAGAGTCTTGTTTTCGTCTGGCAATAGCAAATCCACGACACTGTCCGATCGGTTGGGAGATGCTCCAGAAAAGCAGAGCATCATCTTCGTTGGTATAGACCTTCAGCTTGGTGGGCATCATCCGCTCCTGGTGAAAGATTTGTAACCATACGAAACCTGAAGATTTCACTCATCCACCGTGATCAGTAGGAATCGCGCAGTCGAGCGCGATTCCTACTCGAACGCCATCATCTAGCTAGAAGCGTTTCCTGCATCGTCGGTCTTTTCTGCTTGGCTAGCAAACTTCAAGAACACAGCCGACCAGCGGTGTTCCGAGGGATAGAAAGCCAACAATGCACCATCTTGATAAATCCCGTTGCTGCTAGCATGAGCACCCTTACTTCCCTGATTCATGTGAATGTCATGGATACCGATGTCAAGATCGAAGGAGCTAAACCGAGCACCATCATCAAATTTGGAGCCGAAAACAAAGAGTCGAGCATCTGGAGCACGCATCACGTTGACCAATTGGGTCGTGAGCATATCGGCAATGCCCTCGTCTTCTGGATCACCCGCCTTCTGAAGTTCGTCCATCTGCTTGAGATCGACCAACTGCTCGCGAATGTAGTCAAGCGACAGACCGCCCGGTTTTTTGTCGAGAGCAGTGAAGCCCTGAAGCAAATTGGCGTCTAGAATGCGTTGGGTGATGGGGTGCTGATAATTCTCGTCGATCGAGTAGAGGACTTGATCTTGCCCCGATCGAATATTGATGGTCATCCAGTATCGCGTGCCGCTATCGATCTCCAGTAACACCTGCAAATGGTCGTGTTGGATCTGAGGACTATTTTGATTGATGATTGGGCGACATTTGAGGACGTGATAGTTGATCCGATCCCCGGTGCGATTCGGTTTCGGAAATTGTCCACGATTCCGACGATTGCTATGAAGCGGACGGTGTGAATGCTGGCTTTTTTGAGGGTTTTGGGGATGTGGCGTATGGTTATGTTTGTGCTTACGTGTCATTGATAATTTCCTTAGGATTTCAGGGTAGGAAGTCGCCAATCAAAATTTTAATCAGGAGGTCAGATGCACGTTTTGCAAAGGTTGATTGATTGACCATGACAATTTTTCAACCTCTACAATTAATATTTCAGACTTCATAAGAGTGCGACATTACCCAAACGGGTACTTTCTCAAAACACCATTCTGGGGATGATCTGATGAAGGGGTCCTCAACTGCAATCATTGCCAGGTTCATAGAAGCCAGATTAAGCCTGGCTAGGTTGCAAAACTACGAACAACCTGACTAGAACATCCCCCAAATCTTATCGCCTCATCAATTCCCAATCATTGGGAAAGATTGGGTCCCTGCCATCGAAGGGTTTGATGCTTGAATAATTTAAGCGGGTCTTCACTGCGAATTAAGGTGGAGATATCAGACGCATGGTCAATTAACAATTGACGAACAGCCAGTTGCGTCCCATGTTTCGGAACATCTTGAATCGCATCCAGTTCACTAATCCCGCGATAAATCATCGTTACTACTTTGCCATCAGAATTGCGGTATCGATAGTCCAGAGATGCACCCAGTTCTACAACCCGACTGTAGGCTTGATCATAGGAATCGGCACATACTAAATAGGTCTCAATTTGGGCAACTATGCGCGAATCGCCCTCTACAGTAACTTCGAGCATAACTTCTGCAACGTACCATTTTTCCGATTCAAGCATTCAAAATCAGTAGCCTCAGTTCTAATATTTGTGAAAGTCCAACGAAGTGTAACGGTGAAGCTCAACAGTGGCATGACCAGCCTTAACTAACTAGCTTGTAAATAGGGAGGCACAATTCGATACTCCACGTAAGATGGGCAGCCCATCGACCAGCCTGAACGATGGGCACGAGCGATGCCCTTTGCCCATCCTCCGTTGAATTGTAGCCACCCACTTATTATGAGCGATCGCGACATCACAACCCTTGAGTGAGCTTGATAAGCTTTGAATTCAAATTATGTTAAGCGTTTCAAGAATTAAGGTGAATTGATGGGATTACTAACCATGTTCTGTCTTCTCTAGGAGTGCGCAATGCAATATCCCCTTGAAATTCGATTCAAGATTTGGACGTTTGCACCGACCATTTCAGTGACCAATGCTCAGGGCAATTTGGTGTTTTATGTGCGCCAAAAGCTGTTTAAGCTCAAAGAAGTGATCAATATCTTTGCCGATGAGCAGCGATCGCAGCCGCTTTATGAAATTAAAGCCGATCGCATAATCGACTTCTCCGCACGATATCACTTCAGTGATAGCACCGGAACCTATGTCGGTGCAGTTAAACGACGCGGTCTCAAATCGATTTGGCGCGCCCACTACGATATCTTTGATGGGGATACGGTTGTCTTTACGATTCAAGAAGAAAATCCCTGGATTAAAGTGCTAGATGCGCTGTTTGAACAAATTCCAGTGGTAGGTGCCTTTAGCGGCTATGTTTTGCATCCCAAGTACTTGATCGCTCGTCCTAGCGGTGGTGTGGTGATGCGTTTGGAAAAATTACCCGCTTTTTGGGAAGGGAAGTATCTGATTAAACAAATTGACCAACTGAACGATCGTGAAGAAAAGCAAGCAGTGCTCAGTGTGCTTATGATGCTGTTGTTGGAACGCTCACGGGGGTAGAACCAGCGATCTCTGAACTATTCTGGAATTCTCATTGATGCAAACCTAATCTCATCTTCCCAGTCATTCGCTTGCCTGGGAAGAGTGACTAGGAGAGGTTTGTAATAAGTAGTTCAACCTAATTCAATAATAAAACGCCCCATGGTTTCTATCGTTTAATTGCTTGTTGTACTATCTGATCACTCCAGGATCAATGGAGAGTAACGGAGTCGAACCGATGACCTCTGCGGTGCGATCGCAGCGCTCTACCAACTGAGCTAACTCCCCAGGAACACCAGTCTCTTAACCTGATCTTGACCCGGTTTATTTTAGCACTTCTGCTCCAAACCGACGATTCTGTTAAAGTTTGAGTGCTGCTCAAAAAGGGGGCGAGGGCAATGGAACCTGTGCACAGGGAGATAATTCTCTCACAAACTTTACCCATCTGAGCTTTTACCAACCACAATCCATCTGCGATGTCGAATCTACCCTCTACAATGGGGGCAGTCTTTGACAGGAGCAAGACGATGGAAAAGAAATATTCCATCAATATCGAAAACGATCAGGTGGTGTCCATTGAAGTCGATGGGGTGCAGTACGACACCCCTGATCAGATTCCCAACCCCGACGATCGCGCCAAAATTGAACAACTCTTGTCAACATCTGGCCAATCTTCCGATTTCGATTCCTTATTGGAAGATGAGGTTTTCAATCACGATGATGATTTTCCGGTTCGTCCTGCCGATATGGAACGCATTGCGGCGGAAACTGTACAAAGTGTCGATCGGGCTTCTAAGATTATTTTGTCTGTGTTCTTTCTGGTCGGAGTGGGGATGCTGACAATCACTGCCCTGGCTTCCCTTCACATTCAACGATCGATCGGCAAAGAAAAAACTGCACCGGGACAGGTGGTCGAGTTGATTGCTCGCAAAGATCAAAAAGAAGGCATTACTTACTACTATCCGGTGGTCAAATTTACGCTGCCCAATGGCGAACCGCAAAGGGTAGATTTGTCGGAAGGGAGTCACCCTGCGGCTTACCGAGTCGGCGATGCACTGACTATTGCCTATGATCCTGAGCATCCCAACCATGCCCGGAGTCAGTCACTCAGCAGTACGATCGGGCTGTGGGTTTTGCCTGCGATTACGGGAATTTTGGGTGTCTCGTTTTTGGGAGTAACACTTTTTGCGGCATGGGTTATCCAGTCCACCGCGACCAGCGAATCGTCATCAAACCAATAGCATTGCTTGAGATTGCTTTTCACACACTGATGTCAGAGGGAGGAGCCCAAGTGTCTAAAAGAGCGCAACGATGGAAAGCCATTAGCCGTCTGGATGCAGTTGACATTATTCATGATCAACCCTGTTCAGTGCGTTGGGATGCAATGGTGGGTGATGAAGTGGTGAGAAAATGTCCGTACTGTCGCTTGAACGTTTACAACTTTGCCAAGATGACTCCCGAAGCCATTTGTGAAACGATCAACCGGCATGAAGGCAAAATGTGTGCGGCGTTTTATGCAAGAGCCGATGGCACCATGACCCTCAGTCCCTGCGCTGAAGCGGAACAAGCGTTGTTTCGAGGAGGAATTGGTGTGATAGAGCGCCCGTAAATTGTTGTCAATAACCCGTCTCAGATTCATCTTCTGGCGTTGCTCAACAACGGGATAAAAATGGTGTTGAATGATTTGAAACTTTGTTCCAAATCATCCTGCTTTTCAGCAACGCCCATCTTCTTGCCAATTATCGAGTTCCATAGCATTTGCTGCGAGGTCAGGCAATTTTATGAAACGGTACGATATTTGCCCAAGCATTCTGCAATGGGTGAAGGAACCTTTCCTGTCTCACCTGCAACCCAATTATCTGTTACCTAGTCTCAGCATCGGTCTAACAACAGGCGCACTCGGCGTTATCTTTGACCTATCTTACGCTGTACTCATCTTCTCTGGAAGTCTGGCTAACTACCTTGCTGCTGGCATTAGCCTGGTTCTGTTCAGTGCCGCAACGACGCGTATTGCGATCGTCCTGACCAGTTCCTTCCCCGGTATGGTTGCAGATTTGGGCACCGTCCCGACTGCCATTCTTGCCTGGAGCGTTGGGATGGTTGTCAAGCACATCCCTCCTACGGCTGCCCCAACTGAAATCTTGGTCACGGCAATCGCGACGATCGCTCTGACATCGTTATTTACGGGGGCAACGCTTTTGCTGCTGGGTTGGTTGCGCTTAGGCGGATGGGTGCGATCGCTGCCACAACCTGTGCTGGGTGGTTTCATTGCTAGCACGGGTTGGCTCCTGGTCAAAGGAGCCTGTAAGGTCATGACTGACAAGCCTTTAGACCTCGCCCAACTCCCCGCACTGATGCAGCCCAATTGTCTAATCCACTGGCTCCCTGGCTTGCTGCTGGCACTCTATTTGCTCGTCATCACTAAACGGGCGAACCATCCGCTGATCATGGTGACCAGCCTAGTGGGGGCGATCGGATTGTTTTACCTGGTACTGCCGCTGAGCGGTACGACGACTGCTACCGCCAGTTACCAGGGTTGGACGTTAGCCATTCCCACTCAGGCGGGATTTGCCAATATCTGGCAAGCGCTACGCTGGTCCGATTTATGGCATGTTCACTGGGATGCGATCGCTACGCAGTGGATGTGTCTGGCAACGGTGGTTGTAACGACTGCAATTTCTTTACTGATGAATGTCAGTAGTATGGAGCTGATGAGTCAACGATCGATTAATCCTAATCGAGAATTGCAAGTCGCTGGCATCGCGAATCTGGCGATCGGAGTCTGGGGCGGTATCCTCAGCTACCCGTCCTTGAGCAAATTTGTGTTGGCACACAAGCTGGGCAGTCGAGGGCGGTTGACACCGCTCATTGACAGTACGGTTTTCATTCTGGTGCCAGTACTCGGTTCTTCGCTGTTGGGATATTTCCCAAAGCCCGTACTGGGTGGCTTGCTGCTGTTTCTGGGCTTGTCGCTTCTGTTGGAGTGGGTATACGCTGCTTGGTTTAAGCTGTCACGATGGGACTACTTGGTTGTGCAACTGATTTGGATAACAAGTGGGCTAGTCGGTTTCTTGCAGGGGTTAGCCATGGGGTGGCTGTTGGCACTCTGCTTGCTGCTTCTGTCGCAATATCGAATCAAGCATGATTTGGAGACGTAGAGAAGGATGGAGAAGCCATTAGCCAACACAAAGAGCAGCGATGTTCGATTCATCCCACTCTCCTTCACCCCTCCACCCCTCCACCCTTCCCCTCTTCATCCCTCCACTCCTCCACCCCTTCACCCTCGCCATTCCACTGCCTTAACCAACCTTCCATCTGTGCCGAAAGCGATACCTTACTACGGCTAGCAGGTTGAATACACACATGTCGAGTCAAGGCATTTCCTGCTAAGGTTTCTGTGGTGGATAGGAACACCTGGTAGGAGATCTCAAATTTACTCTCTGTAAACAATTGCGGCGTTAGATGCAAGGTGATCCGATCGCCGCAGACCAAAGGACGAAAAAAATTAACGCTGGCATGAACGATCGGAATCGCAATTTCAGAATTTCTGAAAAAAGTTTTCAAATCAATTCTAGATGCCATCAAGGATGCTTCGTAAGCTTCGTGGCAAATGGTTAGCAAATTAGCAAAGTAAACGACTCCGGCAGCGTCGGTGTCGTTGAAATGAATGATGCGATCGTACAGGAAAGGCATATACAAGCACCCCTATTGCAGTTAGCGTTTCTATCAACTTAATCGTTCTGCCAATTCGAGCCAGCGTTCGGTTGCCAGATCAATTTCTTGACTGAGGGCTGCTAACCGCTCAGTTATTTTTTGCATTTCCATAAAGTCACCCGGTGGATGGCTATAAAGACGATTTTCCAGTTCTGCTTTTTCGGCTTCCATTTGGGGAATACGGGTTTCTAATTGTTCGTGTTCCCGTTTCTCTTTGAATGAGAGTTTTTTGGAGCTTGGAGATTGTCGTTCCGAAGTGAGGGTTGAGGCCGGAGCTGTGTCTTTTGAATGAGAATTCTGGTTACGCTTGGTATTATCTCCACGTCTCTGCGTCTCTAGTTCTTCTGCTTCAGCACTCTGTCTGTCTTCTTCCTGCTTTTTGAAATCTAAATACACGGAATAATTACCTGGGTATTGCCGTAAAATTCCCCCAGCCTCAAACGCAAAGATAGTTTCGACTGTGCGATCGAGAAAGTAGCGATCGTGAGAAACGACAATCACACAGCCATTAAAATCTTCCAGGTATTCTTCCAATACGGATAACGTTTGCACATCCAGATCGTTGGTCGGTTCGTCCAAAATCAACACATTCGGCGCACTCATCAATACCTGCAACAAAAACAACCGCCGCTTCTCGCCGCCAGAAAGTTTGTGAATTGGCGCATATTGTTGGTTAGGCGGAAACAGGAAGCGTTCCAACATCTGAGAGGCAGTAATGATGCTGCCATCAGCGGTTTTGACTAATTCAGCAATGTTTTTCAGGTAATCAATCACTCGCTGGTCTTCGTTGAGGACGACATCTTCGGAGTGTTGGTCAAAGTAGCCAATGTGAATGGTGGAACCAATTTCCACAGTGCCAGAGTCGGGTTGCACGCGCCCGGTGATCAGATTCATCAGGGTCGATTTGCCAGCCCCATTGCTACCAATAATGCCGATTCGATCTTCTGGATTAAAGAAGTAGGTAAAGTCTTGAATCAGGGTGCGCCCGTTATATCCCTTGCACAAGTGGGTCAGCTCAATCACTTTCTTGCCAATGCGGCGACCTACGGTGGAAATTTCGACTTTACCCTGCGCTGATTTGAAGTCCTGCTGCTGCATGGCGCGGATGCGATCGATGCGGGCTTTTTGTTTGGTGCTACGGGCTTTGGGTCCCCGCTTCAGCCACTCTAATTCGCGACGCAATACGCCAGCATGTTTGCGCTGTGTGCTAGCGATTGAGTCTTCTGCGTCTGCTTTTTTCTCCAGGTAGTAGGCGTAGTTGCCCGTATAGGCGTACAGATCGCCGCGATCGATTTCCAGAATTCGATTGGTGACCCGATCCAGGAAGTAGCGATCGTGGGTGATGAGCAACAATGCGCCCCGAAAGCGATTGAGATAACTCTGCAACCACTCTACCGAGAGAGCATCCAGGTGGTTGGTGGGTTCATCCATCAGCAAGACATCAGGTTCCGACAAGAGCGCGGCTGCTAGGGCAATGCGTTTGCGGTAGCCCCCCGACAAGTTGCCGATTTTGGCATCAAAGTCTTGGATGCCTAGCTGGGTCAGGATAATTTTGGCGTTGGTTTCCACTTCCCAGGCTCCGGCAGCTTCCATGCGATGGGAAATACTGGACAGTTGCGCCATCAGTTTTTCGGTGTCACCTTGTCCATGCGCCAGTTTCGCCGAGAGCAGCTCGTATTCGCGCACCAGTGCCATTTGTTCGCCGCTGTCGGCAAAGACCTGTTCCAGAACGGTATGGTTTTCGTTCAGGTCAGGTTGCTGGGGCAGGTAAACAATTCTTGCCGCAGAGTCAACCCAGAGTTCTCCTTGATCGATCGGTTCCAGTCCGGCGATCATTTTCAGCAAGGTCGATTTGCCAGACCCGTTCGTGCCGATGAGTCCGACCTTATCGCCTTCTTCCAGGCTAAAGCTGGCATCTTTGAGGATTTCTTTGATGCCAAAGTCTTTGGAAATCGATCGCAGGGTGAAAAGTGCCATGGTTACCGGAGAGCTATCAGTAACCTAGTGTCTAGGAAAAACAGTGGGTTGTCCACTTAGGAACAGGTGATTGTCATTCCACGGTGGGCTTGAACGTCCATGCCCAAGCCGATCATGGGCGATCGCCCTGGAAGCGAGTGATTGACTGTGAATGATCGTGTTTGTAGGAGGAGGATGTGCGATCGTGAGGGTTACAAAAGATAATCAGGGATAAACCTTTCTTTCGATCGTGAGAAAAAATTAACATCCCAGCTATTTCTTCTAGGGACGATCGTTATACTGAATTCGTCTGGCTAATCTCCGAATTTGGGATCTTTGGCTGAATCCTTCTGTCTAACCAAACCACCTGCTGAGGGATCGTAGACGAACACTTTCAATCTAATAATAGAGAATGTCTATTTTCTCAAAACCGACCTATGCTGCGAGAAGATCTTAAAAAAGAATTAGACAAGCTAAATGATGAGCAACTTAAAAAAATTGCTGATTTCGTAGCCTACCTTGAGTTTCAGTCTAGACAAGCTGCATCGTCTGTTCCATTTTGGTAAAGAGCAACACCATCCGACCGAGCGAAGGAATTTCGTGAATGGGTTTTACAATTTCCCCAGAGCAGTCCGAGTCTACGAGACGAAGCCTTTAGCCGCGACAGTATTTACGAATAATGACGAGTTATATTTTACAAGTTGTGTTTCTAAAAATCGCATGGAAAATCAGAAAATCACAGCACTACAAAATATCTTCAGTTCTAGGCTCGATACGTTGAGTCATCTTTTAGAGATGGCAGAGAGTCATTTCGCAAACGATGTAGAGTCCCTATTGAAGCGTCGCATAGCGCCCGATATGTTTCCTTTCAGCACACAAATAGCATTTGCTTGCAATCAGCCCCGTAACTTCGCATTGTGGTGTTTAGGACAGTCAGCAAACAACTTGAACCCCGATGTCGCATCTTTAGTTGAGGCGCGTGGTCATATTTCATCTACTCAGGAGCTGCTGGCAAGTATCAATGTTGCTGATTCTAAGCTGTCAGAACTCAATCGGCTCGAGCTTGGGCAAGGGCTATACGCAGAATTATCTGGACTTTCGTATGTAGATGATTTTCTGATGCCCAACTTTTATTTCCATATAACAACGGCGTACAATATCCTACGTATGGCAGGAGTACCCATAGGTAAGCGCGATTTTATGATGCATTTAGTCCCTTTTCTAAAACATCAAAGCAATGCATAACAACCACAATGCACTAGAACTTCAAAGTGCGATCGCCGCTCACCGTAGGTTGAGTTGAGTCTAGGTAGCTTGCTTCCCGCAGAGTAACCCAATACCCACAGATTTGGCGTTGCTCAGCGACGGGATGAAAATGATGCTGAATGATTGGAAACTTCATTCCAAATCATCCTGCTTTTCAGCAACGCCTGCCCCAATCGCTCAAGTAATTTCGCTAACAAAATTACCTGAGAATCTTTTGGAAGTGCTTGTACTTCAGCTTCAAGCTGTTCAGGCGTCATAATCAACAACCTCAATTTTCCAGGGCACGATCGTCTCTTTCGCATAGAGACTGTTTTGGCAATCAGGCGGTCACATTTTTTCAGGACAAAGGGCTGTCCTGAGTGAAGAACGCCATAGATGACCCAATGCAACTGGTGCATGACTATGCCAACAACCTGCAGCTTGGCTGTGCTCGCTGCAAACCAACGATCGCAAAACCTCTGCATCGAGCGAACTCACAGAATACAAGTTATCCGGGGAGATCATCCTGAATCTCGTAAGGTATTTTGCGATCGTTTTAGGCGATCGTCGTTTGAGGCTGCGATCGTACCCGACGGAATGCAAGTGCTTTGGCAATCTCCCGTAAGAAAAAATCAACAAGACCACCTGATTGGAAAAGCAGGATGAAGAGGCAGCCAACCAGCGATAAATTTGGGTTGAATGATCGGTTGCCGACAAACCTTCGGTGCATGTGTATATCTTGCTCCACCGCCTGCCAAACTCCAGCCCATCACTTACGTCGTCCACACAATTTCATGCGAAAACTCAGCCCAATCCTGCTTGCTTGCCTCTTTCTCCTCCCCATCAGTCTCACCCTCCTCCCTTGGCAGCTTCAGCCTCTTACTGCCATCCCCCTTCCTCCTTCTCACACTCTAACTACCGCAGTTCCGCCCCTGTCCCAACTGCAAACTCATGCCCTCACCCTCTACCAACCGCTGCAAACCATCCCCTGGGAAGGGCAATTTCGTAGCCCCAAAAATCTGGTTTACTTTGCCCAAGCAGAATCCCTTAATCTGGATTCGCCCCCCTCAGTCCTGGAATCCGATTTGGCAGCCGCCCGATCGCTCCAAGATACCCGCAAAGCTGCCCAGCTGCTACTCAGCCTGGGACTGCAATCGTATTTAGAAAAAGACTGGGACACAGCGATCGCCAACTACCAGCAAGGTCTGATTGCTGCCAAACAGATCGGTGACTCTGAACTGTCAGGAACTTTGTTAGGCAACCTGGGGCTGGCCTATGCCCAAGCCAGTCTCTACACCGAAAGCATCGACGCTCTTACCGACTACTGGCAATTCGTCCGAGATTACACTAGTGCCAAAAATCCTGATCGTCGCAATGAAGAAATTGCCCTGGGGAATCTTGGCAACGCTTACTACAGTGCTGAACTCTACGTCAAAGCGATCGAATTCCACCAAAAACGCCTAGCACTCGCCAAAGCCGGAAAAAATCATTCTGGTGAAGCCAAAGCCCTGGGCGATCTCAGCCTGGTTTATCAAGCATTGGGAGAATACGAAAAAGCGATCGCCCTGCAGCAGCAACAACTGACCCTGACTCGTCAGATCAAAGATTTGCGCGGCGAAAGCCTTGCTCTGGCAAACCTGGGCTTGACCTATCACAGCCTGGGCGATTACACCAAAGCTGCCAGCAATCAACAGCAACGCCTCACCCTGGCACGCCAGATCCACGATCGCAAAGCCGAAGCCGAAGCCCTGGTAAATCTGGCTGGAGCAGACTATTTTTTAGGCAATGATGACCGAGCGATCGACCTGTATGAGCAAGCTTGGCAGATTGCCTGGAACTTTCTTCAGGATGCCGATGTTCTGTATGGACTGCGGGGCAACGAAGGACTGGTCTACTTCCAAACCGGTGACATTGCCAAGGCACTGGCCGCCTATCAGCAAGCCTTCACCTATGCCTCCTCCCGCTCCAACCGCCGTAGTGAAGGGGTGGTTAAAAACAATATTGCCATTTTGCATTGGCTAAATGGAGACCTGCCCGCCACCGCCAAAGCCTTGCGAGAAAGTATTGCAGCCTGGGAAAGCCTGCGATCGCGCCTCGGTAATCGGGATGGCTATAAAGTCTCTCTGTTTGAAACTCAAAATGCCCCCTACATTAACCTGCAAAGGGTTCTGATCGCACAACAGCAACCCGAAGCTGCCCTGGAAATTGCCGAACGAGGACGGGCGCGTGTCTTCGCTGAACTTTTAACCCGACGCTTAACCCCCGATCAGATTCAGCAACCTCATCAGGCGATGGCACCTGTGCCCCCTGACCTTGCCCAAATTCGTACGATCGCCCAGCAACACCATGCTACACTCATCACCTATTCCATCCTGTCTGAGCAATTTAAAATTCAAAATCGGCTGCAAACGCAGGAATCGACCCTGCTGATTTGGGTGATTCAGCCCACCGGAACGATTACCCTCCGCCAGGTCGATCTCAATCCGCTTTGGCAACAGCAAAAAACGACTCTGGCAGATCTAGTCAGCAGCAGTCGTGAGTCGATCGGGGTGCGAGGACGCGGCGCAAACCCTGCAGCCCCCATTCGTGCGATCGATAGTCAACTGTTGCGCCAGCTTCATCAACTCCTGATTGCACCGATCGCTGATCTGCTGCCTCAAAATCCTGCTGACCCAGTCATTTTTATCCCACAGCGATCGCTCTTTCTCGTCCCCTTTGCTGCCCTGCAAGATAGCCAGGGTCGCTATTTGATTGAGCAGCACACTCTCTCCATTGCTCCTTCGATTCAAGTCCTCGATCTAACCCATCAACTCAGGCAAAAGAGTGGTAACTCGCTGCAAGCCAAAGGGACTGCTCTGGTGGTTGGTAATCCTACGATGCCAAAAGTCGTCGTCGAAGCTGGAGAGCCGCCCGAACAACTCGCCAGCTTACCTGGAGCCGAGCAAGAAGCCGTTGCGATCGCTCAAATCTTAAAGACTCAACCCTTAATTGAAGCCAATGCCACTAAGGTCAAAGTGGTGCAGCAGATGGCGCAAGCAAAGCACGTCCATCTGGCAACCCACGGTTTGTTGGATGACTTTCAGGGCTTGGGTATCCCAGGCGCGATCGCGCTGGCTCCGTCGGGTACCGATAATGGCTTACTCACCGCCGCAGAAATCCTGAATTTGCAACTTGCTGCTGAATTAGTAGTACTAAGTGCCTGTGATACCGGAGGTGGCAGAATCACAGGAGATGGGGTCATTGGTCTATCGCGATCGCTGATCTCAGCCGGGGTGCCCAGCGTGGTTGTATCGCTCTGGGCGGTTCCCGATGCTCCCACTGCCGCCCTAATGATCCAGTTCTACCAAAACTTACAAAAAGGTTTGGACAAAGCCCATGCCCTGCGTCAGGCAATGCTCGTCACCCAATCCCAATATCCTGATCCAAAAGACTGGGCAGCTTTTACTTTGATCGGAGAAACAAATTGATCGACTAAAATTGAAACGTTTGACCTGAAAAATACATTCGTCCTGACAACATAAAGACCCGTTAAAAATCTATAGCAAAGAAACCATCGGGACATGATTTGTGCTCACAATTCAACAGGTGTTGATTCTAAGTCGAGGTTTGTCCAGTGCCTAAAAGATTGGCGTTTAGACGATCGACGTTGAATATGGTTTGCAGAAATTTGCACTCAAACTCCTTTAATCTGCAAACGAGAGAAGCAAACAACCTCTTAAGTTAGTCGTCACCGTCCATTGCTTAAGCTACAGGGTCGAAACCCCAGAACCAAATCAGAGGAAAATTACAGAAGCATTGGCTGGTGCCAGATCTTTTTTTCTCTAATTCTGTCCTTATGAAGATGGCGATCGCCCTACAATCAAAACTAAATGCAAGGAGTTTCCAGGAGGAGGAGTGATCGAAGCTGTTATTCCCAATCTAGATGCCTTCAGACAAGGGATGCAGCAGCAATTGCTCATAGTTCCTTCACAGACTGCCATTGCCAGTGCGATTGCTCAAATGAGACAGATTCCCACCAGTTGTGTGCTGGTGGTTGATCAAACGCAATTAGTGGGAATTTTCACCGAAAGTGAGGCTGTCCGTGCCATTGCCGCAGACGTTCCTTTGGACACGACCCCCCTTGCCGATTGGCTCTCCCCTCCTCAAACCACCTTATCTGAAAGCGAGCTTGGGCATAGCTTCACCGTCTTAAGGCGATTTTGTCAAAGTACCCAACAGCATGTGCCCGTTTACAATCAGCAGGGGCAAGCGATCGGGGTAATCACTCCCCATGCTTTGCAGCAAGCCTTGGCGCCCCAAGCACTGTTGCAACATCGACAGGTTGGCGAAGTGATGACCACTCAAGTTGGATATGTCACCCCAACGACTCCTGTTGCACAACTAATACAGTTAATGGTTGAGCATTCGCTGAAAGCGGTGGTAATTGGCAATTCCGGCGATCTTATCCAGTGTTCAGGTCGCGTTCTCCCTGAGCCTCCAGCTATCTTCATGCCGATCGGTCTCGTCACTGAGCAAGAGATCATCCAGACTCAGTTGGCTGGATTGGACATCAAAAAGACTTTAGCGCAAGCGGTCATGCAATCATTGCCCTCTGTGCAACCCTGTGCTTCGTTATGGGCAGCGCATCAGCAGATGCAGCGCCAGGCACATCTCTGGCTAGCAGTCACCGACGCAACGGGAGCGCTGGTGGGTGTGGTGACGCAAGCCAATGTTTTGCAAACCTTGGACCCCGCAGAGATGTATCGGTTAATTGCCACTTGGCAGGCAGCGATCGCCCCCGCTCCAGTCAGTGCTGTGCCATTGACGCTCCAGACACCACCTGCGCTCCAGACGGTGCAGCAAAAATTCTCCACCGAAGAAGCGCAAGAAACCAGCCTCACATTCTTGTCGAATTCCCAGTCTGGTTTACAAGAGGGTGCGGAGATCTTTCGTCAGATTGCAGAAAATATTCCTCAATTTTTCTTTGTTAAATCGGTAGATCTCGGTCAATTTCTGTACGTAAGTCCAGCTTACGAAAAAATCTGGGGACTGACCTGTGAAAGTCTTTACCGAGATGCCAAATCTTGGTTGGCAACCGTTTATCCGGATGATCTGCCTGGCTTGCTTGCCTCCCTTGCTGAACAAGAACAAGGAAAAACGGTTCGGCGAGAATATCGAATTATTCGACCCAATGACGGTTCCATCCATTGGATTGTGGCGGATATCATCCCGATTTTTGATTCTGCTGGTCAGTTAGTTCGCTACGTCGGGATAGCAGACGACATCACCGATCGCAAACAGCTTGAAATTGCCCTGCAACACTCTCAGGCAAAGCTTTACGATGTTTTGGATAGCGTCCTAGCGGCGATCGTCAACGCCCATGTTTTTGCCGATCGCACCTGGCAATACAATTACCTTTCACCCGGTTGCGAAGATGTGTTTGGTTATACGGTTGCTGAATGGATGGCTGACCCCCTGCTGTGGTGGTCACGGATTCTACCCGAAGATATCGCGGCGGTGATTGAGCCATCGTTTGAGGCAATCTTTGCCGAGCGCAAAACTCAGATGGAATATCGATTCACTCACAAGGATGGGACTTTGCACTGGATCGCCGCTAGCATGACTTCTCGATGGGACGATACAGCTAACGCCTGGATCGTGACCCAAGCCCATCTTGACATCAGCGATCGTAAACAAGCTGAAGCCGCACTCCAAAGCAGTGAACAACGTCTGCAAGCCATTCTCAACAGTGCACCTTTCTCAATTTTTATTAAAGATCTGGAAGGACGATATTTACTAGTCAATCCGGCTTACGAAACATTGATCAACCAGTGCCGAGAAAATCTTTTGGGGCGCACTGACTTCGACCTTTTGCCACCTGAAACTAGTGAACGTTGCTGGACAACGGATCAGGTTGCCCTCACAGTCAATCATGCCATCACTTTTGAGGAAGTAATCCCTGTTGCAGATTCACTCCGCACACTCTTAGTCAGTAAGTTTGCCCTCTACAACGCTGCCAACCAACTCTATGCCATTTGCGGCATTGCCGTAGATATGACCGATCGCAAAGAGTTGGAAAATGAACTCCACACATCCAAAACCATACTCAATGACATTCTCGATAGTGCAGTTGCTGCGGTTGTACGAGCACGAGTTTATGCCGATGGCACGTTTGAATACGATTTCATTTCTTCGGGTTGTGAAGCGGTGTTTGGCTATACTGCCCAAGAATTCATGGCAGACAAAAAACTTTGGCAATCGCGACTGTATCTAGAAGATGCAGAAGCACACGCCTTAAACTGGTTGGAGCGTATCTTGGAGCAAGAAACGTTCAAGATGGAATATCGTTTCTTGCATAAAGACGGCAGCCTGCGCTGGATCTCCACCGCCTATGCGGCTCGCCGCCATATTGTAAGTAATTGCTGGGTGGTGACCATTGTTGACCACGATATTACCGAACGTCGTCAGGCAGAAGAACAACTCCGGCGCAATGAAGCGAAACTACGAGAAGCCCAACGGGTGGCTCATCTGGGAAATTGGGAATTTAATGTCATCACACACAAGCTCCTGTGGTCAGAAGAGGTCTTCCACATTTGTGGCTTTGACCCAACTCAACCAGAACCTACGCTGGCACAGTTTCTGCGGCGCTGCCATCCGGCTGACTGGGCATTGATTCAAACTCGCTTGCGGCAAACCGCGCAGGTGGATGATATTTTTTCAACACACTTTAGAATCATCCGGCAAGATGGCTCGATTCGCTATCTGGCAACGAAAGGAGAAAGAGAATTTGATATTGTCGGAAATATCATCCGACTCTTCGGCATAGTACAAGATATTACCGATCGCAAACAAGCTGAAGAAGCCTTGCAACAGCAAGCCGATCGTGAACGGCTTCTAGGCAAAATTTCCCAACGGATTCGCCAATCGCTAGAACTGCACGAAATTCTCAAAATCACGGTTTCAGAAGTGCGACACTTGCTGCAAACCGATCGGGTATTGATCTACCGTATTGAGCCCAACCTGAGTGGCACCGTAGTTGAAGAGTCCGTCGCTTCAGGCTGGATGCCGCTCCTCCACCGCAACATCATTGATTTTTGTTTAGCAGAAAACTACATCCAGCAATACCGACAAGGATTAGTCACTGTCAAATCAGACATTTACAACTCGAGCACTCAACCCTGCCACATCGAGTTTCTGGAAAAATTTCAGGTCAAAGCCAATCTCGTCATTCCCATTTTTCAGCGAGAAACTCTTTGGGGGTTGTTAATTGTCCACCAATGCTCGACAGTTCGACACTGGCAAACCTGGGAAATTGCCTTGCTCCAACAACTAGCAACCCAAGTTGGCATTGCGCTGCAACAGTCTGAGCTATATCAGCAAGTTCGACGGCTAAACTTAACCTTGGAAAATCAGGTGCAAGAACGCACGGCTGATTTGCAAAGGGCATTGAATTTTGAGGCATTACTCAAACGTATTACTGATAAGGTGCGCGATAGCCTGGATGAACGCCAAATCTTGCAAACCGCAGTTGCAGAGCTAGCAAATGGACTGTTCGTCAACTGCTGCAACGCGGCGCTCTATGATTTAGAGCAAAACACCACAACTATCTGCTACGAACACCTACGATCGTCAGACTTTGTCTCGCTCACAGGCGTGACTGTCAGCTTGGAGCCGTTAGCCGGACTCTACCAGCAACTTTTGCAAGGCAAAGCAATCCAGTTCTGTTTGTTGTATCCTGTCTCTACAAGTCATTTGAGCACGAACTATCGCCTGGTAACATTAGGTTGTCCAATTGTGGATGATCAGGGAGTGTTGGGCGATTTGTGGCTCTTTAAACCCAAACTGGCGAACTTCAACGACCAGGAAGTTCGTCTGGTTCAACAAGTCGCGAACCAATGCGCGATCGCCCTACGCCAGTCCCGCCTTTATCAAGCATCTCAAGCTCAGGTGCAAGAACTAGAACGGCTCAACCGCCTGAAAGACGACTTTCTCAGTACCGTACCGCACGAACTACGCACTCCTGTAACCAATATCAAAATGGCAACCCAAATGCTAGAAATTGGGTTGAAACGATTAGGCGTACTGAACGATACTGCCACCCCCGTCAATCGCTATTTTCAAATCCTTAAAGATGAATGTCAGCGAGAAATCAACCTGATTAATGATTTGCTCGATCTGACTCGTTTGGATGCCGAAGCGACCCCCCTGACCCTCACCCCCATCAATCTGACCACGCTCATTTCTCGTATTGCAGAACCGTTTAGCGAACGGACTCAAAACCAGCAGCAACACTTGATCCTGCATCTCCCCGCTCAACTGCCCCCCATGACGACTGATCTTTCTTCAATGGAACGGATCTTGAGCGAGTTGTTGCAAAATGCTTGCAAATATACGCCCTCTGGAGAAAACATCACGCTTTTCGCCCAGGTGCTTGAAAAAGAAGAACTGGATCAGCCAGGTGGCACTGTACTCATCAGCATTTGCAACACGGGGGTAGAAATATCTCCTGTGGAGCAAGATCGGATTTTTGACAAGTTCTACCGCATTCCGAACAACGATCCCTGGCAACACGGGGGAACTGGTTTAGGGTTGGCGCTGGTCAAAAAGCTGGTCGATCGCTTGAGCGGGAGCATTCACCTAGAAAGCCAAGCCAAACAGGTTACTTTCAAAGTGCTCTTACCGCTGAATGTTCCAAATGGATAGGGAAAAATCACTGAAACTTTAAATAGTGCAGGCCCGATCTCGGTGAAATATACGTTAGGTTATTGATATAAATTAATATTTCGACATATTTAACGATTCTACAGTCATCTACCCTCCTTCTGATTTACCGCTATGCTACCCATCCTGATTGCTGAACAACTCGTGCATCCCTTCAAATTTTGTTTAGAAGTGCAGGTTTGTCAGGGAATGCGGTACGACTCTGAAATTTACGGATTGGTGACAGAATTTGCACCTAAAGACCGGTTAAAGGCGTATCAAAAGGCTTGCGAATTGAATGAGCAGGGGCTTTCTGTAGTGGCAACTGCCTCACCTCAACGCTATGCCATTTGGTTAAATTTAAGATTGCCTGATGCCAAAAAGTGGCTCTTCTCCAAGAGTGAGATTTTAACGTCGCTCCCCCAATAGATTCAAATTGCGTCCTTAGGAATTCCTTTCCTCCTCCAAATTGCGAGTGTCTATCAAACTATCCTGATCCCATGGGAAATCGTGGGATGAACTGAAAGCGTTTTTAATTACACCTTCAATGCGGTGGAGAAGTTGTTAGTCAAATAGTATCTTTGTATTATTGACTTCATGTCCGACTGGGAACTCTTGCTGCCAGCAATTCATCATTTTCAGAAAGACACAATTGCCACAGGAGTCTCTAGCGATTGGAAGATGGGGCGAATAGAAATCTTCCCATTTGGTTTCTCCTGAAAATTTCTAACTGAAAATCTTCTTGATTTGCGGATACTGCGGGGCAAAATTTCCTTGCTCTGACAGGGCATTGCGCCTAATCCATTGAAAAGTTGTAGGAACTGATTTTTAACGCGATCGCCCATTCATGGATTTTGGATCAACGTACAGACAATGATCCTCATCCGTTAGGCTATTCATAACATAAGGAACCGGACGCATGAAAGTTAGGGATATTTTGATTCGGGTGGGCTGCTTATGTATTTTGGGAGCAAGCCTCACAGTTCCCATTCTGGCGGTGGCAAATCCTACCTCCAGCCGACAAGCCTTTCTGACGGCAAGTAACCCTAACAGCAAAATCAACATCCGGACTCAACCTTCGACCAATCCACAATCTAAGATTGTTTGCCGAGGGGGTGTGGGAGACCAGGTTGATGTTCTCAACAAAGTCCGGGGTCTTAATGATTCGTATGATTGGTATGAAATCAGCCTCAATTGTCCAACACTGGCAGGTTCACAAATCCCGTTGAAAGGCTATGTGCGGGAAGATTTGGTTAAAATGGCTAATTTTTTATCAGGATTGAGTCTAAATTCACCATTCAATTCTCACCCGGTAGCAGCTCGACGCACGACTTATAGTGCGGATGAAGTAAATCGCTATTTTCTAGAAGTGGCGCTGGGATCAGAATATGGTTCAACCAATGCTAGAGTTCGAAAGTGGGATATCAATCAACCAATTAGGATTTATGTCAACCGAACCTATGGTACTCCTACAGCAGCAGATGAGGCAACGCTCAACCAGGTAGTGAATGAACTGAAACAGTTGACCGGGCTAAATCTTGAAATCGTCGATCGCAACCCCAACATCGAAATTTATTTTGCACCTCAATATAAATTCAAGCAAATTGAACCCAACTATCGCCCCCTCAACTCTGGTTTTGCCTGGGTATGGTGGAGTGGAGACACCATCACCAAAGCCAGAATTTTAGTCACCACAACCAATGTTTCGCAGAAAGAGCGCTCCAGCATTATTCGAGAAGAATTGACTCAGTCTCTGGGACTGTTGCAAGATTCAGAACAATATGCAGACAGCATTTTTTATCAAGAGTGGAATGATGTTACCGAATTTTCTGCGGTCGATAAGGCAGTGATTCAACTCTTCTACGGCAAAGATCAAACGGGTCGAGAGCTGATCCGTCCAGGGTTGACGCGTGCAGAAGTCTCAAGAATTCTCTGGCAAAGAACTACTACGGCACAACAGGCGATCGTCCCCGCTAAAACCCCGATCGAAACCAGTACTGCCCCAGATCCTCTCAATTTCTCGCTAGACAACTCTCCCAATCCAACCGTTGTGCCGACCCCTTAGCGTTCGCGCTATCCAATGCCATCTTTCTCCTCGACAAACGAGAAGAAAAAGGATGCCATGGCAGGCATCCTTTTTCTAAAGATTCAATGAGAATTGCTTCCCAAAAGGAAACAGTGCTGGATAGCCGTATGAATTAGACGAAGTTTCAATTCATAACTATTGCCAATTCATCCTTGGAATCAGCAACACCCAAAACAGACAGGAGCTAGTAAAGAAAATCAGCAGCAACCCAGTTACCACTTGGCAGTTGTGCCCAGGTATAGCCATCGGCATAAGCACGAGCACTGGTTACATAAACCGCATCGCCATTCCCATAGCTACCCACCGCATCCGAATAAACGCTGGGGGAAGAGCGCACAACCAGACCACTGCCTGCGCCTACCGTGTAGGTGCCCGCACTGCCGCTGCCTGTACCACCACCCGAATCACCTCCACCAACGGTCAGATAATCGGCGGCAACCCAGCCACCGCCCGAAACCTGTGCCCATGTATAACCATCCGCATACTGACGAGCACTCGTAACCGAAACCGTGTCTCCATAGCCATAGCTCCCGATCGAATCACCGGCGAGAGATGGGCTTGACCGCAAAATCAAACCGCTACTTGCCACCACCGTGAAGGTGCCAGCGGTGCCTGTACTACCACTGCCAGTTCCTCCCCCTGGGGTGCTAGTACCACCCGCAGTGAGATAGTCGGCAGCAATCCAACCGCCGCCTGAAACTTGTGCCCAGGTATATCCATCTGCACTTTGTCTCTTCGTCGTCACTGAGACGGTCTCTCCATAGCCATAGCTACCTAGCACATCCGAGTTGACAGTCGGGGCAGAACGTAGCAACAGTCCACTACTGGCCACGACTGTAAAGGTACCTGCACTACCACTCCCGGTGCCTCCTCCTGAATTATTGCCACCGCCCACCGACAGGTAGTTTGCAGCAACCCAACCGCCATCTGTCAGTTGTGCCCAGGTAATACCATTCGCAGTCTTGCGTTTGTCGGTTACCTTCACCGTCTGTCCATAGCCTAAAGTACCGAGAATAGAAGCCGAGGAACTGGCTTGAGACCGGATATATAGCCCATTGCTGGCAGTGACCGTATAGGTTCCAGGCTTGTCTGTGCTGCTGGTTCCTCCGCTGTTACCCGGGTTACCCGGGTTACCAGTATTACCCGTGCTCTTGCAGGTTTTATTCGGTAGATAAGGGCTGTTGGCATTGCTCGCATCTCCCAAACCCAGCAACTCAGCTGTCTTTACGCCTACGATGCCATCAGCAGGCTTGATTGCCTTCTTTTGTTGGAACTTTAAAACTGCATACTCAGTTTGACCACCGAATACGCCATCAACCCCACCCGGATTATGACCGTTGTCAATCAGAGCTTCCTGAATATCCACCACTTCTTTGCAAGCATCACCGCGCTTCACTGCGGCATGGGCATCGGGAGCCGTATTCAGAATCGATAATGCAACCGCTGTCCCGGCAAGCCCGATCCAGGCCGAGTTTGGAATGGTCAAACCAAGTTCTTCAAAAGACTTTAGTTCAAGTTCCAAGCCTTGATCTTCGTAGGCACCACAAGAGTGAACAAATGCTAATGTTTCCATGATTTCCTCACTGGCTTCGCTTCATAATTTGTCATATAGCAGCCCTGAATCGTTGGTTGAAGATGAAGGGCTTGCGAAAAAGATTCCTAAAGGAAACCTCTCTCACAATCCAAATAGGATCGCTATACCTGAATGGGAAAAATCTGCCCTGGAAATTGATTTGACCATGTCTGTCCAATTTCCAAAACAGATCGCAAAAATAGAAACTTTCCCATCTAGACTCAGATAAAAGTTGCAATAAGGACTCAGCAGGTTATCCACATTACGGTATTGATCACAGACAGCAGGTCAACTTTGTGCCTGACTGTTTGTACTTTACCTTTCATGATTTACCCTTTGTGCTTTACCTTTCGCACTCTATCTAAATATTAGTGATATTCCTGCAACTTAATAACCAGTATTATGCCTCTTTATTTGATTTTCAGCAATACGAATTTAATGTTTCTATTGTCGGGATGTGAATTCCAAAAAAATGAGTTTTTCCCAATCGATCGGACTGAATCTAACCGGGTGCTTCACTCACCCACTTTACAATTCCTGAAATCACTCCGCTAGATTTTAGAGATTTGTTCGCTCGGATCGCTGGATCGGCTCAGGTGGACGATCTAGTCGTAAAACGGAGCGCCACTCAAAGTAAAATGGCCAATCTGTCAGGCGCAAAATCCGTGATTTATCCTGTTAAATTCACCTCGTATGTTGATCTATGAAAAGAGTAACGCTACCAGCAGAGTCGTTAGTTCCTAAAAATCCATATTTTTGTACTAACTCTAGCGTTGATCGAGATCAGGGGAGTGGATTCTATGAGTTTACTGAGTAGAATAAAATTTGTCCCACTGAGCGATAGAGCAATCCTAAAAATCATCCGATAGGGGGATAGGTTATCGTCTGCCAGTCTGCAAGATAGCCACTAAAAAGGGTGATTCAAACGCCTAGCTGGAAGCTTTAATAAAGATGTCTGGCATTCTCCTTGGAGATTTGTTTAAATTTATAGAAAATTCTCATCTTCTCGGTCACTTGCACCTACGATCTCCCATGCCCAAGCCATCACCTAAACCGACTGTCTACCGCAGCCTTTTCGGGGGTTCGCACAAATTTGGATCTCTATGCAAGTCGAGAAAAAGTAAGCCCACGAATTCTAAAAGCGCGTCTTTGATTCAGCGTTTATGCCTGTCAGCGTTGGCATCAATTGGGCTCATTTTGTCCATCCAATTAATGCCTGTGCCTGTGCAGGCGATCGAATTGACTTCGCCATCTTTACCCAGGCTACAATCATCAGACGAAATTCTTGCAACTGATGAAATACCGCTGCGCTTAGAAATTAGTTTATCGAAGCGAACGCTTTCCGTTTTTCAAGGTGAAGTTTTACTCAATCGTTATCCGGTTGCAGTGGGGCGTGCGGGTTGGGAAACGCCAGTGGGTCAATTTAAGGTGCTCCAAAAAATCCACAAACCTGATTGGAAAAATCCATTTAATGGGGATATTATTCCCGGCGGAGATCCTGAAAATCCGCTGGGACAGTATTGGATTGGTTTTTGGTCAAACGGCAAAAATTCGATCGGTCTCCACGGCACACCAAACCCCAAATCAGTGGGTAGAGCAGCTTCTCACGGCTGTGTGCGGATGTACAACAAAGATATTGAAGAATTATTTCCGAAAGTGAAATCTGGCACTCTGGTGATCGTGACTCGTTAACAGGCAATTGGAACGATCGGGCTATTCAGCTCGTCTTTCAGCCCAGTTGTAATGTGAAAATGGCTTAGAAAAAGCCTGTTGAGTCAGATTGCAACTTGTCAACGACTTGTCAACAGGACTCTCCTGAAATCTACATTGGAGCGTCGTAAAGCAATAGAGGAGGGTTGAAGACAGATTTCTCTTCAGCAAGCTGGTTCACCTTGCCAAGCGAGAAAATCATGCCTACCTCAATAGAATTAATTCACTCAAGATTGAAGCAGATTGGAGCGAAGTTTTATGAATTCCTGGAAACCGACGATCGCGCCCCTCACGTTAGGGGCTAGCTTGGTTTTTTTGAGCTGTGGGTGCTTGACCGCTTTGAAAGCGCAAGCTTCGGTGCAACCAGGCATTTCAACCAATAGACGCCCAAGCTCTGCCCAAAATCGCCCAACTCAGCATCCTCCAACTGCTTCTCCCTCTTTTCTGAATGAACGCCAGCAGTATCGATCGCTGGATTTGATGCAAATTTCTGAGAGAGCAAAGTTGAGCGGATCTGACCCCAAAGCGATCGCCCTGGCAATCTTTGGTACCCAAGAAAAAGACGAAGGCAATTATCAGGAAACAATCGGGGTCGATCAGCATGATCCCAATCGCCCCGTTGTCATTCTGACAAAAATGAACCTGTCAGATGATTCGGTGCGGGGAATCCGCTATCGGCTTGAGTTCCAGCCCAATCTCACATCAGAGGCTCGCTGGCAAGTGGTTTGGGCAGGTCAACAACAAGTCTGCTGGCAAGACCGGGGTTCCCAGACTTGGACAACCGAAAGCTGCCTTTGATATGTCGAGAAGCATTGAGTTCAGCGGTTTGCAGATTGTAGGTATGCGATCGCAATCTCTGTCTCCACTTGAGTAAATTCTGCATAGAAACGGCTAACGCTATAAAAAACTTCTGGCGTTTCTAAAACCAATACCCGATCGCTCCAATGACGCAAAAATGGCATTAAACTAGCGGGAGCTACCGGAGCACAAATCCAAATCTCAGCAGGATGCTGGTCACGCAGGGCTTGGGCGGCAACTGCCATCGTCATCCCCGTGGCGATGCCATCATCGACAATCAAAGCGAGCGCTCCCTTCGCAGTTACCTGAGGACAACTCGGTGCAAACCTGGCTAACTGCATCTGCGCTTTTTTCTGAGCATGACTCAGCGCCTCCGCCCAAAGCATCAGGGGATCGTTGCCTTCAGTATAAGCGTCTGCCCACAAAACATATCCATCTGAGGTAACCGCTCCGATCGCCAATTCTGGGTTGTCTGGGCGCGTAATTTTCTTTGAGACAATTAAATCTAATGGACATTGGAGTTGCCGAGCGATCGGTTCGGCAACGGGGATACCGCCGCGCGGCAATGCATAGACGATGGGCGGCACCGCGGACTGCGCTGATCGCAATTCTTCTAGCTCAGCTTGAATGACTTGAGCGAGCTTTTCGCCTGCTTCCCAGCGATCGGCAAACAGCACCGTCGAATCAGAATTACGGAAGCGCGGAAAAGGGGACATCGCTTCCTCCAGCCATACGCAGTGGGATCAACTCCATCATGCCTGATTTTTATATCATTTTGGATTTTGGATTTTGAATCTGCGTTCTCATAGCGAGATTAAAGTGCTTTTGGAATTGTGAACATCTCAGCAACCGAATCACGATGCTCACATGCTTCTCCTTCAAAAGACACGCTCCAAACTGGTCCTCGCGATCCTCCAAGAATCGCTATAAAATGAGGACTTGAACTCAGCCCACTCTGCTTGGTTTTGGTGGATGTTTTCGACTGCCTAAGAAGGTTTCTTTGGAGAAAGCTTTTCAGGTATTCTTGCCAGACTCTTTACTCAATTTTTTCATGTCTAGCGAAGAGCAAATTAGCCTCTTTAATCTATCCTCACCTGACCCTATCTCTGCTCAGGCAATGGATTTTGATCAAATTCCAACCAGCGCCAAGGTACCCATTACCCCTGGCGTCTACAAAACCATGGATGAACTGGCGAGCCACTGCAAAAGCTGCCAGCGTTGTGATTTGGGTGCCAGCCGCATCAACGCTGTGGTGGGTCGTGGCAACTTACATGCTGAAATCATGATTGTGGGCGAGGGACCAGGGCAAAACGAAGATGAAACGGGCTTACCCTTTGTGGGCAAAGCGGGTCAGCTTTTGGAGAAAATTCTAGCATCGGTCAATTTGACTGAACAAGATACCTACATTTGCAATGTAGTAAAGTGTCGCCCTCCAGGCAACCGCGTTCCCACACCGGACGAATCGGAGGCTTGTAAAGGCTACTTGATGGAACAAATCCGCATGGTTGATCCCAAGATTATTTTATTAACTGGGGCAACTGCCGTAAAAGGGTTAACAGGTGATAAGCGCGGGATCACTAAAATTCGCGGTCAATGGATGGAATGGAACGATCGCCTATGTATGCCCATTTTTCATCCGGCTTATCTATTGCGCAACGCTTCACGTGAAAAAGGTAGTCCCAAGTGGCTGATGTGGCAAGATATTCAGGCAGTGCGGACGAAACTGGATGAAATCAGACGGTAGACAACGGTATGGCAGGACATAGTAAGTGGGCAAATATTAAACGGCAAAAAGCCCGGGTGGATGCGGTTAAAGGGAAGGTTTTTACTAAGATTTCGCGAGAGATTATTGTGGCTGCTCGGAGTGGTGTGCCTGACCCAAATGCCAATTTTCAACTGCGAACCGCGATCGAAAAAGCCAAAGCCGCAGGTATCCCCAATGACAATATTGATCGGGCGATTGCCAAAGGGGCTGGCAAGTTGGGTGCCGATGGCGCTGCACTAGAATCCATTCGTTATGAAGGCTATGGACCTGGCGGTGTGGCTGTACTCATCGAAGCCCTCACCGATAATCGCAATCGCACGGCTGCCGATCTGCGGGCAGCATTTAGCAAGAATGGCGGCAATTTGGGCGAAACCGGGTGTGTCAACTGGATGTTTGAGCAAAAGGGTGTAGCGATGCTTTCTTTTGCTGTAACAGAGTCTTCTCGACGACGGGAGCGATCGGCAGCAACCCTTCAGTTGGATGAAGATGCTCTGCTAGAAGCGTCGCTGGAAGGCGGCGCTGAATCCTACGAAATTACTGAAGTGGAGGACACTCCGGCGGCTGAGGTCTTTACGCAAATTGAGAACCTGGAGACTCTCAGTCAAACTTTGAAAGAACGCGGCTATAGCGTCGATCAGGTGGAATTGCGCTGGATTCCGCAAAACACGATCGAGGTCACTGACCCCGATCAGGCTCGACTATTGCTCAGGCTCATGGATGCGCTGGAAGATCTGGACGACGTCCAAACTGTCACGGCTAACTTCGAAATGGCAGAAGAACTGATGTCGGTCAGCATGGCATAAAAAAGCAGGGATAGAACTCTACCCCTGTGCTCGACATTTATCAGGTAAACCATGAGGGAATCGAGATGCCCCCATTCGATTCCCTCATGAAGCTGTGCTCCATACATTCATAAGATACGAGTCGCAACCCTTGATCCACTTCACCCACAAGGCTCATCCGATCGGGCGATTGCCCTACCACTCTTATCTCATGAGGTTGATAGGCTCAGCATTTCAAGTAAAAATGAAGACATCTACGATCGCGGATGCTGATTGAAATGAGCTTGATCAAAAATAAGGTTGCAGATCCCAATGATGTTCTCTTCAGGGCAATGCTGCCCCAGCAGTTAGCCGATTTGTCTTGTGATTATGACTTAGTGATTGTGGGCGGTGGTATTGTTGGGTTGACGCTAGCTTGCGCCCTCCAAGACTCTGGCTTGCGTATCGCTTTGATAGAAGCGCAACCTCACTCTGTTGCAGTGGCAAAAGAGCAAGCCTATGCAATCTCTTTACTTTCAGAAAAAATTTTCCGGGATATTGGGGTTTGGAACACCATTTTGCCCAAAATCGCAACATTTCGCCAGATTCGACTGTCAGATGCGGATTACCCTCATGTCGTTCGGTTTTTGCCCAGCGATTTGGGAACGGAGACCTTGGGTTATGTGGCAGAACACTCTGTTTTATTGCAAGCCCTTCAGGAATCTCTGAGCCAGTCTCAAACCGTGCGGTATCTCTGTCCGGCAACAGTAACCCAAACCCTGGAGCAAGGCGACTTTACTCAGATTACGGTGCAAATTCAGGGAGAGGTACGAATTTTACGTACCCGGCTCGTGGTTGCTGCGGATGGATCCCGATCGCCCATTCGCCAGCAGGCAGGGATTTCAACCCATGGTTGGCACTACTGGCAATCTTGCATTGTGGCAACGATTCAGCCAGAGAAATCTCACCAAGATACGGCCTACGAGCGCTTTTGGAGGAGTGGCCCGTTTGCTATCTTGCCCCTACCCGAAAACCGTTGTCGCATTGTCTGGACTGCCCCTCGCCAGGAAGCAGAAGCCTTGGTGGCGTTGGATGATAAGCAATTTTTACAAGAACTGAGTAAACGCTACGGTAACCAAATGGGGCGTTTGTCGCTAGCAGGTCAGCGTTATCTTTTTCCTGTACAACTGATGCATAGCGCTCGCTATGTCCTGCCCCGATTGGCGCTGATTGGAGATGCAGCCCACTGCTGCCATCCGGTAGGTGGACAGGGGTTGAATTTGGGAATTCGGGATGCGGCTGCCCTGGCACAGGTTTTGTTGACTGCTTACCAGCGGGGCTTGGATATCGGGAGTTTATCCACCTTGCAGCGCTACGAGCACTGGCGCAAATGGGAAACCCTACTCATTTTGGGCTTTACCGACTTTCTGAACCGCTGCTTTTCCAACAACTGGCTACCCGTGGTGGTCATTCGCCGCCTGGGGCTAAGGGCGCTACAGACCATTCGCCTGCTTAGAGTCCTGGCTCTGCGCCTGATGACTGGGCTAACCGGGCGCGCGCCTCGACTCACACATCATTAAACCCTCAGATATTTTCTCACAGCCGTTTTGATGGGCATAAGTCACACTCGAGCCCATCCTACTCATCCACTGAACTATGGCTGACTCGTCCAAAAATTGCTGTAAATCACTGTTCCGTCTGGCTTGAGATCCTGACAAGAGCGATTCTCTAAAAGCAGTTTTTAAAGGACCTTGGCTCTCAGCCAGGCAGTGGGTAAACAAAACATTTTGCTGAGACCCGGAACATAGGCTCTACGATTGAACACGTCATATTGGTTGCGTTCAATCACATCCAAAATGCGGCTGTATAGAATGAGCGCTGACCAAACGGGCCAACGTGCGTCTTCACTCAGGGCACGAATCCCTTTTTCAGCACTCGTATAAAATTTGCGTGCCCGCTGAATTTGAAAGCGCATGAGCTTGCGCCAGCGATCGTCCACCACATTGTTGAACAAATCCTGTTCCGTGTAGTCAAACCGCGCCAAGTCTTCTAGGGGAATATAGATGCGACCACGGCGAGCGTCCTCGCCAACATCACGCAGAATATTGGTGAGCTGGTTGGCGATTCCTAGATCGATCGCTTCGCTCACGGGATCAATTAACGATTCCGGGTGGCGATCCCATGGTGCTGTATGCGGAGTTGTATCTACACCCATCACGGCAGTAGACATCAAGCCCACAGTCCCCGCAACTCGATAGCAGTAAAGTCTTAGCTCATCAAAGGTCTCGTAGCGAGATCGATATAAATCCATCCGCTGTCCAGCGATCATGTCTCGAAATGGCTGGATATCGATCGGGAATCGCTCTAGGGTATCCACCAGAGCCACATCTAAGTCATCAACTGGATGTCCCGAAAAAACCGATTCTAGCTGTTTTTCCCAGCGTTCCAGCGTTTCAGGCGTCGTCAGTTCAGCCAGGGGACCATCCACCAATTCATCGGTGCGGCGACACCAAACATAGATCGCCCAAATTGCCCGACGCTTTTCCTCGGGCATCAAGAGTGTTCCCAGGTAAAAGGTCTTGGAATATTTTGCTGTAATCTGGCGACAATGCTCGTAGGCATCCTCGACGGAAGCCAACGTTCTCGCGAAAGAAGAATCAGGCAGTTGCAGCATGCGGTACAGACTGGAGGGTAACAGTTCAGCAAATAGCCTATGCCAGAGAGCGTTCAGCTATTTACAATGTGCAAATTTGGGCAGAACTCAGTGAGCGGAAGAATGATCTTCAATTAAACCAGCAGAGATGGCTCAAAAACCAACCCTTTGCAAGGAAACGCTAATTTCCAGACATAACTGGAGTGGGCGGAGGATAGTCTGCCACTTTGCGAACGTCGCTGGACTGCTGATTGCTCACAATTGCCTGCGCTGTAAGCTTACCAGAAAGTACAGCCCCCTCCATACTGCCAAGATAACGCTGCATGGTATAACTGCCTGCTAAAAAGAAGTTTTTGATCGGTGTAACTTGATCAGGACGGTAGGCTTGTCGTCCTGGAGTCGCGGTATAGACCGATCTGGGAGTTTTGACGATTTTGTACTTTCGCAGTTTAGCTGGATTTTCGGTGCCAAAGTGCGCTGGAAAGAGTTTTTCTAACTCTCTCATTGTTGCCTTTAGAATATCTTCTTCAGATTTGTCAATCCAATCTTTAGCGGGAGCCAATACCAGCTCTAACATAGAGCGATCGGGATCAGCATATTCGCGACAGGTAACACTCATATCAGCATAAACGCTGAGTAACGGCGATCGTGAAAAAAGCAACTGATCGATGTCAGTCAGTTTGCGATCGAACCATAAGTGCAAGTTAATCACAGGCACTCCTTCCAACCCATCTAACTTTTTGAAGAAATTCATTTCTTTCCAGGGGGTAGGCATGAGCGCTTTGAATACATCGACCGACATTGCCGAAACATACGCATCAGCTGCAATCACCTGATCAGCAGTACCCTCTAACCCACGAATCAGAAAGCCCCGAACCGTACCCTCAGCATTCAGCAAAATTTCTTTCAGCGGTTTGTTGAGGTGCACTTCGCCGCCTCGATCAGTAATATAGTCCACGATCGGTTGGCACAGGCGTTCGGTTGGCGACCCATCTAAAAACGCGATCTTAGAGCCATAGCGTTCTTGCAAGAAACGATTGAGCGCGGTGAGAATAATGGTTGCAGAGACCTTATCTGGCTCAATAAAGGTCAGCGCCTTGGACGCAGCGATAAAAACATCTGAGCTGACCCGTTCGTCAATGCCCTGACGTTCTAGCCATTCCAGCAAGGAATATTTGTCCATCTCTTCGACATACTTTTGTCCACGCACAACCGCTGGCACTAACCCGATCGCGAAGCGAATCTTTTGCTCCCAGGTCAACATATCGTTGTTCTGCAGAATGGATGCAATGACGTTAAAGGGAGCCGGAATGTCGGGTACATCAAAGCGAGAGAGCACCCCTGGTTTTTCAGGTTGGTTGAAAATCAACGTGTGCTGCTTCCACTGAAGTCGATCTTCGATGCCCAGTTCCTTTAACAACTGAAGCATATTGGGATAGGCTCCGAAAAAGGCATGTAAGCCGGTTTCGTACCAGTCACCGTCTTCATCTTTCCAGGCGGCGACTAGACCACCCAGAACATTACGACTTTCCAGAACAATGGGTGTGTGTCCTGCATCGGTCAAATACTTTGCACAGGCAAGCCCTGCCAAACCTGCACCCGCGATCGCAACTCGCATGTCGTTTCTTTAGATCGATTTAATATTTAATCATTCTCATTATACGTTGCAAACCGTTACATTTTCAGTCTGATTCTGCTTTTTGCAGGAGTTTAGCCCAACGAAAAAGCGCTCCCCCAGTGGAGAGCGCTCTTCAATCAATCAGCTCTTAGTTCGACAATTAGCCGTTGATCGCCGGAGCCGTCAGCGCCACAGGCGCAGCCTCACCCGCCGCCAAATCCAAGGGGAAGTTGTGAGCATTGCGCTCATGCATCACTT